>NZ_JAOWHB010000054.1:0-636118 GCF_030332845.1 Citrobacter sp. Cpo061
CTCAGCGCCATGGGTTCAAAAATAAATGAAGTAACCTCCGAAGATGAGGCAAAACTGCTTAAACAGCAGATGGAGATGATTCAAAGGCAAATCGAGTCTATGTACGCAAAAATTGCTCAATTACAAAAACAAGAAGCAGAAAAAAACCAAATGGCATCGGGTGCATTACCTACGGTAAGTGACAAATCAAGTTCGAACGTTGCAGGGAATAATACTAAAAATATTGATGTCTACGTTTAGCAGTGACCCCCTATCATTTTTCCTCTGAGTTAGAAACGAAAAAGGATTGTGAGAACTTGTTTTCGAGTTAACGATTTCAGATCGGCGATATGACAGGGGTACTGGTGCTATGCACCTCGCGAATACCCCTGTCGTATCGCCGGAAACCAAAAACCCCGCTGTGGCGGGGTTCTCGTTATGTTCAAATTGTTCGCTTTTTGTCGCTGCCATAGTGGCAGCAGCTCTGCCAAGCATGAATAAATTATCTGATTTTCTGGCCCGTTTTCAACACCATTATCAAAAAATAGCATCAATAGCTAAAAAATGATTTCAGTGAGTCTATTCAGATAACAGTTTGCGTGCTTCCAAAAAGACCTTTGCTCTGAATATTTCCAGGCACCAGCGCACGCGCTTTCTTGCCTCCCCATCAGTTAACCATGGCGCAATCGCCTGCAACTCCCGGGTTATGTCTGAGATTTTTTTTCGGGTGGTGTAATACTGAAGACCGACCACATAAACCGGATCATTAATATCCAGCGCCTGCAGTACGCATTGCTCAACAAAATCGACATCATCATTATGCAGGGCTTCATCAATCACACTAGCGGATGACTGCGGCCAGAGAATGCTATGTGCCCTGTTCATTGCCTGCTGTCCACGGAATCCCTCTTCTCTCGCCTGATTTAACGCAACAGTGAATCGCTCTAACGCCTTATCTGACCAAATCCGTCCTTTAATAACATTCCAGCATGCATGACTTCGCAGCAAACGGGGTGCAGTTTTTCCTCCCACACCCTCGCCCCATATAGTGAGCAGGGATTTAATCCATCCGGACTGGATCCCTGTAAGGAGAATACATTTACCCAGCCAGCTTTTGCGTGGAGCAGAAGCCGCTTTACCCAGCGCTTCCAGATGATTGCGGCGTTGACGTGGTGTCATCCTGTTCTTCTCCTTACGCCAGAACGCCGAGCCCATAAGCCCGGTCCAGCACTCTGATAATCATTACCGGCTGAGGCACATGCTTTCGCTCAAACTTCACCGGGTCGTTATGTAGTTCTGTATGGCACTGACGACACAAGGGGATCGCGAAAATATCATGCGCCTTCGTTGCCATCCCTCCCTGCCCCCAGCCGATTAAATGGTGTGGGTCATCTGATGGTTTGCCGCAGCATTCGCAGGGCTGTGTTTTAATCCATTCCAGATACCCGGGGGCCGTCCATCGGATCCGCTTTGGACGTTTTATATAGGTTTGCGGGGACTCTGGATCGACCAGAACACCAACTACAGGCTTGAGCGCAGGAACCTGCGCTGATGGCATGTATACGGTTAACGTGCTGGCTTTGGCTGTAATGATGCTGGTGGCGGTTACCCCCGGTTCGATATCGCATTCACGCATGACTGACAGATGCTCTTCTGAAGGAATACGAAGCGCCCGGCTGGCTACTGATTCGGGAATTGCGTCGGTAACCCCCATACGTACCCCCCACCAGCAAAGCTCCGCCAGCGACAGTTCTCTGGACGGATCCTGATTCAGCGCCACCATGATGCTGTTGATAATCCAGTTAATAACATTACGTCTCGCCAGCTCTGCAAGTTGTACGCTGTAGTGGTCGCGCAAATGGTTATCACAATGTCCGCACAGAAGAACCGATCCGGGGTCATGGCGCAGAAGAGTTAACTCGTGATAATGGTAATCGCTGTGTGGCCACTGACAGCAATGACCGCCATAACGCATAAGCCAGTAATCAAGGCCACTCAAACCGCCAGCAGCCTTAATAACTTTTTCATCCAGGAAGAACGGCCTCAGGGAGTCGTCACTGGCAAGCGGCTGACGAACATCAGGAACACGGCCAGCAGGCAACCGGTCCATGCCTGCCGGCTGGCTTTCCACAAGCACACGTTCACAACTGAATAATGACATCAGCTCGCTGCCCGGTTTGAGCAGCACAATTCCAAGCTCACGCGCAACAACCGGCTTCAGCAGCGCCCTCATTCTGCTATCTCCCCGATAATTATTTGTCCCTTCTCTCCCCATAATTTAGTTACGCGTGAATCCCAGATATGAGCGTCATCTTCGTAAATGGCATCCATCAGGGCTTTCATCATGTTGTCGAAATCGGGTTTAGCCTGGTGTGGTTTACCGTTGAACTCTGCTCGTTTCTTTTTGCCCCAGCTCGCTGGCATCGGAATAATGAAGGTGACATGTGAACCGCTTTCCGGCAGCTCAACACCCTGCAGACGAACTTCATCACAGAAAGCCCGGTAACGCAGAACCTCGGGGCGCTTTTTCCATTTGTCAGCGCGCGTCATTCTGGGCTTGCCCATTGGGGTGATATCGTAGATTTTCACATTCACCTCCAGATCCGTTGTTGCCAGGTTCTGTCCTGACGCGGAGGCTTAGATACTTCTGGCAAGAACGCGCTGATCGTCCAATGAACGAAGTCATTATCCAGACTACGCTCGGTCTTAATCTGCTTTGCGTGATAGCGGGCTTCCAGTTCGTCAGCCTGCTCAGTGGTGAGTTGGGTATGTTGAAACCAGCCTTTCTTCATAACGCACCTCTGGATGCGGCAAAAAGAAAATCGCTGGCGTTGGTTAACGTCAGTATGTGGGATTGCTTGAATTGTTCTTGCGCCATGGGGCTTTTCTCCTGTGGCGCAGCAGGTATAGGTTGTTCAGGCCTATGACGGGAGTGTAACAGAATTCTGGGTAACGCGATAACCAGCCCTTTCCAGCATCTGAGTAAATAACGTAGGTGTACCAATAATTTCATTATCCTGAAGAGGCATGAAAGACACCATGCTACCGCGACGGTACATCAGTGCGCGCTCACACTCAGGAAATGATTGCAGTCTGGCAACGATGACTCCATCGTGACATCTGATGACTGCGTAGCCTTTTTTGGGCAATTCTACTTTTTCTTTCACTTAAACTCCCCCATGCAAACGGGATCAAAGTAACACCCAAAATAATTAATAAAACCAGTCGTCAGCGCTTTCCCAGGTATCCTGGAGGATTGATTCAATTTTCTTTTTGTCGTCCTTGTCACCGCCAAAAACACTTAACCCATCTGAACCGGCACGGCGGATTGTGAGCCTGCAATTGTCATAGTGATCATTCAGACGCTTAAGCAATTCTTTCTCCAGTGCTGGTACCGCGCCTTTAGGAAGTTCTTTCATGCGATCAATGGTTAATTCAACTTTCATAATGGCCCCCATTGCATATACTGTGTTTTTATACAGTATACCTATGCGCGGAAATGATCAACGATTTAAGAGCACAAATTGTTAATTTCCTGTCAGTAGTAAAAAAAGAAAACCCGACGTAGTGGGTTGAATTAGCAGTGTTATATTAAGCGGCAATTTCTTTCTGCCGGCACAATCCCGAGGGATTCGCCCTCTGTATCGCATCATCAATGAGCACCTGTATGACCATGAGGCAAAGCGTTATCCAACTTGCATTCATCTTTTTCAATCAGCAAAGGAGTGGTTAGTGCTGTGAGTGGGCTTTGTTCACTTCATGGTAGATAAATCAGCTATGGATAAGTGATAAGAGGTGAAATCAATCCGAATTAACAACCTGAAGCACATGAATCGGAACACAGATATTAAAATCCTAAAGTCTAGTAACAAATAGCCGATATGAGATATTGCTTATCAGTTTAAAAATCATCTATTGAAAAAATGGGGGGGAGGCGTTGAAGCGAGTAGAGCGCGATTTTATCTGTCTGTTTAATTGTGTGTGGTATCAAGATTTCCCTGTGTTCAAAGGTGAATATATCAACCGTTCCAACTGGACCATTCATGTTGGCCTGGTCATGCGCGAGTGTGCAAAGTTAATGGGCGCAAGAACATTTTTTGAACAAGGCGGGCGTACCGATGCGGTCCTACAATATCCAGACAATCAAATTTTAACCTATGTTGAGTGGGAGTATAATCAGGCAGACAGAGATAGCGTTAACGAGTTAGACAAACTGCTTGAAAAAAACGACAAGTGCTATTTCTCCACATTCATCTCATATTGTCAGCATGAAAACATCAATATTGTTATTGAAAAAGCAAGTAGAATATGGAGTGAAGCAAGCAGGCCTTTGATTTTTTTTCTTATCACCTATGAGCCTCAAACGAAAAAACGCCGCCATTTTTTAGAACTCAGAACTTATTTTTTCTCAAACGGCAAAAGAAAACTAGTTCGCAAACAACCTGCGCTTCCATGGGATATTGAGCAACGAAAATACAATGTCGAAGAAGATGCAGGATAGAAGAGACATAAGGTTTTCACGACAGTCTCGTTTCGAGCCCTAACTAAAATATTCTGTTCGGAGCAACCAAATAGCTCTGGCTTTGCTGTGACCATGTTCGCGGTACCAACGCCTCTCCAGGTCCGCTTCTCGCTCATGGTGGACCAAAATCAAATCTAAAATGACGTGGCTAAGCGGGAGTACATAGTGAATGACATGATGCTCCGGGCAGCACCATACTAATTCAGTTCCCGTCAGAGGTAGGCGTTGCTTCATGATGGGATGAGCGCTCCCTCCAGACAATCCATGCTACAGCCGCCTCCCATGATATATATCCATTACCGCCATTTTTCGCTCTGCGGAGATTAACTGCATCACCAAACCTTTCAATGATGAATTTTTCAAATTCTATGCGTTTTTCTTCGTCGATTGTTGAATCCATACCTTCCCCAGAAGAGTCCTACGAATCGCTCTTATTGCATAAAAAATAGCATATACAATAGAGAGTGAAAAACCGACGTAGCGGGTTAACTTTATGTTACTCATGAGTCTTGTCTCGCTGCGACTTAAAAGCGGAACATTCTCGCGCAAGTTGCGTTGCTAAGGCTACGGGGTTGAATGGCTCTCCATGCCCATTTAAGAAGGCATGCGGTGTGTAGTTGAACGTTATTTAAAACACAGATAGAATCAAGAAAAATCCTAAATAAATGGAATATTGTTTATGGCTAAGAAAATCGCATTACTGGGCTTTTCTGCTCTTTTTGTTGCAAGTGTTGCTTTTGCTGAAACGACAAGTAACTGGGTTGAGGTTACTACAGCTGATGATGGCATTTTTTCAGCAAAAAAAGGCACATTTAGAAATGTAAAAGGTGATTCATCTGCCTTGTTCATGTATCAAACAAAAAATAAAAAAGTAGAGTACTACAAAGTTAGTATTAAAGATGCCGACTGTGATAGTGGATATGGGGAGATAAGATTCTTCTATATGGATGGGAAATTAGCTTTCAAAGGTGATTATGTTGCTGATGGGAACAGTGTTGGCGCAGGTATTGGTGATTTTATGTGTGGGGTCAGAATTGGACTTAACACACAAAAAAGTTAAATGAGGGGCATTTGTTAAAAAACAATAGCCCCACTTTAGATCAATATTGGCTCCGGCATTTCTGGATAAAAGCTTCTATGCTACGGCGCTCATAGCGAACAACCTTAGCGCTGAACTTTACACGGGGCCAATGTAGACCGGTGTCGGTGTTCTGTATTCCATTTACATAATGTTTTTTGCGTAATTCCCAGCTTCTGGCATACCTCGCCCGGAGTGAGGAGATCATCAGGTTGCTCAGTCATGTTATGCCTCGCTGTTATCTGGGGTGATGATTAGCAGCTTCCAGATGGCTGAGACATACATAGCCTGATGTTTCGCATCGACTAGGGCATTATGCATGTCACCTTCAAACGGCATGTCCCGAGTTCTCCCTTTTCGCCGCTTTCGCGTCGCATATTCTCCAAACGGTATTTATCAATCATTACTGTTATCCTCGCAGTAGTAGTGCCGTCCCTCTGGGTCAGTAGATACATGTCCGCAGATATCGCATTCAATTCCAGGAAGCACCGATTCTGACTGCGCTTTGATATACAGTCGCGGTTCACCGTCTTTCGGCTCTGACCACTGGCGGTTTTTGTTAACCGCCAGCTTTTCTACCATCGCCAGGGTAATCTGCTTATCACTGATACCAGCACGACGTTGCGCATCCCATAACAGGAATTGCATGTCAGCCCATTCGCTCATCTCGTCTGGTTCCGCAGCAGCCTCGATAGCTTCTTTGGAAAGGTGCTTCAGCGGACCAACTGGACCGACATCGCCGAATGTTTCATCTGACCATGCTGCATGTTCACAGCGTACCTGCTCACGGGCTATCGACTCCAGAACCCCATCAATCACCTTCACTGCATCAGCCATTGCTTAGCCGAGATTACCGCCGTCGCTTTGTGCTGCTGCTTTGCTGAGTATTTCGCGTATCTGGTGCAAGCGATCGAGTGATACAGGACCGTGCGCCGGGTGGTTGTTAGTTGTCATGGGTTAGTCCTCTACCTTGTTTCCGCAATGCGGGCAGTAATTGAACTTATGGGCGAATCCAGGATGCGGAACGGCAAAGCGTTTGGTTTTCTCGTTCCAGTCAGCAATTACGATTTCAAAATTTACGACCGCATTAGCCCAGTCACTGGAAAGAACTGGCTGCGACCCAATCAGGCCGACAATACAGCGATTACATTTTTCCACTGACTCACACCCCCTTCACGCCAATGCCAGCAGTAAATCGCGACGGTGACCAATCGCAATATGTGTTCGACTCCGTGTGTCCAAAAATTGCTTTACAACGATGGATATGGTGGCAATTACCACATGTTATGCCAGCCGGTAATCGCATCTTGTCGGGATCGGCTGGGTCATAATTCAACGCCAGTTTTTCGGTTGTCATGCTGGCATCCTCCCCACGATATCTATAACCCGACGCATAACCGCACTTCCCCGAAAATCTGCTGGTAACTCAATCAGAGGCTTACTCGAACCGTATGAGAATCGTTGGAGATCGAAATCAATTACAGCCTTTGGGTCCCTGAACAAACCTAGACGACCGTAACGAATGAGTTCGCCGCGTTCGGCTGCTACGCGGAAACCCGTTCACCATATTGAAACGGATCCCCTGAACGCTTTCTATACTCACCTGATGGTTGATATGGAAACTATGGGCAACAGTCCTGATGCCCCAATAGTCTCTATTGGCGCTGTATTTTTTGATCCTTCAACTGGTAACACTGGTGCCGAGTTTTACCAGGTTGTCAGTCTGGAGTCATCGATGTCGTTTGGCATGAAACCGGATGCCTCTACAATTCAGTGGTGGCTGAAACAATCATCTGAAGCACGCTCAGCCATTCTTGTTGATGAAGCCATGGGGCTGCTTGAGACTCTCGAACTTCTGGCTGACTTTATTGCTGAAAATGCTGCTAACGGTAGTCACACCGTTCAGGTGTGGGGTAATGGATGCTCGTTTGATAACGTCATTCTTCGCCGCGCATACACGTTAACAGATACCCCCTTCGCTGTTCCGTTCTGGAATGACAGGGACGTAAGGACCATGGTCGAACTGGGTAAATCTGTCGGTATCAATCCACGCTTCGACATCCCGTTTGAAGGTGACATGCACAATGCGCTTTCTGACGCCCGACATCAGGTCAAATACGTCTCTGCAATCTGGCAACGCTTGACCACAAACTGATTTTCTAATTTCACAATTTATGGATCCTGCCTGGTATGTTTTTACAGGCAGGCCATCAGAGAGATGAGCTATGCACGAACTTACACTGTCTCCTCAGGAAATTGCAGAAATTACTGGCTATCAGCGCTACACCCACCAGCAGCGACAGCTGCGGTGTCACGGCATACCGTTCACCACTGATGGGCGGAACCGCCCAATTGTATTGCGCAGAAGTATTGATCCCGGAGTTTCTGAATTACCTAAGGTCGATGAATATGTTGCACTTGAGCCAAATTACGACGCAATCAATGGGCAGACCAAGAAAAGATCCTAAAGACAAGCACCTCCCACCACGCGTAACTAAAAACCGTTATAGCTATGTGTGGAAGCCAAAAGGAACAAAACAAAGCGTAACTCTTGCACCTATTATCGGGACAAGTATGTCCCGGTTATGGGCGCGCTATGAGGAAGAAAAAGCCAAGCGTTCAGACGTAATGACATTTTCTAAATTATGGAAGTTATTCACCAGCAGCCCAGCTTTTGCTGAACTGGCTCCGCGAACACAGACTGATTACAGGTCATATGAAAAAAACCTGGTCCCAGTGTTCGGGAATATGCGAGCAGATGACATAAAAATTGAGATGGTCAGAATCTATATGGATAAACGTGGCCAACGCAGTATTAACCAGGCAAACCAGGAACTCGGCGGGATGTCGCGTGTTTTCTCATGGGGATATGAACGAGGGTACGTGAAAGGAAATCCATGCAAAGGAGTGCGCAAGTTCTCTTTAAAAGCCCGTGACGTGTACGTGACAGACGAAGAATATCAGGCAATTTATGAAGAGGCGGCACCAGCTCTCCGGGTTGGCATGGAGATATCTTACTTATGTGCGGCTCGCGTTTCGGATGTTCTTTCTCTCAAATGGTCGCAAGTAAGCGAGGAAGGCATTTTTATCCAGCAGGGAAAGACCGGCACTAAACAAATAAAAGTCTGGACTGAACGGCTTCATAACGCCATCGAACTTGCAAAAACCCTGGGTGGGCGGGAAACGGTTATATGTAGCAGCAAAAAAACTAAATATTCGAAAAGTGGATTTAACGATCTGTGGGAAACCGCAAGGGAAGCAGCAGGAAAAAAACTAGATAGAAAACTGCCGTGTACATTTCATGATCTCAAAGCCAAGGGAATATCTGATTACGAAGGCTCGAGTAAGGACAAACAACTATTCTCAGGTCACAAAACTGAAAGCCAAGTTGTGGTTTATGACAGAAAAGTGAAAGTCACACCAACTCTTGATTTACCTGCAATAAAAAACCCGCCTGAGCGGGTTAAATTGGACTAAAGATCACGCAGCTTTCTTTTCAGAACAGTTGCATAGAGGAATAGGAAAAGGTTTTCCTTTTTTTGCGTGCCTAACAACTCCATCTACACATACGGTGTAGCGGAAGATGACTTCGCAAGTATTCCCGCATTTAGTACAGGTCGTAGTAGCCATTAGCTATCTTTCCCTGCAGACCTGTAAACCCATACAGGTTGCGTATTGTCAGGAGAGCAGCTAAACTCCGTTTGTCAACATAAGTGTAGCGGCTGGGTTACCTCCATACACACCGGAAAGTTTCTCAGACTTTCCGCCCCCTAAGCCCTGTTCTCAGCAGGGCTTAATCTTTATTCTTCTACAGCAACCAATGGAACTGACCATGGAAGCTTGATGGTTCGCATTGGAGTACGTTCTAATATTGACTCAAATGCCAGCTTCAGTGTGATGGACGTGAAATTTTCGAAGAACCATAAGTTTGACTCATAAAATTCTTCCTCAATTGGCTTATCTCCGTCAATATCATAGAAAACGTCAATTTTCAGATTAACTTCGAAAGCCAAACCTTCTTCGTCAGGTTCGTCCGGATCGATTAATGCATCGTCGTCATATCCCTTGATCGAGGCTTCTATTGCCAGTTGTGCCCAGCATTTTTTTTGTTCCTCGTCATATCCAGAAGCAAACTCACTGTCGCTGACAAGCAGTTTAAAGCGCCCACCTTCACTATCCTTGTGCTCAATAAATTGAGACGCAGAGATTGTAAAACCCTGGTATTTGATTTTTTCCAACATCAGTGGCGAGTCCCTTTTTCAATATCTCCTCTCCACTTGGTTTCACGCTCTGACCTTGAGACGTATTCATGAGTGAAAACTTCTGTTCTTTCGCGTTTTTCGAAGTGGAAATGGAATTCTTTTTTACCAGCGACTTTCTCTTCGATCGCCGTTTTTACATAATCATTAAGGCTCTTACCTTCAGCACAAGCTGCTAAATAGACCTTTTTATGGAGTTCTGAGCCGATACGGACATTAAAAGTACCGCTCATTGGTTTTTCTGGCTCTTTGTTCAAGGCCTTGCATGTATCCAAATAATCATCAACAGCTTCTTCAAAAGCAAGTTGTAGGCCATCTAGATTCTCAGCTTCGTAAGTAACAAGGTCATTGACGCATTGAATTTTTCCATGAAGAACTCTATCTTCTAAAGAAAACTCAACACTTCCAAAATAACCTTTATATTTCAGCATATTACTCATAATTATCTAGCTCATCTAAAAGAGTTTTTACTTCCTTGAGTATGTACCCTTTCACTATATTGCCGGGGTGTGGGCAATGAAATGACACTAACCTACCGTGATCATTAGCAAACTTTCTCTTTGAACCAGAACCGTTTAAAACTTTAAAACCATACTGACCAAGAAGTGTAACAAGCTCTTCCCAGGTAAAATCCTTTGGCAGCGCTCCAAGCCGCTCCCTTAGTTTCTTGCTTTTACTCATCAAGTATATCCATCAAGAGCATGTTTGCAACTAAAATTCAGTTGCAAGTGATTGTATAGGAAAATCCCCTTATGAGTCATCACATTTTATGTATTGAATAAATGCGATCACCAAATGCAACAAACACAACGCAGGTTTTAGAATCAAGATGGTTAAGTTGTCCCTTCACACCACAGCATAAGCATCAGAACGGATACAGGCTTAAGCTAGTTGCGTTTAGATCATTGGGATATTCTAAACGAAGAACATTGTATCAAGAAATTTACTCTTGCGGGAAATGTGGGTATGAAAGATGTGTATTGAATTCAAAAAGCTAAAGGAATATACCAAGAAAGTATACCAACACTATACCAAGTGTGACATGAGTCGTTGAAAGGAATTGAGCTAAGTGTTTGAATAGTGGCGGAGAGAGGGGGATTTGAACCCCCGGTAGAGTTGCCCCTACTCCGGTTTTCGAGACCGGTCCATTCAGCCGCTCTGGCATCTCTCCGTTTTGGCGGTTGCCATGATGCCAGGTAATTTGGCATTTTAACAGACCCCGTTCCGTCAATTTCGTTCAAGTGACGAGTTTGCGAGCAAAACGATGATTAAGTGGCCCTGGAAAGAGCAAGAAACAACCCGGAGTGACGACTGGCCGTGGGACGACGCCCTGGCTATTCCTCTTCTGGTGAATCTCACCGAGCAAGAACAAGCCAGGCTTATCGCCCTGGCCGAGCGCTTTTTACAGCAAAAAAGATTGGTAGCGCTTCAGGGGTTTGAACTGGATCCACTAAAAAGTGCGCGCATTGCGCTGCTTTTCTGTTTGCCTGTTCTGGAATTGGGGATCGAGTGGCTCGACGGGTTTCATGAAGTTCTCATCTACCCTGCCCCGTTTGTCGTGGACGATGAATGGGAAGACGATATTGGGCTGGTACATAACCAACGTGTTGTACAGTCCGGGCAAAGCTGGCAGCAAGGTCCAATAATCCTCAACTGGCTCGACATTCAGGATTCTTTTGATGCCTCCGGCTTCAATCTGATCATCCATGAAGTGGCACATAAGCTTGATATGCGTAATGGCGACCGCGCCAGCGGTATTCCGGCGATCCCTCTGCGAGATATTGCCAGTTGGGAGCACGACCTGCATGCCGCAATGAATAACATTCAGGATGAAATTGATCTGGTCGGTGAAACCGCGTGCAGTATAGATGCCTACGCAGCGACCGATCCTGCCGAATGCTTTGCCGTTCTATCGGAATATTTCTTCAGTGCCCCTGAATTATTTGCACCACGTTTTCCGGCCTTATGGCAACGTTTCATTCAGTTTTACCGCCAGAACCCCATGGAGCGGTTACGCGATACCCGCTAAGGTGGCCATTGTCGCTCACCAAATGTGCATTAACGCTGAATTTGAAGATTAATTAACCAATTGAAATGACGCGCTAATTTTACTGTTGACACCTCATGGTCAGGTCAGTAATATGCGCCTCGTTCACACGATTCCTCTGTAGTTCAGTCGGTAGAACGGCGGACTGTTAATCCGTATGTCACTGGTTCGAGTCCAGTCAGAGGAGCCATATTTAAGAAGCCTGCTTAGGAAACTAAGCAGGCTTTTTGCTTTTCAGGTCGCTATAAAATCCCCTCTCATAAGCCCCCTGCCTGCTCTGCACCGCTGTTACATGCCGCATCACAACGTTGATTAAAGTTATGTAAATGTAAATCGTTTAAACTTTGCAATTATTGTAAGTGCTACTGATTATCATTTATTGTACGCGAGCCAAAGGAACGAGCCCCCCGCTCGGTTCACTGTACGTTCCAATTACTCTGGGATATAAACGATGAATTCTCTGCCTCGCGCCGGACTGCGCCGTATCACCCTTGCCTCTGCCCTGGTCTTCTCAGTTAGCCTACCGGCTTTCGCTCAGGAAACGTTAACGCTCTATACCACCCGTGAACCGGGTCTGATCCAGCCTTTGCTTGATAGCTGGACCAAAACCAGCGGCATCAAAGTCAGTACGGTCTATATCAAGGACGGTATGCTTGAGCGCGTTAAAGCTGAAGGTAAAAATTCACCTGCCGACCTGCTGATGACCGTCGATGCCGGTAATCTCATTGATTTAGTGGAAGCGGGTGTAACTCAGCCAGTAGAGTCAGAAGCACTGAAAACCGCTATTCCGGCTAATCTACGCGGCGCAGATAATCAGTGGTTTGCGCTGTCGATGCGTGCCCGCGTGCTGTATGCCGAGAAGTCACTGCCAATCGATAACTGGCATTACGAACAGCTCGCCAGCCCTGAGTACAAAGGTAAAGTCTGTATTCGTTCCGGACAGCACCCGTATAACACGGCGCTGATCGCCGCAATGATTGCTCATCACGGTGAAGCAAAGACCGAAGAATGGCTGCGCGGTGTGAAAGCTAACCTGGCGCGTAAAGCTACCGGTGGCGACCGCGATGTAGCTCGCGATATTCTCGGTGGCATTTGCGATATTGGTCTCGCCAACTCCTATTACGTCGGCCATATGAAAAACGCCAAAGAAGGCAGTGATGCACGTCAGTGGGGCGATGCGATTAAAGTCGTTAAACCCACCTTTGAAAATGGCGGTACACACGTCAATATCAGTGGCGCAGCTGTAGCCCGCTATGCACCAAATAAAGCCGATGCCGTTAAGCTGATGGAATATCTGGTTTCCGCACCTGCCCAGCAGCAGTATGCGAAAGCGAACTTCGAATACCCGGTACTGAAAGGCGTGACGCTTGATCCGGTTATCAGTGCAACTATTGGTGAAATCGACGTCGATAAAACGCCGTTAACCGAAATCGTTAAATATCGTAAACAAGCTAGTCTGCTGGTAGATAAAGTTGGATTCGATCAATAAACCTCTGCAGTATCCGACGTTACGCGGCCTGGTTTCCGGGCCGCAGTCATTATTAACGCCGCTACATCTTGGCGCGCTGTGCGTAGCGCTTGGCGTTCTGACACCGATCATTGCGCTGATTTGGCAGGCTACCCAGGCCGATTTATCTCACTGGGATAATCTCCTGACGTATGTACTGCCTGCCGCACTAAAAAATACCGTGCTGTTATTAGCCGGTGTCGCGGTGATGGTCGGCGTGATTGGCGTAGGCAGCGCATGGGCGGTAACGGCATGGGATTTTCCTGGACGTAAAATTCTTAGCTGGGCGTTACTGTTGCCGCTGGCGATGCCGACCTACATTGTGGCCTTTGCGTGGCTCGATCTGCTGCATCCGATTGGCCCTCTGCAAACGTTTATCCGTTTTTTATTGGGTTTTGACAGCCCAAGACAGTTCCGACTGCCTGATTTACGCTCACTTTCCGGCGCAATCATCCTGCTCGGATTAGTGCTGTACCCATACGTGTATCTGACAACCCGCGCCATGTTTATTAGCCAACCGGCTCATTTACTGGAAGCCGCACGCACGCTGGGATGCAGCGCGACCGGAACCTTTTTTCGAGTTGCTTTGCCCATGGCACGTCCGGCACTGGCCGTTGGGATCAGCCTGGCACTGCTGGAAACGCTCAACGATATTGGCGCATCGGAGTTTCTCGGGGTACAGACGTTAACCGTTACCGTATACACCACCTGGATCTCGCGTTCTGATTTATCTGCCGCGGCACAAATTGCCTGCATGATGCTGATGTTTATATTCCTTATTCTGACGCTGGAATTTTATGGTCGCAGAAAACAAGGATTCAGCAGCCGCAGCCTGCGGGAAATTCAACCAACGCGCGTGCAGGGCTGGCGTGGTTGGCTGCTCGGTGGCGTTATTTCACTGCCGGTTGTGCTGGGTTTTCTGGCTCCGGTACTGTTTTTAATGTGGGAAAGCGCCAAACGTATAGGTGATGAGAACCCCCTTTCCTCTTCGTTACTGTCAGCATTGCAAAATACGCTATCGCTGGCAGCGGGAACTACGCTAGTGGTGGTTTGCGTCAGTATGCTGGTGGCCTGGAGCGCGCGTCATAGCGCCGCAGACAACGCCATGCCGGGATTTCGTCGCGGCGTGATGCGTCTGGCCTCTTTAGGCTATGCGGTTCCCGGCACAATTCTGGCGATTGGCTTTTTACCCCCCGCCATGGCTGTCGACCGCTGGCTGGCAGATTTACTGGATGTTCGCGGCCTGCCGCTGATGTCCGCCGGGATCCTGCTGGTAATTTGTTGTGCCATGCGATTCCAGGCGATTGCCATTGGCGCACTGGATTCTGGTCTGGGCCGCATTCCACCTTCGCTGGAACAGGCGTCTCGTCTGTTGGGTGAGAATGGTGCGGGGACGTTTGCACGAGTCCATTTTCCCCTGCTGCGCCCGGCGTTAGTCAGCAGTGCCCTGCTGGTTTTTGCTGATGCCATGAAAGAGCTGCCAACAACGTTGCTTTTGCGCCCGGTCAATTTTGAAACGCTGGCAACGTTGCTGTATGCGGAAGCCGCCCGTGGAACCTATGAAGAAGGTGCTATCGCCGCGCTAATGATTGTTTTAGCTGGCACGCTACCGGTTATTTTGTTGGTGCGTCACCAAATGACTCGCCGTGGTTAAGAGAGCAACAATGTCAGAAATTGCATTACGACTCCAGGATGTACACGTTGCTTATGGCAACAGCCAGCAATCGGTACTGAGCGGATTTTCAATGTCGGTACGTAAAGGTGAAATTGCCTGTCTGCTGGGCGCTTCAGGCTGCGGAAAAACCACGGTGCTACGCGCAGTTGCCGGATTTGAACGCCTGCAAAACGGAGAGATCTATGTGTCACAGCGACGTGTTGCCGGTCCCGGCGTTCATCTGCCACCGGAAAAACGTCATGTCGGCATGGTCTTCCAGGAATATGCATTATTCCCCCATCTGACCGCGCAGCAAAATGTGGCCTTTGGATTGCGTCGCATGCCGCGTGAGGAACAACAGGCCAGAGTGACTGAGTTGTTGAAAATGGTGGAGTTACACAGCCATGCCAACCGCTATCCGCATGAGCTTTCCGGCGGGCAACAACAGCGTATCGCCCTTGCGCGCGCGTTGGCGCCACATCCGGAAATCCTGTTGCTCGATGAACCCTTCTCCAGCCTGGATAAGCGCACGCGTGAGCGTCTTGGCAACGAGGTACGGGATATTTTGCGCGCCGCCGGGCAAACGGCGCTGTTGGTTACCCACAGTGAACACGAAGCCCAGCTAATGGCTGACCATATTGGCGTGGTAAAAATGGGGCAGTATCAAATTAAAAAAGCGACCCATCCGACCTGAAGGTCAACAGGGTCGCCCTGAAAATTAATAATGCTTCTGTACCAGGCTAATGTTCACTGGCATACCGGAACGTCTTTCCAACGCCTGGCTCCCGCGGCTCACATCCACGTCATTCCCGCTGATAAAGGTGCGCAAAGCGGGAGTGACTGGCAAAGGTACCTTTCTGTCAGACTCGTATTCCGAACGGTTTCGTGACAGCGGCTCATGTACTTCCACCCAGCGACTACCGTCCGGCTCTTCGCTGTATTTCACCGGTCGGTCAATTAATTGTACACGCGTCCCTACAGGCACCGTATCAAACAGGTACTTGATGTCATCATTCCGCAAACGGATGCACCCCTGGCTTACCCGCAGACCAATACCGAAATTGGCATTTGTCCCGTGAATGGCATAAAGTCTGCCAATATAAATTGCATACAGGCCCATCGGATTTTCTGGTCCGGCAGGAACAAATGCCGGCAAGCTTTCCCCGCGAGCGGCGTATTCACGTCGGGTATTTGGCGTCGGCGTCCAGCTTGGTGCTTCCTGCTTACGTTCTACCGCTGTCACCCAGTTACGCGGCGTTTCTCTACCCGCCTGACCAATGCCAATGGGTAAAACCTCAACCGTATTGCTGCCAGCAGGATAATAGTAAAGCCGCATCTCGGCGACGTTGATGACAATCCCCTCACGCACGGTATCCGGAAGTATCAGTTGCTGCGGCACAACCAGCGTTGAACCCGATTTAGGCAGAAAAACATCGACGCCCGGATTGGCTTCAAGCATATTGCTCAACCCCTGCCCGTACTGAGCGGCAAATGCCTCCAGCGGCTTGGTGTTTCCTTGTGGAACCGTAATAGTCAAAGTGCTACCCACCAGGCGACTCCCCTCTGGCGGCAGCGGATAACTCACCGCCTGCGCTCCCTGACTCGCAAGCAGCATAATGAGTGAACAAAGCAGTTTTACACGACGCATCTTTTTCCTTTCCTTCGTCGCAACAGATATCCGTTAAGTATAGCTTTTATTATCTGTTTTAGTGGGTTACGACATATTTGCGCATAAAAAAACCTCGCCATCAGGCGAGGTTCAGGTTGAGCAGTAACTACGCTTCCTTACCATCTGGAAGCACGATGTTACTGGCGGCGAGCTGCCCCATATTTTTGTACATCGCACAGGCAGCTTCAATAATCGGCATCGCCAACGCGGCCCCACTGCCTTCACCCAAACGCATCCCCATATTCAGATAAGGATCCAATTCAAGATGCGCCAGCGCGGTGCGGGCGCCCTTCTCAGCGGAGAAGTGTGACGGGATTAGGTAGGGTTTAATCTGCGGCGCAATCTGGCTGGCCGCCAGAGCAGCAGAATACGAAAGAAAACCATCCAGCACGACCGGCAGGCCACAGGAGGCCGCCCCCAGCATCACCCCCGCCATACCGACAAGATCAAACCCGCCAACCTTAGCCAGCACATCGACACCGTCATGGCGATCCGGTTGATTGACGGCAATTGCCCGGCGCACAACGTCTACCTTATTCCCCACCCGAGAAAGAGGAAGGTTAGCGCCAATACCCACGACTTCCTCAGCATCACTGCCGGTCAGCACGCTGACAATGGCCGCCGCAGGTGTGGTATTTGCCATACCAAGCTCCCCGACGCCAAACAGCGTTACACCGTCTTTTGCCAGTTCATGGGTATAGCGGATGACTTCCAGCAACAGCTCCTCGGCCTGCGAACGGCTCATTGCCGGACCTTCGGCTATATTGCCGCAGCCGCGTGCCACACGCATATTCACCACACCGGGAATAGGTTCAGCATCAATCCCAACATCTATCACATGAACCTTCGCCCCAGCCTGAGCGGCCAGGACGCAGACGCCGGTCGTTCCACGCGTCATATTGGCAGCCTGTATAGCCGTGACAATTTTAGGCGAAACGGCAACCCCTTCATCCCACACGCCGTGATCGGCGCACATCACCAGCATCGCTTTGCCGTTCACATGCGGCACACCCTTCAGGCCAGGCATCCCGGCCAATTGTACGGCGAGAGATTCGAGTCGCCCTAAACTTCCCGGCGGCTTAAGCAAGCCGTCAATATGCTGCTGTGCACGCAGCATCGCGGCACTGTCGGGTGATGGGATCGTGCGGAGTAAAGAGGTTAAAGTCTGCATAAGGGTTCCAGTATGTGGGCTGACTCAGAGCAGAGCCAGCAAGAAAATCAACTCGCCAAGTTCAATGGCAGCGCCCAGCGTATCGCCGGTTTGCCCACCCAACGTGCGTTTTAATAACTGCCCAAGAATAAAAATCGCCACTATTGTGACAACCAGCGCTACCACGCCGCGCATGCCGGGAAGTAGCACGGCGGCAAGGATCGCCGCTAATCCCAACGTAACGCAGGTTTGACGCCCGGTGACTTTGCCAATAAAAACGTTGCCCAGCCCTTCTTCGCGGGCATAGCGATGCCGATACATCAGCAACACCGCCGTTCCTCGCCCGGCGACACATGCAGCTGCCAGCGCGGCCAGCATTGGCGTGCCACGCAAAGCCAGTTCACTCACCACCAGCACCTTCGCCAGTAAAACGAAAATTAACGCCAGTCCACCGTGGGTGCCCAGACGACTGTCGCGCATGATTTCCAGCATCCGCTCGCGTCGGCGCGCCGAAAAAATGCCGTCACAGGTATCCGCCAGACCATCCAGATGAAATCCCCCGGTCAGCAATGCCAGTGTCAACACCGCAAAAAGGGCCGCCAACGGAATACCGCACCAGGGCTGGAGCGCCATAAAGACCAGCCCCGTCAGCCCTCCCAACACGACGCCAATCAGGGGAAACATTACAATACCGCGGGAATAGTGCTCGAAATCCAGTCCTTGCGACCAGCGAGCAGGAACGGGCAAGCGACTGATAAAAGAGAGCATTGCCCAGAACAACTTACTCATTTAATTTTGACTCCAATTCCTGATACCACCAGCCAGACCTCATCCGCTGCCGCCGCCAGTCGCTGGTTCACGCGTCCTGCAATATCACGAAAATGCCGCGCCAGACGGTTCTCCGGCACAATCCCCATTCCCACTTCGTTAGTGACCAACACGATCTTTGCCGGGCAGCGCTGACAGGCTGCGATCAGCGAACGGATTTCACCTTCGATAGACTGCTCCATCGCCGCGTAATCCCAGCTGTCCGGATCGCTTTCACCGCCCAGCGCAAACAGCAAGTTGGTCACCATCGTGGTGATGCATTCCAGCAGAATGGCTTCATGAGGATCGTTCGCGGCCGTGATCAGTTCATCAAGATGTTGCCAACGTTCGGCTGTACGCCAGTGCGCAGGACGTCCATCGCGATGATGCTGAATTCGCGCAGCCATCTCCTCATCAAAAATCTGCGAAGTCGCAATATACAAAACGTTTGGGGAATCAGCGATCAGCGCTTCCGCATGCCGACTCTTGCCGCTTCGCGCGCCGCCAGTAACCAGAATCATCATACTGGCTCCCGGTGTTGCTGCATGATGGTATAAATTTTTTCAATATCGATGTGTTGCCGCATCGCATCCGCCAGCAGATCAAACTGCTGCGATTTATATTGCGCGTAATGGAAGGTGGAATCCAGCGGAGCTAACCCTTTACGTTCTCGCAAGCCATTGACCAAGGCTCGGGTGAAATCATCGCTGTCGAAAAGACCGTGAAGATAGGTGCCGAACGCCAGGCCATCCGGAGTGACCGCGCCGTCAACAACGCTGCCGCCGTCTTTGTGCAACGTCATCACCGACTGGCATTCATCGGTTAATGCTGTTTCGCCCATATGAATTTCATAACCGCGAACGGATAACCCCGCCGTGCCGGCCAGCCAGTCAGGCAGCGATGAAGACATTTGTCCCTCAACCAGGGTCGTGGTTTTGTGCTGGGCAAAATGGGTGACTGTATTGAGTAAGCCCAGACCCGGCAGCGTACCGAGGCCCGACTCTACTTCATCAATGATGGTGTCGCCGAGCATTTGATAGCCGCCACAAATCCCAACCACCGGTACGTTATTACGATGTAATTGCACGACGCCATGCGCCATCCCGCTTTCACGCAGCCATACCAGATCGCCAAGGGTATTTTTGCTGCCCGGCAAAATCACCAGATCGGCCCCCGCCAGCTCTTCAGGCTGGCGAACATAGCGCACGCGCACATCCGGCTGCGCAGCAAGCGCATTGAAATCAGTAAAGTTAGAAATGTGCGGTATTTGAACAACGGCGATGTCGATGTCGCGTTTGTCAGTGCGCAAATACTTGCCCTTTTGCAGCGCAACGCCGTCTTCATCTTCCAGATCAACATCCAGCCATGGCATCACGCCCAGTACAGGAACGCCGGTCAGCGCTTCAATTTGCTCGATACCGGAGTGCAGCAGCGTCACATCACCGCGAAACTTGTTGATGATCACCCCTTTTACCCGCGCGCGCTCGTGATCGTGCAACAGCGCCAGCGTGCCGTAAATGGAGGCGAACACCCCGCCACGATCGATATCCGCCACCAAAACGACAGGGCACTGCGCCATCTCGGCCATACCCATATTGACGATATCGCGATCGCGCAGGTTAATCTCTGCCGGGCTCCCCGCTCCTTCCAGCACCAGCACATCGAACTCCTGCGCCAGGCTGTTATAAACTGACAGGATCTGTTCCCGCAGACGTGGCTTGTACTCGTGGTAACTCACCGCGTCCATATCGGTTGCCACTTTACCCATCAGCACTACCTGTGCTTTTCGATCGCTGGTCGGTTTAAGCAACACCGGGTTCATACGCACATCTGGCGTAATGCCTGCGGCTTCGGCCTGAAAAATTTGCGCGCGGCCCATTTCTTTTCCCTCTGGCGTAATGCCAGAGTTCAGCGCCATGTTCTGCGATTTGAACGGCGCGGTATGCAGTCCATCCTGATAAAAAATACGACACAGCCCGGCGACCAATACGCTTTTACCCACATCAGATGCCGTTCCCTGCAACATTATTGCCTGCGTCATGACGCCTCCTTCAGTGCGTTCTCTCGCATACAGCTAAAAAATTCAGCCTCTGTTTTACACAGCGGGAAGCCCAACTCTGTATGCAGCTTCACCAGCCAGGGCTGAGTTAATCCCGCTTGTTCAATAAGATCCGTACGGGCGAAAACGTCGCCTGGCGTACCGTGCGTGAGCACTTCGCCCCGGCGTAAAACGTACACCGCATCGCTGACTTCATAGATAAGATCGATATCATGGCTGGAAATTACGACGTGGTTTCCTTGCGCAACGATGCGTTTGATTATCTCAATCATCTGCGTGCGGCCTGACGGGTCGAGGCCCGCAGTAGGTTCATCCAGCAGCAGATACTGCGCCTGCAACACCAACGCCCCGGCAATTGCTACACGTTTTTTTTGCCCATGGCTTAAACACTGAATGGGCTGATGGCGAAAATGCTGGGCGTCGACCAGCGTAAGCGCATCTTCCACGCGCCGAGCGATTTCAGCTTCATCCACCCCAAGATTGCGCAGGCTAAAGGCGATATCGCTGTCAATATCGGTATAAAAGATTTGCTGATCGGGGTCCTGAAATACCGTTGCCACCTGTTGACGCAGCGCCAGCAGGCCGCGCTTGCTGTAATCCAGCGGTTTGCCCTGCCACATCACCGCGCCTTGCTGTGGGCGCAATAAGCCACTCAGGTTCATAAACAGCGTGGATTTCCCGCAGCCATTAGCGCCTACCAGTCCGGTGACGGCATGCGTCGAAAAATCCAGAGTTAGCCCTTTGAGGATCGGGTCATCCTGATAGCGAAACCAAAGCGCTGAGGTGGCAAGCATACTTTTCCTTACAGGTGAAAATCACCCTGATACAGTTTGATATCTAGTGTGGTGGTCATTTGCTGGTAGCGGATCAACACGCGGGTAAACAGCAATCCCACCAGCATTGCCAGAGAGCGGTAGCCCAACGGTAAGCTACGATAACCAAAACGCAGCGTTTGTGCGCGATGAATAGCCAGCGCCTCGTCTAACAGGATAAAAATAAACCGCCAGGTCAGCAGGATCTGCTCAGTTAGCAGGCGAGGAACATGCGCGCGTTTGAGTAAGATAATTAATTGCGGAAACGGCAGATTCAGCACCAGCCAGAAAGTTGCCGCCAGCGCGGCAAGGCTGCGCCAGAAGGTTTCATTGGCAGTTACCAGACCTGGTGCGCTGATCCCCAACCAGTAACTTCCCACAGGTATGCTGGCCAACAGCGTCTGTGGATCGCGGCTGATGCTAAACAAAATTGTCACCACGCCAACCGTGAGAAAACCAAACGGCAATGCCATCCAACGGCACCAGCGCCAGAAGGAAATACGCAGCAGCCAGCAGCTCAGCGCGGCAATAAGTAAAAGCTCAATACCCTGCCCCAATGGGGGCAGAGTAAACGCCAGAATCATCATCACCAGCCAGAGCAGAAATTTCCGCACCGGCGAGACATGAACCCAACGGCTTTGATAGCTAAGCCTGTCAAGCCCGGTCATCACGGCGTTGCCTGCCCTTGGTGTAACCCAGGATATAGAAAATCACAGCTGCGCCCAGCGATCCCTGGAGTGTAAACAGCAGACTTTCAATTTCACCGCTTGCGGGTTCATACAACGGCTGGAACCAGGGCTCATAATGCGGAGCAATAGCCTGAATCTGGCTTTCCGCCTCACCATCTGACCCGCCGTACTCCCCACCGTGGTTGATAAAGAACGGCAGGATCACCAGTGCCACTACCATGCCCAATATAATCAGCGTCTTTTTCATCGTTAATGCCCTTGTGCGGTTATCAACTGGCGTTTGGTTAGCTGATCGTAAATCAGCACGGTAAGTAACCCTTCCGCAATCGCAATTGGGATCTGCGTCAGGCAGAAAATCCCCATGAACTTAATGATTGAGCCGGTAGCGCCAGCAGAGGGATCCGGGAACGCAACGCCCAGCTGTACAGAAGTCACGAAATAGGTGACGAGATCCGCCAGCATCGCACACAGGAAGACGCAGACATCACGACGCAGCCCTGCGCGGCAGGCCATTTTCCACACCATGTAACCCACTACCGGGCCAATTACCGCCATCGACATACCGTTCGCGCCGAGCGTTGTTAAACCACCGTGTGCCAGCAGCAGAGCCTGGAACAGCAGGACAATCGCCCCAAGGATGGCTACCACGCCCGGTCCAAACAGGATAACCGCCAGGCCTACACCGGTAGGATGTGAGCAGCTTCCGGTAACGGAAGGAATTTTCAGCGCCGACAGCACAAAAATAAAAGCGCCACACAGGGCCAGCAAAACCTTCTGGTGGTTATCCTCCTGCACAATTTGGCGCAGACATACCAGTCCGTACCACAGGCAGGGTAAAAACAGCAGCCACCAGGCCAGCGCCCACATCGGCGGCAAGAAACCTTCCATAATGTGCATGGCGAACGCTTGTTCAGGAACAATCATCAGTAATAGCGCCGCAGCCAACCCGCTGAAAGACAGCTGTTTTAGCTGTTGTTCAAGCTTCATTGTGCATACTCCCACTGTTTATTGACCAGAATGGTCGAGAAATAAGGCAGCGGCTGATCGTCGCTCACCTCATCGAGATGACGCCAGCACTGTTCACCTGGCAGCGTGGCTTCAGACATCATTAATGCACAGTCCAACAAACCCTCTTGTTGTAGCAGCGCTTTGATACGTGCAAAACGACCGTACACTTTCATCAACACCAGACTGTCATGCTGTTTTAACGCTTGCTGGATTTCCACTTCCGGCGCGGTACAGGAGACCACCGCCAGTGACTGCTGCTCCATAGCGAGCGGCGTTTTGGAACGCGCGGCAATCGCGGCGAAAGACGTGACGCCAGGAACGATTTCCAGCCAGTCAGGACAACCAATACGCTGAAGTAAAAAGACCCAGGTGCTGAACAGCATCGCATCGCCGAGAGTGATAAACCCCACCTGCTTACCGGCCTCGACTTCCTGAACCAGCGCGGCAGCAACTTCATCCCAGACGGCCTCTTTTTCAGCGCTATCGGCACTCATAGGAAAATGGCAGCAGCGGACTTCGGTCTGTTCACCGATATACTCACGTACAATCGACAATGCCAGACTGTCACCGCCTTTACGCCCGGCAGGCGCATAGAGAATATCCAGCGCGCCCAGCGTGCGTGCGGCACGCACGGTAATCAAGTCGGAAGCACCTGGCCCGGTGCTCAGTGCATACAGTTTTCCGCTCATGCTGCTTCCTCCAGCGCCACATTAAGCGCCTGCTGTAAATGTGCCACGAACATAGCGCGAACCGCTGGGTTCTCACCCAGACCACTAAGCCACGGCGTAGCCGGTATCCCTGCTGCATTGAACAACGTTTTCCAGGAATCATCTTCGTCGGAGGCCATATCGTTGATGGCATGGTCGCCAGCGACTAACATCAGCGGCATCAGATGCACCGCCGTCACCCCTTCCTGAGATAAACTTTCAATCAGCACATCCACTTCCGGATAGCTTTCCACCGCCCCAACCCGCGCCGGAAAGCGCTGCGCCGTCATCATGTGGTCGAGACAGGCATAGGCGGCAAAAGCATGGTGGCTGGCGCCGTGTCCCATAAAGACCACTTTTTCACTTTCGCCAAGCGCCGGCATCTGCTGTTGCAGCGCCAGCATCAACTGTGCGTAATCTTCATGGCTGCTCAGCAGCGGTACACCCAGCGTCAGGCGTGAAAACAGCGGACGCATACTTTGCACTTCGCGGACAATTTTTTCGTATTCGTCACCATTAATAATGTGCAGCGACTGAATAGCCACATCCTGATACCCCTGCTCCGCCAGTTTTTGCAGCGCCTGCAGCGGCGTGTCGATTTCAATACCGTCTCGCTGCTTGAGCTTGCGGATTATCATCCCGGAGGTAAACGCCCGGAACAGGTCGCGGTCAGGGCAGCTAGCTGCAAGATCGCGCTCACAGGCCACAATATTTTTCTCGCAGGTGTCGTGATAGCTGGTGCCAAAACTGACCACCAGAAGCGCCTTTTTCATCTCAAACTCCTTAAGCAGTGGCCAGCCAGCGCGTTAAACGCGCCCCAAAGGCGGCCTGACTTTCCAGTAACTCTTCTCCCGTCACCAACGGTGCCGGACGTGTAATCACGATGCAGGGGATTCCGGCATCCAGACAGGGTTGAACCTTTTCCTGATAGCCACCTTCAGCGCCAGATGCTTTGGTGATCACCACATCAGCCTGGCACTGGCGATAAAACGCGGCGTTGAACTCGGCGCTAAACGGTCCGCACAGTGCGAAGATTTCACCGACGCCAAATCCCAGATCCGCGCATTGCTGAATGACCTCAGGAACAGGCAGAACGCGCGCCAGCAGCGTTTTTTCAGGCAACCCTTCGCGCCAGATAGCCAGATCTTTACTGCCGGTCGTCAGCAGCACACGATCGCCGAAGCGTCGCGCCAACTCACAGGCTTGCTGAATGCTTTGTACGGTATACAGGTGCGGGTGAGTTAAACCACTCAACTGCTCAGGGCGCTGGTAGCGGCTCAGCAGTACGCCCGCCGCTTCGCAGGCGCTCATGATGTTGCGGCTCACCACCTCGGCGTACGGATGCGAGGCATCGATCACCCAGCGCGTCCGATTTTCCTGTAGCCAGGCAATCATTTGTTCGCGCTCCAGACGCCCGCAGCGCACCTGGCCTTTGATGTCTCCCGCCAGTTGTTTCCCTGTTGGGGTTGCAACTGACAGGGTGTAGGCCACGTTTGCCGCATCCAGTTGCTGGCACAGCATGCGCGCATCGCTCGTACCGCCCATGACCAGCACATCACCGTAATTCACAGCACATAACCTCGTGGCGTGATCATCAGGCCGTCCTGAACATAGGTTGTTTTGTTACCCACGATCACAAGGCTGGTCATATCAACCGGTTCGAAATCCATTTCACCGAGCGTGGTTAACCATTTTTCCTGCTTTTTACGTCCGGCAGACTTCACAATACCCACCGGCGTTTGTGCGCTTTTGCTGGCGGAAAGCAGCTCAAATGCGCGCGCCAGATGACCTTCGCGACCCCGACTGCGCGGGTTGTAGAAACAGATAACAAAGTCTGCCTCACCGGCGGCAACGATGCGTTTTTCGATAACCGGCCATGGCGTTAACAGATCGCTTAAGCTGATGTGGCAGAAGTCGTGCATCAGCGGCGCACCCAGCAAAGAGGCCGCGGCAATACTAGCGGTCATGCCAGGTATTAGCCTGACCTCAACATCCAGCTTTTGCTTGCTAACCAGTTCGAGCACCAACCCGGCCATACCGTAAATCCCCGCGTCACCGCTACTGATCAGCGCCACGTTGTGACCCGCCTGTGCCAGTTCGATCGCTGCCTGGCAGCGTTCAATCTCTTTGCACATTCCGGTTTTGATCACCTGCTTGTCACCCGTGAACGCTTTTACCAGATGGGTGTAGGTTTTATAGCCAACGATGATTTCCGCTGCCTGCAGTGCTTCAACGGCTTCCATGGTCATCATTGCCTGCGAGCCAGGGCCAATTCCAATTACGCTTAACATCAGTGTGAAACTCCCAAAGTGATAGTGACGCCCTGTTCTCGCAGGGTCTCGCCTAACAGTTTTCCGTGGCTCAACAGCCAGGCTGCAGGACCGGAAACGCTTCCTGTACCCACCGTTTTGCGAACAAACGATGAAGCTGGAAAACGGTGCTCATGCTCACGCAGCGCGTCAGCAGTAAAGGTTTCGAAAGGAACGCGGCAGCACGAAGCCAGTTGGATAAGTCCCTGTTCATCTTTTTTCAGCGTGATGCTGCCAATCGCTTTTAGCGCCAACGGATCGAGCTGTTGAGCTTCAAGTTGCCGGGCAAGCAGCGCAGCCAGCAGAGGGAACGGCGTATCACGGCGACAGCCAATTCCGGCCACAACCCGCTGTGGCACCAACTTCCAGTGCGGAACAGGCAGGTCAGGTAAATTGGTGCGTAAGGTGATGCACACCAACGCATCCAGTTCAGGGAGCTGGTTGAGATCGGTAACCGTGATAAACCCGCGCCGGTCGCAATGGCTGACATCCTGCGTCAGTTCGTCATCCCACCACAAACCAACCCGCTTATTGCTGACCAGCATCTGGTTCACGATCTTCACCGCCGAACGGAAATCACTCATCCGGGCATTCAGTTGAAATGCCAGCGTATCCAGTGCCGCCATATCGTTCACATCCGTCGCGGTAGTGATAACCGGGTCAGCGCCCAACATGCCCGCCAGATAACGCGCCAACGCATTGGCACCGCCCGCGTGGCCGGAGAGCAGGCTGATGACATGCTGGGCACGTTCATCAATGACCACCACCGCCGGATCGCAAAACTTGTCGTTGACCAGCGGGGCCAGTACGCGCACCGCAATACCGGTCGCACCGATAAAAATCAGCGCCGAGTAATTCGTAAACGCTTCGCGGGCGGTATTCGCAAAGCCGTTTTCAAAGGGAATAAACCCCTCCTCCAGCAGCTTTTCACTGGTAAAACAGGTAACCGGCAGCATGGCTGCCAGACGTTTCGCCAGCACAACGCCGCCAGGAGTCAGGCAAAAAAGCGCAATTGACTCAGGCTTTACGGTATTCATGGCTAAAGTCCGCCGCATAGAGTTTGGAGTAGTGATACTCCGAGCCCAGGAAATTACCGACCAGAATAAGGGCCGTTTTACGGATGCCCGCATCGCGAACCTTGTCGCCAATATCCGCCAGGGTCCCGCGCACGGTCTGGCTTTCCGGCCAGGTCGCTTTATAGATCACCGCCACGGGCGTGGTCGCCGGATAGCCGCCTTCAATCAGACGCTCAGCCACCCGATGAATGCGCTGGACGGAAAGATAAATAGCCATTGATGTCTGGTGGCTGGCAAAAGACTCCAGCTGTTCACGCTCTGGTACCGGGGTGCGGCCTTCCAGGCGCGTAATGATCAGGCTCTGTGAAACTTCAGGTACGGTGTACTCCACGCCCAGCTCCGCCGCCGCGCCGAGGAACGCGCTGACGCCGGGCACCACCTGCCAGTCAATCCCGCGTTTGGTCAGCTCCTCACCCTGCTCGCGTACGGAACCGTACAACGAGACATCACCGGTTTGCAGGCGCACAACGGTCTTGCCCGCTTTCACTCCGGCCTCCATCAGATCAAGGATCTGCTCCAGATGCAGTTCGGCACTGTCGTGACATTCAGCACCGGCAGGGCAATACTCCAGCAATTCAGTGTTAATCAGCGATCCGGCGTAGATAACAACCTGCGCCTGCTGCAGCAACCGGTAACCTTTGAGGGTAATCAGCTCGCGATCGCCAGGACCTGCGCCAACAAACCACACGCTACGGGGATCAAAAATCTCAGACATGGTTTCCTTCCTTCTGACAGGCGATAACAAATACGGGGTTATTCGGTTTAAAATAGTGACCATTGCCAAGCGAGGTAAGCGAGGAAACCTGTAGCTGCAGGCAATCCACTCCCTGTACGCCAAGATGATCCAGATGTACCAGCGCGGTGTTGAGGTTTTCCTGGAGGATAAACGTCATCACCAAACGCCCTGCGGGATGCAATTGGCGCATCGACCAGTCAATCAGTTCGGTCAGATGGCCTCCGCTGCCGCCCATAAAAATGGCATCGGCTTTTTCAGCGATGGTCATGGGAGCAACGCCGGGAAAAATATCGATATTTGCGCAGGCAAAATGCTGGCGGTTTTCATCCAGCAACCTGAGCGCCGTCGGGTTACGTTCGATGGCCGTTACACGTAATCCGGGATATTGCAACGCGGCTTCTATCGACACGCTGCCGGTTCCGGCACCAATATCAATCAGGTGACTGGCGCGGTGTAATTCAAGTTTTGAGAGGGCAAGTGCGCGTACCGCTTCTTTGGTCATCGGCACTTTCTCTCCACGCAGAAACAGCTCATCTTTCATCAAGGATCACCACTGCATTCATGTCATAGTCAGCGTTAACTTCACGCACAGGCAGGAAATGGATCTGTTCGTTTTCCATCGCCAGGTTTTCGCCAATCACCATCCAGCGATGCCCCTTGCCTCGGGCAATGAGCTGCTGCGCGATTTCACGCGGGCCACACAGCGCATCAGTCACCATCGCCACCTTGTTATGTCGCGCCAGCTCATCAAAACAGACGCTGCGGCCATGGCTACTGGTCAGCCACATATCGTTCATATCAATACCGGACTGCGCGCACAGGTACTGCACCGCACTAATGCCGGGAATAATCCGCACATTCTCAATACCAAAATGCGCCACCATGCGCGTCCCGATGCCGTAAAACAGGGGATCGCCAGACGCCAGTACCACAACATGCTTCTCCTGGTGCGCGCTAATCCAGCTCAGGAGTTCCGGGATATTGGCGCCAAGAGCAAACTGTTCACCGGCAAAATCCGGGAATTGCTGCAAATGCCGCTTTCCACCGACCAGAACATCCGCCGTCGCGACCGCTTCTCGTGCCGCAGGCGTCATCAAATGCAAACCGGCGGGGCCCATCCCTACAACGGTTAACATTGCATCTCCTCAGCAATCTCTGCGACCGGACGATTACTTCCAAGAACCTGATTATCAAAAGAAAACATGATGGCATCGCAGGTCGGGGGATTTTTGGTAAAGCGCAGCGTTTGCAGAACACGCATACAAATGCGCTGAGCCAGATGGTCATAAATGTGCTGGAAACCGTACGCGTCGATATGTTCCATCGCCGCTTCGGTGGTATCGCACTCGCTGACCAACGTCAGCAGTTCCAGCGGTGCGCCAAGTAGCGCGAGGTGAGCCACCAGCGTTTCCATGCGGGCATCGGCAATATGGCTATGAGTGTGGAAGATCCCCGCCGCGATTTTGACGAGCTTACCGGGGTGCCCCACCAGTACGATTTGTCGGAACCCCAGACGTACGGCTTCTTCAATCATGTAACCGACAAAGTTGCTCATGGTGACCACAACCTGGGTGTCGATACCCATCTGCTCGCGCACAAAACGCTCGCCGTGGTTTCCCGGCACCAGTACGACACGCTCCAGCCCCGCCGCCCGCTTAATTTCCAGCTCCAGCGACAGCGAACGCTTCCAGCTCTCTTCCGACATCGGCGTGACAATACCCGTGGTGCCAATAATCGAAATGCCGCCCAAAATGCCAAGGCGGGAGTTGTAGGTTTTTTGCGCCCGTTCTTCGCCTTCTGGCGCGAAGATTTCAATCTGCGCCCCACGATTTGGGCCAATCGCTTCGCGGACAGCTGATTCAATGGTCTGGCGAGGTGTACGGTTAATCGCCGAACTGCCCACCGGCAGGCCAATCCCTTTGCGGGTTACCGTACCGACCCCTTCACCGCCCTGTAAGGCAATCACGCCACTATCGTCTAACGTCACGCGGGCAAAAATCAGCATGCCGTGGGTGGCGTCCACATCATCTCCACCGTCTTTGCGGATGGCCGCTATTGCCTGCTGCCCTTCGATATGCGGTGACTCCACGTTCAGGCACAGCGTCACCCCGGAAGGCGTCACGATGGAAACCTGATGGATGAGGTGTTGGCGCAATACCATCAACGCGGCAACTTTTGCCGCCGCCGTGGCGCACGATCCCGTGGTATACCCTTTACGCAGCGCTTTACCGTTGTGCCACACCGGCGTATCGAAGGCCTCGCTCATCGCGCCCCCTGCATGTGATAAAGCATGGCGTTGACGATAGCGGCGGCGACATTGCTTCCCCCTTTGCGGCCTAACGCTGCAATGGCGGGCAAATTGCTTTGGGTCAGGGCATCTTTCGACTCTTCAGCACCAACGAACCCGACCGGTACACCTACCACACCGCTGACGGCAACATCATGCTCAAGCAGGCGGAACAGCGCAGTCGGCGCGTTGCCAAAGACAAACAGCTTTTCCCCCTCTTCCTTCACCGCAATGTCGACTGCCGCCATGGACCGGGTAATACCCTGCTCTTTTGCCGTACGCACAACCCGCGGGTCGCTGATGTAGCAGCGGCATTCACCGCCGAATTTTGCCAGCAGCGTTTTATTGATCCCGGAAAGCGCCATCGTGGTATCGGTATAAATCACGCTCGAACGGCTAAGCGCCGCACAAAACTGCTCCAGCACATCACTGGAAAACCACAGAATGTCCAGCCAGTCGAAATCTGCCGTCGTGTGAATAACCCGCTTGATAATGGCTTCATGTAACGGACTGGCAAACTGATAGTCCGGACGGGTTTCACGGATGATCTCGCCAATAATGTCGAAACTTTTGGCTTCAATCGCCTGGGGTTGCTGGATGTATTGCATTATGTTGTCCTCAGGCTACACCGACCCACAGCCACCGCAGCGCAATAAACAGCGCCAGTGCCAGCGTCGATGCCACCCACATCAGTCGAATCGTATGGGAAATGTCGTCTACCGAAATGTCACGTTGAGCATCACCGATCCACGGTTTCTCAACGCGCTCGCCAAAGTAGTCATTAGGACCACCCAGCCGAATGCCTAATGCCCCGGCTACGGATGCCTCTGACCATGCACAGTTTGGGCTGCTGTGGTTGTAGCGATCGCGCCAGCCAATCTGTAAAGCTCGCGAGCCGTCTTTACGACATAAAAATGCCGCCACGCCCAGCAACAGCCAGCTCAGTCTTGCAGGAATAAAGTTCGCGACATCGTCCAGACGCGCGCTGACCATACCAATAGCGCGGTATTTTTCATGTTTGTAGCCCACCATGGAGTCAAGGGTGTTTACCGCTTTGTAGGCCATCGCCAGGGGCGCACCGCCGAGGAGGAGAAAGAACAACGGCGCGATAATGCCGTCTACGGTGTTTTCAGCCACGGTTTCCACCACCGCGCGATTGATCTGCTGCGGTTGCAGCTGTGAGGTATCACGCCCCACAATCCATGACAATTTCTCCCGACTCTGAGCAAGGTCACCGGCACGTAGAGGACGTTCGACATCCTGCGCGGCCTTTGCCAGGCAGCGCCCGGCCAGCACGGTAAAGATCATCCATACCTCTACCACCCAACCCAACCAGGGATGAATAGATTCTGCCAGTGCCAGCACGCCCCAGGACACCGCCCAGGTCAGACCAACCACCACAATCCACATCACCGCGCCGCCGATGCGCAGCGCACGGTCGCTATGGCAATAACGCCGAATAACTCGCTGCACGGCAGAAATCAGATTGCCAATCCAGCGCACCGGATGCGGCCAGTTCTGCGGATCGCCGATGATAAAATCAAGCAGCCAGGCAACACACCACGCAAGGATCGTCATAGCGCACTCCTCGCAGCTGCCAGCCAATGGTTAAGCATCTGCGGACGTTGAGCAAAATGAACGTGTAGATAGCTGGCGAAGGTGTTTCCGACCTGCCAGCCGCCGGACCAGGCTTGCAGCGTTTTACCATCGCGCACTTTGCGACAGTTCATTACCGCTGGCGTTTCAGGGGTAAAATCGGAGTAGTGGAATTCATGTCCGCGCAGCACTTCGCCTTCTGCAGCTAACAATGTTTGCTGCGCGGCCTGCGCTTCGCAATAGCCAAATCGGGTCAGACGTTTCCCCATTTTGCTGTGGCCGGGAATGATATCCGCCATCAGCCAGGTATCGCCGTTGCTGTCCTCAAGCGAACTGCCGAGATACATCAGCCCGCCGCACTCTGCATAAATCGCGACGCCACGTTGATGTGCCTCTCGCAGTTGATTCAGCATCGAGACATTGCGAGCCAGCGCCGCAGCGTGTAGCTCAGGATATCCGCCACCTAACCAGATCATCTGACAGTCCGGTAAACAGGTGTCGTGCAACGGGCTAAAACGGACAACTTTAAGCCCCGTACGTTCCAGCAGCGTAATGTTGTCCGGGTAGTAGAAGTTGAAGGCTTCGTCATCGGCAATGGCAACCGTTAGCCCTGCTCCGGCGTCTGCGGCAGGAAGCGCGGGCCATTCGCCAGCAGGAAGATTGGTTGACTGGCTTAATGTCAGAAGCGCGTCGATATCAAGGGTTTGCTCCAGTGTCGCGGCAAAAGCCTGCCACGGTTGCTGATTGATAACCGACTCACGTGCGGTTACTAAACCCAGATGACGTTCGGGAAGGGCAACGCCCTCCATACGGGGTACGTAGCCCAAGACGGGTACATCGCAGTAACGTTCGATTGCGACTTTCAGTAACTGGTAATGCGTTTCGCTGTTAACCCGATTAACAATAACCCCGGCGATGTTCAGGGTGGGATCAAAATGCTGAAAACCCATTACCGTTGCGGCGATTGAAGTGGAAACGGCTTTGCCATCAACCAGTAAGATGACCGAACAGCCTAACTGTTTAGCCATCGCGGCGGTACTGCAGTAGTTTGGGTCAGTACCATAGCCGTCATACAGCCCCATCACACCTTCAATAACGGCGATATCCGCATGTTGCATCTGCTCGTTGAATAGAGCGTTCAGCGTGGGGACGGGAAGCATGAAGCTATCAAGATTGCGGGAAGCGGTACCGCATACCGCTGTATGCCAGCCGGTATCAAGGTAATCAGGACCCACTTTGCAAGGCTGGACGCGCAAACCGCGTTTTTTCAACAAGCTCAACAAGCCCAGCGTCACCGTGGTTTTACCACAGCCGCTTCCGGTACCTGCAAGAACAAATGCGTGAAAATTGGCCGCCATACCCTGATCCTGTTCAGGGTGGTAGGGGTGTAGAGATACCCAGTCTCTCGACTGTATGCATCTGAACCACCCACTTCCCACCGAAGTTGTTGGTAGTCACTGACAGGCAGGTCTTCTGGCTTAGCGTCATCCTCACCCGTCCTTCCCAATCTTGCGATCAGTGGTCCATACGGGGTCGTCAGCATCACAGCAGCGGGGGCTGCGGGGGATTCTCACCCCCTTCCCTACCACAAATGTGGCAAACCTGTCAGTTCAAGAGCCTGGTTAATTAAGCTCTCTGTTATGAGGTAAATTCACGACCTCATGACAATAATTCAATTTAATATCTTTCCGAGTTCATTCAGCCAATTTTCTGGCCTTAACCCACTTATTCATACGTTCACTTTTTGAATGAAAGTATCAGCTAAGAATAAAGAAAGTCATTCACACAGACACTGTATCTCATCACAAAAATAAAAACTGGTGCAGTTTATCCCTCTAATACCATTATTTTGTTGCGCTATGACAATTTATTGACTGCTGTTGTCACATTTCATTTTATAATGACTAACATAGCGCCCGATATCAAAAATCGGCAATAGCAAAATATTGCTATTTAAGCGGATTCACCACGTGAAATGACATTTATTTGCTGGCGAAATGCCTGCGGCGTAACCTGATAGGTCTGGCGGAAAACTTTGCAAAAATAACTTGTTTGCGAAAAGCCTAAATTACGCGCAATGCTGGCTATGCTCCAGTCACTGTGACAAAGCAGCTCTTTGGCACTGGCCATTCTTTGCTGGTTTACCCATGCGTTAAAACCAATACCCTGATATTTTTTGAACAATTTGCTGAAATAGTACGGGCTAAGGAAAACATGAGAGGCAACATCTTCCAGACGTAGATCGTCTGATAAATGTGCATCAATATAGCGCAGGGCTTTTTTCATTTTACTGTCATGAGGGTTGGTACTACGGTTAGCGCGTACCGGCTCTGACTGCTGCGGGTTATCTTTGATAACAACAAAATTAAGTTGTTTCTTAAGGCAATTTTCGACGATGAGCTTGAGTAAATCCGCTGAAGCAATGACGCGAGAATAGTCCATTTCAGGTACATTACGGAACTCGTTGACCAGCTCTGGATCGGCTTGCCAGCGGTCATCGACGTTCAGAATATCAACGAGGCCTACATCGTTACTTAAGCGTACTTGTCCACAAAGCACGAACCCTACCAGGTGTCCCGCGATGACCAGCGGAATTGAGAAATCGGTAAGCCCGGCATGGCAGCGATAAATGCAGGGTTGATCGGATTTAGAGGCTTCCAACCCTCCACAGCGGTCGCTCATACGACAACGCGTACTATGCTGAGGATGCTGGCGCATCAACTGGCAAAAAGGAGTGAAATTAAAAAGCTCAGAAATTTCATCACCGTGAATATTGACAACCACAACAGCCAGACTGGTGGCCTGTGCAAAATCCTGTGCGATTTTATTAATGAGTTCTGAGTTCAGGGCACTCGCAGAAATCATGATAAAACCTCTCAGTTAATTTATTGTTATAAATAAAACATATTATTCACACATTCATTTTCATCTCGCGATCCAGCGCTCTGATGAAAGTCAGCATTGAACATAACAAAAGTCTCCCATTGTTGGGAGACTTTTTAAGCCGTTCAGGAAACCGGATCACGAAAACAGTTTTTACCTTTCAATAATAAACATCTTTCGTGAAGCTAGCTCTCGTTTTCCTCCAACTTACACGAATTACACGGTAAATTTTTGCCAATAAAATAACGATAAATTGCTGCGCCCGCACAGGCGCCGATGATGGGTGCCACAATCGGCACGATGAAATAAGGGATATCGCGCCCCCCGGTCATCGCAACATCTCCCCACCCGGCCATCCAGGCAAACAATTTAGGACCAAAGTCACGTGCCGGGTTCATCGCAAAGCCGGTAAGTGGACCGGTTGATGCGCCGATAACAGCAACCAGAATACCAATCAGCAGTGGTGCTAACGGGCCTTTGGGAACACCGTTACCGTCGTCCGTTAGCGCCATAATCATCCCCATCAGAATGGAGGTAATCACCACTTCGACCAGTGCGGCCTGCCAGACACTCAGTGCGGCGGCAGGATACGTACTAAAAATGCTGGCAAGTTGCAGGCTTTCCAGACTACCGCGTACCATTTGATGGGCTGATTCATACTCAATAAATAAGCTGCCGTACAACAAATAGGCCAGCATAGCGCCACCAAAGGCCCCCGCTATCTGAGCGACAGAATAAGGTAGTACCTTACGACCCGGAAAACAGGCAAACAACCAAAGTGCGATGGTAATAGCGGGATTGAGATGGGCCCCAGAAATCCCGGCTGTCAGGTAAACTGCAAGCGAGATCCCCAAGCCCCATATGATGCAGATCTCCCACAATCCCAAACTGGCACCCGCGACCTTCAGGGCGCTCAGGCACCCAATACCAAAAAACAAAAATAGCCCGGTCCCCAAAAACTCAGCAATACATTGCGCTCTTAGTGAATCGTTCATTGTGACACCTTCTAAGCAGAGTTCGTGTCTTTACCAGCGGACTCCTTGCTGGCAGGAAGATTACTTCAAGGCTTACTATAAAAATCTGTATCGGCAAATTGTTGGCAATCTGCAAGCGACATGCCCTTAAAAATCGTGTTGTGATAGCAAATTCTTGCTATCACCTTTATTAAAGCAGGCGGTAAAACGAGGATTTACCCTATTAAAAGTACATTTTCAAAATAATAAAATATTGCGAAAAGCAGAATTCTATTTTCAAACGATCATCACAATTTCATTTTTCTCGCATAGCAAATGATATTTAAACTGTCACTCGGAAAAGTGTAAATATGGAATTAACATAACCAAATAGTCACATTACCAAAACTAAAAATAACCAACAAAAACAAATTGTTATGATGACATATAGCAATTTTATCTCACCATAACCCCACTATTTTTTCACTCTTACTTTCAACTCAGCCATTCTTTTTCCTCGCTTCTTTTTATAGTCATGAAAATCGGGACAACCCAGGCGAGGTCTTTATGCAACAAGAAGCGTTAGGAATGGTAGAAACCAAAGGCTTAACTGCAGCCATAGAGGCCGCAGATGCAATGGTGAAGTCAGCCAATGTAATGCTGGTCGGCTACGAAAAAATTGGTTCGGGGCTGGTAACAGTCATTGTCCGTGGCGATGTCGGCGCAGTCAAAGCAGCAACAGATGCAGGTGCCGCCGCAGCCCGTAATGTGGGAGAAGTGAAAGCCGTACACGTCATCCCACGCCCGCATACCGATGTAGAAAAAATCTTACCGAAGGGAATTAGCTAATGAGCAGCAATGAGCTGGTTGAACAGATCATGGCGCAGGTGATTGCTCGCGTGGCAACGCCGGAACAGCAGGCTATCCCTGAAAATAATCCTCCAACACGAGAAACGGCTATGGCAGAGAAAAGCTGCAGTTTAACGGAGTTTGTCGGTACCGCGATTGGCGACACCGTCGGTCTGGTAATCGCCAACGTAGACAGCGCCCTACTGGACGCGATGAAACTTGAAAAACGGTATCGCTCCATTGGCATCCTTGGCGCCCGTACTGGCGCAGGCCCGCACATCATGGCCGCCGATGAAGCGGTAAAAGCCACCAATACTGAAGTCGTCAGTATTGAGTTACCACGTGATACCAAAGGCGGCGCAGGTCATGGTTCGCTGATTATTCTTGGCGGCAACGATGTTTCCGACGTGAAACGCGGCATTGAAGTCGCACTGAAAGAACTGGATCGCACCTTTGGCGATGTTTATGCCAACGAAGCCGGGCACATCGAAATGCAGTACACCGCACGCGCCAGCTACGCGCTGGAAAAAGCCTTTGGCGCACCGATTGGCCGTGCCTGTGGCGTTATCGTCGGCGCGCCAGCATCCGTTGGTGTCCTGATGGCCGATACGGCCCTGAAATCCGCCAACGTGGAAGTTGTGGCCTACAGCTCCCCTGCCCATGGCACCAGCTTCAGTAACGAAGCCATTCTGGTTATTTCGGGTGACTCTGGCGCTGTTCGTCAGGCCGTTATCTCCGCCCGTGAAATCGGTAAAACCGTACTCGGGACCCTCGGCTCAGAGCCGAAAAACGATCGTCCGTCCTACATCTGATATCAGTGAGGCTGATTCATGAGATCGAAAAGATTTGAAGCACTGGCGAAGCGCCCTGTGAATCAGGATGGTTTCGTTAAGGAGTGGATCGAAGAAGGCTTCATTGCGATGGAAAGCCCGAACGACCCCAAACCGTCGATTAAAATCGTCAACGGTACAGTCACTGAACTGGACGGTAAATCCGCCAGTGAATTTGACTTAATCGACCATTTCATTGCCCGCTATGGCATTAACCTGGCGCGCGCTGAAGAGGTCATGGCGATGGACTCGGTCAAACTGGCCAATATGCTTTGCGACCCTAACGTGAAGCGCAAAGACATTGTGCCGCTGACCACCGCAATGACGCCGGCAAAAATTGTCGAAGTGGTGTCCCATATGAACGTCGTTGAGATGATGATGGCGATGCAGAAAATGCGTGCTCGTCGTACACCCTCTCAACAAGCGCACGTCACTAACGTCAAAGATAACCCGGTGCAGATTGCCGCTGATGCCGCTGAAGGCGCATGGCGCGGGTTTGACGAACAGGAAACAACCGTTGCCGTTGCACGTTATGCGCCATTTAACGCCATTGCGCTGTTAGTCGGCTCACAGGTTGGACGCCCGGGCGTATTAACCCAGTGCTCGCTGGAAGAAGCTACCGAACTTAAACTCGGCATGCTAGGCCACACCTGCTACGCGGAAACCATCTCCGTCTATGGTACTGAACCCGTCTTTACCGACGGCGATGACACGCCATGGTCGAAAGGCTTCCTCGCCTCGTCCTATGCTTCCCGTGGTCTGAAAATGCGCTTTACCTCCGGCTCTGGCTCAGAAGTTCAAATGGGTTACGCCGAAGGCAAATCAATGCTTTATCTGGAAGCCCGCTGCATTTACATCACCAAAGCTGCGGGTGTACAGGGCCTGCAAAACGGTTCAGTAAGCTGCATCGGTGTCCCTTCCGCCGTGCCGTCAGGCATTCGTGCAGTGTTGGCTGAAAACCTGATTTGTTCCTCTCTGGATCTGGAATGCGCCTCCAGCAACGACCAAACCTTTACCCACTCGGATATGCGTCGTACTGCGCGCCTGCTGATGCAGTTCCTGCCGGGTACTGACTTCATTTCTTCTGGTTATTCCGCGGTGCCGAACTACGACAACATGTTTGCGGGTTCGAACGAAGATGCTGAAGATTTTGACGACTACAACGTTCTCCAGCGTGACCTGAAAGTAGACGGTGGTCTGCGCCCGGTTCGCGAAGAAGATGTTATCGCCATTCGTAACAAAGCGGCACGTGCGCTGCAGGCCGTCTTTGCCGGGATGGGATTACCACCAATCACTGATGAAGAAGTGGAAGCTGCGACCTACGCCCACGGTTCGAAAGATATGCCGGAACGTAACATCGTTGAAGACATCAAGTTTGCACAAGAGATCATCAATAAAAACCGTAACGGTCTGGAAGTGGTGAAAGCCCTTGCTCAGGGCGGATTTACCGATGTCGCTCAGGACATGCTCAACATCCAGAAAGCCAAGTTAACCGGGGATTACCTGCATACCTCCGCCATTATCGTTGGCGACGGACAGGTGCTATCCGCTGTCAATGATGTTAACGACTACGCCGGTCCGGCAACAGGTTATCGCCTGCAGGGCGAACGCTGGGAAGAAATCAAAAACATCCCTGGCGCACTTGATCCCAACGAGCTTGGCTAAGGGGTGAAAAATGGAAATTAATGAAAAACTACTGCGCCAGATAATTGAAGATGTGTTGTCTGAAATGCAGACCAGCGACAAACCCGTCTCTTTCCGCGCATCTACAGCGGCAAGCGCACCTCAGGCTGCGGCGACACAGGGAGACAGCTTTCTGACCGAGATTGGTGAAGCCAAACAAGGCCAGCAACAGGACGAAGTGATTATTGCCGTAGGGCCGGCGTTCGGGCTCTCGCAAACCGTCAATATCGTAGGTATCCCGCATAAGAATATCTTGCGCGAAGTGATTGCCGGTATTGAAGAAGAAGGCATTAAAGCGCGCGTTATCCGCTGCTTTAAATCCTCCGATGTGGCGTTTGTCGCCGTTGAGGGGAACCGTCTGAGCGGTTCCGGGATCTCTATCGGCATCCAGTCAAAAGGTACCACGGTTATCCACCAGCAGGGGTTACCGCCGCTTTCAAACCTGGAGCTGTTCCCTCAGGCACCGCTTCTGACGCTGGAAACCTATCGTCAGATCGGTAAAAACGCCGCGCGTTATGCCAAGCGTGAATCTCCGCAACCGGTCCCTACTCTGAATGACCAGATGGCCCGTCCTAAGTACCAGGCGAAATCAGCCATTCTGCACATTAAAGAGACCAAATACGTTGTGACAGGCAAAAACCCGCAGGAACTGCGCGTGGCGCTTTGATAAAGGATACCTCCATGAATACCGACGCAATTGAATCGATGGTTCGGGATGTGTTGAGCCGGATGAACAGCCTGCAAGGCGAGTCTGCGACTCCGCCCGCGGCGAGTTCATCAGCACATACCGCGAAAGTCACGGATTACCCTCTCGCGAATAAACATCCTGAGTGGGTAAAAACTGCGACCAACAAAACGCTGGACGACTTCACGCTTGAAAATGTTCTGAGCAACAAAGTGACCGCGCAGGACATGCGCATCACCCCTGAAACACTGCGCCTGCAGGCGGAAATCGCCAAAGATGCCGGACGTGACAGGCTGGCGATGAACTTCGAGCGTGCAGCCGAGCTAACCGCTGTTCCTGACGATCGCATTCTTGAGATCTACAACGCGCTGCGCCCGTACCGCTCAACAAAAGATGAGCTGATGGCTATCGCCGACGATCTCGAAAATCGTTATCAGGCAAAAATCTGTGCAGCTTTCGTTCGTGAAGCGGCAGCGCTGTACGTTGAGCGTAAAAAACTCAAAGGCGACGACTAACTCAGGGAAAGGATCATGCGATATATAGCTGGCATTGACATAGGCAACTCATCAACGGAGGTCGCTCTGGCTACTCTGGATGAGTCTGGCGTACTGAGCATCACCGGCAGCGCGCTGGCAGAAACCACCGGAATTAAGGGCACATTACGTAATGTGTTTGGCATTCAGGAGGCCCTTACGCTGGCGGCAAAAAACGCCAGTATCAATGTCAGCGATATTTCGCTCATCCGTATTAACGAAGCCACCCCGGTCATTGGCGACGTGGCGATGGAAACAATAACCGAAACCATCATCACTGAATCCACCATGATCGGCCATAACCCTAAAACACCGGGCGGCGTCGGGTTAGGCGTGGGCGTCACTATTACGCCGGAAGACCTTCTCAGTCGCCCGGCGGATACGCCCTATATTCTGGTGGTGTCATCGGCATTTGATTTCGCCGATGTCGCTACGATGATTAATGCCTCCGTCCGTGCTGGATACCAGTTGACTGGCGTTATTTTGCAGCAGGACGACGGAGTGTTGGTCAGTAATCGTCTGACTCATCCCCTGCCCATCGTCGATGAAGTCCTTCATATCGACCGTATCCCGTTGGGGATGCTGGCTGCCATTGAGGTCGCTGTACCAGGAAAGGTCATTGAAACCCTTTCTAACCCCTACGGCATTGCAACTGTCTTTGGCCTCAATGCCGATGAGACTAAAAACATTGTTCCGATGGCACGGGCGCTGATCGGCAACCGTTCAGCCGTGGTGGTGAAAACGCCGTCAGGTGATGTGAAAGCGCGAGCGATTCCTGCCGGAAATCTGGAGCTACAGTCTCAGGGTCGTACCGTACGGGTCGACGTTGCCGCGGGCGCCGAAGCGATTATGAAAGCGGTTGGTGAATGCCCGAAACTGGATAACGTTACCGGAGAAGCTGGCACCAATATTGGCGGCATGCTGGAGCATGTGCGCCAGACGATGGCTGAATTAACCAACAAACCCAGTCATGAAATTTTTATTCAGGACCTGCTGGCGGTCGATACCTCGGTTCCCGTCAGTGTGACGGGTGGACTTGCCGGTGAGTTCTCGCTGGAGCAGGCTGTCGGCATAGCCTCCATGGTGAAATCAGACCGCCTGCAAATGGCGATGATTGCCCAGGAGATCAAGCAAAAGTTCAACATTGACGTCCAGGTTGGCGGGGCCGAAGCCGAAGCTGCCATTCTGGGAGCCTTAACAACTCCGGGCACAACACGACCACTGGCTATTCTGGATCTCGGCGCGGGTTCAACCGACGCTTCTATCATCAATCCTAAGGGCGAAATTATTGCCACGCACCTGGCAGGCGCAGGCGATATGGTCACGATGATCATTGCCCGTGAACTGGGTCTGGATGACCGTTACCTCGCTGAAGAGATTAAAAAGTATCCGTTGGCGAAAGTTGAGAGCTTGTTCCACCTTCGCCACGAAGACGGCAGCGTTCAGTTCTTCCCTACGCCACTCCCACCAACGGTTTTTGCGCGCGTGTGCGTAGTGAAACCCGATGAACTGGTGCCACTGCCTGGTGAACTGGCGCTGGAGAAAGTACGGGCCATTCGTCGAAGCGCCAAGGAGCGCGTTTTCGTTACTAACGCACTCAGAGCGCTACGTCAGGTCAGTCCGACCGGGAACATTCGGGATATTCCCTTTGTGGTGCTGGTTGGCGGCTCATCTCTGGATTTTGAAGTTCCACAGCTGGTCACCGATGCTCTGGCGCATTATCGACTGGTTGCCGGGCGCGGCAACATTCGTGGTACCGAAGGTCCGCGCAATGCGGTTGCGACAGGACTGATTCTCTCCTGGCATAAGGCATTCGCTCATGGAAAGTAATCTCACCACCCCAGCCATCGTTATCTTTACCAGTGCTGACTGTGCTGACGTCTGGAATGACGTACTGCTGGGTATTGAAGAAGAAGGGATCCCCTTTGTAATTCAGGAGAGTAGCTCAACTGACGTTATCCACAACGCATGGTTGGCCGCCTGCCAGTCTCCATTGCTGGTCGGTATTGGCTGTAGCCGCGAAAAACTGGTCGTGCACTACAAAAACTTACCCACATCAGCACCACTTTTTACGCTGACGTATCAACAAAATAGCCACGATCGCCGCAGCATTGGTAACAACGCTGCGCGGCTGGTTAAAGGCATTCCGTTCCGGGAATGCCACTCATAACCCACAGGAGAAAAGCAGTATGAATAACGCACTGGGACTGGTTGAAACAAAAGGGCTTGTCGGCGCTATTGAAGCCGCTGATGCCATGGTGAAATCCGCAAACGTGCAGTTGGTTGGTTACGAAAAAATCGGCTCTGGCCTTATCACCGTTATGGTTCGCGGTGATGTCGGCGCAGTGAAAGCAGCCGTAGATGCTGGAAGCGCAGCCGCAAGCGCCGTTGGTGAGGTGAAATCCTGCCACGTTATCCCGCGTCCGCACAGCGACGTTGAAGCCATTTTACCTAAATCCGCATAAGTCGTTGCAACCAAGGAGCACAGCGTGAAGCAATCACTGGGATTACTTGAAGTTAGTGGTCTGGCATTAGCCATCAGTTGCGCGGACGTCATGGCGAAAGCCGCCTCCATCACGCTGGTGGGCCTCGAAAAAACCAACGGCTCAGGCTGGACGGTGATCAAGATAATCGGGGATGTGGCCTCCGTCCAGGCGGCCATTTCCACCGGTGTCAGTTTCGCTGACCAGCGAGATGGACTGGTGGCTCACAAAGTCATTTCCAGACCCGGGGATGGGATCCTGTCGCATAGCGTTGTCCTGGAGCCTGAGCCAACGCCCGAACCCATACCAGCCGTAGCGCATGAAGAGATATTTGTAGACCATGATGTACCCGAAGCACCGCAAGATGCAGAGTTGATTAGCTGCAATTTGTGTCTTGATCCTGCCTGCCCTCGCCAAAAAGGCGAGCCGCGCACGCTTTGTCTTCACTCTGGCAAACGAGGTGAAGCGTAATGGATAAACAGCAACTGGAGACCACTGTCGCTAAGGTTCTGGATGAAATGCGCGAGCGCCCGATTCCGCTGGGGATCTCTAATCGTCATATTCATCTGTGCGCTGAAGATTACGGTCGCTTGTTTCCCAATCACCCCATTAGTGAGAAAAAAGGGCTGTTGCAGCCAGGACAATATGCAGCAGAGCAGACTGTCACGCTGGTGGGGCCAAAAGGCCAGTTAAAAAATGTGCGTTTACTCGGCCCGCTGCGCAGTACCAGCCAGGTCGAAATTTCTCGTACCGACGCCCGCACGTTGGGAATTGCTGCTCCGCTGCGGATGTCGGGCAATATTCAGGGCACACCCGGTGTTCGTCTCGTCAGCCCATTTGCTGAACTGGACTTAGCATCTGGGGTGATCGTCGCCCAACGGCATATCCATATGTCGCCGCTCGATGCTCTGATTCTGCGGGTTTCCCATGGTGATAAAGTCTCGGTCGCCATTAATGGCGATGAACGTCGACTGATTTTCGATAACGTCGCCGTACGCGTTTCGCCGGATATGCGCCTCGAAATGCATATTGATACAGACGAAGCCAATGCTGCAGGCGCTGATAATCCCCAGGCATTCGCCACACTGGTGACCTCACGATGAACAACGAACTGCTGCAACGCATTATCGAGGAGGTTGTTTCCCGATTAAAAAAACGCGCGGAAAGCACGCTCACTCTTAGCGTCGCGCAGTTACGGGAAATCGATTCACGGACAGTATGCTGCCAGTACTCGTCGCTCCATCTCCAGCAAGTGGATCTGCCATTACTGGAACAAATTGCCGAAGGCTGCCCAGCCAACATGTCGGTGGGAAAGATTCACGACGCGCTGGCATGCGGAGTCCGCGTGAAAATTTCACTACAACACCGATTGTTACCCGCAATCCCCGTGAAAAAACTCGCACGTCTGCCGCTGGAGTTCAATGACGAACGGGGACGAATCATCTTTTTGCATCCTGAGAAGCTTCTCAGCTATGCCGACGTCGCCCAATTAAGGGATGGCGTACTGGTGTTGCGCCGTCGGTGTGTTGTGACGGCTCTGGCTCAGGAAGCTGTCAGTCTGCGAAATGTCCAACTAATTAAGCAGGAGTGAGCTATGCATCTGGCCCGGGTTACAGGCGTTGTGGTTTCCACGCAAAAATCCCCATCACTGGTGGGAAAAAAACTGTTGCTGGTACGTCGGGTAAGTGCTGACGGAGAGCTTCCTGCATCCCCTGTGAGTGGAGATGAAGTCGCTGTTGATTCTGTCGGCGCAGGGACCGGCGAACTGGTATTACTCAGCAGCGGATCCAGCGCCAGACACGTTTTTTCTGGCCCTAATGAGGCCATCGATCTGGCTATCGTCGGCATTGTCGACACGCTTTCTCGTTAGGAGGAACTATGGCGATTTATACCCGCACTGGTGATGCCGGAACAACAGCCCTCTTTACCGGACAGCGCGTGAGCAAAACGCATCCACGCGTGGAAGCCTACGGTACGCTGGACGAACTGAATGCGGCGCTAAGTCTGTGCGTTTGTGCAGCGAAAACCCCGCAGCACCGGCAGTTACTTGAAAATATCCAGCTGCAGCTTTTTTGGTTCAGCGCCGAACTGGCAAGCGAAAGCGAAGAACCAACGCCAGAGCAGCGCTACATCAGCTCAGAAGAAATTGCGGCACTGGAAGCTGCCATCGATACCGCAATGGGAAGAGTACCGCCCCTGCGCAGCTTTATTCTACCTGGCCGCAGCGAAGCCGCCAGCCGACTGCACTTTGCCCGTACGCTGGCACGCCGCGCAGAGAGACGACTGGTCGAGCTCTCCACCGATATATCCGTCAGACACGTGCTGATGCGTTATATCAATCGCCTGTCCGACTGCTTATATGCGCTTGCACGAGCAGAAGATCATGACGCCCATCAAAACGACATCATTCAGAAAGTGGCTGAGCGCTATCTCGCTGCCGTTCAAGCACCAGCCATAAAGGAGCCGACTATGTCTCTGTCTTTTCAGGAGCTCCACCAACTCACTCGCGCTGCGGTGACGAGAGCAGAAGAACTTCAGGTTCCGGTCGTCATTAGCATTGTTGATGCCAACGGAACCCAAATGGTGGCCTGGCGCATGCCTGACGCTTTACTCGTGAGTAGCGAACTGGCACCCAAAAAAGCCTGGACTGCCGTGGCGATGAAAACCGCCACACATGAGCTGACATCGGCAGTGCAACCCGGCGCTGCGCTTTACGGTCTGGAAAGCCATATGCAGGGAAAAGTCGTCACCTTCGGTGGCGGATACGCATTATGGCGTGAGGGTTTACTCCTCGGGGGTCTTGGCATCAGCGGAGGAAGCGTTGAACAGGATATGGACATTGCAGAAACGGCCATTGCGGCGATTAACGTGAGAACACATCAATGAATACTTCAGAACTTGAAACCCTTATTCGTAACATTTTGAGTGAGCAACTCGCCCCGGCAAAAGCAGAAGTTCAGGGTAACGGTATTTTTCCGTCCGTTGGCGAAGCTATCGATGCAGCGCATCAGGCTTTTCTGCGTTACCAGCAATGTCCATTGAAAACCCGCAGCGCCATCATAAACGCCCTACGCGAAGAACTGACGCCTCATCTTGCTTCACTGGCCGCTGAGAGCGCAGCTGAAACAGGAATGGGCAACAAAGAGGATAAGTTCCTTAAAAATAAAGCCGCGCTGGACAACACTCCAGGAATCGAAGATCTCACTACCACGGCGTTAACCGGTGACGGCGGCATGGTGTTATTCGAGTATTCCCCATTTGGCGTGATTGGTTCTGTCGCCCCCAGTACTAACCCGACAGAGACCATTATTAACAACAGCATCAGCATGCTGGCGGCAGGGAATAGCGTTTACTTCAGTCCGCATCCGGGTGCCAAAAAGGTTTCACTCAAGCTGATTGCCATGATTGAAGATATTGCTTTCCGTTGCTGCGGAATTCGTAATCTTGTCGTTACGGTCACAGAACCCACCTTTGAGGCTACCCAGCAGATGATGGCGCACCCTAAAATCGCAGTTCTCGCGATTACCGGTGGCCCAGGCATTGTTGCTATGGGCATGAAAAGCGGGAAAAAAGTCATCGGCGCAGGCGCAGGAAATCCACCCTGCATTGTTGATGAAACGGCCGACCTGGTTAAGGCGGCAGAGGATATCATCAATGGCGCATCCTTTGATTACAACCTCCCCTGCATCGCTGAGAAGAGCCTGATTGTTGTTGATGCCGTTGCCGAACGACTGGTTCAACAGATGCAGTCTTTTGGTGCGATGCTTCTCAATAGCGAAGAGGTAGACAAACTGCGCGCTGTCTGTCTACCAGAAGGCATAGCCAATAAAAAACTGGTGGGTAAAAGCCCGGCAACCTTACTGGAAGCAGCAGGAATACCGGTTCCGGCAAAAGTACCTCGATTACTGACAGGCATCGTCAAGGCTGACGACCCGTGGGTTACCAGCGAGCAATTGATGCCAATGCTCCCCGTCGTAACGGTGAGCGATTTTGACAGTGCATTAACGTTGGCCCTGAAAGTTGAAGAGGGATTGCATCACACCGCCATTATGCATTCGCAAAATGTGTCACGTTTGAACCTTGCCGCGCGCACGCTTCAGACCTCCATCTTTGTGAAAAATGGCCCCTCTTACGCCGGGATCGGCGTTGGTGGTGAAGGTTTTACAACCTTCACTATTGCGACGCCAACCGGTGAAGGAACAACATCTGCGCGCACTTTCGCACGCTCTCGTCGTTGCGTGCTGACAAACGGTTTTTCTATTCGCTAATGGGGCCGTTATGAAAAGCTTTTCACTGCAAACTCGATTGTACAGCGGCCAGGGAAGTCTGGATGTGCTCAAGCGCTTCACGAATAAGCATATCTGGATTATCTGCGATGGTTTTCTCGCGCGTTCTCCCCTGATTGAAAAGCTGCGCAACGCTCTGCCAGCGGATAACCGCATCAGCATTTTCAGCGATATCACCCCCGATCCCACCATCGGCACGGTAGTTCAAGGGATTGCACAAATGCAGTCCCTACAACCAGACGTCGTGATGGGTTTTGGTGGCGGCTCAGCACTGGACGCCGCAAAAGCCATCGCCTGGTTCAGCCGACAGTTCGGTATTGAAATTGAAACCTGTGTCGCAATTCCCACCACCAGCGGCACAGGCTCCGAGGTAACCAGTGCCTGCGTGATTAGCGATCCGGATAAAGGCATTAAATATCCATTGTTTAATAATGCACTTTACCCGGACATGGCCATCCTTGATCCAACGTTGGTTGTCAGCGTACCACCTGCCATCACCGCGAATACCGGCATGGACGTGTTAACGCATGCACTGGAGGCTTACGTGTCCACGAAGGCCAGCGACTTCACAGACGCACTGGCTGAAAAAGCGGCTCAAATCGTCTTCCAGTACCTGCCTGTCGCCGTCAGCAAAGGCGACTGTCTGGCAACGCGGGGGAAAATGCACAATGCATCAACGCTCGCGGGAATGGCATTTAGTCAGGCTGGACTGGGGATCAATCATGCGATTGCCCATCAATTGGGTGGTCAGTTTCATCTGCCGCATGGACTTGCCAATGCGCTGCTGCTGACCCATGTCATTTATTTTAATGCCCGCGATCCGCGAGCTGCGAAGCGCTATGCCCGTTTTGCTAAAGCCTGCCATTTATGCCCGGATAATGCGAACGATACGGCTGCGCTGAATGCGCTCATTCATCAAATTGAGCTTCTCAAAAAACAGTGTGCGTTACCTTCTTTCGTTGACGCGCTTAAAGACGGAAAGCAAGTCTGGTCACAACGTATCCCATCGATGGTTCAGGCCGCGCTGGCTGACGTCACGCTGCAAACCAATCCTCGTGTTGCCGATGCCAGTGCCATGCAGGAACTGCTTGAGGAATTATTATGAAGACAGCCATGACGGCAGAGTCCACGCTTTATGATGCACAGACCATTCGCGAACGCGTTCGCGCAGCGGGTGTTGTCGGAGCCGGAGGCGCAGGCTTTCCTACTCACGTAAAATTACAGGCGCAGGTCGATACCTTTCTGGTCAATGCGGCTGAATGTGAGCCAATGCTGAAAGTTGACCAGCAGTTGATGGCCGTCCAGGCTGAGCGACTTATCCGCGGCGTTCAATATGCCATGACGGCGACGGGAGCCAGTGCCGGAATTATTGCGCTCAAGGAGAAATACCAAGGTGCTATCAATGCATTAACCCCCCTTCTACCTGCCGGGATCCGCTTACATATTTTGCCTGATGTCTACCCGGCTGGTGACGAGGTTCTGACCATCTGGATGGCAACAGGTCGGAGAGTTCCGCCTGCCGCGCTGCCGGTCAGCGTCGGTGTGGTGGTCAATAACGTTCAGACCGTGCTCAACATCGCCAGAGCAGTTGAGCAGCAGTACCCCGTTACGCGTCGCACCCTGACCGTTAACGGTGCAGTCGCCAGTCCCATCACACTCACTGTCCCTATCGGAATGTCTTTACGTGACGTTCTGGCGCTGACCGGTGGCGCAACCGTTGACGATCCCGGCTTTATTAACGGTGGTCCGATGATGGGCGGCCTGATTACTTCACTGGATACCCCCGTAAGCAAGACCACCGGGGGCCTGCTGGTTTTGCCTAAGTCTCATGCGTTAATTCAGCGGCGGATGCAGGATGAACGCACCGTGCTTTCTGTAGCAAAAACCGTTTGCGAGCAGTGCCGTTTGTGTACGGATTTGTGCCCAAGGCATTTGATCGGCCATGAATTATCCCCGCACCTGTTGGTTCGTGCGGTTAATTATCAGCAGGCGGCCACACCACAGCTGCTGCTCACCGCCCTGACCTGTTCAGAATGCAATGTGTGTGAAAGCGTAGCCTGCCCGGTTGGGATTTCACCGATGCGCATCAACCGTATGCTGAAACGCGAGCTGCGGGCGCTCAACCATCGTTATGAAGGGCCGCTAAATCCTGAGGATGAAATGGCGAAATACCGGTTGATCCCGGTTAAGCGCCTTATTACCAAACTGGGTCTTAGCGACTGGTATCACGATGCGCCACTGGCTGAGAATGATTATTCCACAGATAAAACGACGCTGTTGTTACGCCAGCATATTGGTGCCAGCGCCATCCCATGTGTAGAACAAGGCGAACGCGTTGTTCGCGGTCAATGCGTTGCCGATGTGCCGTCCGGTGCATTAGGTGCGCCTGTTCACGCCAGCATTGACGGTATTGTCAGCGAAATCACTGAGCAATCTATCACGGTAATTAGAGGTTAATCATGTCTCAGGCTATAGGGATTTTAGAACTCACCAGCATTGCCAAAGGGATGGAAGCTGGTGATGCCATGTTAAAAAGCGCGAATGTGAATTTACTGGTCAGCAAGACCATCTGCCCGGGAAAATTTCTACTCATGCTCGGTGGTGACGTAGGTGCCGTACAACAGGCGATTGCCACTGGAACATCTCTTGCTGGCGATATGCTCGTTGACAGTCTGGTACTCCCCAACATTCATGCCAGCGTACTCCCCGCAATCAGCGGACTAAACAGCGTGGATAAGCGTCAGGCTGTTGGTATTGTCGAAACATGGAGCGTTGCTGCCTGCATCTGCGCCGCCGACCGGGCGGTTAAAGCCTCCAACGTCACGCTGGTACGCGTCCATATGGCATTTGGTATTGGCGGCAAGTGCTACATGGTCGTTGCTGGCGATGTATCCGATGTGAATAACGCAGTGACGGTTGCCAGTGAAAGTGCGGGTGAAAAAGGCCTGCTGGTTTACCGCTCGGTCATACCTCGCCCGCATGAAAGCATGTGGCGACAAATGGTGGAGGGATAATGGAAAGACAACCCACCACGGATCGAATGATTCAGGAATATGTACCTGGCAAACAGGTCACGCTGGCGCATCTTATTGCTAATCCAGGTAAAGATTTGTTCAAGAAGCTGGGATTACAGGATTCAGTATCCGCAATCGGGATTTTGACGATAACCCCCAGCGAAGCCTCAATTATCGCCTGCGATATCGCCACGAAATCCGGGGCGGTAGAGATTGGTTTTCTCGACAGGTTTACCGGTGCGGTGGTTCTGACGGGTGATGTTTCCGCCGTTGAGTACGCGCTGAAACAGGTAACCCGAACGCTGGGCGAAATGATGCGTTTTACCGCGTGTCCCATCACTCGGACGTAATCTCATGAAACGTATCATGCTAATTGGCCCCAGCCAGTGCGGTAAAACATCGCTCACACAGTGCATGCGGGGAGAAGCGCTTCACTACCAGAAAACTCAGGCCATAGTCTGGTCTCCTACGACAATAGACACACCGGGTGAATATCTTGAGAACCGCTGCCTGTACAGTGCGCTGCTGGTCAGCGCCTGTGAAGCAGACATTATTGCGCTGGTACTCAATGCTGACGCGCCGTGGTCACCATTTTCTCCCGGTTTTACCGGACCAATGAACCGACCCGTTATTGGCCTCGTTACCAAAGCCGATTTAGCCAATCCGCAGCGTATTTCTCTTGTGGAGAGTTGGTTAGTTCAGGCTGGTGCGCAAAAAGTATTTGTCACCAGCGCGCTGGAGAATACTGGGGTCGATGAGATGTTCATTTTTCTGAATGCAAAGGAACCTTCATGTCTCACAAAATAATGGCCATTAATGCAGGTAGTTCCTCGCTTAAATTTCAACTACTTGCGATGCCGCAGGGTGAAATGATCTGTCAGGGGTTGATTGAACGTATCGGTTTGTCTGATGCGCAGGTCACCCTAAAAACACCAGCGCAGAAATGGCAGGAGACTTTGCCCGTAGCCGATCACCGTGAAGCCGTAACGTTGCTCCTGGAAAAACTGCTCAACCACCACATTATCAGCAGTCTGGAAGAGATCGACGGCGTGGGCCATCGCGTCGCGCACGGCGGGGAATCCTTTAAAGACTCTGCGCTGGTAACTGATGAAACGCTCGCAGAAATCGAGCGACTCGCGGAACTGGCCCCTCTGCATAACCCGGTAAATGCGTTGGGGATCGCGGTATTCCGCCAGCTATTGCCCAAAACACCAGCCGTTGCGGTGTTCGACACCGCCTTTCATCAAACGCTTGATGAGCCTTCTTTCATCTATCCCCTGCCCTGGCGTTACTATGCAGAGTTGGGTATTCGTCGCTATGGTTTTCATGGTACCAGCCACAAATACGTTAGCTCACAGCTTGCTGAAAAACTGGGTGTACCACTCAGCGCCCTGCGCGTTGTTTGTTGTCATCTGGGCAACGGCAGCAGCATCTGCGCCATCAAAGGCGGACAATCGGTGAATACGTCAATGGGCTTTACGCCGCAGTCTGGCGTGATGATGGGCACGCGAAGTGGCGATATCGATCCGTCCATTTTACCGTGGATTGCCCTGCGAGAAGGCAAAACACCGCAGCAGCTCAACCAATTGCTCAACAATGAGTCCGGATTGCTCGGTGTTTCTGGCATCTCCCCTGACTACCGCGACGTTGAACATGCCGCAGATACGGGCAATCACCAGGCGGCGCTGGCGTTGACGCTTTTTGCTGAGCGCATTCGTGCCACCATTGGTAGCTATATTATGCAGATGGGCGGTCTGGATGCCCTGGTGTTTACCGGTGGTATTGGCGAAAACTCCGCACGGGCGCGCGCTGCGATTTGTCGTAATCTGAATTTCCTGGGGCTGGCCGTTGATGAGGAAAAAAATCAGCGTAATGCCACCTTCATTCAGACGGAAAATGCGATGGTCAAAGTGGCGGTGATTAATACCAATGAAGAGCTGATGATTGCGCAAGACGTTATGCGTTTAGCGATATCTGAAACTGTGACATTGGGCATTCCTGCATAATACTGCCGCACCGCAAATTGCGGCAAATCATGGTAATAGCGCGATCGCCATGACACTATGCGCCGAAGATTTCTGATCACATAGGTGAAGACGTGGCTGTTGCGCAATGTCCCGCATCGTGCGGAGAACTTATCCAGGGCTGGATTCTGGGCAGTGAGAAATTGGTCTCCTGCCCGGTTGAATGGTATAGCACCGTTGAGGTCACTTCAGGTTCACCGCTGACAGATGAACGTCCACTTTCGCGGGCGATGGTTGAGAGGTTATTGCTGCACTGGCAATACCCGGCACAAATGAGTCAGGATATTCGAATTGATGTCCAGTCAACCATTCCTGTCGCTAAAGGGATGGCCAGCAGCACAGCGGATATCGCCGCCACGGCAATCGCCACGGCGCAGTATCTGGGTCATCAGCTAGACGAATCCACTCTGGCGCAGCTTTGCGTTTCGCTGGAACCTACCGACAGCACCGTTTTCCGCCAGCTTACGCTGTTCGATCATAACGACGCCTCCACGCAAATTGCCTGTGAAGCCCAGCCTCAACTCGATCTGCTGGTTCTCGAAAGTCCGGAAACCTTGCTTACTGCTGATTATCACCGTACTCCACGCCAGTCAGGGTTACTGGCAGGCGCTCCAGCGCTGAAACGCGCATGGGAAAAGGTACAGGAAGCCTGTATCAGTCAAAATCCTTATCGGATGGGTGAAGCCGCCACGCTGAGCGCGATCGCCAGCCAGTTGCTGTTACCTAAACCAAATTTTGATTCACTTTTAGCGCTGGTAGAAGAATGTGATTTATACGGTGTCAACGTTGCGCACAGTGGCAGCGTAGTCGGTCTGATGCTCGACAGAAAGCGTCATGATGTGGACTACATTAAATGGATGCTGAAGCAGAAAAAATTGACGGAACACTGGCCGGAACAGCATTTGTTGCGGATGGTAACTGGCGGGGTCGAACTGCAATAAGGGCCGCCGCTAAGCAGCGACCCGGACAAGCATAAAATCGTTACTCGGCTTTCGCTTCGCCGTTTTTCACTTCGCCCATCGCTTTCAGCTTTTTAGAGATGTCGCGGCGCTCTTTAGAGATCTCAGCGTTTTTGATGATGTAATCATCAACACGATCTTCATAATCGCTTTTCATGCTGGCGATAATGCCCTGAATCGCTTCCACGCTCATTCCAGGCTTGATGTAGTCGCTCAGGTTGTCCAGCAGCAGAACACGTTTCTGGTTGTCACGGATCTTTTTCTCAACGTCCTGGATTTCACGTTGCAGTTTGTTTTTACGACGGAACAGACGAACAAATTCCAGCACGTCCTGGAAAGAAGGCTTGGTAGTTTCCATTTTTACACCCCTGATAATGTGAGATTCGGATTCGTTAAAACAACGGCTAAAGTGGGTCAACATTACTTTCATGCCCGCCATACTTCAAGTTGCATCTGCATCGACCATGCATGGTTGAAACCTGAATTATCGAGGGTAAAGCCATTGCAGTTACCAATGGTTTTAGCCTTTTTCAGTATCATACCTCTATTCGTTGCTGAATCGAAGCAGCAGTAGAACCAATCCCCTCATCTGCTCTTTATTTGCGCAGCGCGCGACAGATCAAATGAGAGAGCAACTCCAGCTGTCGCGCCATTTCCATATTTAGCCAAACGTAGCCGTGAATGGGCGTTTCAGCGACATTATCGCCCTTATGCTCAGCAATAAGCTGACGTAACTCCACCACGGTGTCATTGAGTTTTTCCGTATTGGCAAGCACCGGTTGTGGATTACCTTCATACAATGCGTGGGTTATCGTCAGTAGCGCCTGTTGTGTCCTGAGCTGTGTTTCACGCAAAGTATGCGCATTCAACATAACAAAGTGGCTTGTACGGCTGGCCCAGAGCGCATTGATTTGCAGCTCAAGCATGCAGACCAGGTTACGATTAACCGTCTGAATAGCTTCAAAGATTGATCTTTGAATGCGGGTTTCTTTGCTGGCAGGAACGATGAGCCCACGCATTTTGACAACATCACTTAAAAGCTGTTGTAAATGCTTCTCCAGTCGCGGTTGCTCCAGCAGGTTGGGAGATAGCGCAGCCTGATACACCCGATTGTACCCCGTTACGCAATGCGCCAGCTGAATTCGCCAGTGTATAAATGCCCGCTGCGGCCAGATACCGGTAAACAGCATTGCCAGTAATGAACCCAGAATAACATCGCCACCGCGCCATAACGCTGTGTTCATATCTCCAGCGGGGGCACCCACAACGACCGCAAGCGTTATACCAATCAGCAACGCCTGATACGGCTTTTTACCCAGTGCCAGCCAGCCGCAGAGAAACATCGCCACCGCGCACCATATCAGCATTAGCGGAAGTGAAAAGAGTTCCAGACGAAGAGCCACCAGCCCAAGTACCGAACCCAGAATTGTCCCGCCAATACGCTCAAACGCTCTGGGGACAACGTTCCCCCAAAAGGAAATAGGCCCCATAATTACCACCAACGTAATCAGAGGCCATGTACCTTCAGGAATGTTCAACAGGCGAACCAACAGAAAAGTAAAAAGAAACGCCAGCGCAATGCGAACACCATGCACCACACGATAATGACGATACAAACGAATTTCAAAAGGACTCAGTGACTTATCTGCACGCACTCATGCACTCCGTCAGGGAATTGCAAAGAACAGAATTGTACCTGTTTTTTGAGTGAAAACATCACCCTGATGACCAGGACATTCATCCTGATTTACACCAAAAACAGTTACTTCGACTGTACCGGCACGTACATTTCAATGTCCCAGTAGCCGTCCTCCATGCCATTGTTCATATAAACTTCAAAGCAAGGTTTAGCGGCTATCGCATACGTCGAATCCTGCAGCAGGCGTTCAAAGAACTGATACCACGGCGTCGCGAAGTCATGATTTTCAACGCGCGCAACGGCGATAGCATAGTCGCCCCCCGCCAGTTCGGTCTGGATCACCCCCTCGCTGTTTTCTGGGATCTCAAAACCTTCAGGCACAGACACCACGGTATCACAACGCAGTTTTTCCGCCGGAACAACGTCAGGATTGTCGTAATAAACAGCTATCCATTCCAGCGGTACGATCTGCTTACCGTCGACCCACATCATTAACTGCTCGAAACCCTGCTTTACCGTTTGTTCCCACGGTCCAACCATATGGAAACCGGCAATTATGCGTTTCTCAACCTGCTTTATCTCGTACTCCATATAACCTCCGTTATTACACTGTATTTATATACAGTGTAATTTTTAGGTATGACGGCCACAAGGAATCAGTGATTATTATGTGAGCAGATTCGCACTCTTGCCAGTCAGGCACATCAGGAAAAACTACGCCTTGTGGTGGAAGTAATCGCTCAAACGCGAGAAGACGCCGCCTTCGTTGACAGACTCCAGCGTAACCAGAGGCCAGTGCGCCACCAGTTTATCCCGATCGTAGAGTTCAATTTCCCCCACACGTTGATGGGCAGCAATGGGGGCAACCAGTTCTTTCTTATCAAGAACATATTTTGCCTTGATATTAGCGACTTCGGCTTTAGGCAGGGCCATCCAGAAATCCTGCTCTGTGCCAAGGCTAATTTTTTCTTTATCGCCGTACCAGATCCGTTCAATACCAACCTGCTTACCGCTACGTAATACCTGCACGGTATCGAAGTTCTGTTGTCCCCATTGCAGCAATTTTCGCGCCTGGTCTTCACGCCCTTTCGCACTCTCCGCCCCCATCACAACTGCAATCAGGCGGCGCTGCCCATCAACGGCAGAAGCAATCAGGTTGAATCCAGCGCCGGAGGTATGTCCTGTCTTCAGACCATCGACGTTCATAGTTTTATCCCACAACAAACCGTTACGGTTTTGCTGCGTGATTCCGTTCCAGGTAAGGCTTTTTTCACTGTACATATGGTAGAAATCCGGCTCTCCATGGATGATAGCTCTCGACAGCACGGCCAGATCGTAAGCTGAGCTATGCTGACCTGGCGCATCCAGACCATGTACCGTTTCAAAATGCGTGTCCCGCAGGTTCAGCTTTTGCACATAGTTGTTCATCATCGCGACAAACTGCGGCTGCCCTCCGGCGATGTAATCCGCCAGCGCCACACAGGCATCATTACCGGAATCAACAATTAACCCGCGACTCAGATCGCGCACAGAAACGCGATCCCCTTCTTTCAGGAACATTAAGGATGAACCGACGAATACCGGATTATCTTTCGCCCAGGCATCGCGCCCTACGGTGACAATATCTGTCGGACTAATACGCTTGCTGTCGATTGCGCGATCAACAACATAGCCGGTCATCAGCTTGGTCAGGCTGGCAGGGTTGCGCTGCTGGTGTTCATTTCCGGCTGTCAGGATTTGGCCCGTGGTGTAATCCATTAATACCCACGCACCGGCATTAATTGCCGGAGGCTGTGGAGCGAAACTGGCGACGTCGGTCGCGTACGCGGGCGAAAAACTCATCGCAAATAGTGAAGCGGCAATAAACAAACGGCGTTTCAACAGCATGTCCTCAGGAAATGGAGAAATAGCCGTTCTTTTTACGGAAGTTCTGGCGAACAAACATGGATAAATTGCAAGAAAATGTGACATAAGGCACATTTTCTTGCTGTATGGAAAGGATTTCAGATATCGACCGCGTCTGGCGTTACCCTTTGCGCGGTGCCGTTTCTGCGTGATGGCTACGATGACGATGATAGCCATCTATCATACTGCGGAAAATTTGCCCCGGCGTGTCACCCAGCGTGCACAGGTAAATATGCGCACAGATGAACAGTAAGCCGACAATCGCCAACACCATATGCAGCACCAGCATCACAGGCCCTGCCCCTATCACCTGCGGGTAGAGGCATAACAACCCGGTGATGATTAGCAGCGGAACCAGCGCATACATGATGGCCAGATAAGCCAGCTGTTGTAGCGGGTTAAATTTACTCTCTGCCGTTGCGGCAAACGGGTGTGGTTCACCCTTCATGATGCCATACAGATAAAAGCGCGTTTGCAACAAGCAGCGTGATATCAACCCATTAAACTTCACCCGGTAATGACAACCGTTGCCGCTGGTTGCGTTGATTAGCACAAAACCAACCCAGAAGGCCAACAAGGCGAAACCGCACCAGGTATGTACCTGCACCATCAATGCCACCGGTCCGAGAGAGAAGTGACCAAACAGGCCACTCAGCAAAAGCAGGATAAAAAGCAGCGCATTACCCCAGTGCCAGCGGCGGACTGCCAGAGAATAAAGGTAATCCCGGTGCTCTTCTCCGATTGCCGTCTTGGGTGCCAGCATCCGACGTAACAGCGCGTGCATAACCAGGCCCGAAATCATCAGCACAACAACAACGCCTGCATAAATGAGCCACAGCGGCCAGTAGTCCGGCGCATAGTTAAGCTCTGCTCCCCAGATAGAATTCATGCTTTACCCTCCTGATGGATCTCTTTACGCCGATAAACACTCACCGGACCGCTACGCGTATCCTGCTGGCGATAAACCTCTTTTTGATTTATCCAGTGCTGAATTTCCGGATCGTCACGACGACCAAATTTCAGCGCATCCGTCGGACAAACGGAAACGCAGGCGGGCGATTGACCGCTCTCGAGTCGGGTATCTGCGCAGAAGTTACATTTGTCGGCAATTCCCGTTTGCGGATTGAGATAACGGACATGGAACGGACAAGCGGCAACGCAGTAGTCACAGCCAATACAGCGAGACTTATCCACTTGCACAATGCCATTTTCGTCGCGAAATGATGCACCGGTCGGACAAACGCTGACACACGGCGCATCTTCACAATGCTGACAGGAAACGCGAACAAACTGGAAGTGGGACAGCACCTCGGGTTCATGTTCGGGTGAACGGATCTGCACCTGTAGACGGCTAAATCCCTCTGGCACATCATTCAGAACTTTGCAGGCAACCGTACATGCCTGACAGCCGATACAGCGTTTCTCGTCATGCAGCATGACATAAGGGTTCGTAGATTGATTCATGATGTTCTCCTTTCTCATGCCCGACGAAGCGTAACGCCAGCGGTGTGGACCACCGTACCGGAAACCGGACTGGTAACATGCGGAAGCAAATTACCGCAATGGATACCGTGCGTTGTCGCTGCGGTTTTGGCTCCCGCCTTGGCGCCAAATCCCATATAAACAAACAGCGTATCGGGCCGAATTCCGGCGGTGACCAGCGCTTTGCCTTTTTCCTTGCCGGTCGCATTTTCCAGCCAGATGTCATCACCGCTTTTGATGCCTTTTTCACGGGCCGTTTGCGGGTGGATCCACACCGCGTTATCCCACATCAACTCGCTAAGCAGTGGCACGTATTGCGTCGCACCGTTGGTATGCACCGCCACTTTTCCCTGGATAAAATAGAGTTCACTGTCGCCTTTAAGCGCAAAATTGCGCGCGCGCGGAATACCGTATCCAGGCAGGAGCGTTTCCAGCTCTTCGGAATAGAGTTCGATTTTTCCTGACGGAGATTTAAAGCGCAGTTGCTCGCCGTAGGTACCGTCGCTGTCAACCGCCGCCGCGCCCGGATAGCGTTCCACAAACTGACGCACCGCTTCAGGTTCACGCAGCAGCAACGGAACACCCCACTCCCGATACCCTTTATGACGCAATTCAGCAGATAGCGCATGATCGCCATTAAGCTGGTATAACTGACGCGTTTGCATATCCTGCCATGGGTAGAATTGGCCAAGGCCTAACTGCACGGCCAGCTCTTTCCAGATTTGCCAGCTCGGACGCGCATCACCAATAGGTTCTACTACCTGCTGACGCAGGGCATAGGCTGGATTCAGACCCGACATGTCTGAAACTTCTTCATCGCGCTCAAGGTAAGTACATTCAGGCAAAAGGTAGTCGGCATACGCCGCGCTTTCGCTTAAATAGACATCACAACTGACCACAAGGTCGAGCTGTTCAACGGTTTTGACCAGATCTGGTCGACAGGTTACGGTTTGGAAAGGGTTGTGTCGGGACATAATCCATCCCTTCACCGGATAAGGCGTCTGGTTTAACACAGCATCAATGATGCTTTGCACCACACCACCGCCCGCCGCGATGTACTTAAACTGCGGGGCTACCAGATCGATACGCTGCGCCGTTGGCTTGGGTAATTTGACATCGGGTTTTGCCAGCACCGGAGCGACCTTCTCTCCAGCCAGCTTATTGTAAGTTGCCGCCGCTTTTTTCTGATACAAACCGCCTTCACGCTCAATATTGCCAAGCAGCACATTGAGGGTAAAAATCATGCGCCTCATATCAATTTCTTCTTGCGAAAACGTCGCGCGATGGCCCGGACTGACGATGGCATGAGGCGCGCAGGCGGCCATTTCGCGGGTGACCCGAACAATGACATCAGCAGGCACATCCGAGAGCTGCTGCGCCCATTCCGGCGTGGTCTCTTGTACCGCTTCTGCCAGTTGCTCAAACCCCGTGGTGTAGCGCGCAACAAATTCCGCGTCATACAGATTTTCATTGATCATGACGTGACACATGGCCATCAGCACCGGTAAATCGCCGCCCGGCTTGAGCGCATGCCATTCATCCGCCTTGCTGGAGAATACGGACAGACGGGGATCGAAGCTGACCATCTTCGCCCCCTTCTCCTGCGCGGTCATCAGCTCATGCGTATCAGCAACCTCGATCCCTTCATAGAGGTTATGGCCAAAAGAGACCATATAACGGGTATTGGCGATATCCATGGCTAAATCGCCACCCATCATAACTTTAGCGGCAATGGCTTTACCGGCAGGACACGTTGATGCGTGAGTAAAGGTATTCGGTGACCCGAAAGCCGTCGCGAGGTGAAATAAATGGCCAGACAGCGAGCCAGATTTAGACGAGAAGACGACTCCCTGGGGACCATATTGCGTTTTTATTGCCGTCATTTTTTCGGCGATTTCTTTATACGCCTGTTCCCAGCTAATAACCTGCCAGTCACCGCTCCCGCGAGGTCCTGTGCGTTTCATGGGTTTAACAATGCGATGAGGGTCGTTGACCAGGCTAACGCCGCTGCCGCCACGAGCGCAGACACGTGTCCCCTGCTGTGGCGCATTAGGGTTTCCCTGAATAAAAACCGTTTTATTATTAATCACCTGAGCCTGAATTGGGCAGCGAAAAGAACACATCTCGCACAAACTTGGCGTCAGGGATGTTTTCCCTTTGATGCTCTCTGGAGAATTTCGCGCCAGTGCCCCAGGCGGGAAACTGCCTATCGCACAGGCTGAACAGCCTATACCCACTCCTCGCAAAAAATTACGCCGACTAATGCTCATATAACCTCCTGTTATTAGATATATCCAATAATTATATGGCGTTTGGATTATTTATTTTTTACATCAATCACATTTCATTACAATGCATGACAGCGAATTGACATAAATAAAAACCCATTGTTTATAAAAGATTTTTAAAGTTTCCAGAACACAACTAATAAGAGGAAAATAACAATAATGGTTATCAGTTAGATTATTTACAACCCCGCAACTTCAAGATGTTTTATTTCCGTAATTTATTTTAACAGTGCGGAATTTATTAATTAATTCCATTAATGTCCTGTTTATCTCAATTTTATTGCGTACACAATCCAGCTTAGATAATGCCATAGCTGATTATCTCGCTATTTTTTGGTATTCTTGAACCAGCGCTAAATTGATCCCGGACATAACTGAACAATGAATGACGGCAAGCAGCAACCTGGTTTTCTCTTCCACGATTACGAGACCTTTGGTACCCATCCGGCGCTGGACAGACCCGCGCAATTTGCGGCTATCCGCACAGATAATGATTTCAACATCATCGGTGAACCAGAAGTCTTTTATTGCAAACCCGCGGACGATTATCTGCCGCAGCCTGAGGCGGTGTTGATTACGGGTATCACACCGCAGGAAGCACGTGAAAAGGGAGAAAATGAAGCCGCTTTTGCTGCACGCATCCACGCCCTGTTCACCGTGCCGAAAACCTGTATCCTGGGCTATAACAACGTGCGCTTCGATGATGAGGTGACGCGCAACATCCTGTATCGCAATTTCTACGATCCCTATGCCTGGAGCTGGCAGAACGATAATTCGCGCTGGGATCTGCTGGATGTGATGCGCGCCTGCTATGCACTGCGTCCTGAAGGCATTAACTGGCCGGAAAACGACGACGGCTTACCCAGCTTCCGCCTGGAGCATTTGACCAAAGCCAACGGTATTGAGCATGCCAATGCTCACGATGCGATGGCGGACGTATACGCCACGATCGCAATGGCGCAATTAGTGAAGTCGCGCCAGCCGCGTCTGTTTGATTACCTCTACAGCCATCGTAATAAGCACAAGCTGGCCGCGCTGATTGATGTCCCGCAAATGAAGCCGCTGGTCCATGTCTCTGGTATGTTCGGCGCATGGCGCGGCAACACCAGTTGGGTAGCGCCGTTGGCGTGGCATCCGGAGAATCGTAACGCGATTATTATGGTCGACTTAGCCGGTGATATTTCGCCGCTGCTCGAACTCGACAGTGATGCCCTGCGCGAGCGGCTTTACACGTCTAAAGCGGATCTGGGTGATAACCCGGCCGTACCGGTTAAACTGGTGCACATCAACAAATGCCCGGTACTGGCACAGGCGAATACCCTGCGTCCGGAAGATGCCGACCGTCTTGGCATTAACCGCCAGCACTGTCTGGATAATCTCAAAGTTCTGCGTGAAAATCCGCAGATACGCGACAAAGTGGTCGCGATCTTTGCAGATGCGGAACCCTTTACACCGTCAGATAACGTAGATGCCCAACTGTACAACGGCTTTTTCAGCGATGCTGACCGTGCGGCGATGAAAATCGTTCTGGAAACCGAACCACGCAATTTACCGGCGCTGGATATCTCCTTTGTCGATAAGCGCATTGAAAAACTGTTGTTTAATTACCGTGCACGTAACTTCCCGGGAACGCTGGACGAAGCAGAACAGCAACGCTGGCTGGACCATCGCCGCCAGGTATTCACACCGGAGTTTTTGCAAAATTACGCCAATGAACTGCAGTTATTGAGCCAGCAGTATGCGGATAACAAAGAAAAGTTGATGCTGCTGAAATCACTCTGGCAGTATGCCGAAGAGATTGTATAAATCCCACACATAAAAAAACGGAGAACATGTCTCCGTTTTTTTTAGTTAAATGCTGTTATTACGCGACATCTTCGTCGTACTGCGGCACCGGGTTGCGGAAGCTTTTGGTCACACAAGCCAGGTAAATCAGACCGATACCGGCCCAGATCAGACCCAGAACCATTGAGCTCTCTTCCAGATTCACCCACAACGCACCAACGGTCAGCGCACCGCACATCGGCAGGAACAGATACTGGAAGTGGTCTTTCAGCGTCTTGTTACGCTTCTCACGGATCCAGAACTGGGAGATCACCGACAGGTTAACGAAGGTAAACGCCACCAGCGCACCAAAGTTAATCAGCGCCGTCGCCATCACCAGGTCGAAGTTGATTGCCAGCAGAGCAATCGCACCAACCAGAATGATGTTCATAGACGGAGTACGCCATTTCGGGTGTACATAACCGAAGAAACTTTTCGGGAACACGCCGTCACGCCCCATCACGTACATCAGACGCGCTACGCCAGCATGCGCCGCCATACCGGACGCCAGTACGGTAATGGTAGAGAAAATCAGCGCGCCAACCTGGAAGAACTTACCAGCGACGTACAGCATGATTTCCGGCTGTGAAGCGTCTGGATCTTTGAAGCGCGAGATATCCGGGAAGTACAGCTGCAACAGATAGGTGGAGACGATAAAGATCAGGCCACCAATCAGCGCGGTCAGGAAAATCGCACGCGGGATCACGCGCTCAGCGTCTTTGGTTTCTTCTGACAGGTTGCTGATACCGTCAAAACCGGTGAACGAGAAGCACAGGATCGTAGCGCCCGTGATCATCGGGATCACGTGTGCATCACCTGACCAGAACGGACGGCTGCTCGCCAATGTACCAGCACCTTCCCCTTCGAACACGCCATAAACGACCATGCCGAGGATCACTGCAATCAGCACCACCTGCAACAACACGATTACGGTGTTGAAATTCGCAACGGATTTAAGGCTGCGCAGGTTGAAGGCGGTCATAAAGGCCACCAGCGCCACCACGAATATCCATGACGGTATCGACGGCACCAGGGCTTCAAAATAAATTTTTGCCAACAGAATGTTGATCATCGGAGCGAACAGGTAGTCCAGCAGTGATGACCAACCCACCATAAAGCCAACGGTCGGGCTAATGGATTTCTGGGCGTAAGTGTAGGCAGAGCCTGCAGACGGATAGCGACGCACCAGTTTACCGTAGCTCAGTGCGGTAAAGAGGATGGCGATCAGTGCAAAGGCGTAAGCTGTCGGGACGTGACCATCGGTCATTCCTGATACGATACCGAATGTATCGAACAGCGTCATCGGCTGCATATAGGCAAGGCCCATCATGACAACCGGAACCAGCGTAAGCGTTTTACGTAATTCCACGCGAGAGGTGTTTGGAGTAGCGTTATGCGACATGGTTATCCCCCATTACGGCGAAAACCGTCGCGTAAGCAAAAAATTGCCCCATTTTTTGTTAATCCTCAGCGACAACAACTGTCGATTTTTAAGTAAGTATCTATCCGGTACGAAGCCCGGCCTCTTTTATGAATGATTGGTTTGATGCAAAAAAATAACCGACGCGTATTAAAACGTCGGTTAATGTCATTTTTTGCAAGCGGCGTATTTTGCCCTAAATTGGGGAGAAATAACAAGAGATTGAAGCGGCCACAAAAGAATATTTTTTCTTAACTGATTGATTTGTCAGCAGCCGTTTTAACATACACCCCCGCAATAGCACTATTTGCTAAAATTTCATCCCGCCACCAGGCACTGGCCAACCCGGCGGTCTGTTCATTCCAGCCTATCCACACGGGTTCAAAGACAATTTGCGCGACCACTTTTTTCTCAATCAGTGCGCCGCTCTCCAGAAATCGCTGCGCCAGGTAGCGCGGAATATAGCCACATCCCAGACCGCTGATTTGCAGTTCCAGCTTGGTTTTGAAGTCAAAAACGGTAATGGCTTCTTGATCGTCCAGCACCTGGGAGCCTGAGACGTTGGCATGCTGCGCATTGTCCCCCACCACAATGGCGCGAAAACGGCGAATGGTACGACGATTTAACGGTTCCTGTTCCTGCGCCAGCGGGTGATGCGGCGCAACCACAAACACCTGTTCCAAAACCCCGAGCCGTGCAAAGCCAAATTCACTCGCTGCAGGGGGTTCATGCATGGCGCCAACGATAATATCCGCCCGGCCCTGAGTTAGGGCATCCCAGGAGCCGCCCAGCACGCCATTGATAAATTTCAGGCGCGTCACGCTGTGGTGTTGATAGAAAGATTCGATGAGTGGGGCCAGCAGTGAAAAGGGAAACGTATCATCTACGCCAATAACCAGTTCATTCTCCCAGCCTTCGTGAAGTTTAATCGCCTGCTTTTCAAGTTCGCGGACGGTGTGCAGCACCTCCCGCCCCTTTTCCAGCAGCATCTGCCCGGTGCGGGTGAACTTAGCCCGGTGTCCGCTGCGATCGAGTAGCTGAATATTAAGATCACTTTCCAGCTTATGGACGGTGTAGCTGAGCGCAGACGGCGTCTTAAACAATTTTGCCGACGCCGCCGCGAAACTGCCCTCTTTTTCTAATGCATCGAGGATGATAAGAACGTCCAGCAGTGGTTTCATACTCGCCCCCTGGCGGTATACAGCGGCACTCTGCTGGATTGTCACTCCATCGGCATCACCAGCGGGTCAGGATACTGGTACTCAAACCCAAGCTCATTACAAATACGGTTGCCATCAATGACTTTACCTTTACCGTTATCCGTACCGCCGCAAAATTCCGGCGGCTCCATCCCCAACTGGCGGGCCATCTGCGGATAGAACACGTTACGCGCTGGATGCATAGGCGCACATATATTATAGATGTGTCCCCCTTTAGGCGCTTGCAGCAGTAACGTGATGGCAGAAACCACATCGTCCAGATGCACCAGATTGACGCCATGATGTCCGTCTGGTGCCGTCTTGCCGGCAAAGAAGCGACCAGGATGTCTTCCCGGACCGACCAACCCGGCCAGACGCAAAATATCCACCGACGTGCCTGGCAAATTGTGCAACCAGTCTTCAAGTTCTTTCAGGACACGACCGCTCGCCGTGACCGGATTACGCGGCGTCCCCTCTTTCACTGTGCCTTGCACGTCACCATAGACTGACGTCGAACTGGTAAAAATAATTCGTGGGATCCGATACGCCAGCGCGCTGTCGACCAGCTCCTGCATTGCCTGCAAGTAAAATGCTTCCCCAGGACCGCTACGACGCGCAGGCAGCGTAATAACCAGCGCATCGGCGTCCATCAGTGCATCGAGATCGTCAGCCTCACAGACCAGTTCAGGTTCCAGGCGCAGCGAATAACTCTCGATACCGCTCATGCGGGCCGCTTCCACCCCATCCAATGTGGTTTTGCTGCCGGTAACCTGCCAGCCTCTCGCCGCCAGCGACATGGCTAACGGCATGCCTAACCAACCTAACCCGACAATTGCGACCTTTTTCATGCCTTCTCTCCTGACTTTTGGCCTATAACGCAAGGCTACGCCAGCCCACGGTGGCTGACAATTCATAGTATCAATATGAAATGAATTAATGATCAAAAAAAGCCCTTGCTTTCCGTAGCTAAAGTGGTTTAGGTTAAAAGACATCAAATGAATAAACATTCATCGAGAAAATTTATGACACGCGCTCAATTCAAACACCATCATCACCATCATCCTGACTAGTCTTTCAGGCGATGTGTGCTGGGAGACGTTTAAATCTTCCAGCGGTGCATGAGCGTATGAGAAAGCCCCCGGAAGATTTCTTCCGGGGGCTTTTTTTTGTGCGTGACCCAAACTGATTCAGACAGGATAACGAGGAATAAAGAATGTTAGACAACACCCGTTTACGCATAGCTATGCAGAAATCAGGCCGCTTAAGCGATGATTCACGCGAATTACTGGCCCGTTGCGGCATTAAAATTAATCTTCACACCCAGCGCCTGATTGCGATGGCGGAGAACATGCCGATCGATATTCTGCGCGTGCGTGATGACGATATCCCGGGTCTGGTGATGGACGGTGTCGTTGACCTCGGCATCATCGGGGAAAACGTTCTGGAAGAGGAACTGCTCAACCGCCGGGCACAGGGTGAAGACCCTCGCTATTTTACTCTGCGCCGTCTGGACTTCGGCGGCTGCCGTCTCTCGCTGGCTACCCCGGTTGATGAAGCCTGGGATGGCCCGGCAGCGCTGAACGGTAAACGTATCGCGACCTCTTACCCACACCTGCTCAAACGTTATCTCGATCAGAAAGGGGTTTCGTTTAAATCTTGTCTGTTAAACGGCTCAGTAGAAGTCGCTCCCCGTGCGGGTCTGGCTGATGCGATTTGCGATCTGGTGTCCACCGGCGCAACGCTTGAAGCCAACGGTCTGCGCGAAGTAGAAGTGATCTACCGCTCTAAAGCCTGTCTGATTCAGCGCGACGGCGAAATGGCCGAAGCCAAGCAACAACTGATCGACAAACTGCTAACCCGTATCCAGGGGGTTATTCAGGCCCGTGAATCCAAATACATCATGATGCACGCGCCGAGCGAGCGTCTGGACGAGGTCATCGCCCTGCTGCCCGGCGCTGAGCGCCCTACCATTCTGCCTCTGGCGGGCGACCAGCAGCGTGTTGCCATGCACATGGTCAGCAGCGAAACCCTGTTCTGGGAAACAATGGAAAAACTGAAAGCGCTCGGTGCCAGCTCAATTCTGGTGTTGCCGATTGAGAAGATGATGGAGTGATCTGATGCCTGATGGCGCTTCGCTTATCAGGCCTACAAGAATTGTCACAATCATTGATATTACGGGTCTTGTAGGCCGGATAAGGCAGCGCCGCCATCCGGCAACACCCGATAATGGAGTAACGACCATGAGCTTCAATACCCTGATTGACTGGAATAGCTGTAGCCCCGAGCAGCAGCGCGAACTGCTGATGCGCCCGGCCATTTCCGCCTCTGAAAGCATTAGCCGCACAGTGGCTGAGATCCTTGAGAACGTCAAAAATAACGGCGACCGGGCGCTGCGTGAATACAGCGCAAAGTTCGATAAAACCGAGGTTGGCGCGCTGCGCGTGACCGAGGAAGAAATCCAGCAAGCCAGCAGTCGCCTGAGCGACGAACTGAAACAAGCCATGCAGGCGGCGGTGCGTAATATCGATACTTTCCACACCGCGCAGATCCTGCCGCCGGTGGATATCGAAACCCAGCCGGGTGTGCGTTGCCAGCAGGTTACCCGCCCTATCGCTTCCGTGGGCCTGTATATTCCTGGAGGTTCGGCGCCGCTGTTTTCTACCGTATTAATGCTGGCGACCCCGGCGCGCATCGCCGGTTGCAAAAAAGTGGTACTGTGCTCACCGCCGCCGATTGCCGATGAAATCCTCTACGCCGCGCAGCTGTGTGGCGTAAAAGAGGTGTTTAATGTAGGCGGCGCGCAGGCTATTGCCGCGCTGGCGCTGGGCACCGAATCTATTCCTAAGGTTGATAAAATCTTCGGGCCGGGCAATGCGTATGTGACCGAAGCCAAACGCCAGGTCAGCCAGCGTCTTGACGGCGCGGCCATCGACATGCCTGCAGGCCCGTCAGAAGTGCTGGTTATCGCCGACAGCGGCGCGACGCCGGACTTTGTTGCCTCTGACCTGCTATCTCAGGCAGAACACGGCCCCGACTCGCAGGTTATCCTTCTGACGCCAGACGCTACGCTTGCCGAAGGCGTTGCCAAAGCCGTTGAACGCCAGCTTGCTGAGCTTTCCCGCGCAGAGACCGCACGTCAGGCACTCTCCGCCAGCCGCTTAATCGTGGCGAAAGATCTGGCGCAGTGCGTTGAAATATCTAACGCCTACGGTCCGGAACACCTGATTATTCAGACTCGCAACGCGCGTGAACTGGTTGATGAGATCACTAGCGCCGGTTCGGTGTTCCTCGGCGACTGGTCGCCGGAATCCGCAGGCGACTATGCTTCTGGCACCAACCACGTTCTTCCGACCTACGGCTATACCGCGACCTGCTCAAGCCTTGGGCTGGCTGATTTCCAGAAACGGATGACCGTACAGGAATTAAACCCACAAGGTTTCTCGGCCCTGGCCTCAACCATTGAAATACTGGCCGCTGCTGAACGACTGACTGCCCACAAAAATGCCGTCACCCTGCGCGTTAACGCCCTGAAGGAGCAAGCATGAGCACTGACAACTTTCTCAGCGTCACTGATTTAGCTCGTAAGAATGTTCGCGAGTTAACACCCTATCAGTCTGCCCGTCGTCTCGGTGGTAACGGCGATGTCTGGCTCAACGCGAATGAGTACCCAACCGCCGTTGAGTTCCAGCTCACTCAGCAAACGCTGAACCGCTACCCTGAATGCCAGCCGAAAGCGGTGATTGAGAATTACGCGCAGTATGCTGACGTCAAACCGGAGCAGGTACTGGTCAGCCGCGGCGCAGATGAAGGGATCGAACTGCTGGTGCGCGCTTTTTGCGAACCCGGTAAAGATGCCATTCTCTACTGCCCGCCGACTTACGGCATGTACAGCGTCAGCGCCGAAACGATTGGCGTTGAGTGCCGCACCGTTCCGACCCTTGATAACTGGCAACTGGATTTGCAAGGCATCGCGGACAAGCTTGATGGCGTGAAGGTGGTCTACGTATGCAGCCCTAATAACCCAACCGGCCAGCTAATTAACCCGCAGGATCTGCGTTCACTGCTCGAAATGGCGCAGGGTAAAGCTATTGTGGTCGCTGATGAGGCCTATATCGAGTTTTGCCCACAGGCCACGCTGGCAGGCTGGCTGTCTGAGTATCCGCATCTGGTGATATTACGCACGTTGTCCAAAGCGTTTGCGCTCGCCGGTTTACGCTGCGGGTTTACGCTGGCGAATGAAGAGGTTATCAATCTGCTGTTAAAAGTGATTGCCCCTTACCCACTCTCTACGCCGGTGGCAGATATCGCCGCCCAGGCGCTGACGCCGCAAGGGATTTCCGCCATGCGTAAACGCGTAGAGCAGATCCTGCAAGAACGTCAGTATCTGGTAGATAACCTGAAAACAATTCGCTGTGTAGAGCAGGTATTCGATTCTGAAACCAACTATGTTCTGGCGCGCTTCACTGCCTCCAGCAGCGTATTTAAATCTTTGTGGGATCAGGGCATTATCTTACGAGATCAGAATAAACAACCTTCGTTAAGCGGCTGCCTGCGAATTACTGTCGGAACCCGTGAAGAGAGCCAGCGCGTCATTGACGCCTTACGTGCGGAGCAAGTATGAGCCAGAAGTATCTTTTTATTGACCGTGATGGAACCCTGATTTCCGAACCGCCAAGTGACTTTCAGGTCGATCGCTTTGACAAACTTGCCTTCGAGCCGGAAGTTGTTCCCGTTTTACTGAAACTGCAAAAAGCAGGTTTTAAGCTGGTTATGATCACTAACCAGGATGGACTCGGAACCCAGAGTTTCCCGCAGGCTGATTTTGACGGTCCGCATAACCTGATGATGCAAATTTTCACCTCTCAGGGCGTAACGTTTGATGAGGTATTGATCTGCCCGCACTTGCCAGCGGACGAGTGTGATTGCCGTAAGCCAAAAGTGAAGCTGGTTGAACAGTATCTGGTTGAACAGGCCATGGATATGGCGAACAGCTACGTCATTGGTGATCGGGCGACCGATATTCAGCTCGCTGAAAACATGGGCATTAGCGGATTGCGTTACCATCGCGATACCCTGAACTGGGCTATGATCGGCGAGCAGTTGACCAAACGTGACCGCTACGCACACGTTGAGCGCAATACCAAAGAAACGCAGATTGACGTCAAAGTCTGGCTGGACCGCGAAGGCCGCAGCAAAATCAATACTGGCGTTGGCTTCTTTGACCACATGCTGGATCAAATCGCCACCCACGGCGGTTTTCGCATGGAGATTGCCGTCAAGGGCGATCTGTATATAGACGATCACCACACCGTTGAAGATACCGGTCTGGCGCTGGGCGAAGCCTTAAAGCTGGCGTTAGGCGATAAGCGCGGCATCAATCGTTTTGGTTTTGTACTGCCGATGGATGAGTGCCTGGCACGTTGCGCGCTGGATATCTCCGGCCGCCCACACCTGGAGTACCGCGCGGAGTTTACCTACCAGCGCGTGGGCGATCTGAGCACGGAGATGATCGAACACTTCTTCCGTTCACTCTCTTACACTATGGGCGTCACCCTGCACCTGAAAACCAAAGGCAAAAATGACCACCACCGTGTGGAGAGCCTGTTTAAAGCCTTTGGCCGTACGCTGCGTCAGGCGATTCGTGTAGAAGGCGACACGCTGCCCTCCTCAAAAGGAGTGCTGTAATGAACGTGGTGATTCTGGACACCGGTTGCGCCAACCTGCACTCGGTAAAATCCGCCGTCGCACGCCACGGATACGACCCGGTTGTCAGCCGTGACCCGGACGTGGTGCTGCGCGCCGATAAACTGTTTCTGCCGGGCGTCGGCACCGCGCAGGCGGCTATGGACCAGTTGCACGAGCGCGAACTGATTGAACTGATTAAAGCCTGTACTCAACCGGTACTGGGGATCTGTTTAGGTATGCAACTGCTGGGCCGTCGCAGCGAAGAGAGTAACGGCGTCTCCCTACTGGGCATTATTGAGCAGGACGTCCCGAAGATGACCGATTTCGGTCTGCCGCTGCCGCATATGGGCTGGAATCGCGTCTATCCGCAGGCGGGAAATCGTCTGTTCCAGGGCATTGAAGATGGCGCCTATTTCTACTTTGTACACAGCTACGCTATGCCAGTAAACCCGTGGACCATCGCCCAGTGCAATTACGGCGAACCGTTTACCGCGGCAGTACAAAAGGACAATTTCTTTGGCGTACAGTTTCACCCGGAACGTTCGGGCGCGGCTGGGGCACAGTTGCTGAAAAACTTTCTGGAGATGTAATGATTATTCCGGCATTAGATTTAATCGACGGCACGGTGGTGCGTCTTCATCAGGGCGATTACGCTAAGCAACGTGATTACGGCAACGATCCTCTCCCCCGTTTGCAGGATTATGCCGCCCAGGGTGCTGAAGTGCTGCACCTGGTAGATTTAACCGGCGCGAAAGACCCGGCACAGCGCCAGATCCCGCTGATCAAAACGCTGGTCGCTGGCGTCAATGTTCCGGTACAGGTTGGCGGCGGCGTGCGTACGGAAGCAGACGTGGCGGCGCTTCTTGACGCAGGTGTGGCGCGCGTGGTGGTGGGTTCGACGGCGGTAAAATCCCCCGAGATAGTCAAGAGCTGGTTTGCCCGTTTTGGTGCCGATGCGCTGGTACTGGCGCTGGACGTTCGTATTGACGAGCACGGGAATAAACAGGTTGCGGTCAGTGGCTGGCAGGAAGATTCCGGGGTTTCACTGGAAGAACTGGTTGAGACCTATTTACCCGTCGGCCTGAAGCACGTGCTGTGCACCGATATCTCCCGCGACGGTACACTGGCAGGCTCAAACGTCGCACTGTATGAAGAAGTGTGCGCCAAATATCCGCAGGTGGCGTTTCAGTCATCTGGCGGCATTGGCGGAATCGAGGACGTAGCAGCCCTGCGCGGGACCGGTGTTCGTGGTGTGATCGTCGGACGCGCCCTGCTGGAAGGAAACTTCACCGTTGAGGAGGCCATTCAATGCTGGCAAAACGCATAATTCCTTGTCTGGACGTCCGTGATGGGCAGGTGGTAAAAGGCGTCCAGTTCCGTAATCACGAGATTATTGGCGACATTGTCCCGCTGGCAAAACGCTATGCCGATGAAGGCGCAGATGAACTGGTGTTCTACGATATCACCGCTTCCAGCGATGGCCGCGTAGTGGATAAAAGCTGGGTATCACGCGTGGCGGAAGTGATCGATATTCCGTTCTGTGTTGCCGGTGGCATTAAATCCATCGACGATGCGGCGCGCATTCTCTCCTTCGGGGCGGACAAAATCTCCATCAACTCCCCGGCGCTGGCCGAACCGGAACTTATCACCCGTCTGGCTGATCGCTTTGGCGTGCAGTGCATCGTGGTGGGCATTGATACCTGGTATGACGCCGAAACCGGCAAATATCATGTAAATCAGTATACCGGAGATGAAAGCCGTACCCGCGTCACTCAGTGGGAAACACTGGACTGGGTGCAGGAGGTCCAAAAGCGCGGCGCGGGCGAAATCGTCCTGAACATGATGAACCAGGACGGCGTACGTAACGGTTATGACCTGGAACAACTGAAAAAAGTGCGTGACGTTTGCCACGTCCCGCTGATTGCCTCCGGTGGCGCGGGCACTATGGAACACTTCCTCGAAGCCTTCCGGGATGCCGACGTTGACGGCGCGCTTGCCGCCTCCGTCTTCCACAAACAAATTATCAATATTGGCGAATTAAAAGCGTACCTGGCAACACAGGGCGTGGAGATCAGGATATGTTAACGAAGCAACAATGCCGCGAGCTGGACTGGGAAAAAACCGACGGACTGATGCCAGTCATCGTGCAGCATGCGGTTTCCGGTGAGGTGCTGATGCTGGGTTATATGAACCCGGAGGCGCTGGATAAAACGCTCGAAAGCGGCAAAGTGACCTTTTTCTCGCGGACCAAACAGCGCCTGTGGACCAAAGGAGAAACCTCCGGTCACTTCCTGAATGTGGTGAACATTGCGCCTGACTGCGACAACGACACCCTGCTGGTGCTGGTTAACCCGATTGGCCCGACCTGCCATAAAGGCACCTCAAGCTGCTTTGGTGACTCCAGCCACCAGTGGCTGTTTTTGTATCAGCTTGAACAACTGCTGGCCGAACGTAAAACCGCTGACCCAGCCAGCTCCTACACCGCGAAACTGTATGCCAGCGGCACCAAACGCATCGCGCAGAAAGTGGGCGAAGAAGGCGTAGAAACCGCGCTGGCCGCGACCGTTAACGACCGTTTTGAGCTGACAAATGAAGCTTCTGATCTCATGTATCACCTGCTGGTGCTGCTGCAGGACCAGGACCTCGACCTGACGACGGTGATTGAGAATTTACGCAAACGTCATCAGTAAGTTGCAGACGTAAAAAAACCGGGCAGAGCCCGGTTTTTTGTTATCAGCTTTAGACTTACTCAGCTTTGGCTTTGTAACCACGCAGAGCATTTCGCCCCAGCACCACACCGGCACCAATCATCCCACCGAGCAGAACCGCCAGCACGAGGGTAATCGCTTTTTTCGGGCTGTCACGGCGAATAGGTAACGTTGGTTTCATCACATAGCGGTAGGCGTGTAACTCAGCCCCTTCAAGCTTAAGATTTTCAATATCCAAAAGCTTTTGCTTGGTCTGGAAGTAGTTATCAGACAATATCAAAGGACGTGTAGATTCGTGCTCAATCATGGACTTCAGGGCATCACTACCCAACAGGAACATACTGTCCTGCGTCACATCCTGCGTCTGCTGAATTTGCGGCTTAATCACCCCGGCCTGCTCTGCATAACGCAGCGCTTCCTGAATTTGTTTAATTCGCAGATCTTTTTGCTCCTGAGCGACCACTTCCTGAGTTTTCAAAGAGTCCTGAAGCGTGGTTTTTTGCAACTTGATATTATCAACCAGGTCAAGCTCCAGCTCTTTAGCGACCTTTTCATCTGTTTGTTGAATGTATTCGGCAAGCTGACGCTGAGCGTCTTCTGGTGAACTACCCACATAAGAAACCGCCAACGGCAGCGGTTGACCTTTAACAGATTGTTCAATTGACAGTTTCTGTGGTTCTTCCTGATTATCAAGCGTTTCAGCCAATGCAGAGAGAGAAGTACTGAAACGACCAACCACGTTTGTCTGCAGTTCAGTAGCCTTGGGGGCGCTGACACCATACAACACATTGAGGGCGTTGTTATATGTGGCGATCTGACCCACATCCGGTTGAGTAATAATGGCTGTTGAGGTCCATTTCTCCTTAGCAACTGCCAGATAGCCCACAGCAAGCACTATGGCAACAACAATCGCGATAACGATTGTTACTTTCCCACGCCATAACTGTACCAGTAAATCAATCAGATCAATCTGTTCCGGATCGTGACTGCGTCCAGACATGTTGTTATCACTTACAGACATAGAAACCCTAGATAAGGAAAGACTTAAACTGGGATTAGTTTAGCTATAAATTGCGGCAATGCCATAGGATTAATGATAAAAAAATCAAATTGTTTCAGGGATTTTGATTGGTATTTCAAACACTACTGGAATACGATACGTTTTAAAAAGTGGACTGATGCAGACACGCAATGGACCGTAGAGACGCGCAAGCCCGCAGCCAGCATGCGCCCTATCACGTCGACAATATCGGCAATAGTTAACCGGTTGAGCTAATGGACTATATCCAGGCTCTGGAAGATGCACTGAGTATTGAAGCGAAGAAAAATATGCTACCGCTACCGCCAGGTGATGTGCTGGAAACCAGCGCGGACACTAAAGCACTGTATGAGGTAATTGGTTTTAAACCTGAAACCACGGTAAAAGATGGGGTGAAGAACTTTGTTGACTGGTACCGTGATTTCTACAAAGTTTGATTACTGGCCTGATTAAAATAAAAAAGGCCTTATATTAAGGCCTTTTTTATGGAGACGAGATTAATCACTACCAAACAAATCGCGGGTATAAACTTTATCGGCAACATCAGCTAATTCTGACACCATGCGGTTAGAAATAATAATATCTGCTTCATTTTTGAACACATTAAGATCACGCACTACCCGAGAGTGGAAAAATTCGTCCTCTTCCACGACGGGTTCGTAAATAATCACGGGCACGCCCTTTGCCTTAATGCGCTTCATGATGCCCTGAATGGATGATGCACGGAAATTATCGGAACCGCTTTTCATAATTAAACGGTATACGCCAACTACTTTAGGTTGACGGGCAAGAATAGAGTCTGCAATGAAGTCCTTACGCGTACGGTTAGCATCAACGATTGCGCCAATAATGTTATTCGGCACAGATGCATAATTCGCCAACAGCTGCTTAGTATCTTTTGGCAAGCAGTACCCACCGTAACCGAATGACGGGTTATTGTAGTGATTACCGATACGGGGATCCAGGCACACGCCTTCAATAATCTGCCGTGAGTTCAGACCAAGGCTTTCGGCATAGCTATCCAGTTCGTTAAAGTAGGCCACACGTAACGCCAGATAGGTGTTAGCGAACAACTTGATGGCTTCGGCTTCAGTCGAGTCGGTAAATAAGGTCGGGATATCTTTCTTCACCGCACCTTCCAGCAGCAACCCGGCAAAGCGCTCGGCACGTTCAGAACGTTCACCAATAACGATACGAGACGGGTGCAGGTTGTCGTATAGAGCTTTACCCTCACGCAGGAATTCAGGGGAGAAGATGATATTATCTGTTCTATATTTTTGACGCATTGATTGAGTAAAACCGACAGGAACTGTCGATTTTATTATCATTAAGGCATCTGGATTTATTTCAATAACATCCTGTATGACTGACTCGACACTGCTAGTATCAAAGTAATTAGTTTTAGGATCGTAGTCTGTTGGGGTTGCAATAATGACAAACTCTGCACTCTGATAAGCGTAGTATTTATCTAGTGTAGCTTCGAATTTTATATCTTTAGATTGCAGATACTGTTCAATTTCTTGATCAACTATCGGAGACATCCGATTATTTAGCATCTCGACACGTGAGGGAACAATGTCCAGAGCAATGACCTTATGATGTTGAGCGATAAGAAGACTATTTGACAGACCAACATACCCAGTACCAGAAATGGCGATTTTCATTTCATGCTCTCAGTATTATCTTAATATTTAATCATGATGCCGTACATCTTGATAAGAGAATAATGTTTTAACTTTTTTTTGAATATCATGTCAACGATGGTTAAAACAATTAAGATTTTCTTTATCAGATTACGCCTGGAATATTAAGAAAACATTAAGCAATCAACTTAAATTAATAGAATTTGAGATAAAAAAAAGCCCGGTCAAAAATCCGGGCTAGTGTACGTTAGAAGACTTACTCCATCCATTCGGTGTGGAATACACCTTCTTTATCAGTGCGTTTATACGTGTGCGCACCGAAGTAGTCACGCTGGGCCTGGATCAGGTTAGCCGGCAGTACCGCAGAACGGTAGCTATCGTAGTAGGCTACTGCTGCAGAGAAGGTCGGTACCGGAATACCGTTCTGCACAGCGTAAGCGACAACATCACGCAGCGCTTGCTGATATTCGTCAGCGATATTTTTGAAGTACGGAGCCAACAGCAGGTTCGCGATACCTTTGTTTTCAGCATAAGCGTCAGTGATTTTCTGCAGGAACTGCGCGCGAATGATGCAACCCGCGCGGAAGATCTTCGCGATTTCACCGTAGTTCAGATCCCAGTTGTACTCGTCGGACGCGGCACGCAGCTGAGAGAAGCCCTGTGCGTAGGAGACGATTTTACCCAGGTACAGCGCGCGACGGACTTTCTCAATGAACTCGGCTTTATCGCCGGCCAGTTGAGCCTGCGGGCCGGACAGCACTTTAGATGCCGCAACGCGCTGGTCTTTCAGAGAAGAGATGTAGCGCGCGAATACAGACTCGGTGATCAGTGACAGCGGTTCGCCCAGATCCAGAGAGCTCTGGCTGGTCCATTTACCGGTACCTTTGTTCGCCGCTTCGTCCAGGATCACGTCAACCAGGTATTTACCCTCTTCATCTTTTTTGGTGAAGATGTCTTTAGTGATGTCGATCAGGTAGCTGCTCAACTCGCCTTCATTCCACTCGGTGAAGGTGGTAGCCAGCTCTTCGTTAGACAGATTCAGGCCGCCTTTCAACAGGGAATAGGCTTCTGCAATCAGCTGCATGTCGCCGTATTCGATACCGTTGTGAACCATCTTCACGTAATGACCCGCGCCGTCAGCGCCGATGTAGGTCACGCACGGCTCACCATCTTCCGCCACCGCAGCAATTTTGGTCAGGATCGGCGCAACCAGTTCGTAGGCTTCTTTCTGTCCACCAGGCATGATGGACGGGCCTTTCAGTGCGCCCTCTTCACCGCCGGATACGCCGGTACCGATGAAGTTAAAGCCTTCAGCAGACAATTCGCGGTTACGACGAATGGTATCCTGGAAGAAGGTATTACCACCATCAATGATGATGTCGCCTTTATCCAGATACGGCTTCAGGGAATCGATGGCAGCATCGGTGCCAGCGCCCGCTTTCACCATTAACAGGATACGACGTGGGGTTTCAAGAGACTCGACGAACTCTTTCACCGTGTAATAAGGAACCAGTTTCTTACCCGGGTTCTCGGCAACAACTTCTTCAGTTTTCTCGCGGGAGCGGTTGAAGATGGAGACGGTATAACCACGGCTTTCGATGTTGAGCGCCAGGTTGCGCCCCATCACTGCCATACCGACGACGCCGATCTGTTGCTTGGACATTACATACTCCTGTCAGGTGTGGTCACCGCGCAGCATGTGCGCGGCTTAAAATGTGGTATAGATGTTAACTCATGTTTAGCTTGGGCAGATAGCGGAAGATGCGTTCAAACAGGCATCACACGAACGATTTTGCAAAAGAAGGGTCGAATGGTCCTTCTTTCACTTCCATCATAAGTGCGCGCGGAGACAGGCATTCAACACTGTGTATATCTCCTGGAGAAAACTCCACAATACTAATTTCGGTATTATCTCCTGCAACAAATTGCTTTATAACTTCGCCATTTTTACTATGCAAACAAACCTGCAGTTGCCCCTGCAAAACAATGAACATTTCCCACTGATGAGGAAGTTCGTGATAATGCGGTTCCACATAGCTGCCCTTGACTAATGCAATGAGTAACCGCTGTACCTTTTCTTGATGCGATTCATGCATCAAAAGATGGGAGCGCAAACGTTCTGATTGCTCGGCTTGATCGTATAATTCGTCAATTTGGTTATTATCAACTAACCGCATTGTATGCCTCCAGTCTCATTTCTATCGTCTGCGCTGCAGACTCAACAGAGAATTCCGCTTTCAACAACACATTTGCGCCTAAACCAAGTTGGCGGCGAACATTAACATCATTCAGCATTACCAGCGCAGATTGGCATAGTTTATCATCCTCACCATTGACATGTATTAATCCAGCGTTATTTTGATTGACGATGTCAAGCAAATCATTTCCAGCATTCACACTGCCTAAAATAGGTAGAGACTGAACCATATAACCTAGCAACTTACCGGGGAAATTATGGGAAGAGTGTTTAGCGGAAAGAGAAAACAAGCCTATATCCATTTCTGATAAAATGAATTTAAATTCATCCTGATTAACCGAGGCCAAATAGGTAAAATTCGTCAATGCCCACTCAGCAGCCAAGGAATTAATTAATTCAACTTCATCACCCTGACCAATAAAAAGGAAATGAGCCTGCGGATATGCCGCCATGTTTCTCACAAGGCGCATCAAGTTTGCCATATCCTGTGCATGACCGATGTTTCCACCATAGAAGAAAATGATTTTATCTTCAAGGCCAAGTCGCTTACGCAGTGGTATATAATCCTTGGGTAAGACGGTTGGAGTTAGGGATGCCCAATTACGAAGAACTTCGCATGGATAACCCTTATTTGTCATCCGAAAAACCTCAAGATTCTTATCAGACATAAGTCCAATACGATTAGCCTGACGATAAGATATTCTTTCAAAAAGACGAAAATAGCGTTCTATGGGGGAACCTGCATTAAGCATCCCTGCATCAATTACCCATTGGGGAAACATATCTCTTAAGATAAGATAGGCTGGACATTGGCAACGGGACTTTAATTTTTTAACCAAATACCCCCAGAATATAGAAGGTGAGTAATAAACCACTCCATCAAAGGTCTCTTTATTTACCCGATTTTTGATGGCTTTCCACGCGCGATAAGACAAAAGTGTTTCATTGATCGCTCGTCGAATTTTACTTACATCCTTGAGCGGTCCACTTTTAAAACGCCATGTTTTGACCCCCTGGAAGGTATCAAAAGAAATATCTTCTTGCATGCCCGTATCAGGAGTAATTACCGTAACATCGTGTCCACGATGAATAAATTCCTGAGCCAAGTCATGGAACATTTTTGCACCAACACGAGTACTGTTGGGAAGGTAATCATCTATGATTAAAGCAAGTTTCATCAATATTCTTTCCAGACAACTCTCTTAACATAATCCGTGTAAGAGTGAACAATTCTAACAACTTTATCCGATACATTCGGCATGCTGTAATCACTAACCTGACGTAAAAGACGGACTTTGCCACGCGGTTGTGTTGCCAGAATGTCCAGCGCCTGTAGTACGCGCTCACACTCCAACCCCACCATCATGACGGATGCTTCTTCAAAGCCCTCTGGACGCTCGTGCGCTTCCCGAATGTTTATCGCAGGGAAATTCATGATGGATGACTCTTCAGTGATAGTGCCGCTATCTGAAAGCACAGCACGTGAGTTTTTCTGTAAGTGGTTATAATCATGAAAACCCAGTGGTTTCAGTAGATTTATATTTGGGTGAAATTCAATTCCTTGTTCATTTATTCGGTTACGTGTCCGTGGGTGTGTGGAAACAATTACTGGAAGATTATATTTTTCAGCAATAGTGTTTAGAATGTTCGCAAATTTTACGAGCTGTTTAGGAGAATCAACATTCTCTTCACGATGCGCACTGACAACAAAAAATTCACCAGACCGTAGATTCAAACGCGAGAGTACATCTGAATCATCAATTTGGGGCATATAATATGAAAGTACCTCAAACATGGGGCTACCAGTTTTTATGATCCTATCAGCTGGGATACCTTCAGCTAAGAGATATTCACGAGCAATATCACTGTAGGTCATATTGATATCAGCCGTATGGTCAACAATACGCCTGTTGGTTTCTTCAGGCACGCGTTGATCGAAACAACGGTTACCTGCTTCCATATGAAAGATAGGCACTTTACGACGTTTGGCCGGAATGGCAGAAATACATGAATTGGTATCTCCCAACACCAGCATTGCTTCAGGTTTTTCGATTTCTATTACTTCATCTACCTTAATAATAACCTGGCCAATAGTTTCCGCCGCATTTTTACCCGCTGCATTTAAAAAATAATCAGGTTTTCGAACACCCAAGTCATTAAAAAATACTTCATTTAATTCGTAATCATAATTTTGACCAGTATGGACAAGAATATGATCGCAGTGTTCATCAAGCTTAGCAAGAACTCTCGACAAACGGATAATCTCAGGACGGGTCCCAACAACAGACATAACTTTTAATTTATTCATTATAGAGGTCTCGCAATAGTATCAGGCTCATCACGGTTGAAAATTTCATTTGCCCAGAGCATGACTATTAATTCATCAGTTCCAATATTTGTAATGTCATGTGTCCAACCAGGGACTGTTTCAACAATCTTAAACTCATCAAATGAAACTTTCAGTTCATATCGCTCACCGGTAATCACATGTTCAAATTTAAAGCATGCCTGACCTCGAATGACCAAGAACTTCTCATTTTTACTGTGATGGTAGTGTCCGCCACGCGTAATACCTGGGTGAGCAGTAAAAAATGAAAATTGCCCCGCTGAAGGCGTTTTCAGCATCTCACAAAAGACTCCGCGAGCATCCCCATAAGAAGGTACCTTGTATGCAAACTTCTCTGCTGGTAGATAACTCAGCCATGTAGAATACAATGCACGGATAAATCCCGTCCCGACAGCTTCTGTGATTAGGGTGGAACGGCTATTTTTGAAGCTATAAATTAATTCTGCAACTTCACCAACTGTAGTTGAATAAATTGCCGCAACAACTTTATATCCGCTTTCAACCGTCCCAGAGAGAAGAGCTATCGCATCAGTACAAACATCATCAATATAAACCAGATTGACTGGCGCTGATGCATCATTGATAGTAATGTCAATATCATTGGCAATGTTATGGCAAAAAGTCGCTACAAAAGAATTATAGTTTGGCTGGCACCATTTACCAAAAACGTTTGGATATCTGAAAATATAATATGGAGAACCACTAATAGCGGCATACTTTTCGATATGTCTTTCAGCCATAGCTTTACTTAATCCATAAGCATTATTAAGTTCAGCTTGTATCGAAGAACTTAGCATAATTGGTGTATTCTTTTCAATAGAAAGGAGATACTCAACTATGTACTTAGTTAAATCACTATTTCCAGAAATAAATTCATCATCAGTCTTAGGTCTATTGATACCAGCTAAGTGATAAATAAAATCAGCATCCTGTAAACCGCGTTCAAGATCTTGATTTGTTGAATCTCGATCAATTCTGATGAGATTCTTATAACCGAGTTCCTCAAGCCTCAAACATAAATTACGACCAATAAAACCATTTGCACCAGTAATCAATATTCTCATATCATGAGTCCAGGTCATATTGTTCACCAGCACGAAGCGCTCGAATAAAGGCCAATTTGAGCAAGAGAGCTTTCATGCCTTCAATGTCCAACCTTTGAGTATTATGTGAGTTATAATCTTCAACCTCAGATATGCGGCTATCACCTTGTTCAACATACTTTCCATAATTAAGGTCTCGAAGATCTGGTGGGACTCGGTAATAATCCCCCATATCTACAGCAGCGATCATTTCCTCTCGACTAAGCAGAGCTTCAAATAATTTCTCACCATGACGTGTACCAATAATATTTACTGGATGATTCGCAACATTTAGTAAATCCTTTAAAGCAATTGCTAATGTTTCGATAGTTGCAGCAGGAGCTTTTTGTACAAAGATGTCGCCATTATTACCATGCTCGAATGCATAAAGAACTAAATCTACTGCATCCTCAAGAGTCATCATAAAACGGGTCATATTAGGGTCAGTAATTGTAAGTGGCTTTCCGGCTTTAATAAGATCAACAAATAATGGAATGACTGAACCGCGAGATGCCATAACATTCCCATAACGGGTACCACATATTACTGTTTTATTGCGATCAACATTACGAGATTTCGCTACCATGACCTTTTCCATCATAGCTTTTGAAATACCCATTGCGTTAATCGGGTATACAGCTTTATCAGTACTTAGGCATACAACCCTTTTCACTTCATTCGCTATAGCTGCTTCAAGAACATTTTCCGTACCAAGGACATTAGTTTTAACAGCCTCCATAGGATGAAATTCACATGATGGAACTTGCTTAAGTGCCGCTGCATGATATATAAAATCAACACCGCGAGTCGCATTCAAAATACTACGGTAATCTCTGACATCACCAATATAGAACTTTAATTTTTGATTATTGTATTTTTTCCGCATATCATCTTGTTTTTTTTCATCACGACTAAATATACGAATTTCTGCAATATCTGTATCAAGAAATCTATTTAACACAGCATTTCCGAAAGAGCCTGTACCACCAGTAATTAATAGTATTTTAGATGAAAACATAATAACCGAACCTCAAATTATAGACAAATATATTCTGGAAGCTATTTACTTACTTGACCTAACTTATTAGTTATTGAACTCTGTCCACTAGGTGTTACTCTATTCAAAAACATATATATAAAAGATAGAAAGAAATAGCCGTTAGATCCTAAAACCAAACCTTTGGTATTGAAAATTATCCCAATTAACATCCATATAATTGCTTGATATGTCACTCCAAATGTCGCAATAGAAATAGTAAAGATTAAAAATAAAAAGAGTATAATAAATGTTAACCCACCGTAATTGAACAGGATAACCCAGCCCATATCCGAACTTTGTTTAATATCGGGGATTGATGAAGATATATTTTGCTGTAGTCCAAATATAATATTAAAAAAATCTAAATTACCTACAACAAACACATGTTGTTGTAATAAAATATCCAGAGTTCTTGTACCATCCCCAGAAACGAATTCATCATAAAATCTAGGAAAGAAAACCGCTCCTAAGCTATAAACTAAAATTCCCAAAACCAATACTGTTGCAATTTTTATATTAATATTAAGTCTAGAGCAACCGATACCAATAATGGCTGCAATTACAGCCATGTTAGAATTTACGATTTGAGTAAGACAAATTAAAGTAATTAAAGCATAACGCCTTTTCATCATAAAAAATGACATATAGATCATCAGAAATGGGGTCATGAAATTTATTTCACCCGACAACCCAAACCCTCTGACTTTAGCATTTTGTTCCCAAAGATTAACAGAGTCAGACATACCAAAGAAAGTATATAACAATCTCTTTAACTCTGGACTTATATACATAGCAAAAAAAATAACTATTTGAACCCAGAGAGAACACACTAATATTCGCTCCATTAATTTCAAATCACCCTTTATGAATCTATTTACTAAATAATACGCAGGAACAAATGAAAATAAAAACAACATAAATATTCTAACGGTAAAATAACTCTGAAAAGAATGGCTTTTTTGAAAAAAATCGAAAACCAAACAAAATAAAAAAATAGTTATAAATATATATAATAGCATCAAGTTTTTACGATCTATAGATACCAATCCATTGTTCATAGAAATCATAAAATTACGTACTAAATACATAATACCAAAAAATGCAGGAATAAATGCCAAATATAAGAAAGGTATTATCAGCGACAATCTAAAAAAAACAACAAAAAATAACAAAAAAGCCATCAAGGCATTATACTTCATTGTCTTTTCCCTTTCATACAAATGTCTTAATAAATGAAGATAGCATCATCTATATATACCAGTTCTTAAGCAAATCATCTGATTTTGAGGTGCCACGCTCTCCAATACCATGTATATATGCCGAAATCAACACATATCTGTAAAGAATTGGGAAATAGAGATTTTTATTTACATCTGTTTTTTTTAAAAATTGTATTATTTTTTTAAAAATAAATTTATTGAAAAATATTGATTGGCATACTTTACTAAACGTTTTGTTTTTACTGAATATTTTCTCAACCAAGAATAATTTTTTATTAGTAGAAAACATTTCAGGTCTTACTTTGCTTAATACATTCATACCATCACGTGCTGTAGCACGAATTTTTTTTGTATATCCTTCTATATCGCCACCGTATTCGTGATGAAATATTTTAAAATCAGCAAAAATAATACTGAAGTCATTTTTTTCAAGTTGCCACCCAAACTCATGATCTTCACAACCATAACCAATAAAATTTTCATTATATGAAACTATACCGGATGAAAATGCCTTTCTATCAAGAACACAATTCATTGCGACAAAAGTCCAGGCATTCATAGAGGTATTATGACTATCACTAAACTTAGGGTGTAAAGAGTTCCTGTACCGATAGTAATTGCTGGTCTCAATGAGTTCATTTTCAAATCTAACTTCACCACATAATACGCTTTTACTATTCATTTTTTTTAAATAGTTCAGCAACGACGATATATAACCATTTGCGGGTATACAATCATCATCAAGAAATATTAAATAATCCCCATGGGCTAGGGATGCTCCGAAATTGCGTTTAGCGGAGAGTACATTTTTAGTATGTTGATGGATAACATTAATATTTTTCTTTTTATGAATAGTACCAGCAACTACATCATCAATTTCCTTTCCACTATGACTATCAGAAACAATTACTTCTAAGTGTAGACCATTGTCTTTAGCCTGAGAATCGAGCTCAGAGAGAATCAATTCTAATTGAACTGGGCGTTTCCAAACAGATATTACTACCGAGATATTCATAATTTATGAGACCTACATACGGTTTTATTTAATTTAATGAATTGTTTAAGCATTCCCATGCCAACGAAAACTTCAGCTACCATAAGACTTACAATCGCACCCGTTGCTCCATAATATTTACATGCTGGATAAACTATAGTTAAACAAGCAATAGTTCCTAGAAAAATAGATTTGAAATACTGTTTTTGCATCCCATTAGGTACTAATACAAGTAATCCTATAACTGTATTAAAACCTATGAAAATAGGAAGCAATGTCATTAATTGCATTGCACTTGCAATTACTTCTCCTTTCGTGCCGAATATTAATAATGATAACTGGTTGGCAAAAAGTAGAAATGGTATTGCTAAAATAATGTAAAAAGCAAGCAAGTATTTAAGAATCATTCTAGATTTTAAGTTTGCAAGATATGGATTCTCTCTTTGCAAAATGTTAATTCTTGGAAAAAAAGCTTGGACTAAAGGTGATGCAAGTCCAGCCAAACCTTGTTTAATCATGTTAGCTGAGTTAAAGATCCCTACATCAAACTTTCCAGATACGCCACCTAATACAATCGGGGTCAGCATTGTGTATGCACTAGTCGCAAGGGTTGAACAAAAGAAATGAAATCCATTTATTAAAATTGCTTGAATTTTCTTTATCGGCGGTCTACATAAAAAAATGTCCTTAATGATAAGTAAGTAGGCAACGCCGCAGAATGAATACAAAATATATGGCATGCTCAATAATAAGGCACTAATGTACATCGGTGTTGAGGGTTTTATAATTAGATAAACTGCAATGACTGCTATGCCTCGTGAAAATAGTGAAAGCACAGCCATCACACTCATCATTTCCTTACCTTGCAAAAACCAATTTGGATTAAAAACACCTGCAATTACGGACAAAAAACCAACGTATAATAAATACTTCACATCGTTAAAAACATTAAAAAAACAGAGTATTATGAGTATAATAGCTGCAATTAGCATTAATATAAAACGAGCAAGCACCACACCGCAAAAAAATTCAGAATGGTATTTTCTATCGTTATTTAGTGCTATTTCTCTTGTCCCACTATATCCAAAACCATACTCAACAACCATTAATAACACTTGTATAGTAATCAATGAAAAACTTAGATCACCAAAATTCGATACGCCAATAACTCGCACAAGATAAGGAAAAATTAATAATGGCAGTAGGTAATTGGCACCCTGACTTATTGCAAGGTAAAGAACATTTAGTTTAGTTTTGCTCAATGAAGTGCCCCATATACAACAGATCTCATTTCGAGTAACTTATTCAGATGAATCAGTAATTTTCTTATTTTATTAAAAAATTAGATATAGCACTTAAAAAATTCAACTTAAGTATAACCTTCAAAATCTGTAACCATTTTACGTTAAAAAATCATACAAACCCAACACATTTTTACTTTTCAAATATATTTTTTACTTTTAGCTAGTTTCATCAAACATTTATAATAATTTTTCGTCAATAAACTATCTTTTTTGCATGTAATACATCATTACATAACCATTCATTTATCCAAGCAACTTCCTCTGGATATGTAACCACCAAACTTTGCCTGACACATTTTTCAAAAAAATCACTAGATGTCATGAGTATTAGTTTACTTAAGGAGGACTCAACCTGAATTGTGTGTTCTGATCAATCGTCAAGCATACATATCCCTGACGGAAATGAGTGATGCCTGTCATAGCCCTATATATCCCGCAACGAACGATGCCCGATGTAGAAAACATCCATACAGACGTGATATAAACTGTGCACCAAGACTCACTGCTAAGCGGATTTAACCCACTCTTTACTAAACTATAATAAACTGTATAGCAAGCAGATTTACATTATCGTGTACTGAAGCACCTTACCCGAAAAATTATTCCGGAGTTGGCCTTTTGATTATATCCGCGTATTTTCCGTACATACTTTCACTAGTTATTTTTAATATAGGTGTTCACGCTGGAGTACAAAGTCAATAGCAATAATAATTAATGAAAAATAGAAGTGAAATACTTACCAGAACTTTGCGTTGCTAGTTACCTCAGCCAATTTATTCTGTCGAAAATGCTGTGCCAATGTTACATATTTTTACCCCTAATAAAGAAGAGAAGGTAGTTATTATCCATCTTGTTCTAGAAAAATGTACTGCAGAGCATCAAGTCTTTTATGAGTATGAAGTGGATAATCATCTCAATCACAAAATCCAAAATTGATGCGATCTGGCAGTCGCACTGAAAGCAAAAGCATGTTATGACGCAGGCCAGAATGTGAACACTATCCGGTCGAGAGTTTTACAGATAGACAAACAAAGTTATACTCGTTCAATGAGGGCAGCAGAACCAGAAATCGGAAGTTCAACATAGCTTTAGCCGCCAGAAACTTTACCGTATCCAGCTTATGACTGGCCAAAATACGTCCCATGATCGTTTTACCACAGACAGATACATATTTGAAATAATATTTATGGTTATTTCTGATTTCGACAAGGAATACCAGTTGGCTTAGCGTAGATAGTTTTACCGCATGAACAACAGTATGCCGATTATTATTACTATTACGAACAACTGGAGATCCAATGAAACCCGCCCCAGCAGTAATTTTTACGTCTTAATTCCGAATATCGTTTATAAGACTCTATTAAAATGCTGGTATACAATGCATACATCTGGATATTTACGCACGCTACCGCCCCTGGCTTTGCAGCAACCAGAGCACTACTTGAATGATAATGATGTAACTAGCCCCCGCCAGTTAGCGCAAAGCTATCTTAAATTCAAACGCTAATTGTCTTACCAAACGCGGCCAGAAACAAGAAAAAATACAACAAAAAACAAATTAAACTTGGTAGGTTAACTTGTTGTAATTCTTTATTTTTAATATAAAAAACGACAGTAACATTCCATTGCCTAAAGCATAGACGCTGGGATGTTAGCTGCCGCTATTTTTTTCTGGCTAGCCGTCACAAAGACCTGTAAATTTCTACTCGCTCAGTAGCTTCTCGATGCCCTTCCTGAACTTCGGACCTTCCTTCAGATTACGCAGCCCATACTTAACGAATGCCTGCATGTAGCCCATCTTTTTACCACAGTCGTAGCTGTCGCCCGTCATCAGCATGGCATCAACAGACTGTTTTTTCGCCAGCTCAGCGATGGCATCCGTCAACTGAATTCGCCCCCAGGCGCCTGGCTGCGTATGCTCCAGTTCTGCCCAAATATCAGCAGACAGCACATAGCGCCCTACGGCCATCAGATCGGAATCAAGCGTTTGCGGCTGATCCGGTTTTTCGATGAATTCAACGATGCGACTGACTTTACCTTCATTGTCCAAAGGCTCTTTGGTCTGAATAACAGAATACTCAGACAGATCGCCTTCCATACGCTTAGCCAGTACCTGACTACGCCCGGTTTCATTAAAACGAGCAACCATAGCAGCGAGGTTGTAGCGCAGCGGATCCGCACTCGCGGTATCAAGAACGACATCCGGGAGCACCACGACGAACGGGTTGTCCCCAACAATTGGGCGAGCACAAAGGATGGAATGACCCAGACCCAGCAACTGAGCCTGACGGACGTTCATGATGGTCACGCCCGGAGGACAGATAGACTGCACTTCGGCTAAGAGCTGGCGCTTAACACGCTGCTCAAGGAGTGATTCGAGTTCGTAAGAGGTGTCGAAGTGGTTCTCAACTGCGTTCTTAGACGCATGAGTCACCAGAACGATTTCTTTGATACCGGCAGCTACAATCTCGTCGACAATGTATTGAATCATCGGCTTGTCTACGATCGGCAGCATCTCTTTAGGGATTGCCTTCGTGGCAGGCAACATGTGCATCCCCAGACCTGCTACCGGAATAACTGCTTTCAAATTAATCATTAAGTCATTCACCTATTCAATTGTTGCTGAATTATAGCTTTTTAGCTTGTTTTAGCCAGTATGAATTACATTACTCCGATGCCGCGTATGTTACGCCGCTTAACTGCGGAATACAGTAATCTTAATCCCAGGCGGGTACAACTTTTGCCAGGAATGGTCGCAAAGTTACCTCCCCTGCCCCGGCAGTCGAAAATTCACCGCTTCGACATTCACCACCTGATGGCTTACCCGGTCAATGTCAACTGAACTTTGCCCGCTTTCGTTTACCGCATGGATATTCGCCAGTGATAGCAAGGTGTCCTGCATAGCCATAAACTTGCCGCGCACATCCTGGCGTAGATCGAATTGCATCTTGAGCGCGGGTCCTGTTGCGGATTGCTGCATCACTCTGATGTTACGTAAAAAAAGATGCTGCGGTTGGTTGTGCAACTCAAGCGTGGCGCGCTTCATCTCAACGTTGGTAATGGCCACGAACGACGTTGCATTACCTGATGAGATCTGAATGCCACGTAATTTATATTCAAGTTTCGTGTTATCCAGATGGATATTATTTAACTTAAAGTTCTGCGGGATGGATAAATATCGTCCTTTAATAACACCGTAGCCAATGAGCATACCTGCGCTATTTTCCATATTGATATTATCAATCACGAAATTATCACAGCCATAAATAGCGACCGTCGCATTATCAATACCTGCTTTCTTACTAAAATCTGGGGTAATATTTCGTGCGGTGATATTACGAATGATAAAATGTTTACCGTTCTCTACATGGACTAACTGTCGACAGTCGGTGCCGGTGATATTCGCCACCACAAAGTTTTTTACCGCTAGGTCATCGGGATAGGAATTGTCATAGGTACTGCCCGCCAGCCCGATGCCGATGCCCCAGTTCACGTTGCCATTGGTACAGTTGATACGTTCAATGACATGGTCAGAAATGAGGATGTTGCTGTCGTTGATCGCCACATTCCACTCAATGGCATCTCCCTGTAGATCGCTAAAACGGCAGTTTGTAATCTTTACGCCATCCATCCGGTTATGAAAGCCCTGACGCAGGATCCCATAGTTGGCGCGCGTGACGGTAATATCATCGATAATCAGATTGCGCATCAGCCTCGGTGTTTTGCCGCCGATATAGACTTGTGTCACTGGGCCAAAACCACTCATGGCAATCCCTTTTATCACACAGTCTGAACCGCGCACATCGAGGGTAACATTCCTCAGGCTCCCCCCCTGCTCACCCACTACCTTACATCCATCCTGCAGAACAAAGCGACCACGGCCATTGCCGCTGATTCTGCCTTGTAGGTGTAGCGTTTTGCCAGGAGGAATAACGATAGCGGTATTGAGATCCTTACATTCCAGTCCATATGGTACGACTACCGTTTGTCCTTCTTTGAACGCCTGCCGGAAAGAAGCGACCCAATCCTTTGGGTTGTAATCCTGAATGTTGACGCTATCCGATGATTCAAGCGCCCGGACAACGGGAGTATGCAGCACGACAAGCGCAGAGCCTGCCGTCAGAAAAGTACGGCGTGAGAGTTTGTTCTCTGACATACAACCTCGATTTACATCGTTTGCAGCAGACTGGCTAACTGTTTATTGATCGCTAACTGATTAAATTCAGTTTCAATTTTTTCGCGCGCACACTGCACAATCGGCTGTACCTGCTCACTGTCGAGCAGGCTAAATGCCGCTAAACGCTCTGCCAGTGCCTGCGCATCGTTTTCCGGTGCCAGCCAGCCAGATTTTCCCGGCTCGACCAGCTCAGGGATCCCACTGTGGACAGTAGAAATTACCGGTATACCTACCGCCATCGCCTCCATCAGCGCCACCGGGATCCCCTCCATATCGCCGTCTCTTCCGGTAATCGACGGCAGTAAAAATACATCCGCCTGTTCAAGCATCTCCTTTACCTGATGGCTGGGCTTAAAGCCGGGCATCTCAATCACATCATCGAGTTGATATTGCTCGATCAGTGTGCGTAAACGTCGCTCCCAAGGGCCGATACCCAGAATGCAATAACGAAATGAGACGCCCTGCTCTTTTAACTGACGACAGGCTTCGATGGCGACGTGCAGTCCTTTTTTCTCGGTTAACCGGGCGACAGAGATAATTTCCAGCGCTGCTGCTGGTGCTTTCAGTTGGCGAGGGGTAAAACGCGTCATGTCGATACCCATACGCGAAACCGCGATTTTATGCGGCGGGCATCCCATGTTTTTTAAACGTCCGGCCCAGAGATTGCTGATGGGTAACATCAAATCTCCGCGTTGAAACAGCTGCTGATACTCAGGGGTATAGCGGGTAAGCACATCCCGATGCGAAACATCGACGCCGTGAAATACCGTGGCGATTTTTCCGCGGATCATCCCAAGCTCACGCAGCTTAGCGGCCGTTACGCCTGCTGGCCCAAAATGAGCAATAAAGACATCCGCTTCAAACGCCCGCGGATTCCCACCGCAAATGGCCGCCAAAATCAGATTACGCGCTTCTTCGCCATAGCGTGCAACATTAAGCGCTTTCCAGGTCGCTGCGCGGGTGAGACCGTGCAGAGCCGCCGCGGTCCTATATTTCAGCTTCGCCAGTTTGCTTTCCGGTTCATTCAGCAACCAGCGCGTTTTTTCACCCAGCCTGTAGGTATTAAATGAGGCATGCGTATTTTCAAGATCGCCCTTCTGCAAAGCGACAATCTCCACGTCGTAGCCCATATCGATAAATGCGGTTATCTGATTGAGTACAAAGGTCTCAGAAGAGAGCGGAAATTTAAGCAGGAAAAAGCCAATCTTCATTTTTCCCCCTCAATACGCGTTAAAACCGACTGCACCATGCGTACCCCGCGTTCGCGTTCGCGTGTCACAGCATCCCCAAGCCGTATGTTCAGTTCAGGTAGCTGTCCGAGGGTATCGGCGACCTTTCCTTCCAGACTGCCATCGAGCAGATGGTGAATATCGACAGCCATCTCCGGCAACCCCAACTGTTGCATGATCCCTGCCGATTTATGCTCGTAGTTAATGGCGATGGCTGGCGTCATAAAATTCATCGAGATAATGGCCGAGTGCAACCGAGTACCCACCGTCAGATCGCATGCCCCCAGAATCTTCCCCATCTCCAGATCGTTAAGTTCATCCATCACCACGTGATATCGGGCCGGGTCGTTAACATACTGGCGAAGATTTAACGCCACCATGCGGTCATCTTTGTTGTAACTATCAATACCGGTGCAGGTTGACAGTGCAATCACCTGATAACCTTCATCAAGGATGCGGTTCACTACCCCGGCAAAGGCTTGCTCATAGGCCTGCTGCGTTGTTCCCAGACGCTTATCAAAAGGCGCCAGCTCGCGCAATGTAATGGCAACGGTCTTCTGTTTAGCCGCCATGTCTAACCAGTGCTGTACCGCATAACCTGGCTCAAAATCCTCATGATGATTGTCGACAAGCCAGGCCGTATCCACGCCTGTTTCGACTTTATCCGTGGTAATTGCGCTGCGCTTCATCAGATCCAGACTGACGGATTCACGTAAAATCAACGCATTACAGTGGCCAAACACGTAGTTCGCCAGTTGATTAAACTGCTCATCCTGGAATGGCCCCACGCTGTGACCAATCATGTACAACGGTTTTTTCGCCATAAACGAACACAACGCATGCTCAAACTGCGGCACACCATACAGATCGACAAAGAACGATCCGCCGACCTGGATGATGGCGTCATAGCGCGACAACAAACGAACAAAATCGGTAAAACCCTGGGCGATAGCGATATTGCGCAGATTACCGGAGTCGGTAACACGCGAGAGCAGTACCTGATGCTGATAGCGACGACGCAGCACTTTCTTCACGCGCCCCATAACACCCGCTGCGTTGTTGTGTTGCTTCATCTGCGAATACAGCGGATCGCCCATCACCGGGCGGTTCAGTAACCATGAGGAGCTCACTGGGTAACGGCTCATAACATCCACTTCAGTCTCGGGACGCAACGCGTTAATGGCATCCAGCAAACCGCGCAGGATCGCGCTATCCCCTCGGTTCCCGCAGGTATGGTTGCCCAAAATTAATAGTTTCATTATGACCTCTTAAAGCGTTGTTCTTATCCTGCACGGAGCAAGGTTTTCATTTTTTCACTGCGACAGAGCTGGCGTTTTATTTCCACCACCAGCGGATGACGCGACAGCACTATCATTAGCGCAAACGCCAGCGCCCCTGCCGCTATCTGGCTCCCCAACAACACGCCCAACGACAGCTGGTCATGCAGCATTACGCCCAGCGCATAGCTCACTACAAGGGTTGGCAAGGAGAGATACAACGGCAGCCAAAGACTGAGCATGTACTGGCGGTAGCTGGAGCCAAGAACAGGTTTAATCATCACGAAATAGCTGAGGACTGTGTTAATCACCTGGACCAGCAAAAAGCCCAGCGTCACGCCAATCGCCCCGGCCAGATGCCCACCGATGAAAATGGCTGGAATAAACAGAAAGGTTTTGAACACATTGAATTTAAAGCTGATATCGACCCGCGCTTTCGCCATCAGCAGTGAACCGATTGGATTCCCCACCGAGCGCAGCAGCCCAACAATGCACAGCAGTTGCAGGATGGGGATAATGCCGTTCCACTTCTCGCCGAATACCAGCGGCACCACGTTATTCGACACCACCATCAGTCCCAGCAGCGTCGGGAAGTTGATAATCCCGACCACCGACAGCAGCTTGTAAAAATTCACCCGTAGCTTTTCACTGTCGTCCTGGATTTTGGCAAACGCCGGAAACAGCACGCGGGTGATAATCGGGTTCAGTTTGATCGGGGGGACAACCGCCACATTCCAGGCAAGATTGAATCCACCCGCCACGCCAGCTCCCAACGTGCGGGCCAAAACCAGCGTGGAAAGGTTGGTATTGATGTAATTGATGATACTGTCTGCCGTCAGCCACGCACCAAAACGCAGATTCGACGAAACGGATGCCAGCGAAAAATGCAGCCCCGGGCGGTAAATCCGGCGACCAAAATAGCCGAACAGCAGCGTACGTAGCGTACTGTTTACCAGATACCCGAGAATGGCCGTCAGTGCGAGCGGCCAGAAATGGGCGCTGACTACGGTAAAGGTAAAACCGGCCAGTACCGAACTGGTTTCAATCATGCCAATTTTGTTGAAGGCCAGTTCTTTTTGCATCAGCGCACGAAACTGCTGCCCGTGCGGTATCACCACAAACGCCAGCGATAACGTTTTGATGAGCGGTGCCAGTTCTGGGTTATTAAGTACGCTGGCAATCGTCTCGCTCAGCAGAAACATCGCTACGCATACCACGATACCCAACCCAACGTTGAGCCAGTACAGCGTGGTCAGCTCAAGATAGCCAATCTCTTTGCGCTGAATAATTGAGTTGGCGATACCAAAGTCAGACAACGTATCGGCCAGCGCGATGATCACCAGCGCCACGGTTAACAACCCGAACTGGTGGTTATCAATAATCCGTGCCAGTACGGTCATCTGGATAAGACCCAGACCAATGATGATCACAGTGGCAATCGCCGACCACTTTGCGCCGTTCAGCGTTTTTTCTCGTAAACTCATGTTAATACGCCGCTTTGTTGACAAAGCCTTTGAATACCGTCAGAAAAACAATTTTGATATCGAACCACACGCTCCACTCGCGAATGTATTCGAGGTCAAATTCCACACGTTTTTCCATTTTTTCCAGCGTATCGGTTTCACCGCGCCAGCCGTTGATTTGCGCCCAGCCGGTAATACCCGGTTTCACCTTATGGCGTAACATGTACCCCTCGATCAGCTGGCGGTACTGTTCGTTATGCGCTACCGCATGCGGGCGTGGCCCAACAATAGACATGCCCCCGGTCAGCACGTTAATAAACTGCGGCAGTTCATCGAGTGACGTTCGGCGCAGGAAATTCCCCACAGGGGTAACGCGCGGATCGTTTTGCGTCGCCTGCGTCACCACCGCGTCGTTTTCCATCACTTTCATCGAGCGAAATTTCCAGACTTTGATCGGCTTCCCATCCATGCCGTAACGGGTCTGGCGGAAAATCACCGGTCCTTTGGAGGTCAGTTTTACCAGTAGCGCTATGCCACACAGCACCGGAGAAATAAGCAGCAGGATCAGTGAAGCCAGCACGATATCTTCCGCGCGTTTCAACAGGCGATTAATCCCCGAGAGCGGCGTGTCATACAGCGGCACCACCGGAACGCCATTCATCTCTTCAATCCGTGAATGCAGAATGTTGAAGGTAAAGACATCAGGAATAAGGATCACCGAACAGGTGGTGTCGGCCAGCTCACGAACCAGTTTTTTGACGCTGGCGCCATCGCTCATCGACATGGCGATATAAACGTTATGAATACGTGAGGCTTTGGCGTCATCCACCAGCTGTTGCAGATTACCGGCCCAGTCGCGGGAGTTTTTTCCAGGGATAGGATCGTGATAGACACCTGCTACTTCAAATCCCAGCCACGGTTCATGGCGAAAGCTGTCCAATAGCATTTGTCCGGCTGGCAGGTCCCCTGCCACCGCCACCCGGCGAGTGTTATACCCGCGATTACGCAACCATCCCGCGCCGTAGCGAATAAACGAACGGCTCAACACCAGGCCAACGCTGGATAGCAGATACCACGCCAGCCAGACGGCGAGACGGTTATCAAAATCGTTATTAAAGGCGATCAGACCTGCGCAAAAAATCAGACTCAGCGTCCAGTTTTGCAGCAACAGCACCAGCTCAGTGGAAATTTTGACACCGCGCCAGGAGCGATAAAAATCCGTTATGCCACCGAGCATCTGAAAAACGACCAGCGTGATCAGCGCCACCAGCAGGTGCATGTACAGGAAAGGCAAACCGCTTAATTCGCAGATTACCCACAACCCGCCAAACATGATGGTGATATCTGAAAAGCGTTGCACCATCGAAATTAACGACGCATTGGTTTTGGCGCGTTCGCGCTTTTTTAGATGTGTCATCGTGGTTCCTGTTAGTCACCCTTTGCCCAGAATCGGGCAAAGGAAGCACCAGCATTACTGATTCAGTAACGCCAGAAGAGTGCGCGTTCGCGCTTCCATCAACGGAATATCTCCGCGCGATTCCACGTTCAGGCGCACCACCGGTTCGGTATTGGAAGAGCGTAAATTGAAGCGCCAGTCGACAAACGACATGCTGATACCGTCCGTTCTGTCCACCGACAACGCCTCACGGGAAAAATGCTGCTCCACGCGCGCAATCGCTGCCGTCGGCTCTGCCAGCGTACTGTTTATTTCTCCGCTCGCCGGGTAGGCCACCATCCGGTCGCGGACCAGTTCGCCCAGCGACTGTCTTTTCAGACACAGCAGCTCCGCCACCAGCAGCCACGGGATCATTCCGCTGTCGCAATAGGCAAAATCGCGGAAATAGTGGTGCGCGCTCATTTCGCCACCATAAATGGCATCTTCGTGGCGCATCCGCTCTTTGATAAACGCGTGCCCGGTTTTTGACATCACCGGTTTACCACCTGCCGCCGTCACCACATCCACGGTGTTCCAGGACAGGCGTGGGTCGTGGATAATTTTCGCCCCCGGATTCTTCTCCAGAAACGCTTCCGCCAGCAGGCCGACAATGTAGTAACCCTCAATGAACTGACCTTTTTCATCGAACAGGAAGCAGCGGTCAAAATCACCGTCGAAGGCAATCCCCATATCCGCGCCGTGTTCAATCACTGCATGGCGCGTGTCGGCCCGGCATTCCGGCAGCAGAGGATTGGGAATACCGTTGGGGAAGTTGCCATCCGGCGTGTTGTGAATTTTGATGAACTCGACCGGCACGCCCAGCGCCTTAAAACGGGCTTCAATGACGTCAACCACCGGACCTGCCGCGCCGTTGCCGGAATTGAGCACCAGCTTCATCGGTTTCAGGTTGGCGGGATTGATGTAACCCAGCAGGTGGTCAATGTAGGCATCGCGGGTAGTAATGCGCTGGTAGCGGCCACGTTTTGTCTCATCAACCGCCGGGAAGTCGTTGGCTTCCGCCAGACGTTGCACGTCGCGCAGACCGGTATCACCGCTGATGGGCCGCGCCCCTTCCCGCACCAGCTTCATACCGTTGTAATCCATCGGATTATGGCTGGCGGTCACTTCAATACCGCCGTCAATGCCCAGGTGGAAGGTGGCGAAGTAAATCTCTTCGGTGCCCGACATGCCAATATCCAGCACATCCACCCCCGCATCCTGCAGTCCTTTCGCCAGCGCCAGCTTCAGCGTCTCACTGGTCAGGCGCACATCGCCGCCGAGGACAATGGTTTTTGGCTTCAGGAACTCGCCGTAAGCGCGGCCAATACGCCACGCGATATCTTCATTCAGCTCTTCGCCCAGCCTGCCGCGAATATCGTAGGCTTTGAAACAGGTTAATTTCGTCATGATTTACCCTTCTTCAGGCAACAGGAGGCCCTGACTCTTAATGAGCCTTTTAATGAGTGTTAAATGCATTTCCCGGCGAGCTTCGCTTATCGGGCCTACGGTGTTGTAGGCTGGATAAGCGCAGCGCATCCGGCATCAGGTACGCCCGTATCTGTCCGCAAAACGCACCACATCATCCTCATCGAGATAAGATCCGGAGCGCACTTCAATCAGATCGAGCGGGATTTTCCCCGGGTTCTCCAGACAATGGGTCGCCCCCAGCGGAATATAGACAGACTCGTTTTCAGCGAGCAGTTTGATGTCGTCATTGATTGTCACCTTCGCGGTACCAGCCACCACAACCCAGTGTTCAGCCCGGTGATGATGCATCTGCACGGACAATCCCTCACCGGGTTTAACGGTAATCCGCTTCACCTGGTAACGGTCTCCGGCATCAATAGAGTCGTACTTGCCCCATGGACGGTAAACTTCACGGTGAATATGGTGCTCATGACGTCCGTCAGCTTTAATTTGCTCCACCACTTTTTTGACGTCCTGCACCGCGTTGCGATCGGCGATCAGCACCGCATCTTTGGTCTGCACCACCACCAGATCCTTCACCCCGACGGTCGTCACCAGGCCAGATTCGGCATACACGTAGCTGTTTTCCGTTTTATGGCTAATGACGTCACCATGATGCACATTACCTTCAGCAGTATGGGCGCTGATTTCCCACAATGATGACCAGGAGCCAACATCGCTCCAGCCTGCGTTCATGGGCATCACCACCGCATCGGCCGTACGCTCCATTACCGCATAGTCCACAGACTCTTCCGGGCAGGCGAGAAACGCCTGTTCATCAACGCGGATAAAATCGAGATCGGGGTCAACCGTACTCATGGCGTTTTCGCAGGCCTCAAGAATGTCGGGGCGATATTTTTTCAGTTCTTCCAGATAGCGCCCGGCCCGGAACAGAAACATGCCGCTGTTCCAGTAGTAGTCGCCGCTCGCAACGTAAGCCTGCGCGGTTTCCAGATTGGGCTTTTCAACAAACTGCGCCACCTCAAAAGCCACGGCGTCGGTATTGGTCGGCGAAACCTCGCCGCGACGTATATAGCCGTAGCCGGTCTCCGGCTGGTCCGGCACGATACCAAACGTCACCAGCTTACCCGCGCTGGCATACGGCATTGCATTGCGAACCGCCTCTCGAAATGCCTCTTCATCGGCAATCATGTGATCGGCCGCCAATACCAACAGCAGCGGATCTTCCCCCGGACTTTGACGTTTTGCCGCCAGGGCGGCCAGCGCTATCGCCGGTGCAGTATTGCGCCCGGCGGGTTCGAGAATAATATTCTCAGTCAGCTTGTGCAGTTGTCGTAGCTGTTCCGCTACGATGAAACGGTGTTGTTCATTACAGATAACCACCGGGCTTTCGCACTCCACGCCGTTCAGACGACAGATCGTTGTCTGCAGCATGGTGAGATCGCCTTTCAGGCACAGAAACTGCTTTGGATATAGTACGCGGGACAGAGGCCATAAACGGCTACCCGAGCCACCGGCCATCACCACCGGAAAGAGTTTGTTTTGACTCATCATGTACCCCGAATATCTGCAATAAATTGGCTCAGCACGTTTTCTTTATCCAACGTGCGTTCGGCATACTCACGTGCCACCGTGTTAATCTTTGGCATGGTTAACGCCTGTTGAATCCCGCCAACCAGCGCACTCACTGATTCAGGCTCGACACACACCGCGATGCCTGGGTGAGCGTCACACAGCTGACCCAACTCGGTCTCAGGTTCGGCGGTAATCACAGCGTTACCGCCAACGGCGAGGATATTGGTCAGTTTGGAGGGCAATACGGCATCCGCCGCACCGCGCTTTTGTACAACCAGATGACAGTCCGCCATCTTGAGCAGCGCAGGCAGCGCATCATAAGATTGCAGCGGAAAGAACATCACATTGTTCAGGCCGCGTTCGCCAGACATACTCTCCAGCCGTGCTTTACCTCCGCCCTGCCCGACAATCACAAACAGCCAGGGCTGTTCGCTCAACAGGGCCGCTGCGTCGATCACACTCTCCAGCCCTTGCTTTTCACCGATATTGCCTGAGTAGAGAATGATTTTTTTATCATCAGGCAAGCCCAGTTGCTGGCGCAACGCCAGAGCATCGGCATCGTTCACGTCACGAAAACGTGCTACTTCTGACCAGTTCGGAAAGAAAATGACCTTCTGTGCATCAACGCCCTTCTCCTGCGCTTTATTCATCATTGAGCGAGAAATGGTCGAAATATGGTCCATATTCAACAGCCCACTGCGCTCAAAGGCGCTGGCCAGTTTTGCCACCGCGCCACGCTTGCCTTTGCCCGCCATGCCAAGCCCCAGCATGGCATCGACTTCGTAATCCTGAATATGCAGCAGCGTGCGCGCCCCGGACAGCTTCGCCAGCAGGCGCATGCCCGGCGTACAAAACAGCGTCGGCACTACCCCAATGATGCGATCCGGCTTCCAGCGACGCTGCGCCAGCAGCGGGAAGAAACTGCTCAGGGCGAAACTGCCTAGATGCAGCAAGCGCTTGAGCGTAGAAGGCTGCTCAGGCACATACAGCGGACAACGCCAGACGATGGCATCGCCCTCTTCACGACGATAGCGCCAGGATGAATAGCGACCGTTGACCTTCCACTGCGGATAATAAGGCGGCGCAGTGATCACCCGTACGTCATGCCCCTGTTGCGCCATCCACTCCACCATTTCACCGGTGTATTTACCGATACCGGTCAACTCCGGCGAATAGTTGATGCCATACACAAGGATCTTCATAGCCCGGGTACTCCGGCCTGACTCTTCTCACAGAAGTAAGCCCGGCTGTTGTCGTGCACGTGGTCACTGGCCAGGATCTCTTCAATTGCCAGCCAGCGGTACGCGCCATGTTGAACGTCAGGCAGTTGCAGGTCGTTTTCCGACACCCGCAGACGAAATCCCAGCACGATGTAATGCGTTGAGAAATCTTCCCCGGAAAAGTTGTCGTCATAGAAGTGCTGCCAGACCCCGTAAAACTCTGCAGCGGACAGCGGTAAACGTAACCCCAGCTCAGCGTCAGTCAGCCGCTCAAAGGCCGCGCGCAGCGGTTCATCTTTTTGCACCCGACCGCCGGGCACGAACCAGTACCCCTGCGCCGGACGATTGAGGCGCTTGCCAAGCAGAAATTCGCCGTGGGCGTTTTCCACGATCAAATCGATGGAAATCAGCGGAGTTGAACGTACAACGGTGGCAAAATCCTCATGACGTAAAAACATGCTTACCCCCGGTAACGCTGCTGGTTTTCAAGGAACCACTGATATGTACTGGCAAGCCCCGCTTCCAGAGATATCTCGTGATACCAGCCCAACTGATGCAGACGCGTAACGTCAAGCAATTTGCGCGGCGTGCCGTCCGGTTTGCTGGCGTCAAACACCACGCGCCCCTTGTAACCCACAACCTGTGCGATGGTCTGGGCCAGTTCACGAATGGTGCAGTCCACACCGGTGCCCACGTTGATATGCGACAGCATTGGTTGGGTATATTCCTGCAACACTTCCTGAGCCAGCTCCATCACGTGGATACTGGCCGCCGCCATATCGTCGACATGCAGAAATTCACGCATTGGCGTCCCGCTTCCCCACACCACCACATCCGGCGTATTTTGCTCGCGAGCCTCATGAAAGCGGCGCAGCAGCGCCGGGATCACATGCGAATTACTCGGATGAAAGTTGTCATGCGGTCCGTACAGATTGGTCGGCATCACCGAGCGATAATCACGGCCATACTGTCGGTTATACGATTCGCACAGCTTGATACCGGCAATTTTGGCAATCGCATACGGCTCATTGGTCGGTTCAAGTGCCCCCTGCAACAGTTCACTTTCGGCGATTGGCTGGGTGGCTTGCTTGGGATAAATACAGGATGACCCGAGGAACAACAGTTTATTCACGTTATGCAGATGCGCCGCATGAATAATGTTGCTCTCAATCATCATATTTTCATAAATAAAATCAGCAGGATAAGTATTGTTCGCCACAATCCCTCCCACTTTTGCCGCCGCCAGATAAACCTGGTCAATACTTTCAGCGGCAAAGAACGCCTGCACCGCACCGGCGTCCAGCAGATTAAGCTGGTCGCGAGTACGCAGCACCAGTTCTACGTTATCTCGCTGCGCCAGTTGTCTGACGATGGCGGCCCCCACCATCCCGCGATGGCCCGCCACAAAAATACGTTGTGTCTTCATCCTCAGTACTCCAGCGCGATGGCGACCTCGTAACCGTGCGACTTGAGCAGGGAATGTTTCTTCGCCGCATCAAGATCGTTGGCAACCATTTCCGAGATCATCTGGCGCAGTGTGATTTCCGGTTTCCAGCCCAGTTTTTCATGTGCTTTGGCCGGGTCGCCCAGCAGCGTTTCCACCTCAGCCGGACGGAAGTAGCGCGGGTCAACGGCAATCATGACATCCCCGGGTTTCACCCCCGGCGCATCGTGTCCGGTCACAGAAACCACGATGCCTTTCTCATTCACGCCCTCGCCTTCAAAGCGCAATTTAATCCCCAACTGAGCGGCCGCCATTTCCACGAACTGGCGCACGGAATACTGCACGCCGGTGGCAATCACGAAATCTTCCGGCTTATCCTGCTGCAGCATCATCCACTGCATCCTGACGTAATCTTTGGCATGCCCCCAGTCGCGCAGTGAATCCATGTTGCCCAGGTACAGGCAAGACTCCAGCCCCTGAGCGATGTTGGCGATCGCCCGGGTAATTTTGCGAGTGACAAAGGTTTCGCCGCGGCGCGGAGATTCGTGGTTGAACAGAATGCCGTTACAGGCATACATCCCGTAAGACTCGCGGTAGTTGACGGTGATCCAGTAGGCGTACAGCTTGGCAACGGCATACGGTGAACGCGGATAGAACGGCGTGCTCTCTTTCTGCGGGATTTCCTGTACCAGACCGTACAACTCAGAGGTGGACGCCTGATAAAAACGGGTCTTTTTCTCCAGACCAAGGAAGCGGATCGCCTCCAGCAAACGCAAGGTGCCGATCGCATCAACGTCTGCGGTGTATTCCGGTGAATCAAACGACACCGCGACATGGCTCATGGCACCCAGGTTATAGACTTCATCCGGTTGGACTTCTTGTAAAATACGGGTCAGGTTGGAGGAGTCGGTCAAATCGCCATAGTGCAGATGAAATTTGGGATTGCCTGAATGCGGATCCTGGTAGATGTGGTCCACACGTTCGGTGTTGAATGATGAAGCGCGACGCTTAATACCGTGTACTTCGTACCCTTTTTCCAGCAGGAGTTCTGCCAGGTAAGAACCATCCTGCCCGGTTACGCCAGTAATGAGAGCGACTTTTGACATGTTATAACCTCTTCAGTGATCCCCTCAGGGAGTAACTTTCTCGACGCGTTCGCGCGTGACTACTGCGGGATTTCCCCGACAAACAACATTTGCTGGCAGCGATTTAAATACGCTGCTTCGTGCTCCAACGACGGTGCCATCGCCAATCGTCACGCCAGGCGCGACAAAGACATCTGTCGCCAGCCAGCATTTAGCGCCAACCACAATCGGCGTGGCGTTAATATCAAAATGTTGACTGGCATAATCATGACTCCCGGTGCATAAATAACTTTTTTGCGAAATAACCGCATGGGCGCCAATCGTAATATCACCTAACGTATATAAAACCGCGTCGTCACCCACCCAGGCATAATCTCCCAGGGTTAATTTCCACGGATAAGTAATTTTTACTGAAGGCCGAATGACTACGTTTTTTCCTATATTTGCGCCAAACATTCGTAATAAAAATGCACGCCAGCGATACATGACCTGTGGAGACCAGCGAAATAATGTTGCTTGCACCGCCCACCATAATTGCACTTTAATAGCACCACCGCCGCGAAAACCTCCAGGCACTTTAAATCCGCTTAAGTCCTGCATAATATGCCCTTACGTTTTCCCATATAAGGTTTTTGTTTTACCGGTTGTGCGCAGACGTAAATATTCTGACAAACCGGTCCAAAAACCTGGCATGTGTAATATCTGGCGCTGTACTTTTTTGGCATCCCGACACAATTCCAGATTATTCGTCGTTGACACTCCGCCCATAGAAAACTCCGATACCAACCCGCTAAGCTTTTTAAAAGCGTAACCGGACTTGTATAATTGGGCTGCCAACGCGTAATCAGACGATATTTTATATTGCAAATCATAATGCCAGACATTCAGTCCTGAGAGCGGAAAGAATATCGCTTGATGACTGGCGGGCAGGCTGTGATAAATATACCAACCCGGTTTTGCCCGGCGCTTAATTTTGTTGCCATTGCCGAAATCCAGCAACGCATCGCCAATGACCATGGTTTGGTCGCTCTGCATTTTTAGCTGGCGGATAAAATGTGCCGCGTCCGCATGCAAAATATCCCCGGAGTTGAGGAACAGTGCAAACCGCCCGCGCGCCATCGCGATGCCTTTGTTCATCGCATCATAGATGCCGTTATCCGGCTCGCTGACAAACCGTAACCGGTATTCCCCACTGAGCCCTTCAAGAAACGCCGACGTACCATCCGAGGAGCCGCCATCAACAACAATCCACTCAAAACTGATATCACCCGCTTGCGCCAGATGTGCCAGCGATGCGTGAGTTTTGACGATCCCTTCCAGATTGCGAAAGGCGACGGTAATGATACTGAGCAGCATGTGAGTTACCTCGCGATATTCAGCGCCTTGCGCAATATAAACGGACACACAATTAAAAATGCGTATTCCGGACTAAATACTGAACCTGTAAAAAACAGTGACAACGGTGTAAAAAGATAAAGCTGCACCCGATAATTCTGATTATCGCCAAACGCATTGATCATCATTTTCATGACCTTCCCCATGTACCACAGGGCTAATATTACCGCGAACCATGAAAAATAAATAATCAGCAGATACAAACCATTGTCTATTGTTTTACCGACATCTGCACCGTTAAAAATTCCGAATGACGCAACGTATTCATAAAGTGAGCCAAATCTCACTACGCCATCAACGTTCAGTAACGAATAACCGACCATCACTAATGGCCCTACGATACGATAATACGATGACGAACCTTCAGTTCCTAAATCACCAAGCCGCGTTGCGATGTACGGAAAAGCAAATATCACCCCAACTAAAAACACGCTTAATGAGATTATCGCCAGCGGCAGCTTCTTTTTTATCGCATCCTTATTCAGGTACTGGAACGCCCACTCCAGGAGATAAAACAAAATAAACGTCATTACCCCTGAAAACGATCCTGATAATATTATCCCTGCCAGAATCATAGCATCGGACTTAGGTGTTTTGATACCAAACTGTTTGATGCTGAGCCAAATTGAGATTAACGCCAGAGCGAAGAATGCCGGTTCGAAATAGAGCGCAGTGGTACGTTTCCCACCAAACTTAATAAAGTTCAGAACATAGCTGTTACTGTAAATAAGATATTTCGAAATAACTTCCATTAAACTGCTGCCGCCGCTGAGAATTATCTGTGCCATTTCAACCGCAGCTAACCCCACCACCAGTCCCACCACCAGCCAGAAAAAACGCAAAATCTTAATGTAGTTATGCGGTGAAATGGTTTTGAAGCGAATACTCCACACCATGCCAATAATCACCACGGTATAAACAAACAGCATCGCTGACGTTACGTACTTACTGGCATCCAGTGATTGACCGAACAGGTAGTTAAACGCCGTCAGCCCGCCCCCTACCCCCAGCGCGATCATTAATTTTTTGATATTGATGCGCTCGACAAACAGCAACAGCAGAACGGGTAAGAAGGTGACGATAGTTATCGGGAAGCTCTCGCCAAGCTGGGCGAGTTTGACGTTAACCAGCAGATAAAGCAGCGGTAGCACCAGATAGCTACAGATTCTGATAGAACGAGACATATTCCTCCAGCATCTGTTGCCCACTGTATGCCACCCGACTGCGTTGACTGAACGCGGTAAGGGACGTGTCAAATACCGCCTGCGCAATGTCTGATTTTTTCAGCTGCACCAGCTGCAATACGTCCGCTTCGCTGAACGTTTTACCGCCTGATTTAGCCAGCACTTCCTGCGCGGCATCGCTGTGCGTGGCAATTACCGGTACGCCGATGGAAAGCGCTTCACACAAAATCAGCGGGTAGTTATCGACACGGGAGCTGAACACCAGTCCATCCATCTGGTTAAGCGCACTCATCAACGTGCGCTTATCGCTCTCAAAACCGTGGTTGATGACGTTATCTCCCGCAAATGGCGAAAATTTGCCGAAGGTATGCAGCTCAATTTTGTCCCCAAGCGCGCTAATCGCTCGCACCAGTTGTTGACTGGTTTTGCCGTCATAGCGCAGGTCATGAGCCACCACGGCAATTTTCGGCCGACCGCTCTCCGCAGGCATCGCGGGTAGTTCGGCAAGAATGGCTTCGGTTGCCACATCAATGCCATTATTGATAACGCGGCAGCGTCCCACGCCATACAGGCTGTTGAATGCGTCGGCCACATGTTGACTGGGCGAGATAAACTGGCAGCCCAGCGCCAGCATGGCACGGAACATCTGCCGCTTACCGGGCAACTGCTGATGGGCTTTATCGACTTTTACCGGCGGATAGTTGCTGAGCGTTGGGCATTTCTGACAGCCCGTTCTCCAGCCTTCGCAGCCATCGGTAAAGGCACAGCGCCCGGTCACGCTCCAGTGATCGTGCAGGGTCCAGACGAAGGTGATATCCGGTTTATGCGCCTTCACTTTTTGGCAAAAGGTCACCACCTCTTCCAGGTTCAACCAGTAGCTGTGCAACACATGAAAATGCAGTACCAGCGGGCCGCAGGTGCGGGTAACCGTGCGATATAGCTTGTCGAGATTGCCGAACATGTCGCGATTTGCAAAACGAAACAGCGCAATGTTAGCCGCCGACGTCAGGCGCGGCGTATATTTGATAACCTGCGGGTAATTCGCATGACTGGCGCTTTTTTTACCGCCTTTGCCATAGCCATAGACAAACCGCGACGACAGCCCTTTTTCCAGCGACCTCAGATGCAAATCTAACGCCACGCCTGCCGCCCCACCTTCTGCGAGTCGCACATTAAACTGTAATATCTTCATTTTATTACCTTCACCCGTGCCTTCTCGCCCACGACCAGCGTATTGTCCGGGACGCTATCCACCACAACGCTCCCGGCGCCAATCGTCACGTTATCGCCAATAGCAACGTCGCCGAGCAGAGTGACATTGGCCCCCAACTCAACGCCGTTACCGATGACCGGACAGGATGGATCGTTGGCACCAAGATTGCCGATGGTGACGCCGTGGCGTAGGGTAAAATCATCCCCCGCCACCACGTGTTTATTGATAACCACCCCATAGCCATGATGGATGGTGAAACGACGACCGATTGATGCAGCAGCCTGAATTTCATAGCCAAACAGGCATTCGGTGATAAGGCGGTACATCACCAGCACCGGGGCAGCCCACAGGTTGTTTATGATGTTTTTTTTACGCCAGACGGAGCAAAAATGGGCAATCCGATAGGCCGCCACCATGCAGCAGGGGCGCAGACTCCAGCCGTTCGCGCGTAAATCTTCCAGCATACTTAGCGTCCTCGCAGTCCGTCGGCCAGACGCTTACTGTTGCGAACAGAAAGCAGCGTCAGCAGCGTGCGCCAGTTCATCCGTTTGTTGCGGATCTGATAGAGGGTAAACAGCTGATATTTCTTGCTGGCCCGGTCAAATTTGCCTTTGTGCTTGCGGTAAAACTGAAAGTAGCCGGAGAATTTATTCGGCGATGAGGTAATACGCATCTCGCCGTGATTCACATGCAGGATCTGCGTCGCCTCTTTGACCTTCCACGGTTTGCCATACGCCACCACCATGCGCAGGAAGATGTCGTAATCCTGCGCCGCTTTCAGCGTGGTATCGAACAGGCATGCTTTAAACCGCCATGCCCAGGTAAATACCTGATTACCAATGATGTTGCGCTTATAAAACCTGCGGCGTGAATAAACGGACTTCGGATAGAGCGGCAGACTGGTCGGCTGCGAATACACTTCGCCCTCACAGACATAGTCATTGGCATACAGAAACGCCCGTGTGACCAGTTGATGCCGATACTGCAGGAACACGCTCAGGCGGTTCGGCGTCCATTCATCATCATCATCAATCCCCGTAATGTATTGCCCGTTGGCCTGCATAATGGCCTGATTACGCACCGCGCAGGCCCCGGAGTTGGTGGAATTATGCGTATACGACACACGCGGATCGTTGAGTTCCTCAACAAACTGCTGCAACTGCTCATATGATGAAGAGCAATCATCCACAATGATCATCTCCCAGTGAGGGTAGTCCTGGCGCAACACCGATTTAATCGCCCGAATGGCCAGCTGCTGGCGGTTCCAGGTTGGCATATAAATTGAAATTAGCGGGTTTTCTGTCGTCATTTTCGTTTCCGGATAGATACGCTTTTGTAGGCCGGATAAGGCGTTTTCGCCGCATCCGGCAGGGTTGGTGATTTATTTCGCATCCGACGTATATTCGTATTCGTAGTAGCCGTAATCCTGATACCCGCTGGCACGGCGGAAGATCGAGTTGAGGATCACCCCTTTCACCTGAATGCCGTTTTGCTCGAAGCGACTCAGGCTGGTTTCCACCTCTTTCAGCGTGTTGACCGCATAACGCGCCACCATCAGCGTGGTGCCGACATGACGGCCAACAATCGCCGCGTCGGTCACCGCCAGAATTGGTGGGGTGTCAATCAGCACCAGGTCATAGTGCGAGCTGGCCCAGGCAATCAGTTCGCCGAAACGCTCGCTCATCAACAGCTCGGAAGGATTGGGAGGGACTTGACCGCGAGGGATCAGATCAAAATGCGGAATCGATGTCGGTTTGGCGCTGGATGAGATATCCCCCTTGCCGATGAGGATCTCAGACAGGCCGTTGACGTTATTGGTCCCCAGCAGTTCGTGGGTATAGCCTTTGCGCATATCGCAGTCGATCAACAGCACGCGTTTGTTGGTCTGGCTGATGACTGCCGCCAGGTTGGCGCAGACAAACGTTTTACCAATCGACGGGCTGACGCCGGTCAGCATCAATACGTTGTTACGCGCCTGCATCATGGCAAAGTGCAGGCTGGTACGCAGGCTACGGACCGCTTCTATGGCGAGATCCGTTGGATTACCCACGGCCAACAGCTGGCTTTGCTTGTAGCGTTTCACACCTTTAATGATCTGAACGTTATCACGTGCTTTTTGCCATTCAGACAACGGAATACTGGCATACACGCTGATACCATGCTCTTCCAGCGCCTGCGGGCTTTCAATACCGCGATTAAACAGAGAACGCAGCAGTACGCCCACCACGGAAAGCATCAAACCGAGAATGATACTGCCGAGAATAATCAGCGCCGTTTTCGGCTTCAGCACGCCTGGCTGGGCAATCGCGGGATCGACAATGCGCACATCGCCAACCGTACTGGCCTCGGTAATCTTCAGTTCCTGTTGCTTGTTCAGCAACTGCATATAGACCTGCTGACCGGACTCCACATCACGCGTCAGACGAACAATTTCCTGCTGCGTTTTCGGCATCGCCGTTACGCGCCCGTTCAGCTTACTTTTCTCATCTTCCAGCGCCTGGCGTTTTTCCAGCAGCGTGCGGTACGCCGGATGCGCTTTGGTGAACAGCTTGGAAATCTCCGCTTCTTTGAAGGTCAGTTCATTCAGCTGCGCATCGATATTCACCATCGAATCCAGCACCGCTTTGGCTTCCAGCGGCAAATCCACGGAGTCTTTATCCTGACGAAAGGCGTTCAGCTTGTTTTCAGCAACGTCCAGCCGATTACGCACCTCAGGCAGTTGCTTTGCCAGAAACGCCAGACTTTTGGCGGCCTCTTCAGATTTACGTTCCACGTTTTGTTGCAGATAGTTGCGGGTAATACTGTCGAGGATCTGGCGGATTTGCTCGCGGTCTTCGCCGGTAAAGGTCAGGCTCAATACGCCGGTGTCTTTGCCCGTTTCCGTCACCATCAGGTTATTTTGCAGGGTGTTTATCATGCCCAGCGTGGAGAATTTGCTGACGGTAAATTGGCTCTCCGGGCTGGCATGAATCGCCTCAACCAGCATCGTCACGCCATCGTGTTCCAACACCTTGCCGACTTGCCCCCGGGCGCTAAAACCCCCGTCACTCACCAGTTGATAGCTTGTGTCATTCAGCACATTGAGCGTGAAGGTCTGTTCATTCATTGCCTTTGGCAGCGTGAAGGTGGTCACATTAACCGTTTCGTTCTGGCGGCCCATCAGCCGGTCCCAGCCCGCGCCAAAAATAGGGAATGTATCTTTGGTAACGGCGATATCGAGGTTAAGATCGTCTACCGTTTTCCCTAATACCAGACGCGACTGGATGAGCTGAATTTCCGCTTCCGAGGCCGGCGGTTTGTTCGACAACGCTGAGCCAATATCCTGCACCAGTGAATTTCCGGTATTTTGCTCAATTTGCACCAGCGCGTCCGCACTGTAGATGGGTGTGGCGAACAGCGTGTAGACCGCGGCACACAATGCAAAGCCCGCGGTAATGCCAAGAACCCACCAGCGGGCTTCCACTACCGTTGCGACCAGACGACCAATATCGATTTCATCATTGCCCGTTACCGGCGCAGCAGACTGTTTAACTTTTTCTGTCATTGTTTTCCCTGCTCTGCGTTCAGTGCCTGAGCCCATTGGCGGGCAGACCGTTCAAGTAATGCGTACACCGCGTCAAACGCATCACGGCTTTTACGATACGGATCGGGAATTTCGCGCTCGCTGTCCCAGTGCCCAAAAAGCATCACTTTGCCGCGCATCTCCGGCACCATTTCACACAGGGCAGAGATATGGCGCTTCTCCATGGTCAGGATCAGGTCATACTCCCGGCACATTCGTCCCGAGATCTGCCGGGCACAATGATTATCCAGTGACAGGTTGTGCGCCTGTGCCACGCTAATAGCACACGGATCCGCGCCTTTCCCCACCAGCGCCCCAAGACCGGCTGAAGAGACCGTTAACGCCGGATGAAATTGCCTTAATAAGCGCTCTGCCGTCGGGGAACGACAAATGTTCCCCACACAGACAACTAAGATTTTGTTAAACATGATGATTACCAGTTGTGAAGGTCGCTGGCCGTGTCCGTCATATAGCGAACACCGCTAATAGTCGGCAGCAACTGATTGATCAAACGGTTCCAGCGAGCAACCGGCGCGGTAGTGACGTACACCACATCGTATGGCTGGAGTCGGAATGATGTTGCCATCACCAGCGACGTCGCATCGGACATATCAAGCTGATAGATATTGGCGATCTTGCCGTTGTTCCCGCCCTCACCTTTCAATGGTCGAATAACGAAAATGCCGCTGGCATTGGAGGTGGTCAGGTCAATACCTTCGGCATTGCCCAGCGCTTCGGTAAGCGTCATGCCGCTGAAGTCCATTTTTAGGGTGCTCTGTTTTTTCACTTCTCCCATTACGAAGACTTTCAGATCGTCATTACGCGGAACAAACAGAATGTCGCCAGGATAGAGCAGACGGTTCTGGCTCAGGTCGCCATTTTGCATCAGCGCTTGCAGTGAAATACGTTGCTCCTGCCCTTTATGAGTCAGTACAACGTTGCGCCAGTCTGCTGCCTCGGTGAGACCGCCAGCGGCGTTAATGGCATCGAGAACGGTAAGCGGCACGTTGGTGATGGCCTGTTGGCCGGATTTGTTCACCTGCCCGGAGACATAGGCCTTCTGCGAGCGGAAAGCGGCGATATTAACGTCCACCTGCGGGTCAGCAATGTACTTCGCTAAGCGCCCGGTAATATCACTACGAATCTCTGCCAACGTTTTTCCCACCACGCTGACTTTGCCGATGTAGGGGTAAAACATGGTGCCATCAGGCTGCACCCAGTTGCCGGTATCGCTTGAGCTACGGTACTGCCCGGCCGGCGTGGTGAGTTCAGGATGGTCCCAGACGGTCACATTCAGGACATCCCCCGGGCCGACCCGGTACTGATACCCGGAAATCTCCTGGTCCAGCGACATATTAGGCTGGGCAACATTTGGTCGAGGACGTAATTGTTCGACCAGACGTGGCGTGAGTGGATAAACATTCACCATGCGATCGATATCAAAATCAGCGTCCTGCTGTTTAATCACATCTTTGCCCATCGTAGACATATTGCTGCCCGGAAGCACGGTACAACCGTTTATCAAGATCACCGATACCAATACTGGCATCAATTTAAGTTTGGATTTCATCATTGATTATTTATCACTTTGGCAGAGTATTTATCACATGCAATCTAAATAGCGACTTCGCCTGTACGTATTTACCTTGCCGTTAATTGAAATGAAATTTAACTGGCATCAGTCCTAAAAAAAATGAATTCATCTGCGGTCTCTTGACAGAATAATTTAGGCTTGTTTCAGGCGACCAGACACGCTACCGCCCCTGGCTTCACTAGCTACCAATGCACTGATTAATTTAAATTTTTATCTTCTCCTTTATTTTCATCACATTTACAGCGTTAACGCATCGGGAATGGCGCCACTGATTGATGAGGAAATATTTATCTTTTGATTATTACCGCAAGAATTGTTGCAGCTATGCGAATATCAGGCAAGATAACAAACCGCCGATACCTGGCTTTTAAGATTAATATTAAGCGTCGGATTTATATATTTTTAGGATTTTATTGATATTGACAATATTGATATAAAAATATTCCACCTGCGATATTTCCTAAATATGTTTAGATTAATAAAATCATTTCCTGTAGTTACATTAAGGCTATTATCCTGCATCAGTTCTGATATAACCGACAGAGAAATCCCTTCTCGCCATTGCATTTTTCGCCAGTTTTACCCATGATCGAATTGTGACAATTGTCATACAACTATGGGTATAGCATTTACTATGGAATGGATTGCCGATCCGTCAATCTGGGCCGGACTGGTCACGTTAATCGTGATCGAACTTGTTCTTGGCATTGATAATCTTGTTTTTATTGCCATCCTCGCGGAGAAACTACCTCCTGCCCAGCGGGATAAGGCGCGTATTACCGGGCTACTGCTGGCGATGGTTATGCGCCTGCTGCTGCTGGCATCAATATCCTGGCTGGTAACGCTGACCACGCCGCTGTTCAGCATTCGCGATCTCAGCTTCAGCGCCCGCGATCTGATCATGCTGTTCGGTGGTTTCTTCCTGCTGTTTAAAGCCACTATGGAGCTCAACGAACGGCTGGAAGGGAAAGACAGCGATAACCCCACCCAGCGTAAAGGCGCTAAGTTCTGGGGTGTGGTCGCGCAAATCGTGGTGCTGGACGCCATCTTCTCTCTGGATTCCGTCATTACCGCTGTTGGCATGGTCGATCACCTGGCGGTGATGATGGCGGCAGTCATTATTGCCATCAGCCTGATGTTGCTGGCCAGCAAGTCGCTGACGCGCTTTGTTAACAGCCATCCAACTATTGTTATTCTGTGTCTGAGCTTCCTGCTGATGATTGGTTTCAGTCTGGTGGCCGAAGGGTTTGGTTTCCATATCCCGAAAGGTTACCTGTACGCAGCCATCGGCTTCTCGGTCATGATCGAAGCATTGAACCAGTTGGCTATCTTTAACCGTCGTCGCTTCCTCTCAGCCAACCATACTCTGCGCCAGCGCACCGCCGAGGCGGTAATGCGGCTGCTGAGCGGGCAAAAAGAAGATGCCGAACTGGATGCCGAAACCGCAGCGATGCTGGCGGATCATCATGAAGGTCAGATTTTTGCGCCACAGGAGCGGCGGATGATTGAACGTGTGCTGAACTTCAATCAGCGTACCGTCAGCAGTATCATGACCTCGCGCCATGATATTGAACATATCGACCTCAATGCGCCCGAAACAGAAATCCGCGCCTTACTGGAAAAAAACCAGCATACGCGTCTGGTGGTCACTGGCGAAGACGAGCAGGAGGAACTGTTGGGCGTGGTGCATGTCATCGATTTACTGCAACAGTCTCTGCGCGGCGAACCGCTCGACCTGCGCGTCTTGATTCGCCAGCCGCTGGTGTTCCCGGAGACCTTGCCGCTGCTTCCGGCGCTTGAACAGTTCCGTAATGCCCGGACGCATTTCGCGTTTGTAGCCGATGAATTTGGTTCCGTCGAAGGGATTGTGACGCTGAGTGATGTGATGGAAACCATCGCCGGCAATCTGCCAAACGAGGTAGAGGAAATCGACGCCCGTCATGATATTCAGAAAAACGCCGATGGTTCGTGGACCGCTAACGGGCATATGCCGCTGGAAGACCTGGTGCAGTACGTGCCTATCCCGTTAGACGATAAGCGTGAGTATCACACCATTGCCGGACTGTTAATGGAGTATTTGCAGCGCATCCCGAAAACCGGGGAGGAAGTTCAGGTTGGCGACTATCGGCTAAAAACCCTGCAGGTGGAAAATCATCGCGTGCAAAAGGTCCAGCTGATACCGCTACACGGTGAAGAAGAGATGGATTACGAGGTGTAAGTCACGAGCCGGATGGGGCATTAGCCACCATCCGGCAATATGAATCAGAGCTTATCCAGCAACTTTTTAACATCTTTGCCGTTGCGGGAATCTTTATTGCGATCTGCCCAGTCATTCAGACGACGTTTTGCTTCATCCTGCAGATGCTTACGCAAAAGCTGATCAACTTGCAGACTGTAGTTCAGTGATTGCCACTGGCCATAGACCCTGAGAGGAACCGGGGTGGCCTTCAGGAAACTAATCAACTTACTTTCGCCATCCCAACCGCCCAGCACGCGAATGTTAAACAGCGTGTCGCAATTCTGCTTCACCAGATCTAACGCTCCTTTGCCGGTCAGCGCCAACATCGCGGACTCGCCTGCCATGTTATCCAGCGTCACCTCTCCGTTATCCAGCGTCATATCGGTTACAAAATGATCCAACCGGGTCACGTTATCGAGGTTTTGCTGAGATTTAACATCCCCACCGCTGCGTTCTACAGCCTGTTGAATCATCTGCTGGAAGTTCATCCCTTCCATTCGCGTATCGTTCATTTCGACATGGGCCTGCCCTTGCCAGCTATGGCGAAACGCCTGGGCATCAATATCTGAGCCGGAAAAATCTCCCGCCAGCGACAGCTTGCCGGTGAGTGCGATGGGGTAATCAAAGGCCTTCAAAATAGTGCCAATTTCCACACCTTCCAGGCGCGGATGAAAGACCGCTCGCGGTTCTCCCTTTCTGGCATCCAGCGTGCCGGGCAGTGAGATCAGCCCGCCATCACTTTTTCCCTGCAACTGCGCAATGTTCAGTAAGCCGAACTGGTTGTCTATTTTTGCCGAAACACTCTCAAACGCCATTTTCCGCCACAGCACTTTGTCAGCCTGCAAAGCGATGTCTGCCGAAAAACCCTTGAGTCCCTGATACGAAACGGCATCAACCTGGGAAGCAATGACGGGGCGCGCCAGCGTTGACTGACTCTGACCTTGCTGAACGTCACCTTTTGCTGTCGCCGCTGCGTCATGTTGTACGAGCAGGTTATCCAGATTGAGCTGACCAAATTTCAGGTCGACGGCCCATTCCGGTTTTTCCAACAAGGATACGTGTGCTTGCCCGGAGAACGAAGAGTCATTGGCGGTCAAATTTATCTGACTAAACGAAAGCTGTTTTTTCTCTTCCAGCCATTGTGTCTGAAGATGTCCCTGACCGTTGATCCCCTGGGGCGGCAGATCGGCCCCCTGCAATTGCCAGCTTAACTGCTCGATATTCGCAGATAAGTTGTGCGGATAATCGGAGGCATCGACCGTGCCGTTAAAGGATAACGCGAGATCGCGCTGATCGCGGTTTACACGCCCGGAAAATTCAAACGTGCCGCGGTGCTGGCTATCTTGTTCCATCTCCAGACGAATATCACGAACGGTAACTTGTTCATCGTCTTCATGCTGGAATACCAGAACACTGTCGGCAACGCGCAAACGGGCGATATCAAACGACCATCCTTTGTCTTCCGCCAGATCGGGCAACATATTGTCTTTTGGGGCAACGGGCGCATCTTTGCCGCGTACCGCCTCAGTTTGCGGGGTCAGTTGAATCACTGCGCCTCTGAGCATCACCTGCTTCACGCTGAGCTGGTGGCTCAACAGCGGCCACAACGCGACGTCGAGACGCATATTGTCGGCACGAACCAGAGGTTCGCTGGCACCTTCAGCCGTTAACACCACTCGCCCTGAGAGGATACTCAGTTGCGGCCATACGTGCCAACGCAGGGGGCCATCCAACTGCAGCTGATACCCACTACGTGCGGCAACCTGCTTGACCATATACGCGCGGAAATCATTCGGATTCACCAACAGTACTAACGCAGAAAAGCCAGCCACCAGCACGACCAGAAGAATCATCAGCGTCGTCAGAAATCGTCTCATGCTATCCCCAATGGACTGAAAAACACTCAGTCTTTATCGATCCGGCTGGCAACGGCGCCCTGCTGGTCGCGATACTTCGCATCCTGACGACGGTTGTATGGTCGCGCTGCCGGACCGGAAAGCGGTTCGAAACTTAACGCGCCAATCGGCATGCCCGGACGCAGAGCCAGCGGTAATTTTCCGGAGTTGTAAAACTCCAGTACGATACAGCCAGACCAGCCCGGATCGATACGGTGTGCGGTGACGTGTACCATCAGTCCCAGACGCGCCAGAGATGAACGGCCATCTAACCAACCGACGAGATCGGAAGGCAGCGTCACGGATTCGAATGTTACTGCCAGCGCAAGCTCACCCGGATGCAAGAAGAATGCCTCGCCGTCCTTGAGGACGATTTCATCACTCATCACGCGATCCAGCGCGGCGCTGACTTCATCTTTCGGTCCGCTCAAATCGATATACGCCGCTGTATGACCGCGGAACGTACGGAATTTGTTGCCAAGACGCACATCTACCGTGGCGCCATTGATTCGCTCGACAGGAGGGCGTGGAGTGATCGACAGGCGACCTTCATCCAACCAGGCTTCAATATCTCGGTCACATAAACGCATGGCACTTTCTCCTTTCGTGCTTCAAACCCTTAATGCCAGGTGCGTTAAGGGTGAACCAGGTTATCACTGAACGGTACACAATTCGCTGAACTTATTCAAAGAACTGACTGATTTTAGCCTTCAGAATATCGATGGCGATGCGGTTTTTACCCCCGCGCGGCACAATGATGTCGGCGTATTGCTTTGAAGGCTCAATAAATTGCAGGAACATTGGACGGACGGTTTTCTGGTATTGCGCCATCACCGAATCCATTGAACGACCACGTTCATTCACATCGCGCTTAATACGGCGCATCAGACAAATATCCAGCGGCGTATCAACAAAAATAGAAAAGTTCATCTCATCGCGCAAACGCGCATCCGTCAGCAGCAAAATGCCTTCCAGGATAATGACTTTCTTCGGTTCGATATGAATAGTGTCTTGCGTACGCGTGTGCTCAACATAGCTATAAACCGGCAGCTCAATGGCAGAGCCGCGTTTCAACGTTTGCAGATGTTGAAACAGCAGGCTGTGGTCCATCGCGTTCGGATGGTCGTAGTTGGTTTTTACACGTTCTTCCATCGACAGATGGCTTTGATCTTTGTAATAGCTGTCTTCGGGAATAACGCCAATATGTTCGTCACCGACTTGTTCACGCAATTCGCGATAAAGAGTACTGGCAATAAGGCTCTTGCCGGAAGCCGATGCGCCGGCAATGCCGATAATGACGCACTGATGGGACTGATCAGTCATAAATTTAGCGACCTGATTAACCTGGATGTAAGGAAGGGCGGCGCCGAAACGCCAAACGCGGCAATTATAGGGATTTCAGCGGCGCGATGCCACCCCAGGCTGCACCAATGCTGTCCCTGTCGCAAATTAAAATGGTCAGATTTAGAACAGCCGCTATATTTATTCACCTGCCTTAGGAATTAATAGCTTGGGAGTGTTAATTTATGAGCAGCTGGCGTATAAATTGTAAATTGTTTGTACTAGCATAATCCCAGATTAAATGTGATGCGTCCGGCATCTCTGCTGGGCGACAACGGCTATTTGGGTAGAGTGGTAATGAGTAAACAATCCCAACATGTTTTAGTTACCTTACCCCATCCTCTACTGCGCCTGGCCAGTTTAGGTCTGGTGGCTTTCATCTTTACGTTGTTTTCGCTGGAACTATCACGTTACGGCGCACAGCTTGCCCCTCTGTGGTTTCCAACCTCTATCATGATGGTGGCTTTTTACCGTCACGCGGGAAAGATGTGGCCAGGGATCGCGCTGGCTTGCTCATTCGGTAGCATCGGCGCCTCTTTACTTTTTTTCCCCGGACAGTCGCTTAATTTCTCCTATACGGTCATTAACATTATTGAGGCTGTTGTTGGCGCAATGTTATTGCGTAAACTGCTGCCCTGGTACAATCCCTTACAAAATTTGAATGACTGGGCGCGCCTGGCATTTGGTAGCGCGGTTGTTCCGCCACTGTTGGGCGGCATTTTGATGTGGTTGTTGCTGCCGAAGGACACGTCGTTAAATACCTTTCTCATTTGGGTACTGTCAGAATCCATTGGCGCACTGGCGTTGGTGCCGTTAGGTTTACTGTTTAAACCACATTACCTGTTGCGCCATCGCGACCCGCGATTATTGCTTGAGACCCTGATTACCCTGCTGGTGACCTTAACGCTCAGTTGGCTGTCCATGATGTACATTCCATGGCCATTTACCTGCGTTATTGTCCTGCTGATGTGGAGCGCTGTCCGTCTGCCGCGTATGGAGGCGTTTTTAATATTCCTCAGCACCGTGATGATGGTTTCGCTGATGCTGGCTGCCGACCCTTCGCTGCTTTACACCCCGAAACCGAACATGATGACGGACATCCCCTGGTTGCCGTTTTTGATGATCCTGTTGCCAGCTAATATGATGACCATGGTGATGTACGCGTTTCGAGCCGAACGCAAGCACATTTCAGAAAGCGAGTCACGCTTTCGCAACGCCATGGAATATTCCGCGATTGGCATGGCGTTAGTCGGTACCGAGGGGCAATGGTTACAGGCCAATAAAGCCTTGTGTCAGTTTCTGGGCTATAGCCAGGAGGAGTTACGTTCACTGACCTTCCAGCAATTAACCTGGCCGGAAGATTTGAATAACGACATTGAACAGCTGAACATGCTGGCACGCGGAGAGATTAATAGCTATTCCATGGAAAAACGCTATTACACCCGTTCGGGCGACGTCGTCTGGGCGTTGCTGGCCGTTTCGTTGGTGCGTCATAGCGACAATACCCCTCTCTATTTTATCGCGCAGGTTGAGGACATTAACGACCTGAAGCATACCGAGTGGATTAACAAACGGTTGATGGAGCGCATTACCCTCGCCAATGAAGCCGGGGGGATTGGGATCTGGGAATGGGAACTCCAGCCTGACGTGATCAGCTGGGATAAACGGATGTTCGATCTCTACGAAGTTCCTGCGCATATCAAGCCCAGTTGGCAAGTCTGGTATGAGTGCGTGGTACCCGAAGATCGTGAGTACGCCGAAAATGTAATTCGTGATTCACTGGCCGCACGGGCTCCGTTTAAGCTTGAGTTTCGTATCGCGGTAAAAGATGGCATACGCCATATCCGCTCGTTGGCCAACCGGGTACTGAATAAAGACGGTGAAGTTGAACGCTTACTTGGTATCAATATGGATATGACCGAAGTCAAGCAGCTTAACGAAGCGCTGTATCAGGAAAAAGAGCGCCTTCACATTACGCTGGATTCAATCGGCGAAGCGGTGATTTGTATTGATGTCGATATGAACGTGACCTTTATGAATCCGGTTGCTGAGAAAATGAGCGGCTGGCAGCAGGACAGTGCCATCGGCATTCCGCTATTGACGGTACTACATATTACTTTTGGCGAGAACGGTCCGCTGATGGAAAATATCTACAGTGCTGACATGTCGCGTACGGCAATCGAACAGGAAGTGGTCCTGCATTGTCGTAACGGCAACAGTTATGACATTCAGTACAGCATCACGCCCCTCAGCACCCTTGATGGTGGCAGCATTGGCTCGGTGTTGGTTATTCAGGACGTTACCGAGTCGCGGAAGATGCTCCGCCAGCTTAGCTACAGCGCCTCGCATGATGACCTGACCCAGTTGGCAAACCGGGTCAGCTTCGAAAACCATCTAAAACAATTGCTGCATTCGGTACACGACACGCACCAGCGTCATGTGCTGGTTTTTATCGACCTGGATCGTTTTAAAGCGGTGAACGACAGCGCGGGTCATGCCGCTGGAGATGCCCTGCTGCGTGAACTCTCAGCGCTTATGCTCAGCATGTTGCGATCCAGCGATATGCTGGCACGCCTGGGCGGCGACGAGTTTGGTCTGTTGCTACCGGATTGTAATATCGAAAGCGCCCGCTTTATCTCAGGTCGCGTCATCAGCGCCATTAATGATTACCACTTCATGTGGGAAGGCCGCTTACACCGTATTGGCGCCAGCGCAGGGATTACGCTCATTGATGAGAAAAACCACGTCGCGACCGATGTGATGTCTCAGGCCGATATCGCCTGCTACGCGGCGAAAAACAGCGGCCGTGGGCGAGTCTGTGTCTATGAACCTCAGCAAAGCCAGGCCCATGCCGCGCGTAGTCAACTGACATTGGATGAACAAAGACACACCATTATGCACAACCCAATGCTGATGATCGCCAGAGGTGTGGCTTCCCCGCGTATACCGGAGACGTTTAGCTTCTGGATTATTTCGCTTCGCTTAGGCACCGCTGAGGGTGAAGTCATTGAGGAGCAAGCCTTCCGCGCCGGGCTGGTCGATCCCGCGTTAAGCAAGGCGCTTGACCGTCGGGTATTTAGCGAGTTCTTCCAGAACTCTGCCCAAGCAGTAGCCAGTAAGGGCCTCAGTATTGCCCTGCCCCTTTCCGCCGTCGGCCTGCTCAACACAGAACTTATCGATGAGCTGCTGGAGCACTTGCAACGCAGTCCACTACCGCCGCGATTGCTGCATCTGACCGTTCCGGCAAGCGTCTTCAAAACCAACCCAACGCAGGCTATATCCGCCCTGCATCGACTGCGTCAGTACGGTTGTCGAATTGTATTAAGTCAGGTTGGTCGCGATTTAGAGCTCTTTGACAACCTGAAATATCGCATTGTCGATTACCTGTTGCTCGACAGCGAGCTAAGTGCCAGCGCTCCCGGCAACCTGATCGACGAAATGTGGGTGTCCATTATCCAGGGTCATGCCCAGCGCCTGGACATAAAAACTATCGCCGGTCCGGTGCAGTTGCCACTCATCATGGATACGCTTTCTGGCATCGGTGTTGATATGATTTATGGCGATATTATTGCCGATGCCCAACCGCTGGATCTGCTACTGAATACCAGTAATTTCGCCATCAACTGACGGTTGCCAGCCATCCGTATACCAAATATGTAACAGCGCATAGGAGCGCCAGGGTTTCCAGCGCTCTGCATACCGTCGGATCTGGGCCGGTGTCATGCCGGGAAAACGCTGCTTAATCAGATAGTCATCCGGCAGAAAAACATCTTTCGCCTGCCAACCACGTAGCGCGAAATAGTTGGCGGTCCAGCGCCCTATCCCGGGAAACGTTTGTAGCTGCTTAACGCCTTGTTCGATATCGGCAGGGGCTGTTGTCGCGAGCGTTCCTTCAAGGGTTGCATGAGCCAGGTGAATCAACGCTTCGGCGCGTTTGAGCGGCATTCCTAACGCTTTCAGGTGCAGCGGATCGGCATTGGCAAGCGCTTCCGGCGTAGGAAAACACACATACTCGGGCGCATCCTCCAGCGCTTCCCCGTAAGCATGCGCCACTTTCGCCGTCAGTTTCGCCGCCATAGCCACGCTGACTAACTGCCCTAAAATCGCTCGTACTCCTTGTTCAAAAGCATCGACACTGCCCGGCAAACGCAGTCCCGGACGCGCTGCACCGAGGCTGCCCAGCGCGGCGATAATTTGCTGCGGGCAACAGCCAAGATCGAACAAGCGCGTTATTTTTGCCAGACACTCGGAGGCGACCGGCTGTAACCCTGTGCTCAACGTCACGTGTAGCACGTTGGCGTGCAGATCCGGGACAACGCGCACCAGACCACGATGCCCCCCTACGCACAGGCTTCTGACATAGCTCAGTTCCTCTACGGTTTCGACACCTTCAACCGCACGGGCGGCAAGAAATCCCAGCATCCAGGGCCAGTCATAAGGTGGTTGCCAGCTCAGCGTGAACATTCAGTTTTCCTTTTTACGCAAACCTACAGCATAAACGGTATTCAATCAGTACGCCTTGCTTTCATATTCCAGTTGTCGGGGCGTCAACTATTCGTTAAAGTCACGCCCCTTCTTCACTGGCATGGGGATTTTTACGGTGTTTATTGGTTTTGACTACGGTACGGCAAACTGTTCAGTGGCCGTTATGCGTGATGGGCAGCCCCACCTGCTCAAAATGGAAAATAACAGCACGCTGCTACCCTCAATGCTGTGCGCACCAACGCGCGAAGCGGTTAGCGAGTGGCTGTATCGCCATCACGACATCCCAACTACGGACGATGAAACGCAGGCGCTGCTTCGCCGTGCTATGCGCTACAACCGCGAAGAAGACATCGACGTTAACGCCAACAGCGTACAGTTCGGTCTGGCATCGCTGGGTCAGTATATTGAAGACCCGGAAGAGGTGTACTTCGTTAAATCACCAAAATCATTTTTGGGCGCCAGCGGTCTGAAGCCGCAGCAGGTTGCGCTGTTTGAAGATCTGGTCTGTGCAATGATGCTGCACATTCGCAACCAGGCGCAAAGCCAGCTGCCGGAAGCTATCACTCAGGCCGTGATTGGTCGGCCCATCAACTTCCAGGGATTAGGTGGCGATGACGCCAACACCCAGGCGCAGGGTATTCTTGAACGTGCGGCCAAACGCGCCGGTTTTCAGGATGTCGTCTTCCAGTACGAGCCGGTAGCGGCGGGACTGGATTACGAAGCAACGCTGCAGGAAGAAAAACGCGTGTTGGTGGTGGATATCGGCGGGGGTACGACCGACTGTTCACTGCTGCTGATGGGGCCGCAATGGCATCAGCGTGCCGATCGCGAAAACAGCCTGCTGGGACACAGTGGCTGCCGCGTAGGCGGGAACGATCTGGATATCGCGCTGGCGTTTAAACACCTGATGCCACTGCTGGGTATGGGCGGTGAGACAGAAAAAGGTATCGCCTTACCGATTCTCCCGTGGTGGAACGCGGTCGCAATCAACGACGTTCCCGCGCAAAGTGATTTCTATAGCAGCGCCAACGGTCGACTGCTCAACGATCTTGTCCGCGACGCGAGAGAAGCCGATAAAGTCGCTCTGCTGCTTAAAGTCTGGCGCGAGCGTCTGAGCTATCGCCTGGTGCGCAGTGCAGAAGAGAGCAAAATCGCACTTTCCGACCAGACCATTGTAACGGCGGCGATACCGTTTATCAGCGACACGCTGGCAACCGATATCAATCAACACGGACTGGAAGCTGCGCTCAATCAGCCCCTGGCGCGTATTCTTGAGCAGGTCCAGCTGGCGCTGGACAACGCACAGGAAAAACCGGACGTGATTTATCTGACCGGCGGCAGCGCGCGTTCGCCGCTGATTAAAAAAGCCCTCGCCCAGCAGCTTCCCGGGATCCCTATCGCGGGTGGCGATGACTTCGGTTCTGTCACCGCCGGACTGGCCCGCTGGGCTGACGTTGTTTTCCGCTAAGCCGCTCGCACGCTGAAAAGTGTGCGTATTGACATCATCCTTGCTGTGGCTTATTTTCAGGAGTGAGGGTTAGGGAGGGTTTCCCCTCCCCCTGGTGTCTTAGTAAGCCGCGAAGCTAATGACTAAGAGTATCACCAGTATGATGACCTGCTTCATCATAACCCTTTCCTTATTTTGGCCCCTTCCTCGGGAGGGGCTTTCCCGTTCCAGCGTCCTGCTGAAATCTCTGGCTTCCCTCCTTTTTGCCTTGTCAGCACTCTATCGCACAATTGCGTATTCGCTATCTTCACCACCGGTTGTTGCGTAACGCCTCGCAAAGCCGCGTCAGCATTCAGACGAATCCCGACAGTGTTTCATAATTCCTCCATTTTTCTCCCTTGTTCACTGGCTAAACTAGTATCATTCCGCGAATCGTTTCAGGATGAGAAACTCATAACAATGAAAGGCAGTAATAAATCCCGCTGGGTGATAGCAATCGTGATCGTCGTGGCCGCCGTCGCCGCCATCTGGTTCTGGCAAAGCCGCAGCGCATCCCAGGGAACCGCACCGGGCGCGACCAAACCCGCGCAGCACACGGCGGGGTCAGGACGGCGTGGAATGCGCTCCGGACCGTTGGCTCCCGTGCAGGCTGCCACCGCCACCGAGGAAGCCGTGCCACGCTATCTGACAGGGCTGGGGACCGTTACTGCCGCAAATACCGCCACGGTGCGTAGTCGGGTGGATGGTCAACTCATCGCCTTACACTTTGAGGAAGGACAACAGGTTAAAGCCGGCGACCTGCTGGCAGAGATAGATCCCAGCCAGTTCAAAGTTGCTCTGGCTCAGGCGCAGGGACAACTGGCAAAAGATAAAGCCACGCTGGCGAATGCCCGTCGCGATCTTGCTCGCTATCAACAGTTGGTTAAAACCAATCTGGTCTCCCGCCAGGAGCTGGATGCCCAGCAGGCGCTGGTCAACGAGACGTTAGGCACAATAAAAGCGGATGAAGCCAGTGTCGCCAGCGCTCAGTTGCAGCTCGACTGGAGCCGGATAACCGCGCCTGTCGATGGTCGTGTCGGCCTGAAGCAGGTCGATGTCGGTAACCAAATTTCCAGCGGCGATACCACCGGAATCGTCGTCATTACGCAAACGCATCCCATCGACCTGATATTTACGTTGCCTGAAAACGACATTGCTACCGTGTTGCAGGCACAAAAATCGGGGAGCCAGCTGAAGGTCGAAGCCTGGGACCGAACCAATTCGCAAAAGCTCAGCGAAGGCGTCCTGCTCAGTCTCGACAATCAGATTGATGCCACCACCGGAACAATCAAAGTTAAGGCTCGTTTTAACAATCAGGATGATGCTTTATTCCCTAACCAGTTCGTTAACGCCCGCATGCTGGTCGACACACAACAAAATGCCGTTGTGATCCCAACAGCCGCCCTGCAAATGGGTAACGAAGGCCACTTTGTCTGGGTACTGAATAGCGACAATAAAGTGAGCAAACACCTGGTTAAACCGGGTATTCAGGATAGCCAAAAAGTGGTGATTGCCGCCGGGCTTTCTGCGGGCGATCGGGTCGTGACCGACGGGATTGACCGTCTGACGGAAGGCGCAAAAGTCGAAGTCGTTGAGGCGCACGACGCCTCTGTTTCCGACGAGAAAACAGCACCACGCGGATACGGCAAAAAAGGAGCTAACTCCTGATGCAGGTGTTACCTCCGGACAACACAGGCGGACCATCGCGCCTGTTTATTCTGCGCCCCGTCGCCACCACGCTGCTGATGGTCGCGATTTTGCTTGCCGGAATTATCGGTTATCGCTTCCTACCAATCGCCGCCTTACCTGAAGTGGATTACCCCACGATTCAGGTCGTTACGCTCTACCCTGGCGCCAGCCCGGATGTCATGACCTCGGCGGTCACCGCACCGCTTGAACGTCAGTTTGGACAGATCTCTGGCTTAAAACAGATGTCATCACAAAGCTCCGGTGGCGCATCGGTCGTTACGTTACAGTTTCAACTGACGCTCCCGTTGGATGTTGCCGAGCAGGAAGTTCAGGCCGCGATTAACGCCGCCACCAATTTATTACCCAGCGATCTCCCTTACCCTCCGGTCTACAGCAAGGTAAACCCGGCAGATCCACCGATCATGACGCTGGCGGTCACATCCAGCGCCATGCCGATGACGCAGGTGGAAGATATGGTCGAAACCCGCGTCGCGCAGAAAATCTCTCAGGTCTCCGGCGTGGGTCTGGTAACACTTTCTGGTGGGCAACGTCCGGCGGTCCGCGTGAAGCTTAACGCTCAGGCTATTGCCGCACTCGGTCTGACCAGCGAAACCATCCGTACGGCCATTACCGGTGCCAACGTCAATTCGGCAAAAGGGAGTCTTGATGGTCCAACGCGTGCCGTTACCCTTTCAGCCAACGACCAGATGCAGTCCGCGGATGAATATCGTCAGCTCATTGTTGCCTATAAAAGCGGGGCACCGGTTCGTCTGGGCGATGTTGCCACCGTTGAGCAAGGTGCCGAAAACAGCTGGCTGGGCGCATGGGCCAATAAGCAACAAGCTATAGTGATGAATGTTCAGCGTCAGCCTGGCGCAAACATCATCTCCACGGCAGACAGTATCCGCCAGATGCTGCCGCAGCTCACCGAGAGCCTGCCCAAATCGGTTAAGGTCAACGTACTTTCCGATCGTACAACCAATATTCGTGCGTCCGTAGCGGATACCCAATTTGAATTGATGCTGGCGATTGCGCTGGTAGTCATGATTATCTACCTGTTTTTACGCAATATTCCGGCAACCATTATTCCTGCGGTCGCCGTACCGTTATCGTTAATCGGCACCTTCGCGGTGATGGTATTTCTTGATTTCTCCATCAACAACCTGACCCTCATGGCGCTAACCATTGCGACAGGTTTTGTGGTGGATGACGCTATCGTGGTTATCGAGAATATTTCACGCTATATCGAAAAAGGCGAAAAACCGCTGACTGCTGCCCTGAAGGGCGCGGGCGAGATTGGTTTTACCATCATCTCTCTGACATTTTCACTGATCGCCGTACTGATCCCACTGCTATTTATGGGTGATATCGTAGGTCGATTATTCCGGGAGTTCGCTGTGACGCTGGCCGTGGCGATTCTGATTTCCGCCGTTGTCTCGCTCACTCTTACGCCGATGATGTGCGCGCGTATGCTGAATCAGGCCTCATTGCGTAAGCAAAACCGCTTCTCCCGTGCCTCAGAGCGCATGTTTGATCGCGTTATTGCCGGGTACGGCCACTGGCTGGCGAAAGTGCTCAACCATCCGTGGCTCACGCTGAGCGTTGCGCTCGGCACGCTGGCGCTGAGCGTTATGCTATGGGTCTTTATCCCCAAAGGCTTCTTTCCGATCCAGGATAACGGCATTATCCAGGGCACGCTGCAGGCACCGCAGTCCAGCTCATTTGCCAGCATGGCCCAGCGCCAGCGTCAGGTTTCAGATGTCATTCTGAAAGATCCGGCGGTAGAAAGCCTGACCGCTTTTGTCGGTGTGGACGGCACTAATACGGCATTGAACAGCGCGCGCTTACAAATCAACCTTAAGCCTCTGGATGAACGCGACGATCGGGTGCAGAAAGTGATTGCCCGCCTACAGGATGCGGTTGACAGAGTTCCCGGCGTTGACCTTTATCTTCAGCCCACTCAGGATCTGACGATTGATACTCAGGTCAGCCGGACGCAATATCAGTTCACGCTGCAAGCGACATCCCTTGATGCCCTCAGCACCTGGGTTCCACAGCTGATAGCAAAACTAAATCAGCTACCGCAACTGTCCGATGTCAGTAGCGACTGGCAGGACAAAGGGCTGGTAGCGTATGTGAACGTCAATCACGACAGCGCCAGCCGTTTGGGCATCAGCATGTCAGATGTCGACAACGCCCTGTACAACGCCTTCGGCCAGCGACTGATTTCAACCATCTACACCCAGGCCAATCAGTATCGCGTGGTGTTAGAACATGACACCAACAATACGCCAGGGCTTGCGGCACTGGATACAATTCGTCTGACCAGTAGCGACGGCGGCATGGTACCGCTCAGCGCGATCGCCAGTGTTGAACAGCGTTTTGCCCCGCTGTCGATTAACCACCTCGATCAGTTCCCGGTCACCACCATCTCATTCAACGTGCCAGACGAGTGGTCGCTGGGTGATGCGGTACAGGCCATTCTGGATACCGAAAAAACGCTTAACCTGCCCGCAAATATTACCACCCAGTTCCAGGGCAGCACGCTCGCCTTCCAGGCTGCGCTGGGAAATACCATCTGGTTGATTGTGGCTGCGGTTGTCGCAATGTATATCGTACTGGGCGTGCTGTATGAGAGCTTTATTCACCCAATTACTATTCTCTCCACGCTGCCGACGGCGGGCGTCGGGGCGCTTCTGGCGTTAATGATTGCCGGGAGCGAACTGGACGTCATCGCGATTATCGGCATTATTTTGCTCATCGGTATCGTCAAGAAAAACGCCATCATGATGATCGACTTTGCCCTTGCCGCGGAGCGCGAACAGGGAATGTCACCACGCGATGCCATTTTCCAGGCTTGTCTGCTGCGTTTTCGCCCGATCCTGATGACTACACTGGCGGCACTGCTCGGCGCGTTGCCGCTGATGTTGAGTACCGGCGTGGGCGCAGAGTTACGTCGTCCATTAGGTATTGGCATGGTCGGTGGGCTGCTGGTGAGTCAGGTATTAACCCTGTTTACCACTCCGGTGATTTATCTGCTGTTTGACCGTCTCTCGTTGTACGTGAAAAGCCGCTTCCCGCGTCAGGAAGAGGAAGCGTAAATGAAATTTTTCGCGCTTTTCATTCATCGTCCGGTGGCGACCATTCTCATTTCGGTAGCCATCACCCTGTGCGGCATACTCGGATTTCGTCTGCTGCCGGTCGCTCCGCTACCGCAGGTGGATTTTCCGGTGATCATGGTCAGCGCATCGTTACCGGGTGCCTCACCCGAAACGATGGCGTCCTCGGTCGCAACTCCGCTGGAGCGCTCGCTGGGGCGCATCGCGGGCGTGAACGAAATGACATCAAGCAGTTCACTTGGAAGTACGCGTATTATTCTCGAATTCAAATTCGACCGTGACATCAATGGCGCGGCGCGGGACGTTCAGGCCGCAATTAACGCCGCGCAAAGTCTGCTACCCAGCGGGATGCCGAGCCGACCAACGTATCGCAAAGCCAACCCTTCCGATGCGCCAATCATGATCCTGACGCTAACGTCGGACACGTACTCGCAGGGCGAACTTTACGATTTCGCATCAACCCAACTGGCGCAAACCATCGCGCAAATCGACGGCGTGGGCGACGTGGACGTTGGAGGCAGCTCTCTGCCTGCCGTGCGTGTAGGGCTTAATCCGCAAGCGCTGTTTAACCAGGGCGTGTCGCTGGATGACGTGCGTAGCGCAATTGACAACGCCAACGTGCGTAAGCCGCAGGGTGCTATCGAGAATGATACTCACCGCTGGCAGGTCCAAACCAACGATGAGCTGAAAACCGCCGCCGAATACCAGCCGATTATCATCCACTACAATAACGGCGCGGCGGTACGACTGGGCGACGTTGCGTCTGTGACCGACTCGGTGCAGGACGTACGCAACGCGGGGATGACCAATGCCAAACCGGCCATTCTGCTGATGATCCGCAAGCTACCGGAAGCCAATATCATTCAGACGGTAGACAGCATTCGCGCCAAATTGCCGGAGCTACAAACGCTGGTCCCGGCTGCTATCGATCTGCAAATCGCCCAGGACCGCTCGCCGACTATTCGCGCCTCGCTGGAAGAAGTCGAACAGACGCTGATTATCTCCGTGGCGCTGGTTATCTTGGTGGTCTTTATTTTCCTGCGCTCCGGGCGTGCGACGCTGATACCCGCGGTAGCTGTTCCGGTCTCGCTGATCGGTACCTTTGCCGCCATGTATCTGTGCGGATTCAGCCTGAACAACCTGTCGTTGATGGCGTTAACCATTGCCACGGGATTTGTCGTCGATGACGCCATCGTGGTGCTGGAAAATATTGCCCGCCACCTGGAAGCAGGAATGAAGCCGCTCCAGGCAGCGTTACAGGGTACGCGCGAAGTGGGATTCACCGTGCTCTCCATGAGCCTGTCGCTGGTGGCGGTGTTCCTGCCACTGCTGTTAATGGGCGGATTGCCTGGACGCTTGCTACGCGAATTTGCCGTCACGCTGTCGGTTGCTATCGGTATCTCACTGCTGGTGTCGCTGACATTAACGCCAATGATGTGCGGCTGGATGCTCAAATCCAGCACCCCGCGCGAACAGTCTCGCAAGCGGGGTTTTGGTCGTGTGCTAGTGGCGCTGCAACAGAGTTACGGCACCTCGCTTAAATGGGTGCTGCGCCATACGCGGCTGGTAGGCGTGGTGTTACTTGGCACCATCGCGCTGAATATCTGGCTTTATATTTCCATCCCCAAAACCTTCTTCCCGGAGCAGGATACGGGTGTATTGATGGGTGGGATCCAGGCCGACCAGAGCATCTCATTTCAGGCCATGCGCGGCAAACTGCAGGACTTTATGAAGATCATCCGCGACGACCCGGCGGTGAATAACGTCACCGGTTTTACCGGTGGTTCGCGGGTCAACAGCGGGATGATGTTTATTACCCTCAAGCCACGTGATGAACGCCGTGAAACGGCTCAGCAGGTGATCGACCGCCTGCGCGTCGCGCTTTCAAAAGAGCCAGGTGCGAATCTGTTTTTAATGGCGGTGCAAGATATTCGCGTTGGTGGACGCCAGGCCAACGCCAGCTATCAATACACATTGCTGTCCGACGATCTCGCGGCGCTGCGTGAGTGGGAACCGAAGATCCGTAAGGCGCTTGCCGCCCTGCCCCAACTGGCAGACGTCAACTCCGATCAGCAGGACAATGGCGCGGAGATGAATCTGATTTACGATCGCGACACCATGTCTCGTCTGGGGATCGACGTGGCAGCCGCCAACAGCCTGTTGAATAATGCTTTTGGACAACGACAGATCTCTACCATCTATCAGCCGATGAACCAGTACAAAGTGGTGATGGAGGTCGATCGACGTTACACCCAGGACATCAGCGCACTGGACAAAATGTTCGTCATCAACAATGACGGTAAAGCGATCCCGTTATCGTTCTTTGCTAAATGGCAGCCGGCGAATGCGCCACTGTCTGTGAACCATCAGGGCTTGTCTGCCGCCTCAACCGTGTCGTTTAACCTGCCGACAGGTTCTTCACTGTCAGAAGCGACAGAGGCCATCAACAGAACCATGACCCAGCTCGGCGTCCCTTCCACGGTTCGCGGTAGCTTTGCCGGTACCGCGCAGGTATTTCAGGACACCATGAATTCGCAGGTGATCCTGATTATCGCCGCCATCGCCACGGTCTATATCGTGCTGGGTATGCTGTATGAAAGCTATGTCCATCCGCTGACCATTCTCTCCACGCTACCTTCGGCTGGCGTCGGGGCGTTGCTGGCGCTGGAGCTGTTCAATGCCCCATTCAGCCTAATCGCCCTGATAGGGATCATGCTATTAATTGGCATTGTGAAGAAAAACGCCATCATGATGGTCGATTTTGCGCTGGAAGCGCAGAGAAACGGCAAACTACAGCCGGAAGAAGCTATTTTCCAGGCCTGCCTGTTGCGCTTTCGCCCAATAATGATGACCACGCTGGCGGCGTTGTTTGGCGCGTTGCCGTTGGTGTTATCCGCAGGAGATGGCTCTGAACTGCGTCAGCCTTTGGGGATAACCATTGTCGGTGGGCTGGTCGTGAGCCAGCTCCTGACGCTGTACACCACGCCCGTGGTCTATCTCTTTTTCGACCGTCTGCGTCTGCGTTTTTCGCGTAAAAACAGCAAACCGGTAGCAGAGTTATGACAGAACTTCCCGACAGCACCCGCTGGCAACTTTGGATTGTGGCATTTGGCTTTTTTATGCAGTCGCTGGATACCACCATCGTTAACACCGCGCTGCCCTCGATGGCGGCAAGCCTCGGGGAAAGCCCGTTACACATGCATATGGTCATTGTGTCATATGTTTTAACTGTTGCCGTGATGCTGCCCGCCAGCGGATGGCTGGCGGACAAAGTTGGCGTGCGTAATATCTTCTTCACCGCCATCATCCTGTTTACGCTTGGCTCGCTGTTTTGTGCCGGGTCCAGCACACTCAACGAGCTGGTGATGGCGCGCGTCTTACAAGGCGTTGGCGGCGCGATGATGGTGCCGGTCGGCAGGCTAACGGTGATGAAAATCGTCCCGCGTGAGCAATATATGGCGGCGATGACGTTTGTCACTTTACCCGGTCAAATCGGCCCGCTGCTGGGCCCGGCGTTAGGCGGAATTCTGGTTGAATACGCCTCCTGGCACTGGATATTTTTGATTAACATTCCGGTAGGCATTGTCGGCGCAATAGCGACGTTAATGCTGATGCCCAACTACACCATGCAAACCCGACGTTTCGACCTCTCAGGGTTCGCGATGCTGGCGGTCGGCATGGCGGTACTGACGCTAGCGCTCGATGGCAGCAAAGGAACCGGCCTCTCCAGTATCACGCTGGCGGCGCTGGTTATCTGCGGGGTGTTGGCTATTGCGCTGTATCTGAAACACGCCCATCGTAATCCGCGTGCGCTATTCAGCCTGAATCTGTTTCGCACACCAACCTTCTCGCTAGGTCTGTTCGGCAGTTTTGCCGGACGCATCGGCAGCGGCATGTTGCCGTTTATGACACCGGTGTTTTTACAGATTGGCCTCGGTTTTTCACCTTTTCATGCCGGGCTGATGATGATCCCGATGGTGCTGGGCAGTATGGGCATGAAGCGCATTGTGGTGCAGGTCGTTAACCGCTTTGGTTACCGTCGTGTGCTGATTACCACTACGCTTGGCCTGTCGCTGGTCAGTCTGTTGCTAATGACCACGGCACTGCTGGGCTGGTATTACGCCCTGCCCTTCGTGCTGTTTTTACAGGGAATGGTCAACTCAACGCGTTTTTCATCCATGAACACGCTTACGTTAAAAGATCTGCCTGACGATCTGGCCAGCAGCGGTAACAGCCTGCTGTCGATGATCATGCAGCTATCGATGAGTATTGGTGTGACCATCGCTGGCCTGCTGCTGGGCATGTTCGGCCAACAGCATATCGCCATCGACAGCGGAAGTACGCATACCGTCTTTATGTATACCTGGCTGTGCATCGCCTTCATTATTGCGCTGCCCGCCATTATTTTTGCCCGCGTGCCGAACGACACGCAAACCAACGCGGTGATTTCACGGCGCAAAAGGAGCACCTGATGAAGTTCTGGCGGCCCGGTATCACCGGCAAACTGTTTCTGGCGATTTTCGCCACCTGCATTGTGTTGCTGATCAGCATGCACTGGGCCGTACGCATTAGCTTCGAACGTGGTTTTATTGACTATATCAAGCACGGCAACGAGCAGCGGCTGCAAATGCTCAGCGACGCATTAAGCGAGCAGTACGAGCAGCACGGCAACTGGCGATTCTTACGCAATAACGATCGTTTTGTTTTCCAGATCCTGCGCTCTTTTGAACACGACAACGACGATGATAAACCGGGTCCAGGCATGCCGCCGCACGGCTGGCGTACACAGTTTTGGGTTGTCGACCAAAACGCCCGTGTGCTTGTCGGCCCGCGCGGCCCAGTTCCTCGCGACGGCATGCGCCATCCCATACGCGTTAACGGTAGCGAAGTGGGCGCCGTGATTGCCTCTCCTGTGGAACGCTTAACGCGGAATACGGATATCAATTTCGACATGCAGCAACGACGATCCAGCTGGCTTATCGTTGCGCTCTCCACGATCCTGGCCGCGCTGGCGACGTTTACGCTGGCGCGCAGCCTGCTGGCCCCGGTTAAGCGGTTGGTGGAAGGCACGCACAAACTGGCGGCGGGCGATTTCACCACTCGCGTTACGCCAACCAGTACGGATGAGCTGGGCAAGCTGGCGCAGGACTTCAACCAGCTCGCCAGTACACTGGAAAAAAACCAGCAGATGCGTCGTGACTTTATGGCCGATATTTCTCACGAACTGCGTACGCCGTTGGCGGTGTTGCGCGGTGAGCTGGAGGCCATTCAGGATGGTGTCCGCCAGTTTACCCCTGACTCCGTTGCCTCGTTGCAGGCTGAAGTCGGTACGCTCACCAAACTGGTTGACGACCTTCATCAGCTCTCCATGTCAGATGAAGGCGCGCTGGCCTACCAGAAAACATCGCTGGACCTCATCCCCCTATTGGAAGTGGCAAGCGGCGCATTTCGTGAACGCTTCGCCAGCCGTGGATTGACCATACAGCTTTCGCTCCCCGACAGCATGACGGTATTTGGTGACAGGGATCGTCTGATGCAGCTGTTCAACAACCTGCTGGAAAACAGTCTGCGCTACACCGATAGCGGTGGCGGGTTGCATATCAGCGCCGAACAACGCGAACGCATGGTGTTATTAACCTTCGCTGATTCCGCTCCCGGCGTAAGTGACGAGCAGTTACAGAAGCTGTTTGAACGATTTTATCGCACCGAAGGCTCGCGCAACCGCGCCAGTGGAGGTTCCGGGTTGGGGCTGGCGATTTGCGTCAATATCGTACAAGCGCATAATGGTCTGATTCGTGCCGCCCATTCGCCTTTTGGTGGGGTTAGCATTACAGTAGAGTTACCGCTGGAACGCGATTTACAGAGAGATGTATGACTGAGTTACCCATTGATGAAAACACACCGCGTATTCTGATCGTGGAAGATGAGCCTAAGCTGGGGCAACTGCTGATCGACTACCTGCGGGCAGCGAGCTATGCACCTACGCTCATCAGCCACGGCGACCTGGTTCTGCCTTACGTGCGCCAAACACCGCCCGATCTGATCTTGTTGGATCTGATGCTGCCCGGTACCGATGGTCTGACCCTGTGTCGGGAAATCCGCCGCTTCTCTGAAGTCCCCATCATGATGGTAACCGCTAAAATTGAAGAGATTGATCGCCTACTGGGGCTGGAGATCGGTGCAGATGATTATATTTGTAAACCCTACAGCCCGCGCGAAGTAGTCGCGCGCGTAAAAACGATCCTGCGTCGTTGCAAACCGCAACGCGAACTGCAACAAATGGATGCAGACAGCCCGCTTATCGTCGATGAAGGCCGTTTTCAGGCCTCCTGGCGTGGGAAGATGCTCGATTTAACGCCCGCCGAATTCCGCTTACTTAAAACGTTGTCACATGAGCCGGGAAAAGTATTCTCCCGAGAACAATTGCTTAACCATCTCTATGACGATTATCGCGTCGTTACAGACCGCACCATCGACAGCCACATTAAGAACCTGCGACGTAAGCTGGAGTCGCTGGATGCCGAGCAGTCGTTTATCCGCGCGGTCTATGGCGTGGGGTATCGCTGGGAAGCCGACGCCTGCCGAATTGCTTAAACTCTCCTGCACTTCAGGGCTCCGCTGCTCCGTGAGCCCTGGTAACTAGCAACTCTCCAAATATCGCTCATACTCTTTCTGACAATACTGTCGTCAATAACTGTTTGATATAAAACTTTTAATCAAGGAGTTCATATGGCTGGTTGGTTTGAATTAAGTAAGAGTAGCGATGATCAGTACCGCTTTGTTCTTAAAGCTGGGAACGGGGAAGTAATCCTTACCAGTGAGCTTTACACTACAAAAGGCGCTGCAGAAAAAGGGATCGCATCTGTCCAGGCTAACAGCCCTCTGGATGAGCGTTATGAGAAAAAAACAGCGTCTAATGGCAAATTACATTTCAACCTGAAAGCTGCAAACCACCAGATTATTGGTAGCAGTCAACTGTATGCGAATGAACAGTCACGCGAGACCGGTATTGCTTCAGTTAAGACCAATGGTGTCAGTCAGACGATAAAAGATAAGACCTGATAATTATTTGCTCAGCCGGGTAACGCAACGCTGTCGCCCGGCGTTTTTCTTTACCTGACTTCCTCGCAGCGCTACAATGCCCGCCCTTAATATGGGGGCACTCCCCTAACCGCCTCATTGAGTGAGGCGAGTCTGACCTGTCATCAGAACGAGAAAATTATGTTTAAACCGGAACTCCTTTCCCCGGCGGGAACGCTGAAAAACATGCGTTACGCTTTCGCCTATGGCGCTGACGCTGTGTATGCGGGCCAACCGCGTTACTCACTGCGCGTACGCAACAACGAATTCAACCACGAAAACCTGCAGCTCGGCATTAATGAAGCCCATGAACTGGGTAAAAAATTCTATGTGGTGGTTAACATTGCCCCACACAATGCCAAGCTGAAGACCTTCATTCGTGATCTGAAACCGGTGGTGGAAATGGGGCCGGATGCACTGATCATGTCAGACCCTGGTCTGATTATGCTGGTGCGCGAAAACTTCCCTGACATGGACATTCATCTTTCAGTACAGGCTAACGCCGTAAACTGGGCGACGGTGAAATTCTGGAAGCAGATGGGACTGACCCGCGTGATCCTCTCCCGCGAGCTGTCGCTGGAAGAAATCGAAGAGATCCGCACCCAGGTGCCGGATATGGAGCTTGAGATCTTCGTTCACGGCGCGCTGTGTATGGCCTACTCCGGCCGTTGCCTGCTTTCTGGCTATATCAACAAACGTGACCCTAACCAGGGTACCTGCACCAATGCCTGCCGCTGGGAATACAACGTGCAGGAAGGCAAAGAAGACGTGGTGGGCAATATCGTGCATAAGTACGAGCCTATTCCGGTACAAAACGTTGAGCCTACGCTGGGTATTGGCGCACCGACAGACAAAGTCTTTATGATTGAAGAAGCCCAGCGTCCGGGTGAGTATATGACCGCGTTCGAAGACGAACATGGCACTTACATCATGAACTCAAAGGATTTGCGTGCCATTGCCCACGTTGAACGCCTGACGCAGATGGGCGTGCATTCCCTGAAGATCGAAGGCCGCACCAAGTCATACTATTACTGTGCACGTACCGCGCAGGTCTATCGTAAAGCCATTGATGATGCCGCAGCCGGTAAACCGTTCGACCCGCAACTGCTGGAAACGCTGGAAGGCCTGGCGCATCGTGGTTACACCGAAGGGTTCCTGCGCCGCCATACCCATGACGACTATCAGAACTACGAATACGGCTTCTCTGTTTCCGAGCGTCAGCAGTTTGTCGGCGAATTCACCGGCGAACGTAAAGGTGAACTGGCCGCCGTACTGGTGAAAAACAAATTCACCGTCGGCGACAGCCTGGAGCTGATGACCCCACAGGGCAACATTAACTTTACCCTCGAACAGATGGAAAACGCGAAAGGTGAAGCCATGCCGGTTGCGCCGGGCGACGGTTACACCGTGTGGATGCCAGTACCAGAGGATATCGATCTGAATTATGCATTGTTGATGCGTAATTTTACCGGTGAGTCCACGCGCAACCCGCATACTAAGTAGTTAATTACGGTTATTTTTCAGCGTTCGGAAGATTCTTAGAAATCGATCACATACCGTTTCGTTCATTAAGGGTATTATCCCCTCCGCTGAAAAACATAACCCATAAATGCTAGCTGTACCAGGAACCACCTCCTTAGCCTGCGTAATCTCCCTTACGCAGGCTTATTTTTTGTCTGCCGTTTAAACTCCCTGAATATCCCAATTCAAATCACGATTATCAGGCGAAAAAAAACCGGGCATTACGCCCGGCTGATTAGGTGATTAAAGATTAATGTGCAGCTTCTGGCTTGTGCTTTTGTTCACTCTGGAAACCATAGGTCAGCTCATTTTTCTCTTTATCCAGCGCAACGGTCACCTGGCCACCATCCACCAGCGAACCGAACAGCAGTTCGTTAGCCAATGGTTTTTTCAGGTTATCCTGGACCACACGCGTCATTGGACGTGCGCCCATTGCGCGGTCATAGCCTTTCTCTGCCAGCCAGTCACGTGCTTCCTGACTCACTTCCAGAGAGACACCTTTCTGATCCAGCTGAACCTGAAGCTCGACGATAAACTTATCAACAACCTGATGAATCACCTCGGTAGAGAGATGATCGAACCAGATAATGTTGTCGAGACGGTTACGGAATTCCGGCGTAAACACTTTTTTGATTTCGCCCATTGCATCAGTACTGTTGTCCTGATGAATCAACCCAATCGATTTACGCTCAGTTTCACGTACACCGGCGTTGGTGGTCATGACCAGCACCACGTTGCGGAAATCCGCTTTACGCCCGTTATTGTCGGTCAGCGTGCCGTTATCCATCACTTGCAGCAGCAGGTTAAAGACATCCGGGTGCGCTTTTTCGATTTCATCCAGCAGCAGCACCGCATGCGGATGCTTAATAACAGCATCGGTCAGCAAACCGCCCTGGTCGAAACCGACATACCCCGGAGGCGCACCAATCAGGCGGCTGACGGTGTGGCGTTCCATATATTCGGACATATCAAAACGCAGCAGTTCAATACCGAGTGCTTTGGACAACTGCACCGTGACTTCGGTCTTACCGACGCCAGTTGGTCCGGCAAAGAGGAACGAACCGACCGGTTTATGCTCGTGTCCCAGACCGGCACGGCTCATTTTGATCGCTTCAGTCAGCGCCTCAATGGCTTTATCCTGTCCGAATACCAGCATTTTCAGACGGTTGCCCAGGTTTTTCAGCGTGTCGCGATCGCTCTGTGAAACGCTCTTCTCCGGGATCCGCGCAATGCGGGCCACAACGGACTCGATATCCGCCACGTTGACGGTTTTCTTGCGCTTGCTGACCGGCATCAGACGCGCACGCGCGCCCGCCTCATCGATCACGTCAATCGCTTTATCCGGCAGATGACGATCGTTAATGTATTTCACCGCCAGTTCGACCGCTGCACGCACCGCTTTGGCGGTATAGCGGACGTCATGGTGCGCTTCGTATTTCGGCTTCAGACCGTTGATTATCTGCACGGTCTCTTCTACCGATGGCTCAGTGACATCGATTTTCTGGAAACGGCGCGCTAACGCACGATCTTTTTCAAAGATATTGCTGAATTCCTGATAGGTTGTAGACCCTATCACACGGATCTTACCGCTGGAGAGCAGCGGCTTGATCAGGTTAGCCGCATCCACCTGGCCGCCCGATGCCGCACCCGCACCGATAATGGTGTGGATCTCATCGATAAACAGAATGCTGTTAGTATCCTGTTCCAGCTGTTTCAGCAGCGCCTTAAAGCGTTTCTCAAAATCACCGCGATATTTGGTGCCAGCCAACAGCGAGCCGATATCCAGGGAGTAAAGGGTGCAATCAGCCATGATTTCAGGCACATCACCCTGGACGATACGCCAGGCGAGCCCTTCAGCAATGGCGGTTTTACCGACACCAGACTCTCCCACCAGCAGCGGGTTGTTTTTTCTGCGACGGCACAGTACCTGAATGGCGCGCTCCAGCTCTTTGTCCCGGCCAATGAGCGGATCAATTCCGCCCACTCGGGCAAGCTGGTTAAGGTTAGTCGTGAAGTTTTCCATACGGTCCTCCCCGCCAGCTTGCTCTTCGTTATTTGGCTGATTCCCAGAGTCAGAAGACTGACTGGGTTCGTCTTTGCGCGTGCCATGAGAAATAAAATTCACCACATCAAGGCGGCTCACTTCATGCTTACGCAGCAGATAAGCCGCCTGAGATTCCTGCTCGCTGAAGATAGCGACCAGCACATTTGCGCCGGTAACTTCATTGCGCCCGGAGGACTGAACATGAAAGACCGCGCGTTGCAGTACACGCTGAAAACTCAACGTTGGCTGCGTGTCGCGTTCTTCCTCACTGGCAGGCAATACAGGTGTGGTCTGTTCAATGAAGGCTTCGAGTTCCTGACGGAGCGCCACCAGATCCACAGAACTCGCTTCCAGCGCTTCGCGGGCCGATGGGTTACTGAGCAACGCCAGTAACAAGTGCTCGACGGTCATAAACTCATGTCGGTGCTCGCGCGCTCTGGCGAAAGCCATGTTTAAACTGAGTTCCAGTTCTTGATTGAGCATAGGCACCTCCCCCAATGTTTATGCCTGCATTCAGGCTTTTTCCAGCGTACACAGCAACGGATGCTCGTTCTCCCTCGCATATTTGTTCACCATCGCTACTTTGGTTTCAGCCACTTCGGCAGTGAACACACCGCAGATAGCTTTGCCTTGATAGTGAACTGCAAGCATCAGTTGCGTTGCACGTTCTACATCATAAGAAAAGAATTTTTGTAACACGTCAATAACAAACTCCATCGGAGTGTAATCATCATTGACTAATATCACTTTATACATAGATGGCGGTTTTAGCGCGTCGCGCAATTTGTCTTCCGCCAGCAGATCGAAATCCAGCCAGTCGTTCGTCTTACCCATTGTCAGTCGTCATCTTCAGTTACGGTTTCCGGCAGAAAATCTTGCCGCTGACAAGCAGCCTATGCGCACAATCAATCTACCTCAAGTATTAGATAACTATCATCTATTAGTGCCATCCGCGACATCTGTCACATAACCGACAATAGCGTTAACTGCTTCAAATTTTGATGCATTTTTACCCTATTCCGTCTGCATGGCGCTTGACGCCCCGCCTGATTTCTCTAAATTGTAGTCTCGAGAGTTGGCGAGGTTTTGAACAGCCCCCACTCCGCCACCGGTTCATTCCATCTTACTTATATAAGATTTACGAAGGATGTCGAAGTATGGAAACGGGTACTGTTAAGTGGTTCAACAACGCCAAAGGGTTTGGTTTCATTTGCCCCGAAGGCGGCGGCGAAGATATTTTCGCCCATTACTCCACCATTCAGATGGATGGTTACAGAACGCTAAAAGCCGGACAGTCTGTCCAGTTTGATGTCCACCAGGGGCCAAAAGGCAATCATGCCAGTGTCATCGTGCCTGTCATTGAAACAGAAGCTGTCGCATAGCTCTTCTGTCTCATTGTGTACATCCCGCAGTCAAAATGCCAGCCCTAGCGGCTGGCATTTTTATCTCTGTGGCATTATTCCCGCGCCAGAGCATCTACTGGATCCAGACGTGCCGCATTCCGCGCCGGTAACCAGCCAAACAACACACCGGTTGCAGTCGAACACAGGAACGCCGTCAACAGCGCGACGGGTGAGAATCCAATTTCCCAGCCCGGCAGAAATAGCTGTAGCGTAAAAGCGATCAGCATCGACAGGCTAATGCCCAACGCGCCGCCAACCAGACACACTAACACCGCTTCAATTAAGAACTGTTGCAGCACGTCACTGGCGCGAGCGCCAACCGCCATACGAATACCAATCTCACGCGTTCGTTCGGTTACTGAAACCAGCATAATATTCATCACGCCAATCCCACCGACCACCAGCGAAATCACCGCCACCAGCGTCAGGAAGAGTTGTAATGTACGTGTGGTCTTTTCGGCGGTTTTCAAGATGCCGTCCATATTCCAGGTGAAGAAATCCTTCTTACCGTGGCGCAACGTCAACAGTCGGGTCAGTTGCTGTTCGGCCTGGGCACTGTCAAAACCATCCTTCACCCGCACGGTGATCGAGTTCAGCCACGACTGTCCCATAATACGCCCGGACATAGTGCTGTAAGGCAGCCAGACACGCAGGATCTTGCTACTGCCAAACATCGACTGTTTCTCTTCTGCAACACCAATCACCGTGGCAGGCATATTCCCCACCAGCACGACTTCGCCAACAACTTTCGCTTTATTGGGGAACAACTGACGACGGGTATTGCTGTCGAGCACCACCACCTGAGCGCGCCCCGCCAGTTGCTCGGCGTTAAAGGTGGTCCCTTCGCTAAATGTCATGCCATAGACGTTGAAATAGTCGCCGCTAACGCCATTAGCACTGGCAGCAACGTCGATATTGCCATAGCGTAACCGCAGGTTCTTCGACACCGCAGGCGTTACTGAACTGACCCAGGGCTGCTTCTGTAGCGCCGTCAAATCGTCATACTTCAACGCCTGTTGATATTGCGGATCGTCGTCGCCGAAGTCTTTGCCTGGATAGATATCAATGGTGTTAGTACCTATAGCGCGAATATCTGCCAGCACAAGTTGTTTAGCCGCATCGCCAACCACCACGATCGACACCACCGAAGCAATACCGATGATGATCCCAAGCATGGTCAGTAGCGTACGCATCTTATTCGCGGCCATTGCCAGCCAGGCCATCGTAAGCGCTTCACGAAAACCGCTGACAAACTGGCTCCAGCCGGATGCCGTTTTCACCGTTGGCTCCGCGATATCGCGTCCGCCAGAGGGTTTCTGTGGCGGTGGATTGCGCACAATCTCGCCGTCACGAATTTCAATGACCCGTTCGGCCTGCGCGGCGACCTGGCTGTCGTGAGTAACGATAATTACCGTATGCCCGCGATCGCGCAGCTGATGCAAAATCGCCATCACCTCTTCGCCGGAATGGCTATCCAGTGCACCGGTGGGTTCGTCGGCAAGAATAACCTGCCCCCCGTTCATCAGCGCACGCGCGATACTGACCCGCTGCTGCTGACCACCGGAAAGCTGGGAAGGTTGATAGTCAACCCGGTCACCCAACCCCAGCCGCTGGAGTAATTCCTGCGCACGCGCCAGGCGCTGCTTACGTTCAGTGCCAGCGTAGACCGCCGGTACCTCAACATTTTGTGCGGCGGTTAAATGCGACAGCAGGTGATAGCGCTGGAAGATAAAACCAAAATGCTCACGACGGAGTTGCGCTAGCGCATCGCTATCCAGCGTAGAGACATCGCGTCCGGCAACCCGATACGTACCGCTGGTTGGCTTATCCAGACAGCCGAGAATGTTCATCAGCGTCGATTTACCCGAACCCGACGCCCCGACAATCGCCACCATTTCCCCGGCCTGAATGCTCAAGGATACGTCCTTCAACACCTCAACCTGGCCTTCACCTGACGGATAGCTGCGGCGGATATGGCTCAGCTCAAGCAATGCTGTCATTTTGCAGCTCCAGCGTTGCCCTCACCGGTAATAACTTCATCCCCCTCTTCCAGCCCTTTCACGATCTCCACATCGGTGTCATTACGCGCGCCGATAACCACTTCACGTTCGCGGGTTTCGCCGTTACGCAGTAGTCTGACGTTATAGCGGTTGTTGCCAATAGGATCGCCCAGCGCCGACAGCGGGATGGTCAGGACATTTTTGACATCAGTGAGCTGGATATGGACCTGCGCGGTCATATCCAGACGCAGGATCCCTTTCGGGTTGGGAACTTCGAAGCGGGCATAGTAGAAAATCGCGTCATTCACTTTTTCTGGCGTCGGAAGAACATCTTTGAGCTTACCTTCGTAACGCGTCTGCGGATCGCCCAGCACGGTAAACCAGGCCTTTTGCCCAGGATGCAGGTGAATTACATCAGCCTCAGAAACCTGCGCTTTTACCAGCATGGTGCTCATATCGGCCAGGGTCAGAATGTTAGGTGCCTGCTGGGCGGCAATAACGGTTTGCCCCTGCAGGGTAGTAATTTGTGTTACTTCGCCAGCCATTGGCGCAACGATGCGGGTGTAATCAAGGTTGGTTTTCGCCGTATCGAGAGAGGCCTGATTACGCTTAATTTGCGCGTCAATTGTGCCAATTTGCGCCTGTTTGACCGCCATTTCGGTGGCCGCCGTGTCGAGATCCTGCTGTGAAACGGCCTGAGTTTTCGCCAGCTGTTGTTGGCGGGAGAGAGTGACCCGCGCCAGCTTCCACTCAGCTTCGGCTTGTAAACGCTGGGCGCGCAATTCCATCAGCGTCGCTTCAACCTCTTTGATTTGGTTTTGCGCCTGTTCAGGATCGATAACACCGAGCAACTGATCTTTTTTCACTTTATCGCCAATCGCGACCGACAGCGTTTTTAACTGCCCGCTGACCTGCGCCCCGACGTCAACTTTACGCAGCGCATCCAGCTTACCGGTCGCCAGTACGCTTTGTTGCAGATCGCCAGGTCGAACAATTAATGTTTGATACTGAGGTAAAGGCGCATTAAGCGTTCGCCAAAGTGCAATTACCGCCACAATAAGGATGACGGCGAACAGAAAATAGCGTTTTTTGATTTTTCCCTTGAGCTTCATAAATGTCCCAATTCCCCCAATACGCCCACCAGAGTGGAGTGCTAATCATCAACGTTAAATAAATCGCCGTTGAAAAGCGCAAGAATAACAGAGTTATTGATGAATGGTTAAGATCCGCTGTGCTGAAATTAGTACAAAGGTATCAATCGGATTTATATTATGAGCCAGCTAACTGAAAGCACTTTTCTTTCCTCAAAACCAGTCACAAGTTTTAGCCTCTTTTGTAGCCTGATGACCGGACATTGGCGCCCAGGACAATTTTGGCATCAGCGTAGCTTTCGTCGTAAGTTTTTGTTGCGCTCAGCGCTTATGCCGCGATTAACGCGTGAATGGATGACCGAGTTGGCGCAATGGCCTGACCTTGATAGCATACTTGCACGCCAGCCACGATTGCCGGTTCGTTTGCATCGCGCCTATCTCGCGAAAAACCTTGACCACAAAACGAAACTGGATGCCGTGCGTTATCACTACAATGCTATCCGCAGCTTTTTTTCAGCCACTGAATTTAAGGATTATTTAAGTGAAGATGGATTACAACTAGCACAAATTGAGGGAAAAAATAGCGAAGTATTTAGTGTAATAATGACTTCATTCATCATACTGGATAAAGAAGGTGAAAGCACCATTCTGGTACGCAATTGCGCTGGCGAGACTTTAGCGGAAATGACGTTTACGCTGTGCAATTATGAAGGGAACAGTACGTTGTTTATTGGCGGGTTACAGGGAGGAAGCCGATTACTGCCACATGAAGAAATTCAAAAAGCGACCAAATCATGCCATGGGATTTTCCCAAAACGTATTGTGATGGAAGCCATTTGCTGTTTTGCGGAACAATTAAATATCGAACAAATTCTGGCTGTAAGCAATGAACAGCATATTTTTCGTAGCCCGCGCTACGACGATAAAAACAAGGTAATTCTTTCCGACTACAACACTTTTTGGGAGTCGGTTGGCGGTGAGTGCGACAGCAACGGGTACTATCATATTCCACGCACGCTGGCGCGAAAAAGCGAGGCGGATATTGCCAGCAAAAAACGCGCAGAATACCGCCGCCGCTATCAGCTACTGGACAGCATCCATTCGCAGCTGTCGTCGATGTTTCGCCACTAATCCGCTCTGCCGCGTGCCAGCCACAGCACGCGGGAAAACATTTTTCGCAGCAGCGTTGGCACCGCATCAACGCCCCGCCGCCCGGCTTCCATCGCCACCTCAATGGCCAAATCCGGTTTTGACGAACGATGTATCGCCTTGGAGATAATTTTGCGCATATTCATAGGCACATTCTCAGGGATTTGCGCCACCCGGTGAAAGACGTCAGCAAACCCCTGGCGATACATAAAGTGTTCCATATCCAGCGCGGGGAGCATGGTCAAATGCTCACGCTCTTCCTCTCTGTCGTCATTCAATAAGCTACGTACCGTGGCCGCGTACTTTTTCCCGGCTTCATCGCCATCGACCAGCACATGCCACTCTATCCCCATCCGGCGGGCGAATTTAACCAGCGGCTTAAGACCGGACTGGGCAAATTCAATGACTTTAATCCCTTCTGCATCAAAGTGGTGTCCGCACTGGCGGGCCAGTTCGTTAATAACCCAGGTTTCCGTTTCACCTTCCACCAGCAGCCAGCAGCGGGCAAACAACGATGACGCACGATTAAAACGAATATGAAATGCGATTCGCCGACCATCTTCTGCACTGATCCCACCCGGCCCCAGCCGCCAGGCAGCGACGCGGGATGATTCACGTACCAGACGAACAACATGCTCAACAGGCGTAAGGGACAGCAGCTCACCAGAGTTGGTGGTCGCCACTCGCTGCAGAGGCAGTAAATTCAACAAGTGCCAGGCCACCGACAGCATGATGGGATGTAAACGCGTTTCCGGATCTTCCACCAGCAGTAAAGGTCGGGCGTCTTTATCCAGCCTTAGCGTGCCTTTGGCCTGCAACAAGGTCGAAAACAGGCCCAACAGAATAACCCGGTGCGTACGTCCGCCGGGTTTATCAATCATGCGGTTAATAATGTCCAGATAGCGCCAGCTCCGTTGTTCGTTATTGGAGCGACGGCGCATCAGACGGTAGCGGGACTGGCCAGCCCCCTGCTCGGAAAAATAGTGCTCCAACAACTGAACCATGGCCGATAACCCCTGGCGGATCTGCCCGTCAGTCAGGTTTTGCGGCCGGGTAGCCAGCTCACGCGCCAGAAAATCCAGTTGGCGGGCGGTGACTTCGACATCCGCCGAGTCCGGCACGGTACCGTTGCGGATCCGTCGCATAAATCGCGCGTCGCGCAGACGCAGTACAGGCATCAGACGCACAAGGTGGCGCGCCTGATCGTTAATGTCATCGAGAGGTAATGGATGGCCGTCGCCATCAAGAAAACTGCGCAAGGTAAGAACGCTACCGTCATCCGCACACTCGCCTTCCAGGCGATAAAAAATGCGGTGATAGCCATCCTGGCAAGGCGTCCAACTGGCTTCCAGAGGACGATAGCGACGCACCCGGTGACGACCCGGCTGGGATTCACGAAACGTCAGGATAATGTGCAGGTGGTGTTCCCGGCCCTGTATATCACCCGGCGGGAACCAGAAATCCTCGCGGACAAAATGATACAAGTCTGACTCCGGCGACAGCAGCAGGGTTAAGGCATCCAGCAGACTGGATTTACCCCACGCGTTCTCCCCAATCAGCACGTTGCTCTGCTCCAGCATCAACGACAGACGGTTAATACCGCGAAATCCAACAATCTCAACGCGTTCGAGAATCATATAGCCTCCGGAAATGCTAACTTTTTCCTTCAAGTTATCAGGAGTATAACGGCAAGCGGGCGCTCAGGACACCCGATATCAATCTGGTGTGAATCGCAAAAGCAAAAAAAATAAGAATATTCTTCTTATGTTTTCTCCTGAATATAATTTCAGAACTTAATCATCGTCCTTTCGCTAATTGAACTATGCTTCATTCACCCAAGATTCAAAAAGGAATCGCAACATATTGCCTTAAATCAAATTTTTTCATCAATTTAACTGGCGAAGGGATGATATTTTTTTCTAAAATACCCGCTCTTTCATCATCGTCCCTTTTAGCGATGAATTACCGGGCAAGGAACACGAACCCGGAACTTTTAATTGAGGTGGTTATGTTCAGGAAATTAGCAGCTGAATTCTTCGGTACGTTTTGGCTCGTTTTTGGTGGGTGCGGTAGTGCAGTGCTGGCAGCCGCATTCCCGGAATTGGGAATTGGATTTGCCGGTGTCGCGCTGGCATTCGGCCTGACAGTATTAACCATGGCATTCGCTGTGGGTCATATTTCAGGTGGGCATTTTAACCCGGCGGTAACCTTCGGTTTATGGGCTGGCGGTCGTTTCCCGGCAAAAGATGTTATTGGTTACGTTATTGCTCAGGTTGTGGGCGGTATTGTTGCAGCTGCGGCACTGTATCTTATTGCCAGCGGTAAAGCAGGTTTTGATGCAACGGCCAGTGGTTTTGCTTCGAACGGCTTTGGTGAACATTCACCAGGCGGTTATTCCATGCTTTCTGCCGTCGTCATTGAAATTATTCTGACCGCAGGTTTCTTATTAGTGATCCACGGTGCGACCGATAAACATGCTCCGGCAGGTTTTGCACCTATCGCAATTGGTCTGGCGTTAACACTGATTCACTTGATCAGTATTCCGGTCACCAACACCTCCGTAAACCCGGCACGTAGTACCGCAGTAGCCATTTTCCAGGGCGGCTGGGCATTGCAACAATTGTGGTTCTTCTGGGTCATGCCGATTATCGGTGGGGTTCTCGGCGGTCTTATTTACCGCACCCTGCTGGAAAAACGCGATTAATCGCTAACAAAAAGGCCTGGCGAAAGTCAGGTCTTTTTGTTCCTCTCTATATTTCCTTTTATTTGCAACTTTACTCCCCTCTTTGCATTGAGTAGTGTGTGTACCCGTTATACTTCAAGTTGCAGATGTGTTGACTGCGCTCGCTCCCCCCAGTCACGTACTTATGTACGCTCCCGGGGATTCACTCCCTTGCCGCCTTCCTGCAACTTGAATTATTTAGGTTATAGTGACGCATTTCGTCTTACTTCTCAGCAAGGATCTGATTTTCATGTTTTCAGGGCTGTTAATCATTCTGGTTCCCCTTATTGTGGGCTACCTTATTCCGCTCCGGCACAGGACTGCATTACAACTTATCAATCGCCTGTTAAGCTGGATCGTCTACCTTATTCTCTTTTTTATGGGTATTAGCCTGGCGTTTCTGGATAATCTCGCCAGCAACCTGTTAGCCATTCTTCATTATTCTGCGGTCAGCGTGACGGTCATTATACTGTGTAATATTGCGGCGCTGTTCTGGCTGGAGCGTTCGCTGCCCTGGAGACACAACCACAAGCAAGAAAAGCTCCCCTCGCGAATTGCAATGGCGCTTGAGTCGCTTCAGCTTTGCGGCGTCGTCGTCGTCGGTTTCCTGCTCGGCCTCACTGGGCTTCCCATTCTGCAGCATGCCACCGAAGCCAGCGAATATACGTTAATCTTTTTACTGTTCCTGGTGGGGATTCAACTGCGCAATAGCGGCATGACCTTAAAGCAAATTGTGTTGAACCGTCGGGGGATGATCGTGGCCGTCGTCGTCGTCGCCAGTTCGATGCTGGCGGGGGTTATCAATGCCTTGATCCTCGGTCTACCGCTGAAAACCGCGCTGGCGATGACATCAGGTTTTGGCTGGTATTCCCTGTCCGGTATTCTGTTAACCGAATCGTTCGGGCCCGTAATTGGTAGTGCCGCCTTCTTTAACGACCTGGCCCGTGAGCTGATCGCCATTATGTTGATTCCAGGAATGGTGGGCCGCAGCCGCTCTACCGCGCTGGGATTATGCGGCGCGACATCAATGGATTTCACCCTGCCCGTTTTACAACGCAGCGGCGGTCTGGAAATGGTCCCGGCAGCCATCGTCCACGGCTTTATTCTGAGTCTGTTAGTGCCTCTGCTGATGGCGTTTTTCTCCGCCTGACGCCGGAACAAATACCTCTCTGGCGGTAGTCAGCTACCGCCAAAATTGCGCTAAATCAATCTCCCTGCAAGTAGTAGTAGAAATCCCTTTTATCCCTTCGCGCACAGGCATAATCTTAAACATGTATATTAAATATAACTTTAAAAGGTGTGACCATGTTTTGTGTGCAATGTGAACAAACCATCCGTACTCCGGCAGGAAACGGCTGCTCTTACGCGCAGGGTATGTGCGGTAAAACGGCTGAGACCTCCGATTTGCAGGATCTGCTGATTGCTTCCCTACAAGGTCTGTCTGCATGGGCTGTTAAAGCACGTGAATACGGCATCATCGACCATGAGGTTGATAACTTTGCGCCGCGTGCGTTCTTCTCCACGCTGACTAACGTTAACTTCGATTCCCCGCGTATTGTTGGCTATGCCCGTGAAGCTATCGCCATGCGCGACGCCCTGAAAGCGCAATGCCTGAACATCGACGCGAACGCAGCGGTCACCAACCCGATGGCCGATCTGCAACTGGTCAGCGACGATCTGGGTGACCTGCAACGTCAGGCCGCTGAATTTACCCCGAACAAAGACAAAGCAGCCATTGGCGAGAACATTCTCGGCCTGCGTCTGCTGTGTCTGTACGGCCTGAAAGGTGCGGCAGCTTACATGGAGCACGCGCACGTTCTCGGTCAGTACGACAACGAAATCTACGCTCAGTACCACAAAATCATGGCGTGGCTGGGTACCTGGCCTGCCGATATGAACGCTCTGCTGGAGTGTTCAATGGAAATCGGCCAGATGAACTTCAAAGTGATGAGCATTCTGGACGCCGGTGAAACCACCAAATACGGTCACCCAACCCCGACTCAGGTCAACGTAAAAGCGACCGAAGGTAAGTGCATCCTGATCTCCGGTCACGACCTGAAAGATCTGTACAACCTGCTGGAGCAGACCGAAGGTACCGGTGTTAACGTTTATACCCACGGTGAAATGCTGCCGGCGCACGGCTACCCGGAACTGCGTAAGTTCAAGCACCTGATCGGTAACTACGGCAGCGGCTGGCAGAACCAGCAGGTAGAGTTTGCCCGCTTCCCAGGTCCGATCGTCATGACCTCTAACTGCATCATCGACCCGACCGTTGGCGCGTACGACGACCGTATCTGGACCCGTAGCATCGTCGGTTGGCCGGGTGTGAGCCACCTCGAAGGCGACAACTTCGGTCCGGTTATCGCTCAGGCACAGCAGATGGCTGGCTTCCCGTACAGCGAAATCCCGCACCTTATCACCGTAGGTTTCGGTCGTCAGACCCTGCTGGGCGCTGCTGATACCCTGATCGACCTGGTGAGCCGCGAAAAACTGCGTCACATCTTCCTGGTTGGCGGTTGTGACGGTGCACGTGGTGAACGTAACTACTTCACCGACTTCGCCACCAGCGTGCCGGATGACTGCCTGATCCTGACCCTTGCTTGCGGTAAATACCGCTTCAACAAACTGGAGTTCGGAGATATCGAAGGCCTGCCGCGTCTGGTGGATGCTGGTCAGTGTAACGATGCTTACTCTGCCATCATCCTGGCGGTAACCCTGGCTGAGAAACTGGGCTGTGGCGTGAACGATCTGCCGCTGTCTCTGGTGCTCTCCTGGTTCGAACAGAAAGCGATTGTTATTCTGCTGACCCTGCTGTCTCTGGGCGTGAAAAACATCGTCACTGGCCCGACTGCACCTGGTTTCTTCACACCGGATCTGCTGGCAGTTCTCAACGAGAAATTTGGTCTGCGTTCCGTGACCACCGTTGAAGAAGACATGAAGCAACTGCTGAGCGCGTAAGGAGTAAAGAATGACAATGCCAACTCATCAGTGCCCATGGCGGATGCAGGTTCACCACATCCATCAGGAAACGCCGGATGTATGGACAATTTCGTTGCTATGCCACGATTATTATCCTTACCGCGCCGGGCAATATGCACTGGTCAGCGTACGTAATTCAGCGGATACACTGCGTGCTTACACCATTTCTTCAACGCCGGGCGTTAACGAGTACATCACGTTGACCATCCGCCGGATTGACGATGGCGCAGGTTCACAGTGGCTAACCCGCGACGTGAAGCGCGGCGACTATATCTGGCTGTCGGATGCAATGGGTGAGTTCACCTGTGAAGATAAAGCGGAAGACAAGTTCCTGATGCTGGCCGCCGGCTGTGGTGTCACGCCAATCATGTCAATGCGTCGCTGGTTGGCAAAGTACCGCCCACAAGCGGATGTACAGGTAATCTTTAACGTTCGCTCGCCGCAAGATGTCATTTTTGCCGACGAGTGGCGCGAATATCCGGTGACATTAGTTGCTGAAAACAATGCCACAGAAGGTTTTGTTTCCGGCCGACTGACGACTGAACTGCTGAAAAGCGTACCGGATCTGACCTCGCGTACCGTGATGACCTGTGGCCCGGCACCTTATATGGATCTGGTCGAGAAAGAAGTCAAAGCGCTGGGTGTGACGCGCTTCTTTAAAGAGCAGTTCTTCACACCTGTTGCCGAAGCCGCCACCAGTGGCCTGAAGTTTACCAAGCTACAGCCGGCGAAAGAGTTCTACGCGCCGGTGGGCAGTACGCTGCTGGAAGCGCTGGAAAGCAACAAGGTTCCGGTTGTCGCCGCATGCCGTGCAGGTGTTTGCGGCTGCTGCAAAACCAAAGTGGTTGACGGTAACTACACGATCAGCAGCACCATGACGCTGACCGACGCAGAAATCGCTGAAGGTTATGTGCTGGCTTGTTCCTGTCATCCGCAGGGTGATTTAGTGCTGGCGTAATTGGCCGGTATCTGATGTGCAAAAGGCCGCCTGGCTGTACCGGGTGGCCTTTTTTTATGCTGTCAGGCGTTGCAAAATTCTGATGTTTTCACTCTCCCCGCAAATTATCGACCACACTTACCCTGCGCAGATTAAACATAATCCCTGACTACCACGTCGAACTTTCTACAAGGATCCCCATGAAAAAAGTGGCCATTGTCGGCGTCGGTCCCACCGGGATTTATACATTTCATGCCCTGGTTGAGCGCGGTGAACCGCTGGAAATAGAGCTTTACGAGCAAGCTGAAGAGGCGGGCGTTGGCATGCCTTACAATAGCGACAACAACGCAGACCACATGCTGGCAAATATAGCCAGCATTGAGATCCCGCCGATCTATATCAGTTATCTGACGTGGCTTCAGAATCAAAGTGATGACTATCTGGCCCAGTTTCAAATTGAACGCACCTCTTTGCATGAGCGGCAATTTTTGCCCCGCGTGATCCTCGGCGACTATTATCGCAATCGTTTTTTAGCCATTGTCGAGAAAGCGCAACAAGCCGGTTTCACGATTCGCATACATGAATCAAGCGAAGTCACCGACCTGCGAGCAGACCCGAATGGGGTTTCTTTGTGGATCAACCACGCGTCACAACCCGTTGAGGTGGATTTCGCCGCTATCGCCACTGGTCATCTGTGGCCTGAAACGGATGCTCAGGAACGCAAATTTTTCCCAAGTCCGTGGACCGGTCTGATGGACGCGCAGATTGGTGCTTGCCGGGTAGGGATTCTGGGCACCTCATTAAGTGCTATCGACGCCGCGATGGCTGTGGCCAGTCAGCATGGCACCTTCACTACCAATACCGACCATTCACTGCAATTTACACCTAAATCCGACAGTCAAAACCTGAAACTAACCCTGATGTCGCGCAGCGGGGTACTGCCTGAAGCGGATTTTTACTGCCCCCTTCCGTATGAATCGCTGAATATCGCGACGCCAGAAGCAATTGAAGATGCCATTGCCTATGGACAAAACGGATTACTGGACCGCATCTTTCAGCTTATGGTGCAACAACTGCAAGACGCAGCGCCAGGCTGGTGCCAACAGGTGGCGCTTGCGACGCTTAACGCCGACACGTTCCCCGAAGTCTATTTCGCCGACAGGCTCAGACATGACCCTTTTGACTGGGCGAGACGTAACCTGGTAGAAGTTGAGCGCAACAAGCAGAAACAACATACCGTCGCCTGGCGCTATACCTTGCTGCGCCTGCACGAGGTTATCGAGGAGATAGTCCCTCATCTTGATACCCGCGACGAAAAACGTTTCAGGTACGGACTGGCGCGGGTATTTATTGATAACTATGCGGCAATCCCGTCAGAGTCAGTTCGCCGACTGCTGGCGCTGCACGAAGCCGGGCTGATTGAGATCCTCGCGCTCGGCACAGATTATGAGCGCATGAATGAACAGGAAATGACGGTAATTTCCCACCACGGTCAGCGCTGCGAATTTGATGTGTTTATTGACGCCCGAGGACAACGGGCATTGCAGAACAAAGATATCCCGTTCCCAACACTACGCGATCAACTGCTGGCCTGTGGCGATGAGATCCCGGATATCGGCGAAGATTACACGCTGCAAGCGCCGGAAAACGCCCGCAATCGCATCGCTTTTGGCGGGCTGCCGTGGTTGATGCACGATCGTCCGTTTATTCAGGGACTGGTGGTCAGCGCTGAAATAGGCGCCGCGATGGCAAGGGCATTGACGCAGCGAGCGCTGAGACGTCGGCACAAACTATGGAACAGTGACGACATAGAGTAGCGACAAATTGAACGACGAGGCGGAGCAATGCTACGCTTTCCCGCCTCGGTATAGACTCTCAGATGGTAACTATCGCCAGGCAGAATTCCCGGCAACGGAGTAACGCCCCGCCCCCAAAAACGCCACGGCCAGCGCGCCGATAAAGAAATAAACCAGACTTTCAATCGCCCATGCACCGGTTTTATCCAGTGTCCAGGTTTCACCCATCCCGACCATCAGCCATGCAACAACCATCGTAAACGCCAGCCCTAACGCCGCCGGACGCGTCAGGATGCCAAGAATAATCAGGCACGGTGCCACAACCTCTCCCAACAGAACGCCATACGCAATAAAGCCTGGGAAACCTTTCGCTATCAACATACCGCTGATGCCATCAATACCCGCAAAGAGTTTATGCAGCCCATGAAACAGCATCAGCCCACCGACGGCAAAGCGTAACAATAACTTGCCAAAATCTTCGTGAGTCAGTACTCGGTTAACTGAATTTAATAGTTTTGTAACCATTTGAATTTATTCCTTGTTTCACCATGTCCAATAACAAACTACGCTTAATACAGGTTAAATGAAACCTGCCGGAAATAAGGGGGAAATGAGAAGCATAACTATTATCTTCATCTAAACTTGTAACCGGTATCACATTAGAGGAGAAGGAAAACCATGAAACAAACGGTTGCCGCTTTTATTGCTAAAACACTCGAACAGGCTGGCGTAAAACGCATTTGGGGTGTAACGGGTGACTCACTTAATGGTCTGAGTGACAGTCTGAATCGTATGGGAACAATTGACTGGATGCCAACCCGTCATGAAGAGGTTGCAGCCTTCGCTGCGGGCGCTGAAGCGCAGTTGACGGGCGAACTGGCCGTCTGCGCAGGCTCGTGCGGGCCAGGCAACCTGCACCTGATCAACGGGCTGTTTGATTGTCACCGTAACCACGTCCCGGTACTGGCAATCGCCGCGCATATTCCCTCCAGTGAAATAGGCAGCGGTTATTTTCAGGAGACCCACCCGCAAGAGTTGTTCCGCGAATGTAGCCACTATTGCGAGCTGGTTTCCAGCCCAGAACAAATCCCACAGGTGCTGGCAATTGCCATGCGTAAGGCGGTGCTCAACCGTGGCGTTTCCGTGGTGGTTTTACCCGGTGACGTGGCGCTAAAACCTGCACCTGAAAGCGCCACCACGCACTGGTATCATGCGCCGCTCCCGGTGGTGACTCCACAAGAAGAAGAGCTGAGAAAACTGGCGCAACTGCTGCGCTACTCCAGCAATATCGCCCTGATGTGCGGTAGTGGCTGCGCCGGTGCGCATAAAGAACTGGTTGAGTTTGCGGCTAAAATCAAAGCGCCGATTGTTCACGCCCTGCGTGGTAAAGAGCATGTTGAGTACGATAACCCCTATGACGTGGGTATGACCGGGCTGATTGGCTTTTCATCCGGCTTCCATACCATGATGAATGCCGACACGCTGATCCTGCTTGGCACTCAGTTCCCCTATCGCCCGTTCTACCCCACCGACGCCAAAATTATTCAGATTGATATCAATCCGGCGAGCATTGGCGCGCACAGTAAAGTGGATATGGCGCTGGTAGGCGATATTAAATCCACTCTCCGTGCCCTACTGCCTCTGGTGGAAGAGAAAACCGAGCGGCAGTTCCTGGACAAAGCGCTGGAGCACTATCGCGAGGCGCGCAAAGGGCTGGATGATTTAGCCAAACCCAGCGATAAAGCCATTCACCCGCAGTATCTGGCGCAACAGATCAGCCACTTTGCCGCTGACGATGCAATCTTTACCTGCGACGTTGGTACGCCAACGGTGTGGGCAGCACGCTATCTGAAAATGAACGGCAAACGTCGCCTGCTCGGATCGTTTAACCACGGGTCGATGGCGAATGCCATGCCGCAGGCACTCGGTGCACAAGCCACCGAACCAGGACGCCAGGTTGTGGCAATGTGCGGTGACGGCGGCTTTAGCATGCTGATGGGAGATTTTCTGTCGGTTGTCCAGATGAAGCTGCCGGTGAAGATTATTGTCTTCAACAACAGCGTACTGGGATTTGTCGCAATGGAGATGAAAGCGGGCGGTTATCTGACCGACGGCACCGAACTGCACGACACCAACTTCGCACGGATTGCCGAAGCCTGTGGCATTACAGGCATTCGCGTGGAAAAATCCTCAGAGGTTGATGAAGCGCTACAAAGGGCGATGTCGATTGACGGCCCGGTGCTGGTCGATGTGGTCGTGGCGAAAGAAGAGCTGGCGATCCCGCCGCAGATCAAACTCGAACAGGCCAAAGGTTTTAGCCTGTATATGCTGCGTGCAATCATCAGTGGACGCGGTGATGAAGTGATCGAACTGGCGAAAACGAACTGGCTCAGGTAAAACATCCTTATTAAATCACACACAAAATCATTCATGATGCATCAAGGCGGCTAGCCCGAAAATCCCCAGGAGCATAGGTATACTATGTGACTGGGGTTTAAGGGTGCGGCCAACGCCGAGGCAGCCTGAAGGATGAAGTGTAATAAGGAGACACCATGATTGATTTACGCAGTGATACCGTCACCCGGCCGAGTCGCGCCATGCTGGAAGAGATGATGGCAGCCCCGGTCGGGGATGACGTGTATGGAGACGACCCTACCGTTAACGCCCTCCAGCAATACGCCGCAGAGCTTTCTGGTAAAGAAGCCGCTATTTTCTTACCTACCGGTACTCAGGCTAACCTGGTGGCGCTGCTCAGCCATTGTCAGCGTGGCGAAGAGTACATTGCCGGCCAGGGCGCGCATAACTATCTCTACGAAGCAGGTGGCGCAGCGGTGCTCGGTAGCATTCAACCGCAACCTATCGACGCCGCACCGGATGGCTCCCTGCCTCTGGACAAAGTAGCTGCAAAAATCAAAGTGGACGATATCCATTTTGCCCGCACCCGCTTGCTCAGCCTGGAAAATACCCACAACGGCAAAGTGCTGCCGCGCGAGTATCTGAAAGACGCCTGGGAATTCACCCGTGAGCGTAATCTTGCCCTGCACGTCGACGGCGCACGTATTTTTAACGCCATCGTCGCCTACGGCTGTGAACTTAAAGATGTCACGCAATACTGTGATTCGTTCACCATTTGCCTCTCCAAAGGCCTCGGTACCCCCGTTGGTTCACTGCTGGTCGGCAGCCACGAGTACATCAAACGCGCTATTCGCTGGCGCAAAATGACCGGCGGCGGAATGCGTCAGGCCGGTATTCTGGCAGCGGCCGGGCTGTATGCGCTGAAAAATAACGTGGCGCGTTTGCAGGAAGATCATGACAACGCCGCCTGGATGGCGGAGCAGCTGCGCGAAGCAGGGGCGGACGTCATGCGCCACGACACCAACATGCTGTTTGTTCGCGTTGGCGAAGAGCACGCTACCGCGCTGGGCGAGTATATGAAAGCGCAAGGTGTGCTGATTAACGCCTCCCCGATTGTGCGCCTGGTGATGCACCTGGACGTATCACGTGAACAACTTGCTGAAGTCGTCGCCCACTGGCGCGCTTTTTTAACCCAATAAGGAGATGGGCGTGCCGCAACGGATTTTGGTTCTTGGCGCCAGTGGCTACATTGGTCAGCATTTGGTACAGGCGCTCAGTCAGCAAGGGCACCAGGTGTTGGCTGCGGCACGTCGCATTGAACGGCTGGAAAAGCAGCAACTGGCCAATGTCAGTTGCCACAAGGTCGATTTGAATTGGCCAGATAACCTCACCCCGCTGCTGACGGGTGTTGATACGGTTTATTATCTGGTTCATGGTATGGGCGAAGGCGGTGATTTTATCGCCCACGAACGTCAGGTCGCGATGAACGTGCGCGATGCGCTGCGTAATACGCCAGTTAAACAGCTTATTTTCCTGAGCTCATTGCAGGCTCCCCGGCATGAACAATCCGATCATCTGCGTGCACGACAGATAACCGCGGACACCTTGCGCGAGTCAGGCGTGCCAATGACGGAATTGCGCGCGGGCATTATCGTGGGAGCGGGTTCCGCTGCCTTTGAAGTCATGCGCGATATGGTTTACAACCTGCCGGTTCTCACCCCTCCACGCTGGGTACGCTCGCGTACCACGCCTATCGCGCTGGAGAATTTAATGTACTATCTGGTGGCATTGTTGGAAAATCCCACACCACATCACCGCGTCCTCGAAGCCGCCGGGCCGCAGGTGTTGAGCTATCAGGAACAGTTCGAGCATTTTATGGCGGTCAGCGGTAAACATCGCCTGCTCATCCCCATCCCCTTTCCTACCCGCTGGATTTCGGTCTGGTTTTTAAACGTCATTACGTCAGTGCCGCCAACCACGGCCAAAGCGCTGATCCAGGGCTTAAAACACGACCTGCTGGCCGATGACACCGAATTACGTGCGCTGATCCCTCAAAAACTGATTGCCTTTGATGACGCGGTGCGCAGCACGTTGAAGGAAGAAGAGAAGCTGGTCAACTCCAGCGACTGGGGTTACGACGCACAGGCGTTTGCCCGCTGGCGTCCAGAATATGGCTATTTCGCCAAACAAGCTGGCTTTAGCGTTGAAACCTCTGCCAGCACAAAAGCGCTGTGGCAGGTTGTGAATCGACTCGGCGGCAAAGAAGGCTATTTCTTTGGCAATATTCTATGGAAGACGCGCGCGGCGTTGGACCTGCTGGTCGGCCATAAGCTGGCAAAAGGTCGTCCCGAACACCCACTATTGCAAGTTGGCGACACCGTTGATAGCTGGAAAGTCATCATCGTTGAGCCGGAGAAACAGCTGACGCTGCTGTTTGGGATGAAAGCGCCGGGACTGGGTCGCCTGAGCTTCACACTGGAAGATAAAGGCGATCACCGACGCATTGATGTACGCGCGTGGTGGCATCCGCACGGTATGCCTGGCCTCTTCTACTGGCTGTTGATGATCCCCGCCCACCTGTTCATTTTCAGGGGGATGGCGAAGCGTATAGCCAAACTTGCAGAACAAATCACAGACTAATGATAAAAAGAGCCTGTATTCTTTCATGTTTCCCATTGCATACAGGCGTAATTCACGGAAGAATGCGCACGACGTTTTTTAAACACAGTGGATTGATATGAAGGTACTGGTTACCGGAGCCACCAGCGGCTTGGGCCGAAACGCGGTTGAGTTTTTATGCAGCAAAGGCGTCAGCGTCAGAGCCACCGGTCGCAACGAAGCGATGGGCAAGCTGCTGGAGAAAATGGGCGCAGAGTTTGTGCATGCGGATTTGACCGAGCTGGTTTCTTCGCAGGCAAAAGTGATGCTGGCCGGCATTGACACGCTGTGGCACTGCTCCAGTTTCACCTCTCCATGGGGAACTCAGGAAGCTTTTGATCTGGCCAACGTTCGTGCTACCCGCCGTCTGGGCGAGTGGGCCGTAGCCTGGGGCGTACGTAACTTTATTCATATCTCCTCTCCGTCGCTGTATTTTGATTATCACCATCATCGCGATATCAAAGAAGACTTCCGTCCCCATCGCTTCGCCAACGAATTCGCCCGCAGCAAAGCGGCTGGTGAAGAGGTGATTGCGCTGCTCGCCCAGGCCAACCCGCAGACTCGCTTTACTGTCTTGCGCCCACAAAGCTTGTTCGGACCTCACGATAAAGTCTTTATTCCCCGCCTCGCCCATATGATGTACCACTACGGCAGCATCCTGTTGCCGCACGGCGGGAGTGCGCTGGTGGATATGACCTATTACGAGAACGCGGTTCACGCGATGTGGCTGGCGAGTCAGCAAGCCTGCGATAAGCTGCCGTCGGGTCGTGCGTACAATATAACCAACGGTGAACATCGCACCCTGCGCAGTATTGTGCAGAAACTTATCGACGAGCTGAATATTGATTGCCGTATCCGCTCTGTGCCCTACCCGATGCTGGACATGATTGCCCGCAGCATGGAGCGCTTAGGCAATAAATCGGCGAAAGAGCCAAAGCTTACGCATTACGGCGTTTCGAAGCTGAATTTTGACTTTACGCTGGATACCAGCCGCGCCCAGGAAGAGTTAGGTTATCAGCCCGTTGTGACGCTGGATGAAGGGATTGAGCGTACCGCGGCCTGGCTGCGCGACCACGGTAAGCTGCCGCGTTAGGCTGATAGCCATTGCAGGGTGGCGGAAAAACCTGCCAAATTAACCGTAGGCCTGATAAGCGAAGCGCCATCAGGCATTGGTGTCTGCGTTAACCCTGCCCGTATTTCTCCAGTAACGCTTCGGCAATCGCCTGCGTTTCCGCGTCCGCCACGCCATTCCACAACGTCGGGCGGAAGTGCATCTGGAACGCCATAATCACCCGCTGCTGTTCACGCGGCGTCATCTCGGGTTTTACCTCATAGCCATAGCGTGACAGCAGATCGAGCAATGACGCAGTTTCTACCGGCGTATGGGGCGCTCGTCCGGCGAGATAAAATGCCACACGCTGAGCATCCGGCCATGCGCCAATGCCCTGAGCGGCCAGTGCTTGCCACGGAAACAGCGGACCGGGATCGTCCTTACGCTGCGGCGCAATGTCTGCATGAGCCACCACGTTTTGCGGTTTTATGTCGTAGCGGGCGATGATATCTTTCGCCAATGGGATTAACGCCTGAATCTGCGCGGGCTCAAACGGCGCAAAATACTTGCTGCCCGCTGATTTTTGCCAGCCGCGGTTTTCCAGCTCAATACCAATTGAGGTATCGTTAATACGCGTAGCACCGCGCCAGAAGCTAATCCCCGCATGCCAGGCCAGATCTTTTTCCGGCACCAGTTGCCAGATACGCGGTTTACCATGGTAAAGCGGCGGCACTGCGGGGATCAAATAGTGTGAACTGACGTTTTTATCGGTCAGCGTAGCCAGGGAAGAGTAAAAATCATCGGCCGTGTAATGGATAACCAGTACTTTAATGCGCGGATAAGCAGCCTGGGCCTGACGGCGGGTATCTAACTGATACCCGTCTTTGTCGACAATCCCTTTTTCGCCAGCACATCCCACCAGCAACAGCGTAAATGCCAGCAGACACAACAGACGTTTCATCGGCGAGTTTTCACCGCGGTACCGCTGACGCTCACCATCAGCATGCTACCGTCTTTGCCTACGGTTTCGTAATCGATATCGATACCGACCACCGCATCAGCACCCAGCGCTTTCGCCTGTTCGCCCAGCTCCTGAAAAGCAATTTCACGCGCTTTACGCAGCTCTTTTTCATACGCGCCGGAGCGACCGCCGACAATATCGCGAATACCGGCAAAAAAATCGCGGAAGATATTCGCGCCTAAAATGGCTTCACCGGTAACAACACCGCAGTACTCCACGATGCTCTGTCCTTCCAGCGTAGGGGTTGTCGAAAACTGCATCATTAATCTCCTTTTTGCGCTAAGAGCACGACCTCAAAAGCATTATCAAACCAATACACTATGACACTCAAAGGAAAGCCCGCCAAATAAAACTGCTATCCTTGTTGATGTGTAGCGGTTTCAGGTGGTGCGTTTTTTATTTTTATTTGACTGTTATGCCGCCAGAAATAAAAAAGCCCCCAGATGTTTGGGGGCCTGAAGTTATTATTTTCTGAAATCTAATGGCGCCTGGCCGGACTGAATGTACATTGCTACGTTATCAAATGTAATCATTTTTGATTTACAAAAAATACATTTTGCCCCGAATGGATTTCCTTCAGTAACATCAAAGGTTGATGTTCTGCATTGGGAGCCATGGCAACATGGACAGCGAAAGTGAATATGATTAGTAATAATAGTTACCTCAAAGCGCCACAACATTAATTGCGGATGGACCTTTAGGTCCCTGCTCCACACCGAATTCGACTTTCTGGTTTTCATTCAGCGTCTTAAACTCATTACTTTGAATCGCTGAGAAATGGACAAAGACATCTTTGCTGCCATCTGCAGGCGTAATGAAGCCAAAACCTTTTTCAGGATTGAACCATTTAACTAAACCAGTCATTTTAGTAGACATATATTTATTCCTTAATTTGAGCCTTTCGGCAAGCTTGGTTTTTATGACAGAAACTTCGTAGTGCTTAATGAAGAGACTCAAAGAGGGGATAAACGGATTACACCTGAAAATGAGAACTGCTTGAGTAAACTACTTTGTATATCGTCTGTTATTCAAACCGACCGGATCATTAACGCACGGGCACCGAGATTAAGCAACTCTTATTTTAGCCATCCGGAGTCCCTTATAGCCAACAGCACGGCATGAATTTTGTTTAGCCAGGCGTAAAGCGCGGCAAATGGAACATGCAAATGCTCAGATGGTCTATACAGTATAAGAAGCATGAATGGCCGCCAACGCCCCGTTGCAGGTTGATATACTAAAGCTGAAGCTGGCAACGAGCGCCACCAACATACTTCAGGTGGGGTGTCCGCGAATTTGCTTTAGCAAAAACAATGTGTTAATCGATCATACAATCTTTAGTGAGACCGAATTGTTCATCGTAGAACACAATTAGTAGGAAGCTTATAAGGAAATCATTATGCGCTATTCGAAACTCTCTCTGCTGGTTCCATGTGCACTACTTCTCAGCGCCTGTACGACCGTGACGCCGGTCTATAAAGATAACGGCACGCGTAGTGGTTCATGCATAGAAGGTGGGCCAGACAGCGTGGCTCAACAATTCTATGATTACCGTATTCAGCATCGAAACAATGATATTACCGCCCTTCGTCCGTACCTGAGCGACAATCTGGCTAAACTGCTGACCGATGCCAGCCGTGATAATGCACACCGCGATCTGTTTAACAGCGATCCGTTCTCCAGTCGCGCTACGTTACCAGACAGCGCCAGTGTCGCCAGCGCATCGACTATTCCGAATAGTGATGCACGCAACATTCCACTGCGCGTAGAGCTGAAACAGGGTGACCAAAGCTGGCGTGATGAAGTGCTGATGATCCGTGAAGGTCAGTGCTGGGTCGTTGATGATGTACGCTATCTGGGCGGCAGCGTACACGCGCCAGCCGGGACGCTGCGCCAGTCTGTCGAAAACCGCTAACCGCCCCATTCACCCGCTTAAATCATAACCCCCATAAATTGTCTGGCATTCTGCATAGAATGCCGACATTTATTCTTGCCCACTGGTGGCCCCGCTATTTTGTGCTATGTTTAGAGAAGAATGCGGTTTGCATTTAACTTTTAACGCATAAATATTGCATAACTATTCTGTCAAAGGTAGTATCTGCGGCTTCAATAGCTATCAGACTGCCAGTATCGAGTGTCAATGAGTATTCAATTAAACGGCATTAACTGCTTCTACGGCGCACATCAGGCGCTGTTCGATATCACGCTGGATTGCCCTCAGGGTGAAACACTGGTGTTACTTGGCCCAAGTGGAGCCGGGAAAAGCTCGCTGCTGCGCGTACTCAACCTGCTTGAGATGCCGCGCTCGGGTACGCTCTCTATTGCAGGCAACCGTTTCGACTTCACGAAGACCCCGTCAGATAAAGCCATTCGGGATCTGCGTCAGAACGTGGGCATGGTCTTTCAGCAATATAATCTCTGGCCGCATCTCACGGTTGTGCAGAACCTGATTGAAGCGCCCTGCCGTGTGCTCGGTCTGACAAAAGAGCAGGCAATGGCGCGCGCCGAGAAACTGCTGGAACGTCTGCGCCTCAAGCCTTACAGCGATCGTTACCCATTACATCTTTCCGGTGGACAGCAACAGCGTGTAGCCATTGCCCGCGCGTTGATGATGGAGCCGCAGGTGCTGCTGTTTGATGAACCGACCGCCGCGCTTGACCCGGAAATTACCGCCCAAATCGTCAGCATCATTCGCGAACTGGCGGAAACCAACATTACTCAGGTGATCGTCACCCACGAAGTGGAAGTTGCACGTAAAACGGCCAGTCGTGTGGTGTATATGGAAAACGGTCATATCGTCGAGTTTGGGGATGCGAGCTGCTTTGCCAACCCGCAAACCGAAGCGTTTAAAAACTATCTTTCTCACTAAGATTCGGGACAATACAATGAAAAAAGTTCTGATTGCCGCGCTAATCGCAGGTTTTAGTCTTTCCGCTACCGCAGCCCAAACCATTCGTTTCGCCACCGAAGCGTCTTATCCTCCGTTTGAATCTATCGATGCGAATAACAAGATCGTAGGTTTTGACGTTGATCTGGCAAACGCGCTGTGTAAAGAGATTGACGCTACTTGTACCTTCACCAATCAGGCCTTCGACAGCCTGATCCCAAGCCTGAAATTCCGTCGTTTTGACGCGGTAATGGCCGGTATGGACATCACCCCAGAGCGTGAAAAACAGGTGCTGTTCACCACCCCTTACTACGACAACTCTGCGCTGTTTGTGGGCCAGCAGGGTAAATACACCAGCATTGACCAGCTGAAAGGTAAAAAAGTCGGCGTTCAAAACGGTACTACGCACCAGAAATTCATCATGGATAAACATCCGGAAGTGACCACTGTGCCGTATGACAGCTACCAGAATGCCAAACTCGATCTGCAAAATGGTCGTATTGACGGCGTCTTTGGTGATACCGCAGTAGTAACCGAGTGGCTGAAAGACAATCCTAAGCTTGCCGCGGTTGGTGACAAAGTGACGGATAAAGATTACTTCGGTACCGGTCTGGGCATTGCTGTGCGCCAGGGCAATACCGAGCTACAGCAGAAATTTAACGCTGCGCTGGAAAAAGTGAAGAAAGATGGGACTTACGAGACCATCTACAACAAATGGTTCCAGAAGTAATATTTGATGAATGAATTTTTTCCTTTAGCAAGCGCCGCCGGGATGACCGTCGGCCTTGCCGTTTGTGCGCTGATCATTGGCCTTGCGCTCGCCATGTTTTTTGCCGTCTGGGAGTCAGTAAAATGGCGCCCGGTGGCATGGGCGGGCTCGGCCCTGGTCACCATCCTGCGCGGTCTGCCAGAAATTCTGGTGGTTCTGTTTATCTATTTCGGCTCCTCACAGCTGCTGCTGACGCTGGCCGATGGCTTTACGATCAATCTCGGGTTTGTACAAATCCCGGTTCAGATGCAGATCGAAAACTTCGACGTCAGCCCGTTCCTGTGCGGTGTCATTGCACTGTCATTACTGTACGCCGCTTACGCGTCGCAAACGCTGCGTGGCGCGCTGAAGGCCGTGCCACTCGGACAATGGGAATCAGGTCAGGCGTTGGGTTTGTCTAAAGCTGCGATCTTCTTTCGTCTGGTGATGCCGCAGATGTGGCGTCATGCCTTACCGGGACTGGGTAACCAGTGGCTGGTATTGCTGAAAGATACCGCGCTGGTCAGCCTTATCAGCGTGAACGATCTGATGCTGCAAACGAAGAGTATTGCCACCCGCACCCAGGAGCCGTTTACCTGGTACATTGTGGCGGCCGCTATTTATCTGGTGATTACGCTGGTGAGTCAGTACATTCTCAAACGCATTGACCTGCGCGCGACACGTTTTGAGCGGAGACCAGGCTGATGCTTGAGTATTTACCTGAATTGTTGAAAGGGCTGCATACCAGCCTGACGCTGACGGTCGCCTCCATCGTGGTTGCTCTGGTGCTGGCGCTGATCTTCACCGTCATCCTGACGCTGAAAACGCCGGTGCTGGTGTGGCTGGTTCGCGCTTATATCACGCTGTTTACCGGTACACCGCTGCTGGTGCAAATCTTCCTGATCTACTACGGACCAGGACAGTTTCCGGCATTGCAAGAATATCCGGTACTGTGGCATCTGCTCTCTGAACCCTGGTTATGCGCCTTAATTGCGCTGTCGTTAAACAGTGCGGCCTACACTACGCAACTGTTCTACGGCGCTATCCGTGCAATCCCGGAAGGCCAGTGGCAGTCCTGCGGAGCGTTAGGGATGAGCAAAAAGGATACGCTGGCGATTCTGTTGCCGTACGCCTTTAAACGCGCCCTCTCCTCGTATTCCAACGAAGTGGTGCTGGTATTTAAAAGTACCTCACTGGCTTACACTATCACGCTGATGGAAGTCATGGGCTATAGCCAGCTGCTGTACGGTCGTACTTATGACGTTATGGTCTTCGGTGCGGCAGGTGTGATTTATCTGATCGTCAACGGTTTGCTGACGCTGATGATGCGCTTAATCGAACGTAAAGCGCTGGCGTTTGAACACCGGAATTAAGCATATGCCTGATGGCGCTACGCTTATCAGGCCTACGGTTCATGCACCTTTTGTAGGCCGGATAAGGTGCTAGCACCGCCATCCGGCAAATATGCATAAAGCAAAATAATGAAGACGGACAACAACCTAAATTGTCCGTCTTTTTTTATATCAGAAAAAAAATACTTAATCATTTTTATTGCATATAAATTCATTAAATGGCATTGTTACTCCACGCCGCAGACACGGTAATAATCATAAGATTGACAGACGGGAGTTCCACCATGAAAAAGTTAGTACTGGCCGCATTACTTGCTACTTTCGCCGCTGGCGCCTCAGCTGCTGATAAAATTAGTTTCGGTGTATCAGCCACGTATCCGCCATTTGAATCACTGGACGCGAGCAATAAAATTGTCGGTTTTGACATCGACCTGGCAACGGCGCTGTGCAAACAAATGCAGGCAGAATGTACTTTCACCAATCACGCTTTCGACAGCCTGATCCCCGCGCTGAAATTCAAGAAATATGATGCGGTAATTTCCGGAATGGATATCACACCTGAGCGTAGCAAGCAGGTTGCATTTACTCAGCCTTACTATGCCAACTCCGCGCTGGTGATTGCGAAAAAAGACACCTATAAAACCTTTGCCGACCTGAAAGGTAAGCGAATCGGTATGGAAAACGGCACCACCCATCAGAAATACCTGCAGGACAAACATCCTGAGGTGAAAACCGTGGCCTACGATAGCTATCAGAATGCGATTATCGACCTGAAAAATGGCCGTATTGATGGCGTATTTGGCGATACCGCTGTGGTTAACGAATGGCTGAAAACCAACCCGCAGTTAGGCGTAGCCACTGACAAAGTAACCGATCCGCAATACTTCGGTACTGGCCTTGGCATCGCGGTTCGCCCGGATAACAAAGCCCTGCTGGAAAAACTGAACAGCGCGCTGGCGGCAATCAAAACTGACGGCACGTACCAGAAAATCAGCGATCAGTGGTTCCCGCAGTAACGTCTGCCCAATCTGAAAAGCCGCGCTCTGCGGCTTTTTTTATCTCTTCGCCTGCGCTTTCAGTCAGTTCTTACGCCATAAACGCTTTCCTGGCATACACTTGTTAAAACGAAAAAAAGTGAGGCAAACGGATGATAGCGTTCCCTGCCAGTTTACTGATCCTCAATGGAAAAAGTGCTGATAATCTCCCCCTGCGTGATGCCATTGCGAAGCTTCGCGATGAAGGCGTGGAAATCCATGTTCGCGTGACCTGGGAAAAAGGCGATGCACAACGCTACGTTGATGAAGCTCGTCAGCTAGGCGTTGCTACGGTGATAGCCGGCGGCGGTGACGGCACCATCAACGAAGTTTCGACAGCGCTGATTCAGTCGCAGGGTGGCAATATTCCAGCGCTGGGTATTTTACCGTTGGGAACGGCGAATGACTTTGCCACCAGTGTTGGTATACCCGACGACCTTGATAAGGCGTTAAAGCTGGCTATCGCTGCAAATGCGACTGCGATCGATATGGTGCAGGTCAACGATAAAACCTGTTTTATCAACATGGCGACCGGGGGATTTGGCACGCGCATCACCACCGAAACGCCGGAAAAACTCAAGGCCGCACTGGGCGGTGTATCGTATTTTATTCACGGATTAATGCGCATGGATACGCTCAAGCCCGACATCTGTGACATTCGTGGGGAGGATTTTCACTGGCAGGGTAAGGCGCTGGTGATTGGTATCGGTAACGGTCGCCAGGCCGGTGGTGGGCAACAGCTTTGCCCGACGGCGCTGATCAACGACGGCCTGCTGCAACTGCGCATTTTTACCGGCGAGGAACTACTGCCAGGACTGCTTTCGGCGTTAACGCAATCCGAAGACAACCCTAACATTATTGACGGCGCATCGTCGTGGTTTGATATCCGCGCCCCACACGAAATTACCTTTAATCTCGATGGTGAACCGCTCAGCGGACAAGAGTTTCATATTGAAATCCTGCCCGCTGCGCTACGTTGCAGACTGCCGCCGGGTTGTCCGCTGTTGCGCTAACCCAACAACAATCCGAGGGATCAGGCAATAGTGACTTTGCTGTCCAGATAAACGTCCTGTACGGCGTTAATCAACTTAACGCCGTCGGCCATGGTTTTCTTGAACGCTTTACGCCCCAGAATCAGCCCCATACCACCCGCACGTTTGTTAATCACCGCCGTACGCACTGCATCGCTCAGGTCGGTGTCGCCGCCGGCCGCCCCGCCAGAGTTAATTAACCCGGCACGTCCCATATAACAGTTCGCCAGTTGGTAACGCACCAGGTCAATTGGATTCTCGCTGGTCAACTTGGTATAGACGCGATCGTCGGTGTAGCCAAAATTAACCGCTTTATACCCGCCGTTATTTTCCGCCATTTTCTGCTTAACGATATCCGCTCCGATAGTGGCAGCCAGATGGTTAGCCTGCCCGGTAAGATCGGCGGAAACATGGTAATCCACGCCATCTTTTTTAAACGCGGAGTTACGCAGATACGCCCACAGCACGGTAACCATACCCAACTCATGGGCGCGCTCAAACGCTGCTGAAATCTCTTCAATCTGGCGGCGAGATTCCTCAGAACCGAAATAGATGGTTGCCCCTACGGCAACCGCACCCATATTGAACGCCTGCTCTACGCTGGCATACAGCGTCTGGTCAAAGGTATTCGGATAGCTGAGCGTTTCGTTGTGGTTAATTTTAACGAGGAACGGGATACGGTGCGCGTAGCGGCGGGAGACAGAAGCCAGCACACCGTAAGTCGATGCCACGCAGTTGCACCCTGCTTCGATAGCCAACTCCACAATATTCTTCGGATCAAAGTACAGCGGGTTAGCTGCAAACGAAGCCCCAGCAGAATGCTCTACCCCCTGATCCACCGGTAGGATCGACAGATACCCTGTCCCGGCAAGTCGCCCCGTGTTATACAGCGTCTGCATATTACGCAGCACGGCAGGCGGCCGGTTGTTATCCACCATCACGCGATCGACGTAATCATGTCCAGGCAGGTAAAGTTGGTCAGAAGGAATGGTCATACAACGATGCTGTAAAAGGCTGTCGGCATCTTTGCCAAGCAACTGCGCAATATCAGTCATAGCTATGCTCCCGTAAGTTCCGGTTTAAAACCGGAATATGGATTGTCCTGACCCGCCTTTTTGCGGGCAGCATTAAGCCTGGTACCGACTGCGCTTTTTTTCCATCTTTAGCGCACTTTTCAGCAACTTCTGCTGGCTCGATTCAGGAAAAAATAATGTTAAGACGGTCAAAGTTCAATCCCAAAGGTATTTTAAAGGTATTATTGAATGGTACTATCAGCGCGTACCTTACCTGTCATGAAGGATTTAAAGATGAAAACTACAGTTAAGCTGTCGTTCATGATGTTTGTAGAGTGGTTTATCTGGGGCGCCTGGTTTGTACCACTGTGGCTGTGGCTGAGTAAAAGTGGCTTTAGTGCCGGAGAGATCGGCTGGTCCTACGCCTGCACCGCCATTGCGGCGATCCTGTCGCCCATTCTGGTCGGTTCAATCACTGACCGCTTTTTCTCCGCGCAAAAAGTGCTGGCGGTGTTGATGTTCGTCGGCGCTATTCTGATGTACTTCGCCGCCCAGCAAACCACCTTTAGCGGATTCTTCCCTCTGTTACTGGCCTATTCGTTGACCTATATGCCGACGATTGCGCTGACCAACAGTATTGCTTTTGCCAACGTACCGGATGTTGAACGTGATTTCCCGCGCATCCGCGTGATGGGCACCATTGGCTGGATTGCCTCCGGTTTGGCCTGCGGTTTCTTACCGCAAATGCTTGGCTATAACGACATCTCACCGACCAATATTCCCCTGCTTATCACTGCCGGAAGCTCCGCATTGTTAGGCGTTTTTGCCTTCTTTTTACCGGATACGCCGCCAAAAAGTACCGGCAAAATGGATTTCAAAGTTATGCTGGGTCTGGATGCGCTTATCCTGCTGCGCGATAAGAACTTCCTCGTCTTCTTCTTTTGCTCTTTCCTGTTTGCGATGCCACTGGCGTTCTATTACATCTTCGCCAACGGCTACCTGACAGAAGTCGGAATGAAAAACGCCACCGGCTGGATGACACTGGGCCAATTCTCTGAAATCTTCTTCATGCTGGCGCTACCGTTTTTCACCAAACGCTTTGGCATTAAAAAGGTATTATTGCTTGGTCTTATTACTGCGGCGATCCGCTACGGATTTTTCGTTTACGGCGGTGCGGAAGAATATTTCACTTACGCCCTGCTGTTTCTCGGCATTCTGCTGCACGGCGTCAGTTACGACTTCTATTACGTCACGGCTTACATCTATGTCGATAAAAAAGCGCCGGTCCACATGCGCACCGCAGCGCAAGGGCTTATCACCCTCTGCTGTCAGGGGTTCGGCAGCCTGCTCGGTTACCGTCTGGGCGGCGTGATGATGGAAAAAATGTTTGCTTATCAGGAACCGGTTAATGGTCTCACCTTTAACTGGGCTGGCATGTGGGGATTTGGCGCGGTCATGATTGCCGTCATTGCCGTGATGTTTATGGTTTTCTTTCGCGAATCAGACAAAGAAATCACCGCCATTAAGGTGGACGATCGCGATGTAGCGTTGAAACAAGGGGAAGTAAAATGAAAGCAGAACGTATTCTCGGTGCTCTTTATGGGCAGGCGTTAGGGGATGCGATGGGCATGCCGTCGGAACTGTGGCCAAGAACCCGGGTAAAAGCACACTTCGGTTGGATCGACCGTTTTTTGCCCGGCCCTGCGGAAAATAATGCCGCCTGCTATTTTAACCAGGCGGAGTTCACTGATGACACGTCCATGGCACTGTGTCTGGCAGATGCCCTGCTTGAGTGCGACGGCGAAATTGTGCCAGACGTTATTGGTCGCAATATTCTGGCCTGGGCCGAGCAGTTTGATGCTTTTAATAAAAACGTGCTCGGCCCGACCTCGAAAATTGCGTTGAAAGCTATTCGTGACGGTAAACCGGTCGCCGAACTTGAAAACAACGGCGTGACCAATGGCGCGGCAATGCGCGTTTCCCCGCTGGGATGCCTGCTGCCCGCCCGCGATCTTGATGCCTTTATCGATGATGTGGCACTGGCCTCCAGCCCAACGCATAAATCGGATCTGGCTATCGCGGGAGCCGTTGTCGTCGCGTGGGCGGTATCGCGCGCCATCGACGGAGGAAAATGGTCAGAGATTGTCGACGCGCTACCTGCCATTGCCCTGCATGCGCAGCAAAAACGAATCACCACCTTTAGCGCATCGCTTTGTGCACGCCTTGAACTGGCGCTGAAAATCGTCCGTAACGCCGATGGCGTCGAGTCCGCCAGCGAGCAGTTGTATCAGGTTGTGGGGGCAGGAACCAGCACCATTGAGTCCGTTCCTTGCGCTATCGCCATGGTTGAGCTGGCACAGACCGATCCTAACCGCTGCGCCATTTTGTGCGCTAACCTCGGCGGCGATACCGACACCATCGGGGCGATGGCAACCGCCATTTGTGGTGCATTACATGGCGTGAGCGCGATCAACCCGGCATTGAAGCAGGAGTTGGACGCGGTGAATCAGCTGGACTTTACCCACTACGCCAACGGGTTAATGCGACTGCGCAAGCAGCGGGAGGCGCTATGAGCAACACGCATCTGCAACAACTTCTCTCGCAGTTACGTACACAGCGGCCAGTAACGGTGGTGGGTGCGGCGGTGATTGATGTCATTGCCGATGCGTATGCCCTCCCCTGGCGCGGCTGTGACATCGAGCTCAAGCAGCAAGGCGTGAACGTTGGCGGCTGCGCGCTCAATATTGCCGTAGCGCTCAAGCGTTTAGGTATCGACGCCAGTAATGCGTTACCGCTGGGTCAGGGGGTGTGGGCCGACATTATCCGCAACCGGATGGCAAAAGAGGGGCTGCACAGCTTAATCGACAACGCCGAAGGCGATAACGGCTGGTGTCTGGCGCTGGTAGAGCCGGATGGCGAGCGTACCTTTATGTCTTTTAGCGGCGTTGAGAATCAGTGGAATGCCGCCTGGCTGGCACAGCTGGATATCCCACGTCATAGCCTGGTGTATTTTTCGGGTTATCAGCTAGCGTCCCCGTGCGGTGAATTGCTGGTGCAGTGGCTGGAAGGTCTGGAAGAGGTGACACCATTTATCGATTTTGGCCCGCGCATCGGCGACATTCCCGAGCCCTTACTGGCAAGAATTATGGCCTGTCGTCCGCTGGTGTCACTTAATCGTCAGGAGGCGGAAATTGCTGCCGAGCGGTTTGCATTGAGTCAGGATGTGGAAGGTTTTGGCGCAGAATGGGGGCAGCGTTTCACCGCACCGGTGGTCGTGCGGCACGATAAAGACGGCGCATGGTATTTCAGCGCACAGACATCCGGCTGCGTACCGGCATTTGCAACGGCGGTCGTTGATACTATCGGCGCAGGCGACAGCCACGCTGGCGGCATGCTGGCCGGACTGGCGTCTGGCTGGACGCTGGCCGACTCAGTGTTGTTAGGTAACGCGGTGGCGTCCTGGGTAGTTGGGCATCGCGGCGGCGATTGCGCCCCGTCACGCGAGGAGCTACTCCTCGCACACAAAAACGTATAGATCGCTACGACAGTAACTGATGCTGTATTCAATAGGCCGTTGCTGCTGGTCAAGCGCTACCTGCTTGATCACCAGTACCGGCACTTTGCTATCCATTTGAATGTGCGCCTGAAACTCTGCGTCAGGCATTCTGGCACTAACACGTGAGCGCGTGCGCTGCGGGAAAATATGCTGGCTACGAAAATAGTCATACAGCGAAACACCAATGGCATCCACGTCATGAATTAGATGTGCGGGTACCCAGGACTCTTCAATAGAAACGGCATCTTCATCAACGTAGCGAATACGCTTGAGCAGGAAGACCTCACTCCCCACGGCGACAGCCAACTGCTGGGCCACCTCTTCCGGACAAGGCACAATGCGCTTGTTGACCCACAACGTATCCGGTTTTTTACCGCGCAACACCACCTGCTGAGAAAAACCGCGCGCTTCTTTGAGCGAGTACTCGAAGATATTGTTGATTTGCGTTCCGTAACCGCGGGCACGTGTTACTACACCTTCTTCTTCCAGGGCCTGCATCGCCTTGCGTACCGTAATCCGAGAAACGCCGGTCAACTGGCTGAGGTCGCGCTCGCCGGGCAGGATATTGCCGTGCTCCAGGATCCCACTGCGCACAGCATTCTTTACCGTCTGCGCAAATTTCATATACAGCGGCGTGTTATCCGCCGCTGAAATACGTTCATTCAGTTGTGCGATAAGCTGGGTATGCGCTTGTTCCATTTATCTTTTTCCTGGCCGCCGTTTCTGCAGCCAGTATACCCATTACCACCACGCGTGGAAATGATGGACCGGACCAATTCCCTCGCCAACTTCCAGCGTGTCGGCCTGCGCCAGCGCCGCTGAAAGCCACAGTTTGGCTTCCTGTACGGTATCGGCCCAGTTGTTATGGCGCGGACGCAGGGCTGCCAACGCCGCCGATAGCGTACAACCGGTGCCATGGGTATTTTTGGTCATCACCCTTGGTGCGGTAAAACGCTGCTCACCATCGCGCGTAAAGAGCCAGTCGGGGCTTTGCGCATCATCCAGATGACCGCCCTTCATCAACACTGCCTCGCAGCCCAGCGCCCGTAGCGCCCTTCCCTGCTCTAACATCTCCTGCTCACTCTGCGCATGCGATGCCCCGAGCAGTGCAGCAGCTTCGGGTAAATTAGGGGTGATAATCGAAACCTGCGGCAGCAAACGGGTACGCAACGTTTCTACCGCCGAGGGCGACAGCAACGGATCGCCGCTTTTCGCCAACATCACCGTGTCCAGCACCACATTTTGTACCCGATGGCGACGTAAACGTTCGGCAACAGCTTCGACAATGTCCGTCTCAGCCAACATACCGATTTTAGTCGTATCAATACGCACATCATTGAACACAGAATCCAACTGCGCGGCGACAAAATCAGGTTCAATGCGATACACCGACTGCACCCCACGCGTATTTTGCGCCACCAGCGCCGTGATAACGGAACAGCCGTAAGCGCCCAGCGCCGAGAAGGTTTTTAAATCAGCCTGAATACCCGCGCCACCGCTTGGGTCGGTTCCGGCGATCGTTAATGCGTTAATCCGTTTCATGCTTGCTCCTGGGCGTTCAGGTTATAGAGGGCGTCGAGAAATGCCGGGACAAAGCTACCCGGTCCGTTTGATTGCCCGGTGGCGATTTGCCCGGCCTGTTTCATCCAGCTACAGGCGGAGGCGACGTTATCAAGTCGGTCACCACGTAAAGCGCAACTGGCCGCAACAACCGCTGAAAGAGCACATCCGGTGCCCACCACGCGAGTCATCAACGGGTCACCACCGTCCACGCAAACGGTACGCTGACCATCGGTGACGTAATCCACTTCGCCGGTCACCACGACAATGGTCCCAATCTGACGAGCCAGCGCCTGCGCTGCCGGAAGCGCAGCGACAGCCGTATCGGTTGTATCCACGCCACGTCCCCCACCGTTCATGCCGGCCAGAGCAAGTATTTCCGAAGCGTTGCCACGAATAGCCGCAGGCTGTAGTGACAATAATTCCAGGCAAAAGCGGCGGCGAAACTCAAGCGCGCCTACGGCAACGGGATCGAGCGTCCACGGGGTTTTAGCATGATGAGCCTGCTCAACTGCGGCACGCATCGCCGTGGCCCGTTCCCGAGTTAAGGTGCCGACATTAACCAGCAATGCACTGGCAATAGCGGCGAATTGGCTGGCTTCTTCAGGCTCGATCACCATCGCAGGCGATGCGCCCAGCGCCAGTAACGTATTGGCAGTAAAGCTCTGCACGACCTCATTGGTCATACAGTGTGTGAGCGGGGATAAGTTTCTAAATTGGTGCAAAGTGTGAGCCGCGAGCGCGCGGCTGTGCAGGTCAGGCTGCATTGTTCAGCTCCTGCCCGCGCGAAGAAGGGACACGAGCAGTGTCAGACTTCCCTACGCTGGCATTATCCAGATCAGGTGGTACGGGTATTTCTCAGCCTTCACCAGGAAGGGCACCCCGAGTCGTTGAAACGCAAATGTAATATGTTGGTTTCAGCAACAGGATACTGTCTGTGCTTAACGATGTAAATTGGCGCACTCCCCACTCCCGCAGTGAAACTACTGGTCAAGGTTGCTGCAATTCTGTACTTTCATTTACACTTTTTACGAAATGACTGGAGTGATCACAAAATAGTGCTTGTCAGACATCCGGTATGCCAGGAATGATACATGACTGATTTTGATGACCCGAAGAGGTAGAGAGGATGGGTATGAAGAAGAAAATGTTGCTGGGCGCGCTGTTGCTCGTAACCAGCACCGTCTGGGCCGCGCCTACAGCTACTGCTGCCGCAAAGGGTATTGATCAATATGAGCTAAAAAGTTTTATTGCCGATTTTACCCATTTCAAACCCGGTGACAAGGTTCCACCACTGTATCTCACCGAAGAATACACCATTAAACAGTGGAATCTGCGCAACCTGCCCGCACCGACGGCAGGCACCCACTGGACCTACATGGGCGGCGCATATGTGCTGGTCAATGATGCCGATGCTAAGATCATTAAAGCCTACGACGGCGAGATTTTTTATCACCGGTGAAAAAATACGCACTCGCTCTGATGAGGGAGTGCGTATTCCAGTTCACTTACTGATAATTCACACTTAAAATAACTTTACTGGAAACCAAACCAGGGGTCGGTCTTTCATTGTTCATCAACGTATATTCGGCTGATACCGGAAAGATATATTTATCGCTTATAGCAGATAATTTAGCAACAGTTAACAATGAATCCCCTTTACTTAAGCTTGTCGAGCCTGAGCCATTAAAAATTTTAAACCCGACATTTTTACTACCATTTTGTATGGCGTTAACTAAATTTTTCCCTTCAGAATCCCAGTCACCGGATGAAAGCTTAACCACCACTGGGTTACTGGCGATATTATGAACTCCATCGCATGCAAGTTCTATATTGGTAAGAGAACTTCTTTTCTTTTCACCGGAAATTAATTCCTGAACTGTAATATTTTCCATATTTATTTCATAAGATGGAGAAACAAACTCACATGTCGTTTTTTTATTGATAACAGTGACATTTAAATTCACATAAAACTGGCTGGCATCACTTCCCCATATACATCCTCCAAAAATCTTAACACATTGTTGAGATGATACAGTAAAAGCTTTATCTATTATAAACGAATTGCCTTCAAAGATCTTAACCGCCGCCCCCCCATTTTTTATATAATCAAAGGTAAGAGTGATTGGTTTATTTATATTGCTGACGTTTTTGTCTCCATAGCCAACATTCACAGGAAAAGTGGTTGATGTTCCTTTTATGGAAAATTTCAAACCATTACTCGCTCCTAAGGAATATATGTTGTCCGCAATGTTATCAGTAAAATACATTTTATCGTAAGGCAATACACAAGAGAAATTTTTTGTAAATGCCAGATTCTGTTCCTGAGATATAGAGAGTAACTTATTACTCAAATCAAATGTGACATCCAAAGTGATGGTATCATCATTTTTACCATCCCCATCAATCCTGCAGGCACTTTGTGCTACAAATGAAACAAATAACAAAAACATAAATAGTAGATTTTTCACTATTCATACCTCACCGACAAATATAAACTTTACTTTCATCAATCATTTTATCGAAGGTGATTGAGCATGAAAGTCCCTGTTGTTTATCAATCGCCACTTTTATCTCCGGCGGCACTTCATTGGTACGAATAAAAAGCTGGCTTCCCTGACCTACCACGCCAATATTGTGTCCATGAATATCTTCTACTTCATAACCAAACGTCAGCGGTGAACCATCAGGGCGCTGCGCCCGGATATACCAGGGTTTGCGTTGGTCGGTATCAAACCTTGTCAGCACTACCGCTCCGCGGTACGGGGCGGCGCTGCGGCGGTTGCCTTGCAGGTCGGTTTCACTATTGGTGTTAGACACATCCAGCGTCAGGTGGTTTTCACGAAACGGCGTTAAACCGTCGTAGACCACCACACCATTACGGTTGGTCGTACGGTATTTTTGCCCATTTACATAAGCCCCTTCCAGACCCGGTGCATGCATTACAGCAAACGTTTCTGATAATCGATTGGCTAAATTCACACCACCAGACCAGGCCACAAGGCCACCCGAAATGCTGCCGCCAGCTTGCGTATATTTAGACGACTGGCTGTAGCTGCCGTTAAGCGTAGCAACTGGCGCATTCCACGTCAGATTGCCGCCCGCTGTTGTCTCGCTGTCCTGCCGTTGATGACTGAGATTCACCCCATAGTTAAACTGATCGCGACTGCCTGCAGTACCGGAAAGCCCGGTATTGTTAGACGCAAAACCATCATCATCAAAAGTCGTTGAGTTAGACACATACAAATGTCTGCGCGGAGCGCTAATATCATCTCCCCAGTCAAACGGAATGGAGATAAAGATGTTAAAACGTTTATCTTCGTGATGATCTTCATCGTAAGTCTGACTAGCTGAAAAGGTATAGCTAATCCGTTGCCAGCTATTGGAATAACTCAGTTGATAATCTTTGCTGCTACCGCTACGCCCCCAGTAATCTCGCCACAGCGTACTGAGCGAGAATGAACCCCAGCCTTGCGGCAGAGACTGGCTGACGTTGGCCGAAAAACTGTTCTTACGACCAAAATCATTCTGATAATAATCTGCAATGTCATACACATCGTTTTCATCACGACGGTAGCTATTTTTGTTATTGGCCCAGACATGATCGTTAAACGTGCGATAGTCTTTTGAAGAGTAGCGATACGCCGCTAAGCCAAAACGGGTGGCGGTTTGCGTCAAATACTTGTTATAGGCAATCTGGTAGCTCTGCCCGTCAAACACATCACCGCTATCCTGCTTACTGTGGGACTGTGTTGCATCAACGGAAATCGCGCCAATACGCGTATTCCAGCCGGTACCCAACGTAAACGCATTGTAGTTATCCGCCAGCATGGTACCGCCGTACAGCGTTAACAGATTATTCAGCCCGTACTGATAGCTCATCTGTGCAAAGTCGGTCTGGTTACTGGCGCCTTCGATATAGCTACGCCCGGCGGCAAAATCATATTTTGAGACACCCGGCTGCAACATATTGGGCACCGCAGCATAGGGCACCAGATAGGTTGTTACCGATCCGTCCGCCTCTTTGATACTGACGTCAAGATCCGCACCGCCACCAGCCAACTGCAAATCAGCAATAGAGAACGGGCCTGGCGGGACTTCTTTCTGATAAACCACAAAGCCGTTCTGCTCGATGGTGACCAGCGCATTGCTTTGCGCAATCCCCTGAACCAGGGGCGTAAAATTCTGTTTTGAGTTCGGCAGCATCTGCATATCGCGATACAACCGTACGCCACGAAAGCGCACAGCATCAAAAATATCTGATGAGGTATACATATCCCCGGCACGCAGAGTGCCCAAAATTTGCGGGATGCCGCGTTCCAGATACAGGGTGTTGCTTTTCCACTCCCCGCTGCTGTCATCGGTTTTGTTATAGCTGGCATCAGAATGCAGCTGCCAGCCCAGCAGGTTTAACCCACTGGTAAAACGCGCATAGGTACTTTTGCTGTTACCAGAATCCTTATAGTCGCTGTAATACTGACTGGCATAATAGGAAGTATAGAAAGCATTGATGCCGCGATCCCAATTCTCAGGAGGAACATACCCTTGCTCAAGTTCATCGACAAACGCCTGCGGAACGCTGAGATCCAGACGAAACGTGCCGATATTCCAGGCATAACTGCCCCCTTGCACCACCTGCTTTAGGGTTGGGCATTCATTCTGCTTGTCCAATGCTTGTATATTTATCCCCAGACGCGTTAATGCATCGCGGGATAGACAGGTGTCATCCGGATTATCTTTAACAGTAATATCATACTTACCACGCCACTGTTTATTGACGTAGATGTCAATATCATATTGGCCTGGCAGAGGTTGATTATCATCGAGGCGAAAATCAGAAACTTTCTCACCCTTCATTCCACCCATCATAAAATTTGTATCAAACGTTTCTTCTGCGGCATGGGCATCAATGCCAAGTAGCAACAGTAATACCGCCGAAGCAATCGGAGTCATCCTTAACATAACCAGCTCCTGTTATTTTAGGCTGACGTTATGGCTAATATAATTACCGTGATCGTCAATAATAGTCATTTTATACTGATTGGCATTAGCACTTTTTAATGCCACGTCTGTGCTGGAGAGCGGTGCAAGCATAATACTTTCGTTATTAATTTTAACATTATTAGCTTTTACTTCCGTCACCGTGACCCAGTTAGCGGCATCATTCTTAATGGAATAAATACTACCGCTACGTTTCATGGAAAGTTTCTGAAATGTACCTCTATTAACTGGGGCAATTCCTTTAGGCCGATAGAATAATTTAATGCGATTCTGCATTGCAAATTTCAATACATTTTTACCAGTACTGTCTGGATTGTTTGGTGGAATATCCAGTACATTAAGATAAAACAAACTTTCTTTATTATTTGGCAACATATTCGGCATTTTTTTAATTTTCAACTGCTGGCCAGAGTCCGCTGCTATCTTAGCCACTGGAGGAGTAAGCATAAATGGTACGTGAATTTTTTCCGGTGGTAACGATGTATCTCCATCATCAATCCATGACTGTACCAGTGAAGACCGCACCCCCTGATTCATCAATTGAACCAATACTTCTTTTTTTTCTGCCGGGTAGATAACGCGAGTGCCATAAATCACTATACCAGCATGGACGGGGTGCGTAGATGCAATTAATAAAGCCGTTAGAATCCATTTCATTTCGCGTTCGTCCTTTTTAATGAATTGCCGGTGAAGACACCGGCATAGAAATTTAGTCTGCAGAAACGGAAATGGTTAAAACCGAAGACAATGTCCCTGCGGTTACCGGGATATCAGAATTAAGACGAGCATATTTTGCTTTGAAATCCAGAGTATACTCAATTCCATCATTGGTTTCTTTTGCTGTAAGCTCATTTTTTAGATTACTCTCTTCAGCATCTGTAATTTGCTTATCACCCAATGCTAAATTAAAACCAACACCGTTTGCATCACCAGACGTTTTATTCAGAACTCCGGATGTAAATTGTGCACCAGTAATTCTTACAGTATTTAATTCTGTACCTACTGGACACACAATAACCATTGGTGTTGAATCATCATCCCTCTTTTCGTCACCTACGGTAGCACCAGTAGACAAACCAGAAAAACGTGAAGCATCAATATTTGGCAGTGTAATAGTGCTTTTCGCATCGCTATTTTTAAAATAACAGGAACTATTTTCCACCGTACCATTGATGGTTAACGTGCCAATTTCATTGGCAGCAAAAGCCCCAGCGCTCATAAATACAGCAGACAGTACAGCAGCAGAAATAATTGAACGTTTCATAATATCTTCCTTAATAAAATAATTTCTATTTGTTAAGAGGGTTAACTCTTGGATTTAAATTCGCACAACAAAAACGTTATCGCAATGTGAACACGTTGTTTTGTTGATTTAAAACAAGTTACCAATTGCAATATAATTGCAACAAATAAGTGAAGATAAACACTATTTATATATTTAATAAATTAGCGTTATTAATTGTCGTTTTTTATTTGTTAGAAAAATAGAAAAGCACTCATCATTCATATAAATGATGAGTGCTTAATATCAACACTGAGATTCTTAGTCTAATCGTAACGGTTTAACACTATCTGTCGCATAGAATCCCCTGGTACAGAAACGATCTCGGTCACGACGCCCTTCGCTGGAACAGGATCCACATGACTGACATTTGAAAGATGAAGAGATTGACCGCATTTCTGTTGAACGTTGTTATTCACGACGTCAGCACTACAGGTTGGTTCAACGACTCGCCCACTGATTGTTAAGGTCGCAGTATCGGAAGCGAAGATAGGGGCGCTCATTCCATAAGTCAGAGCTATAATTCCCATCAGTAAACTTTTTTTCATTTTAATCGTTATTCCTGTGGTTAGCATCAAATAGCATACAGAGGACCTGTTCAGCAGATTATGGGCATAACACCCTGTTTGAACCAATTGAAATTGTAGATTAATGAGATAGATTTGATCAATTATAATGATGCATCGAGGTGATTTATTCGGAAAAAGGCATGAATTATAAACGCAGAGTGAACAATATCGTAAGATTTTTAAATTTAATATATTCACCGCATCAATAATACATTGATACGGTGAATATCTGTAACGCTATAAATTACACCGCGCGGAAGGCAATCTCGCCCGGAATAACTTCTCCTTGCCAGTAGAGCTGTGCAGCCACTCGTCCTGCCAGGTCGCGGTAAATAGCAGTAAATTCGCTATCAGGACGGCTAATCACCGTCGGCGTACCACGATCGAGATCCTCACGCAGAGAAATATGCAGCGGCATCTGTCCCAGCAGTTGAGTGTGATACTGTTCCGCCAACTTCTGTGCCCCACCGGTACCGAAGATCGGTTCATGGTGACCGCAGTTGCTGCAAATATGCATACTCATATTCTCAACAATACCCAGTACCGGCACTTCGACTTTTTCGAACATCACGATGCCCTTTTTCGCATCGATCAGCGCGATGTCCTGCGGCGTAGTGACAACAACTGCGCCCGTTACCGGAATGTTCTGCGCCAGCGTCAGCTGGATGTCACCGGTGCCCGGCGGCATATCCAGTACCAGATAATCAAGATCCGGCCATAAAGTTTCCTGCAACATCTGCAGCAGCGCTTTGCTGGCCATCGGGCCGCGCCACACCATTGCGTTATCGTCAGTGACCAGATAACCAATAGAGTTCGTCGCCAGACCGTGAGACATGATCGGTGCCATGTGGGTACCATCTGGCGAGGTTGGACGCTGGTTTTCCGCGCCAAGCATTGTCGGGATAGACGGACCATAAATATCGGCGTCCAGAATCCCTACCTTCGCCCCTTCTGCAGCCAGCGCCAGCGCCAGGTTCACAGCGGTAGAGGATTTACCCACGCCACCTTTTCCTGAACTGACGGCGATGATGTTTTTCACACCATTAATACCCGGCTGGTTTTTCACGCGCTTCAGCGTCGCGATGTTATGCGACAGTTTCCAGTCGATCGCTTTCGCACCGGTAATACGCAGCAGATCGGCGCTACATTGCTCTTTTAAGTCCTCAAACGCGCTATGCCAGACAAACGGCATGACCAGCTCAACGTGCAACGTGTCATCCATCCAGGCGACGTGGTGCAACGCTTTAAGCGTCGTCAGATTATGCTTCAGGGTTGAATGCTGAAAATTCGCCAGCGTCCCGGCAACCATGGCGCGCAGGGTCTCTGGTGATTTGGCCTGGGATTGTGCGTTCATCCCGACTCCTTTTTGTTGTTCTGAATATACAATAGTCACCAGGTAGTTTACTCCAACCGCAACAATTATTCATTTACGGATAAATGCCCTTATCGCTTGGCGCAGTAATTACCATTTTGGTACTATCAAAGCCCTTTTCACTACAAAAGAAGTAATTGCCCACTATGACTCAAGTCGCGAAGAAAATTCTGGTAACGTGCGCGCTGCCGTACGCCAACGGCTCAATCCACCTCGGCCATATGCTGGAGCACATCCAGGCTGATGTCTGGGTCCGTTACCAGCGAATGCGCGGCCACCAGGTTAACTTCATCTGCGCGGACGACGCACACGGTACGCCAATCATGCTGAAAGCACAGCAGCTTGGGATCACGCCAGAGCAGATGATCGGTGAAATGAGTCAGGAGCATCAGACTGATTTTGCAGGTTTTGACATCAGCTACGACAACTACCACTCGACGCACAGCGAAGAGAACCGTGAGTTGTCTGAGCTGATTTATACTCGCCTGAAGGAGAACGGTTTTATTAAGAACCGTACAATCTCCCAGCTTTACGATCCGGAAAAAGGCATGTTCCTGCCGGACCGTTTTGTTAAAGGCACCTGCCCGAAATGTAAGTCTCCGGATCAGTACGGCGATAACTGTGAAGTCTGCGGCGCAACCTACAGCCCGACCGAACTTATCGAGCCGAAATCCGTCGTGTCTGGCGCAACACCGGTGATGCGTGACTCCGAACACTTCTTCTTTGATCTGCCGTCATTCAGCGAAATGCTGCAGGCGTGGACGCGCAGCGGCGCGTTACAGGAGCAGGTCGCCAACAAAATGCAGGAATGGTTCGAATCCGGCCTGCAACAGTGGGATATCTCTCGCGATTCCCCGTACTTCGGTTTTGAAATCCCGAATGCGCCTGGCAAGTACTTCTACGTTTGGCTGGACGCGCCAATTGGCTATATGGGTTCATTCAAAAACCTGTGCGATAAGCGCGGTGACACCACCAGTTTTGACGAGTACTGGAAGAAAGATTCCGACGCCGAGCTGTATCACTTCATCGGCAAGGACATCGTCTACTTCCACAGCCTGTTCTGGCCTGCCATGCTGGAAGGCAGCAACTTCCGTAAGCCGACCAACCTGTTCGTACACGGTTATGTGACGGTGAACGGCGCGAAGATGTCCAAATCTCGCGGCACCTTCATTAAGGCCAGCACCTGGCTGAAGCACTTCGATGCCGACAGCCTCCGCTACTACTACACCGCGAAGCTTTCTTCACGTATTGATGACATCGACCTGAACCTGGAAGACTTTGTCCAACGCGTTAACGCCGATATCGTCAACAAAGTAGTCAACCTGGCATCCCGTAACGCTGGCTTTATTGCTAAGCGTTTTGACGGCGTTCTGGCGGCTGAGCTGGCCGATCCGGCGCTGTATAAAACCTTCACCGACGCCGCAGCGGTGATTGGCGAAGCATGGGAAAGCCGTGAATTTGGTAAAGCTATCCGTGAAATCATGGCGCTGGCCGACGTGGCAAACCGCTACGTTGACGAACAGGCACCGTGGGTCGTGGCTAAACAGGAAGGCCGCGATGCCGACCTGCAGGCGATCTGCTCCATGGGTATCAACCTGTTCCGCGTGCTGATGACCTACCTGAAACCGGTTCTGCCAACGCTTGCTGAACGTGTTGAAGCTTTCCTGAACAGCGAACTGAGCTGGGATGCCATTGAACAGCCACTGCTCGGCCACAAGGTCAACACCTTTAAAGCGCTGTACAATCGCATCGACATGAAACAAGTTGAAGCGCTGGTTGAGGCGTCGAAAGAAGAAGTGAAAGCAGCTGCAGCACCGGTTACCGGCCCGCTGGCTGATGACCCGATTCAGGAAACCATCACCTTTGACGATTTCGCCAAAGTTGACCTGCGTGTAGCGCTGATTGAAAACGCCGAATTCGTGGAAGGTTCCGACAAACTGCTGCGTCTGACGCTGGATCTCGGTGGTGAGAAACGTAACGTCTTCTCTGGTATTCGTTCTGCGTATCCAGATCCGCAGGTCCTGATTGGCCGCCAGACCATTATGGTTGCCAACCTGGCACCACGTAAGATGCGCTTCGGCATTTCCGAAGGGATGGTGATGGCCGCAGGTCCTGGCGGGAAAGATATCTTCCTGTTAAGCCCGGACGAAGGTGCAAAACCAGGCCAACAGGTGAAGTAAATCAAACATCTCAAGCGCTGCAACCGCAGCGCTTTTTTTTGCTACGCAAGTGCTTCCTCTAATCTTAACCCCCGCTCCATTTTCGGACTGCTTCGTTGTTAATATTAGATTTATTCTATACTGCTCTGGTATCAAGGTAGTCCGGGCTCACCAGATTCGTGGACGTTATTATTTAACATCCGATATTCATGAAATGGAGTTTTACATGAAAGCGTTACAAAAATTATTTTCTCTCGCCGTGGCATCGATTGTGGTTTTTTCCCTGGCGGGATGTGGTGATAAAGAAGAGACAAAAACATTCAATGCCAACATTAATGGTTCTGATATCACCGTCTCTTACACCTATAAAGGTGATAAGGTCCTGAAGCAAATCTCCGAAAGTAAAATTAGCTATGCGTCAGTCGGTGCCAGCAATAAAGAGGAAGCAGCAAAAGTATTCGACGCATTAAGCGCCAAATATCAGAACATTCCTGGCATAGAAGAAAAACTCTCCTATTCAGATACCTATGCGCAAGAAAATGTCACTATCGATATGGAAAAAGTTGATATAAAAGCGTTGCAGGCCATTTCAGGGATGAAGCTATCTGAAAACGCCGATAAAAACATCAGCATGAAGCAAATGCAAACGGTAATGGAATCGGCGGGTTTTAAAGAAGTGAAGTAAACCATCGGCGACCCGATTTTAATCGGCGTCGCCCATTTTTTTATGGCTTCGCGTTATGTACCCGTGATGTCAAACCACGCAGAAAATAACGCAGGAACTGATCGCCGCATTCGCGATAGTTCTTATGATCAGGTGCACGCATCATGGCGGTAATTTCCGGCATCGACACACGGAATTTCTGCTCGGTCATAATAGCCAGAATATCATCGGTTTTCAGCGAAAAGGCGATACGCAGCTTTTTCAGCACCGTATTGTTATTAACACGACGCTCCAGCGCCAGTTCCGGTGCAGAATCATCTTTACCACGCAGATGATAAATCAGGCCGTTTAAAAAACCGGAGAGAATGATATCCGGGCAACGAACAAACCCAGCCTCATCTTCTTTTGTCATCCAGGTATCGAAACCTGCGGAGGTGGATTCCATGTCAGCAAGCGCAAGAATACGCACCATGTCGTTATTGTTCGCTTTTAGGGTGTAGCGCAGGCTACGAAGAATATCGTTACTTAGCATAGAGCCTTCAACTGTCGGTGATGCAATGGCGCGCAGTGTATCAGTTTTACAGTCCAATCGCCTCTTTTAGACTTTTAAGATAACGACGACTCACCGGAACGGTCAGTCCGTTACGCAAAATCAGTTCCGCCTGACCGTTGTCTTCCAGACGGATCTCCTGCAATTGCGCCATATTTACCAGATATTGCCGATGACAACGCAGCAGAGGAGTACGGCTCTCCAGCGTCCTGAGCGTCAACTCAGTGAAGCCTTCTTTACCATCGCTGCTCGTCACATACACACCACTCATGCGACTGCTGATAAACGCCACATCATCCATTTGCAGCAAATAAATCCGACTATGGCCGCTGCACGGAATAAACTTCAGTGCCTGCTGATTTTCTGGCAGCAGTGATACATCCTGCTTGGTGCGCTCCTGACGCAAACGGATCAACGTTTTTTCCAGCCGTGCTTCTTCAATCGGCTTGAGCAGATAATCAAACGCATGTTCTTCGAAGGCTTTCACCGCATACTCATCAAAGGCGGTCAGAAAAACAATGTACGGACGATGCTCGGGATCAAGCATGCCAACCATTTCCAGGCCGCTGATACGCGGCATCTGAATATCAAGGAACAGAACATCCGGACGCAATTTATGCACCGCGCCAATGGCTTCCACCGCATTCGAACATTCACCGACAATCTCGATGTCGCTTTGCTCTTGCAACAGGATCCGCAGATTCTCCCGGGCTAACGGTTCGTCATCGACAATCAGCACTTTGATCATGCCAGTTCCTCCAGAGGAAGTCGTAAAGTGATTCGGGTAAAGCGGTCAGGTTCACACGCTACGCTGATGCCAAAATCATCGCCAAACCGCTCGCGCAGTCGTTTATCGACCAGATTCATACCCAGTCCACTGACTTCTGAGGTTGGCTGATACAGCCCGGCATTGTCTTCGATATCCAGCATCAGATATTGCCCTTCGCGATGGGCGGTAATCGATACTTCACCGGTATCCAGTAACTGAGAAGTACCGTGTTTAATGGCATTCTCCACGATGGGTTGCAGAGTAAAGGCGGGTAATTGCTGATGCGAAAGTTCTTCTGGCACTGTCAAGGTCACCTGAAGACGCGACTGGAATCGTGCCTTTTCAATTTGCAGATAAGCATTAACGTGTTCAATTTCATCGGCCAGCGTCACAATTTCCGACGGGCGTTTTAAATTTTTACGAAAGAACGTCGACAGATACTGCACCAGTTGGCTGGCCTGCTCGCTATCGCGTCGGATCACAGCTTTGATGGTGTTGAGTGCATTAAACAGAAAATGGGGATTGACCTGGGCGTGCAGGAGTTTTATTTCCGACTGCGTGAGCATCGCTTTTTGCCGCTCATACTGCCCGGCCAGAATCTGTGCCGAAAGCAGTTGGGCGATCCCTTCCCCCAGCGTACGGTTGATCGAACTAAAGAGGCGGTTTTTGGCTTCATACAGTTTGATGGTCCCCATTACCCGCTGGTTTTCACCTCGCAGAGGGATCACCAGCGTCGAGCCTAATTTGCATTGCGGGTGCAAAGAGCAACGGTAAGGAACTTCATTCCCATCGGCATACACCACCTCTCCGGTTTCAATCGCGCGTTGGGTATATGACGATGAAATAGGTTTGCCGGGTAGATGGTGATCGTCACCAATACCGGTAAATGCCAGCAGTTTCTCACGATCGGTAATCGCCACCGCACCGATATCCAGCTCTTCATACAGCACCTGAGCAACCTTCATGCTGTTAACCTCATTGAACCCCTGGCGTAAAATACCTTCCGTTGAGGCGGCAACTTTGAGTGCTGTGGCGGAAAAAGCGGAGGTATATTTTTCAAACATCGCGCGTTTATCGAGCAAAATACGCATAAACAAGGCGGCGCCCACGGTATTGGTTACCATCATAGGCGCGGCAATATTGCTGACCAACCGAAACGCATCATCGAACGGACGCGCAATTAATAAGATGATCAGCATCTGCACCAGTTCGGCAACAAAGGTAATCGCTCCCGCGGTCAGCGGACTAAAGACTTTATCGGTACGACCACGACGGGTAAGCACGCTGTGCACCAGCCCGCCGAGCAACCCTTCCACAATGGTCGAGATCATGCAGCTAAGCGCAGTCATCCCCCCCATCGAATAACGATGCAAACCGCCGGTAAGACCAACTAAACCGCCAACCACCGGGCCGCCAAGCAGCCCGCCCATCACCGCGCCAATAGCGCGAGTGTTAGCAATGGAGTCATCAATGTGCAGCCCGAAATAGGTGCCTAAAATGCAGAAAATGGAAAAAGTAACATAGCAAAGCAGTTTGTGCGGGAGTCGGATAGTCACCTGCATCAGGGGGATAAACAAACGCGTTTTGCTCATGAGCCACGCGATAACGAGGAACACACACATCTGCTGAAGCAGCAGCAACACCAGATTAAACTCGTACATACCCGCCAACCACACATCACTTAAAAGCGCGTAACATACATGGGCTGCGTGTAACTTTCTTTGAAGTGTTGCAAAAAAAGACGAATTTGTGAGAACGATCACTCGAAAGCGCGAGCATGGTTACAAAATCACCCATTCATAGATCAAAAAACAGACAAAACTACCTGGTTCGCAAAAGAGCGTCTAAAGTAAAACTGGGACCTCGCGAGCAAGAGTGAGACGACGATGGCGCTTTACACAATAGGTGAAGTGGCTTTGCTTTGTGATATCAACCCTGTCACTTTACGCGCGTGGCAGAGGCGTTACGGATTACTTAAACCGCAGCGGACAGACGGCGGGCATCGCCTGTTTAACGATGCGGATATCGACCGGATCCGCGAGATAAAACGCTGGATAAACAACGGTGTTCAGGTCAGCAAGGTTAAAATGTTGCTCAGCAATGAGAGCATTGATGTGCATAACGGTTGGCGTGAACAACAAGAGACGCTGTTGAGCTATTTGCAAAGTAATAATCTGCATAGCCTCAGACTGTGGATCAAAGAGCGCGGCCAGGATTATCCCGCGCAAACGCTCAACACCCATTTGTTCATTCCGCTGCGCCGACGTCTGCAATGCCAACAGCCGATCCTGCAGGCGTTACTGGGGATCCTCGACGGCGTACTGATCAACTACATCGCGATTTGTCTTGCCTCAGCACGTAAGAAACAGGGGAAAGATGCTCTGGTGGTTGGCTGGAACATTCAGGATACGACCCGTTTATGGCTGGAAGGTTGGGTCGCCAGCCAGCAGGGATGGCGCATTGACGTCCTTGCCCATTCGCTGAACCAACTGCGACCGGAGCTGTTTGAAGGTCGCACCTTGCTTGTCTGGTGCGGCGAGAACCAAACGCCCGCTCAGCAGCAACAGCTGAACGAATGGCGCGCGTTGGGTCACGATATTTATCCACTCGGTATTTAGAGCCTGGCCCATTAGGGCTATTTTGCTTGCCATTTCGAACCTGGGCAGTGCTCAGACAACACTCAGAGAGTTTTGAACGCCCTTTAGGGCGGCCCGGAGGGTGAGCGTAGCGAATAATCCTCACGTACTACGTGTACGCTCCGGTTCTTCCGCGCTGGCCGTGTTCAAACTGTCTGCGCCAATAACGCCTAATGATCCAGGCTCTTAATATTCTATTAACAAACGTGTACAATCCTTGGATTCACATAAGGAGTGCAGAATGAGCGCAGCTAAAATCGGTGTCATTACCCTCTTCCTGCTGATGGCCATCGGCGGTATCGGCGGTGTCATGCTGGCAGGCTATACTTTTATTTTACGTGCCGGGTAAGATGCCTCGCTAATTTCTCAAACCCGCGGTCAACAATTACCGCCGCCAGCGCGACCAGCAGCGCTCCTTGAATCACATAGGCGGTATTGAACCCACTCAGCCCGATAATAATCGGCGTACCCAGCGTGTTCGCCCCAACGGTTGAGGCGATGGTTGCGGTGCCGATGTTAATAATCACCGACGTGCGAATCCCGGCCAGAATCACCGGGGCCGCCAGCGGCAACTCGACTTTACGCAGCCGCTGCCCCTGACTCATGCCCATTCCGCTGGCAATATCCATCACGCTGGGTGAAATTCCGCCGAGTCCCGCCAGTGTTGCCTGCAAGATCGGTAATACGCCATACAGGATCAACGCGATAATTGCCGGTTCAGGACCAAATCCCATCACCGGTACAGCTATCGCCAACACCGCAACTGGCGGAAAGGTCTGCCCCACGGCGGCGATGGTTTCCACCATCGGCCGGAATTCCGCGCCCCAGGGCCGGGTTACCGCTATACCGGCCCCGGTGCCAATGAGTACGGCAATCAGGCTTGAAATCCCCACCAGGCCAAAATGGCTCAGTGCCAGCGCCGCAAAACTTTCCTGCTGATACACGGGACGCGGTAGCGCCGGAAATAGCGCACTGAATAAGGCCTGACTATGAGGCAACCCAACTAACAGGACCAGAAACAGGACAATAAGCCATAACAACGGATCAGCAAGACGTTTCACGGGTCGGCATCTCCGAAAGCAAATCACGAAAATGAAGCGTCCCGCAGGACAACCCCTGCGGGGTCACGACCGGCAAGACGTCGCAACCACGCGCTACGAACACCGACAACGCATCACGCAGCGTCATTTCATCTACCAACGGTTCACCGGCTGTGTGTTCACCGCGACGGATAAAATCCCCTACCGTGCGAAGCGACAACAGACGTACGCCCAGTTCACTACGGCCAAAGAATGTTTGCACGAATTCGTTCGCCGGTGCTGTCAGCATCGACAGCGGCGTGCCTTGCTGCACTACCTTTCCTGCATCCATCAGAACCAGATGCTCCGCCAGCCTTAGCGCCTCGTCGATATCATGCGTCACCAGCACAATGGTACGCCCGAGCAGACGATGAATACGCGTCATCTCCTGCTGCAGCGCACCGCGGGTGACCGGATCCAGCGCGCCAAAAGGCTCATCCATCAGCAGTACCTGCGGATCTGCCGCCAGGGCACGCGCCACTCCGACCCGCTGCTGTTGCCCGCCAGACAGCTGATGCGGGTAACGATGGCGCAAACTTTCCTCAAGACCCAGCAGCGCCATCAGTTCGTCTGTTCGGTCATCAATACGTGAACGCGACCACTTTTGTAGCTGCGGCACCGTGGCGATGTTCTGCGCGACGGTCCAGTGGGGAAACAAGCCAATAGACTGAATCGCGTATCCCATGCGCCGCCTTAACTCCAGCACCGGTAGGCTGCGGATCTCTTCCCCGGCAAAGTGAATCTGTCCGCTGTCATGTTCAACCAGCCGATTGATCATTTTCAGCGTGGTGGATTTCCCGGAACCTGACGTGCCAATTAACACCGAAAAGCTGCCCTCCCCCAACCGCAGATTAAGGTCGTCAACGGCTTTTTGCTGGCCATAGGTTTTACTGACATGGCGAAATTCAATCATTATTCGATACCTCTAGCAGCGCGAGCCCTAAATCAAACAGCGCATCAATCAATACCGCCAGTACCACAACCGGGATCACGCCCAGCAACACTAAATCGACGGCGCTACTGAGCAATCCCTGAAAGACCAGCGCGCCAAATCCCCCTGCGCCAATCAGTGCAGCAATCACCGCCATTCCCACCGTTTGCACCATCACTACCCGTAAACTGCGCAAGAAGACTGGCAATGCCAGCGGGAACTGCACCGAGACAAACCGCTGGAAAGTGTTCATCCCCATCGCTCGGGCGCTTTCCAGTACATCCTGCGGCACCTGATTCAACCCAGCCACAACGCCACGTACCAGCGGTAACAGCGCATACAGCACTAACGCAATAAGCGCAGGCGTCAGGCCGGTTCCGGCGACGCCGAGCGAACCCAACAAAGGAAAGTGCTTCACCAACCCGGCAAGGGGCGCAATTAACAGGCCAAACAGCGCGACTGAGGGAATGGTTTGGATGATATTCAGTACCGCAAAAACCGGCCCCTGACGGGAGACAGAGAAAGCACACCAGATGCCCAACGGCATACCAATAAGCAGAGCGGGCACCACGGTAGCGAACAGAATGGTCAGATGCTGCGCCAGGGCGTCGTTGAAGACATCCTGACGGTTGGCATATTCTTTAAGCAGGGATAGATCGTTAAACGTGCCGGAGAACAAAAGCACCAGCGGAAAAATAAACATTTGCGCGTGCAACAGCCAACGCCATGATGCCAGCTCGGTTATGCGACGAATAGCGTCACTGGCGGCCAGCAACATCAGTCCTAGCCCCAACCAGAACCCGCTGCCCAGGCTGGTTCTGGCCAGTGGACTTCCCGTCTGGGCCAGATACGTTGCCGTTGTTCCTGCGGTTACCAGCGCTGCAATCACCAGCAACTGGCTAATAACAAGCGTCAATATATTGCCGGGCTTTCCCGGTACAAAGCACAGAAGAAACAGCAGCAAACAGGCTACTGCCAATCCCCACGCCATGTCGGGCCGGATATCCCAGAGTTGGCGCCCCTCACCGGAGACCAGGCGATTAGGCGCATAGCTAATGAAAGGCAGCGCTGCCGCCGCGAAGGTAAGAAGTACCAGTAACAACAGCACCCGATTAACTGAAATCTTTGACAAAACACCCACCTGCTGCAAACTCCGTTACTTCACCCATCCTTTTTGCTTCAGGTAGTCTGCTGCAACTTTTTTCGCATCCAGCCCCTCCACGGCAATACTGGCATTCAGCTGCTGCAACGTTTTTTCATCCAGGCTGGCAAAAACCGGTTGTAGCCATTCTCCCATTTGCGGGTAGTCTTTCAGCACCGATTCACGTACGACGGGTGCTGGCGCATAAATGGGCTGGACACCTTTGGGATCGCTTAAAGTTTGCAGACCGAGCGCCGCTACCGGGCCATCGGTGCCATAAGCCATCGCCGCATTGACTCCAGAAGTCTGCTGCGCCGCTGCTTTAATCGTCACCGCGGTATCTCCTCCTGCCAGCGACAACAGCTGATTTTGATTCAGTTTGAAATCATAGGCTTTTTCAAACGCAGGCAACGCGTCAGCCCGTTCGATAAATTCAGCAGAGGCAGCAAGTTTGAATGTTCCCCCGTCTTTCAGGTAGCGGCCTAAATCAGCAAGAGACTCAAGCTTGTTCTTTTGCGCGACATCCTGGCGTACCGCAATGGTCCAGGTATTATTGGCGGGTGCAGGTGTTAGCCAGACCAGCTTATTTTGCTCTGCATCCAGCTTTTTCACTTTCTCGAAACCGGCCTGCGCATTTTTCCACGCGGGATCATTTTCATCTTTAAAAAAGAATGCGCCATTACCGGTATATTCCGGATAAATATCCAGCTCACCGGAGGTGATTGCCCCACGCACTACTGGGGTGGTGCCCAGCTGTACTTTATTGACAGTTTTCACGCCATGGCTTTCGAGCACCTGCAAAATAATGTTGCCGAGCAGCGCCCCTTCGGTATCTATTTTTGAACCAACCGTGACGGGTGACGCGGCCTGTAAGGGTAGGCTTATCGCGGCTAACAGCACCAGCGAACCCACCGATACTTTTGAGATTATCATGCTGTACTCCTCATCCTTTTGCGGCCCTTTTCAGAGACTTGAGGAAAAAGCATAGTCGAAAAATCAAGCCTTAACCTGGCAATTGGGTGGTAACGCTGAGAGTTATTAGCGGTAAGGCGATAATACAATAAAAAAAATCCGGCAAACCCAATGTGAATTTGCCGGATGATACGACTTTGTCAGCCTGATAAGCGTAGGGCCATCAGGCATGCTGCATGACTATATTCATCTATTACAGCAGTTCAAATTCGCCCTGCTTCACTCTGGCGGAATCCACGCCGATGAAAACGTTAAATTTGCCAGGTTCTGCATCGTATTTCATCTGCTGGTTCCAGAATTTGAGCGCTTCAATATCAATCGGGAAGCTGACGGTCTGAGTTTCACCTGGCTTAAGATTCACTTTTTCAAAACCTTTCAGCTGTTTTACCGGACGACTCATGGAGGCGGTCACATCCTGTAAATACATCTGAATCACCGTTGCACCTTCGCGCTTGCCGGTGTTGGTCACCTGCACGCTGGCCGTCACGGTTCCGTCACGCTTCATCGTCGGAGAAGAGAGCTTCACATCAGAAACCGTAAACGTGGTGTAGCTCAGGCCATAACCAAAGGGATACAACGGACCATTGGCTTCATCAAAGTAGCGCGACGTGTACTTGTTCGGCTTATCGGCGTTATACGGACGACCGGTATTGAGATGGCTGTAATAGACCGGGATCTGTCCAACAGAGCGCGGGAAAGACATCGGCAGCTTGCCTGACGGATTGTAATCACCAAACAGCACATCGGCGATGGCGTTACCGCCCTCCGTCCCGGCAAACCAGGTTTCGAGGATCGCATCGGCTTGTTGATCTTCCTTCACCAGCGCCAGCGGACGACCGTTCATCAACACCAGAACCAACGGTTTACCCGTGGCTTTCAGCGCGGCAATCAGGTCACGCTGACTTTGTGGAATGGTGATATCGGTGCGGCTGGAGGCTTCATGCGCCATCCCCTGCGCTTCACCGACTACCGCGACAACCACATCAGATTGCTTCGCGGCGTTAACGGCTTCATCGATCATCGCCTGCGGCGAACGCGGGTCAACCTTTACCGCTTCTTCATACAGGTTGAGGAAATCGACAATGCCTTTGTCGTTGGTGATATTCGCCCCTTTGGCGTACAGCACTTTGCCCTGTTCGCCGACGGCATTTTTAATCCCCGTCAGCACCGTTACCGACTGATCGGCAACACCGGCGGCGGACCAACTGCCCATCACATCACGCTTGCTGTCGGCCAGCGGACCGACAACCGCCACTGTGGCCGATTTTTTCAGCGGCAACGTTTCCAGACGGTTTTTCAGCAGCACCAGGCTTTCGCGCGCCACTTCACGCGCCTCTTTGCGATGCAAACGACTTTCTGCGTTGGTGTCCTGTGGGTCAGATTCTTTGGCTCCCAGATGGCTGTACGGATCGTTAAACAGCCCCATATCATATTTCACGTTCAGCACGTGGCGCGCGGCGTCGTCCAGCTCCGCCATCGTCACTTTGCCGGATTTAATCAAGCCCGGCAGATATTTGCTGTAATACTCATCACTCATACTCATGTTGATGCCGGACTTGATCGCCACACGCACCGCATCTTCAGGATCGGAGGCGGTACCGTGCTTAATCAGTTCCTTAATCGCGCCGTGATCGGAAACGGTAATTCCCTTAAAGCCCCACTCATCACGCAGCACGTCTTTTAACAGCCAGGCGTCTGAGGTTGCAGGCGTACCGTTTAGCGAATTAAGACCCACCATCACCGCACCGCTACCGGCATCCAGCCCGGCTTTATACGGCGGCATATAGTCGTTGAACAGACGCTGTGGGCTCATATCGACGGTGTTATATTCCTTGCCACCTTCAACCGCGCCATAGGCGGCGAAGTGCTTGACGCTGGTCATCACCGAATAGCGATCCGCCGGGCTTTTCCCCTGCATCGCTTCCACCATGGTTTTACCCATCGTAGCCGTTAAATACGTGTCTTCACCAAAACCTTCTGAAGCACGGCCCCAGCGCGGATCGCGAGAGACATCGACCATTGGCGCCCAGGTCATATTCAGACCATCATCGGCAGCTTCATACGCGGAAATACGGCCAACGGTTCTGACCGCATCGAGATTAAATGAGGACGCCAGGCCGAGACTTATCGGGAACACGGTACGCTGGCCGTGCAATACGTCGTAGGCAAAAAAGAGAGGAATTTTCAGGCGACTGAGCTCCATCACCTGATCCTGCATTTTGCGGATATCCTGGCGCGTGACGGTGTTAAAAATTGCCCCAACCTGCCCGTCTTTGATCATCTCGCGGATGGCTTCTTTCGGGTTATCAGGCCCGACGCTTATCAAGCGTAGTTGCCCAATTTTCTCATCCACGGTCATCTGTTTAAGTAAATCGGTAACGAATGCATCCCGCGCTTCTGGCGTCAGAGGATGGTTACCAAACAGCGTGTCCGCCAGCGCTGGTTGCAACGCCAGACTCACCGCGACACCTACAGAACATAGCCATTTCATGTTGATTCTCTCTTTATTTTTTCCCGACGAGGCAGCGAAAATATAACAAAAACCGCAGTTTGCCGTAAGACTAAACGGGAGCGATAAAGAAAGCTAAGGTTATTCTCCTAATTTTCAAAACCAGCTCGAATCAGTAGAAGACGAACCAGAGACATTATGAATGAGAAAGCGTATTGTCATACAAAGCGCTATGCTTGTTCCTGATATTGAGTCCCACCACAAGGAGTGGAGAATGTCTTCCATTACAACAGATAATAAAGCTTTTCTGAATGAACTGACCCGTCTGGTGGGTCATTCACACCTGCTCACAGACCCTGCTAAAACCGCCCGCTATCGCAAGGGCTTCCGCTCCGGCCAGGGCGATGCGCTTGCCGTCGTGTTCCCGGGCTCGCTTTTAGAACTGTGGCGCGTTTTGAGCGCCTGCGTCGCCGCAGATAAAATCATCCTGATGCAGGCCGCAAACACCGGTCTGACCGAAGGCTCTACGCCGAGCGGTAATGATTATGACCGCGAGATTGTCATTATCAGCACCCTGCGCCTTGATAAGCTGCACGTCATCGGTAAAGGCGAACAGGTGCTGGCCTATCCCGGCACCACGCTTTATTCACTGGAAAAAGCGCTCAAACCGTTTGGCCGTGAGCCGCATTCGGTGATCGGATCTTCCTGTATCGGCGCTTCAGTGATTGGCGGTATTTGTAACAACTCCGGCGGCTCGCTGGTTCAGCGCGGCCCGGCATACACGGAGATGTCGCTGTTTGCGCGTATTGACGAGCAGGGAAAATTACAGCTGGTTAACCATCTGGGTATCGAACTGGGCCAGACCCCGGAACAGATTCTGAGCAAACTTGATGACGAGCGGATCAAAGATGACGATGTGCGCCATGACGGGCGTCATGCACACGATCACGACTACGTTACCCGCGTCAGAGATATTGAGGCGGACACGCCCGCTCGCTATAACGCCGACCCGGATCGGTTGTTTGAATCATCCGGTTGTGCAGGCAAGCTCGCGGTTTTTGCGGTGCGTCTGGACACCTTCGAAGCCGAAAAAAACCAGCAGGTCTTTTACATCGGTACCAACCAGCCAGAGGTGCTGACGGAGATCCGCCGTCATATTTTGGCAAAATTTGAGCATCTGCCGGTCGCCGGTGAATATATGCACCGCGATATTTATGACATCGCTGAGCAATACGGCAAAGATACGTTTCTGATGATCGACAAGCTCGGCACCGACAAAATGCCGTTCTTCTTCACCCTGAAAGGTCGCACCGATGCAATGCTGGAAAAAGTGAAAATTTTCCGTCCACATTTCACCGATCGGGCAATGCAGAAATTTGGCCATTTGTTCCCCAGCCACTTACCCGCGCGCATGAAAAGCTGGCGCGATAAGTACGAACATCACCTGCTGTTAAAAATGGCCGGTGGTGGCGTGGCTGAAGCGCAAAACTGGCTAAGCGAGTTTTTCAAAACCGCTGAAGGCGACTTCTTTGCCTGTACGCCGGAAGAAGGCAGCAAGGCGTTTTTGCATCGCTTTGCGGCGGCTGGCGCGGCGATTCGTTATCAGGCCGTACATGCCGATGAAGTGGAAGATATTCTGGCGCTGGATATCGCGCTGCGCCGTAACGACACCGAATGGTACGAGCATCTGCCTGCAGAGATCGACAGCCAACTGGTGCACAAACTCTATTACGGCCACTTTATGTGCTACGTCTTCCATCAGGATTACATCGTGAAAAAAGGCGTGGATGCGCATGCCCTGAAAGAGCAGATGCTGGAGCTTCTGCACGAGCGCGGAGCACAGTATCCGGCAGAGCATAACGTCGGACATCTGTATAAAGCACCGGAAACATTAACCCGTTTTTACCGCGAGAATGACCCCACCAACAGTATGAATCCGGGTATTGGGAAAACGAGTAAGCAGAAGTTCTGGAAAGAGTCATAAAGCAAAAAAGATAAGCGCCACCGGGCATGTTGCCGGGGGCGCTTCGCTTGCCCGGCCTACCGCTACATTAGCTATGTGTATGCCGGATGAGGTGTCTTATTTAATCGTTCTGTGCAGTTTGCTCGCTCGTCGCTGAACCCGCCGCTGCCATCTGCGCCGCTTTTTGCTTTTTATAGCTCAGCGCCGCTGCCGGAACCGGCATCACCTTGCCCGTTTCGATCCAGGTACGTAAACGGCTGGCATCGGCAAAGTGGGTATATTTACCGAACGCATCCATCACCACCAGCGCCACCGGTTTATTATTAATCACGGTGCGCATCACCAGACAGTGGCCTGCCGCATTGGTAAACCCGGTTTTGGTTAACTGAATATTCCAGTTATCGCGGTATACCAGATGGTTGGTGTTACGGAATGGCAGCGTATAAGCCGGGTTGGCAAAGGTCGCCATATCTTCACGCGTGGTGCTTAACTGGCCAATCAGCGGATACTGCTTGCTGGCGATCAGCAGCTTGGTTAAATCACGGGCGGTCGAGACGTTATGAATCGATAAGCCGGTTGGTTCCACAAAGCGAGTCTGAGTCATGCCGAGCGCTTTCGCTTTGGCATTCATGGCCTTAATAAACGCGTTATAACCGCCAGGGTAATGATGCGCCAGGCTCGCCGCCGCACGGTTTTCTGATGACATCAGCGCCAGCAGCAGCATGTCTTTACGGCTAATTTCACTGTTCAGTCGCACACGAGAGTAGATGCCTTTCATTTCCGGCGTCTGACTGATATCAACTTTCAGCTTCTCATCCAACGGCAGTCGTGCATCAAGCACCACCATCGCGGTCATTAATTTGGTAATCGACGCTATCGGACGCACCAGATCCGGGTGGTTCGAATAGATAACCTTGTTGGTATTCAGATCAACAATCATCGCGCTACCGGACGCTATCTCAGGCTGAGAAGCTGCTGCGGTAGTTGCCGTTTTAGCCACGGCTTGGGGTGCAAAAGGAACGGCCAGCACCAGGGCAAGGCTTAATAATGAAACTCGGAATTTCAGCATGATGAGATTTCTGATAATGGTTCACGCACGTCACAACGCACACCGCCAGAGACTAAGTATTATCTCAAGCTAGCTCAGGCATCATAGCGATCCGGCAGGTTTGCCGCCACAGGAGAATCGTCTCGAAATGCTGCGTTGCTGACTTTTACGTCAACAACGCAGCGCAGACAGGTTTATCCGTCAAAATAACCGATAGCCGTAACCCCACAGGATTACCGTAATAGCCAGCAAAACTTCTAGGACCAGCACACCGATCGCCAGCGTCGAACTGGAAAAACTTAACCCTTCCTCACGAGTGATATTCAGGAATGTCGGTATGCCGAGATAAAGCAAATAGCCGGTGTAAAACAGCGCGATGGTTCCCACCAATGCGCACAGCCAGACCAGCGGATAAAGTGCGACCAGCCCGCTTAAAAACAGCGGCGTCGCGACATATCCGGCAAACACCATACAATGCGCCAGCGACGGACGTTGCGGATAATTACGCGCCATCCACCAGATAACCCGGCCCATGACGGCGACGCCTGCCAGCATCACCCCGTAGAACAGAATTGCCATCGCAAATCCGGTCAACAGAGATAACTTCAGGATATTGCCATCGCCAAAATTCCAGCCGATTTGCGTGGTACCGATAAACGCGCAAACAACCGGGATTGCCGCCATCAGCAGTACATGGTGGGTATAGTGATGCGAAACACTTTCGTTTTCGCTGTTGATCACGTGCATTTCACGATCGGGATGGGAAAACAGCCCCCAGACATGGTTCATACCGCCCCCTTCTTGTCAGCTCCGGACCTCAACACTTCAAGTATAATTCAGCTTTTGATTATTTTATGTACACATGAAAAATACCGAAGCGCCGAAGCGCCGAAGCGCCATCAGGCATTAGGGAACTGAACGACGTTAAGCGCTACTACGCGGCTTTTCCGGCATCAAGTATTCATAGGGTGTATGCTATTACCGTGGAGGTCATACAACGTATGGATATAACGCATTATGTTGCGCAGTACGGCTATGCTGCGTTAATCATCGGCAGCCTGGCGGAAGGTGAAACCATTACCCTGTTAGGCGGCGTCGTGGCGCATCAGGGAGTCCTGAAATTCCCGCTGGTGGTACTCTCGGTCGCACTAGGTGGGATGATTGGCGATCAGTTGCTCTATTTACTCGGACGTCGTTTTGGCGGCAAAATTCTGCGTCGTTTCTCGCGCCATCAGGCGAAAATTCATTATGCGCAGAAAATGATCCAACGACGTCCTTACCTGTTTGTGGTCGGTACGCGCTTTATGTACGGCTTTCGCGTTATTGGTCCCTTACTGATTGGCGCCAGTCACCTGCCGCCGAAGATCTTTTTACCGCTGAATATTCTTGGCGCGTTTGTCTGGGCATTGCTATTTACCACCCTTGGCTACGTCGGTGGTGAAGTGATTGCACCGTGGCTGCACAGCCTCGACCAGCATATCAAGCATGGCATCTGGCTGGTGCTGGTTATTGGGATAGTCGCGGGCGTTCGCTGGTGGATGAAACGCCGAAGCACGCGTAAAGCGCAATGAAGATGGCCCGACAGCGGAACACCGGCGGGCCGAACAATCAGGATGCGTGATAACCGCCGCCCAGCGCGCTGGTCAACTGGATTGAGGCATCCAGCCACTGGCCTTGCAAAAGCAGACCGTTGCACTGCTCACGTAATGCCGGGATCTTTGCCTCGCTAACCCTGGAGCCCGCAATAATACCCGCATTAAAGCGCGCCTGTGCCAGCCCCACTACGCGCTGAGCGTCATGTTCAATCTGCTGCTGATGCTGATTTTTCTGCGCCAGTGTTTCTACCTGCGATGCCGCACGTGCCACGTCATTCACCGCATCCACCACAGCTTTGTTGTAATTCGCCACCGTCAGATTACTTTGCGCTTTCGTAATATCGAGATTCGCATTCAGTCTGCCACTGTCAAAGATAGGCAGCGTCAACCCGGCGGTTACGCCCATTTGCTGCGCGGAATGGCGGAACAGGTCACTCAGATGTAACGCATCCTGTTGTAAAAATGCCATCAGATTCACATCGGGATAAAACGCCGCTTTCGCCGCATCAATACTGCTCAGCGATGACTCAATGTACCAGTGTGCTGCCTGCAAATCTGGTCGACGGGCCAGCAGCGAATAACCTAGCTGGGACGGAAGCTGACTTTCAACCACGGGCAGTTTGGTCGAATGGAGCTTCAGGGCAACGGACTGCGAGTTGCTCAACGCGCTTAGGCGCGCCTCAATCACCTTCATTTTACCGCTGACATCATTCAGCTGCTGCTCTGTTTTGCTGGAATCGATATCGGTTTCGACGCCTTCCACCGAAGAAGTGAGGCCGTTTTGATACAGTTGACGATCGACGGTAATCACATTTTGCTGCTCGCTTTCGATTTGCGTCAGCACGGTTTTCAGCGCCGCCTGCGTCTGCCATTCCCAGTAAAGACGGGAGACACCGCTCGCCAGCAGCTGCCGGGTTTGCTCGCGCTCAGCCTCACGCGCCTTAACGGCTCCTATACGCGCAGTCACTTCGGCCCGATTCTTACCCCACAGATCCAGATTCCAGCCGGCGGTTAAACCAAAAGTACCGTTGGTGTACCACGGCCCCGTGGTTCCTGCTGCGGGATCGGTTATGGCGAAAGGTCCCATCAGCCCCTCAGCTGACATTCTCTGACGCTCAACGTCTGCGGAGAAGTCGATCTCCGGGCCATCCTGCGCTTCCACGGCCTTAGCCTGCGCCTCCGCCAGTTGAATGCGCTGTTCCGCGACCTGCATATCAGGAGAATTTCGTAACGTGCTGTCAATCAACGCATTAAGCTGGGGGTCGTGATATGCCTTCCACCACTGGCTGTCCGGCCAGCCATTTTTTAACGCGGCAGGCAATGTGGTATCGACATTTGCGGCAGGCGTCTGCTGTGACAGAGACTGGCGGTCATCATGCATCGGCGCGCAGCCAGACATCAGAACAAAAAGCGGCAACAATGCCGTCGTGACAAACACAGAATTACGATTCATGGAGATATACAGGTAAGAAAAGATGTGCAGAGATTACGACTTGTCGCTGTTGCTTTTTTAGTTACGCGTGGCAATACATCTTTGGCAATAAAAATATATAATCAGAAAAATATACACCTCGTGAATAATATAGATTAAATAATTTTAATAATTAATGGATGGAGATGTTATGTCACAGAATATCTATGACGATCCTGAGTTCTTTGCCGGATATGCCACGCTGGATCGTTCAGTAAAGGGACTCGACGGCGCGCCAGAATGGCCGACAATACAAGCGATGCTCCCCTCTCTTCAAGGCAAAAACATTCTTGATTTGGGCTGTGGATATGGTTGGTTTTGCCGCTACGCGCGCGATAATCAGGCAGCCAGCGTAATGGGACTGGATATTTCACAAAAAATGTTAACCCAGGCACACAGTATGACGCAGGGTAATGGCATCGTTTATCAGCGTGAAGATCTCGAAACGCTAACCCTGTCCCCAAATTCTTTTGACCTGGTTTATAGCTCGCTTGCCCTGCACTATTTGCACGATATAGAACGATTATTCGTAACCATTTACCAGTCATTAACACCAGGCGGTATGTTAGTTTTCTCTGCCGAGCATCCAATTTATACCGCACCGCTTAGTCAGGGTTGGATAAAAGATAAAACTGGGCAGCTGTCCTGGCCGGTTAATCATTATCAGCAGGAAGGTGAGCGCATCAGTAACTGGTTTGCTGAAGGCGTCAAAAAACAGCACCGTAAGCTGGCGACCTGGATTAATGCGCTGATTGCCGCCGGATTCGAGATCGTCTGTGTCGATGAATGGGGACCGTCCGCGCAACAGATTGCTGAAAACCCGGCTTTAGATGAAGAAAAAGAGCGGCCGATGGTGTTTCTGCTCAGCGCACGTAAACCTGCATAACAACGCCTCCAGGCAGAATGATTGATACTTTCCTATACTCAATCTGAACTTACCAAAAAAAGGAAAGTTAATGAAAATTCTGCTGTGGGTAATTCTGATTATTTTTCTGATTGGGCTATTGGTGGTAACAGGCGTGTTTAAGATGATTTTCTGATGTCTTCATTTCGCCCAGGCCTGATAGCAGAAATCTCAGGCTATTCTTCTCTCTGATGCCGGATGGCGGCGTAAACGCCATATCCGGCCTACTGGAGCTGAGTTCAGGCAGTAATCTCGATAGCCTGAATCGCACGTGCGATATCCGGCGAATTATTTAACGCTCGAATTTCCTGAAACAGTTCTGTTGCCTCTGAATATTCTTTGCGCAAATACCCTAACCACTGCTTAATCCGCGCTACATGATACAGCCCTGTGTCCCCCTGCTTTTCAAGTCGGGTATATTTTTGCAACAGCGTCACGACTTCAGGCCACGGCATACGCGGCTCGTTGTATTTCACCACGCGGCTCAGGTTCGGAATATTTAATGCGCCACGTCCGATCATCACCGCATCACATCCGCTGATGGCCATACAATCCTGGGCGCTCTGCCAGTCCCAGATTTCGCCATTCGCGATAACCGGAATGGAAAGCCGCTGGCGGATCTCACCGATCGCCTGCCAGTTGATATGTTCGGCTTTATAGCCCTGCTCCTTGGTTCGGCCATGCACGGCCAGTTCGCTGGCGCCAGCCTGCTGGACGGCATCGGCAATTTCAAACTGCCGGTCGCTGTTGTCCCAGCCCAGACGAACTTTCACTGTCACCGGAAGATGAGCCGGGACCGCCTCGCGCATAGCTTTTGCGCCCCGGTAGATAAGCTCAGGATCTTTCAATAACGTTGCGCCACCGCCGCTACCGTTCACCAGCTTCGATGGACAGCCACAGTTTAGATCGACACCGTATGAGCCCAGTTCTACCGCGCGGGCGGCATTCTCCGCCAGCCACTGCGGATACTGTCCTAACAGCTGAATGCGAACCAACGTGCCGGATGGCGTCCGGCTGTTGTTATGGAGTTCCGGGCAGAGTCGATGAAATACTTTTGCCGGCAGGAGCTGATCCACCACGCGCACAAACTCGGTGATGCACAGATCGTAATCATTCACTTCAGTCAGCAGCTCGCGCACCAGTGAGTCGAGCACGCCTTCCATCGGCGCCAGTAAAACACGCATATCGTCACCCGCAAAAAAAGAGGCGCTATGGTAGCGCCTCCGTTCGGGAGATTAAAGAGGCTCAGCGCGGCAACAGGCAGTTATCTTCTTTCCAACCGTACAGCCATTCCATACCGCGATAAAACTCCGCCTGCGATTTGTCTTTCCACAGCAGATTACGCACCTGACGCTCGACACCTGCGGCGTGGTAGACACGGCCCATTTCACGCGTTGACCAGACGATGCGTGCGGTACGCGGAATACGCACCGACTCATACAGCGCAAAGGCTTCAGCCGCATCGCCATCACACTGCTGTAGCGCTTTACCGAGCGTTACAGCGTCTTCCAACGCCATACAGGCACCCTGCGCCATATATTGCGCCACCGGGTGCGCGGCATCCCCCACCAGCGTGATGCGGTCGGTTCCCCATTTTTCTACCGGCTCGCGGTCGGCGGTGGACCAGCGCCTCCATGACGTCGGTTTATCAAGCATCTGGCGCGGGCGCGGATGGATACCCGCAAAATAGGAGAGCACTTCCTCTTTGCTGCCATCCTTCACGCCCCACTCTTCCTGCTGACGACTGTGGAAGGTCACAACCAGGTTATATTGCTTACCGCCGCGCAGCGGATAGTGCACCAGGTGACAGTGTGGTCCGGCCCACAGCACCGGTGCGTTAATGCGTAAATCTTCCGGCATATCATCGCAATCAATCACGGCGCGATAGACCACGTGTCCGGTAACCCGTGGCGCATCGCCAATCAGAGACTGACGAACGACCGATTTTACACCGTCACAGCCCACCAAAATATCCGCCGTCCAACTGTTGCCGTGCTCATCAAATACCGTCACGTCATTCTCTGTCTGGCGAATATCAACCACGTTAGTTGAAGTGCGATACTCAACGTTAGGATGCACCAGCGCCGCTTCCCAAACGCTGGCGTGAATATCAACCCGATGGATAACCGCATAAGGACCGCCAAAGTGATCGCGGAACGCCTGGCCGGTTTCAATGCGGACCACCTCTTTTGCGTTTACCGCATCCATCATCGTGATGTGGTCGGTAAAAACGGCACGCTGACGGGCGACTTCTCCCACGCCAAGGCTGTCCAGAGCAGAGAATGCATTCGGCCCGAGCTGAATACCCGCGCCAATTTCACCAATCTCGTGCGCTTTCTCCAGCAACATCACTTTAATGCCCTGACGGGCCAGCGATAGCGCGGTCGCCGCGCCGCCAATCCCGCCACCCACGATAATTGCGCGTGTCACTTTAGCCATTGTCGTTCTCCTTATCAGGCTGGAATTTTATCTTGTTGATTCTCGGGCGCGGCGGCGATAAACGCCGGAAGCTGAGTACAGGCATCATATACCGCCTTACAGCGCGGATATCCGCTCAGATCGCACCCCATACGTAACGCGTTCGCCCACTGTGGGATCAGGCAGCAATCCGCCAGCGTCGGCGCATCACCTACGCAGAACTTCCCCGAATGACTTTGGCGTAGCATCTGTTCCACCGCGCTTAACCCTTGCTGGATCCAGTGTGCATACCAGCGTTTTTTATCTTCTTCACTGACCTTTAACTCTTCGCTCAGGTAGCGCAGTACCCGCATGTTATTCACCGGGTGGATATCACAGGCGATGGCATAGACAATTTCCAGCACCTTACTGCGCACCGGGAAGTCGGCAGGCAGCAGCGGCGTTTGCGGAAAGTGGCCATCCAGCCAGTCAATTATTGCCAGCGACTGCCCAAGTGATTCTCCGTCATCGGTCACCAGAGTCGGCACCAGTCCCACCGGGTTCATCCGTCGGTAGGCCAGTTCGTTCTGCTGACCGATGCGAATGTTGACGCCCACCGTCTGGTAATCCAGCCCCTTCAGCGCCAGCGCAATGCGCACCCGATATGACGCCGAGCTATTAAAGAAACTGTACAGCTTCATCATCCACCTCAGACAATCTTCACGGCGATGGGGGTTAAACCGTCTACGTTTCCGGTGATCACATCCCCTTTAACTACCGCCCCCACGCCTTCTGGGGTACCGGTGTAGATCAGATCGCCCGGCTGCAGTTCAAAGAAACCAGACAGATAGCTGATGGTTTCATTCACAGACCAGATGAGGTGGCGAATATCGCTACGCTGATGATCGTCGCCGTTGACCTGCAACCAGATTGGCGCATTGTTAACATCCACACTTTCGCTGGCTTTATGCAGCGGCGCGATGGGTGCGGAGAGATCAAACGCTTTGCCAATTTCCCACGGACGCCCCATCTGGCGCATCTCCATCTGCCGATCACGGCGAGTCATATCCAGACCGGTGGCATAGCCCCAGATATATTCGTGCGCTTTTTCCAGCGGAATATCGCTGCCCTTTTTGCCAATCGCCACCACCAGCTCTATCTCATAGTGATAGTTATCGGTTTGCGATGGGTAAGGCAGTTCGAGGATCTGACCAGCCGCCACCGGGACTACCGCATCGGCAGGTTTACAGAAAAAGAACGGCGGTTCGCGATCCGGATCAAAGCCCATTTCACGGGCATGGGCGGCATAGTTACGTCCCACACAGTAAACACGGCGCACAGGAAATTGTTCATCACAGCCAACAACCGGAACGGTAACAGGCGCTTGTGGTTCAAATACGTATTGCGTCATTTTCTCTCTCCCAAATTAATAGCGTGCTTCGCGGAACAACCCCAGTGCTTCCTGAACCGGTCTGTCCGAAAAACTGAATAAGACGGTATCTTCGTGGGTCTGGAACGACACGCCGTGCCAGGTTGGCACCACAAAGATATCTTTTGGCGAAAAGTTGAAGGTCTCGTTACCAATGGTGACCTGCCCACATCCTTCCACCACGTGGTAGATAGTGCTGTCGGTGGTACGCGCCATCCGTGAGGAAAAGCCCTGCGGCAACAGTTGCAGGAAGGTTCCCATCGAAGGCATGGGATAACCGCCGGTTACCGGGTTGACGTAACGCATCTTGTAACCGTCCCACTCATCGGCGTCGCCCATGCGCGTCAGGTCATGCAGTGCTTCACGGCTGCGATCGTAGCGATAGTTAAAAATCGGCGATGAGTTACCTTTCTGATGACGCAGCGGCAGCATATTGGCCGCGTAGCGCGGTAAGTAATCCCCTTCCTTGCGCGTGACCGGCTGCTGATCTTCCGGGTAGTCTTCCGCAAAGCCACAGCCCAGCAGGTTCACCAACGGCAGGTCCAGACCGTCCAGCCACACCACCGGTTCACTGCCCGGGTTGCCGTGATCGTGCCAGCGCCACTGCGGCGTCAGAATAAAATCGCCTTCATGCATCTGGGTGCGCTCACCGTCCACAGCGGTAAATGCCCCTTTCCCTTCGACAATAAAGCGCAGCGCAGACTGATTATGACGATGACTCGGCGCAACCTCGCCCGGCATAATTAACTGCAATCCCGCGTACAGCGTTGGGGTGATTGAAGACTGTCCACGCAGCATTGGGTTTTCCAGCACCAGCACGCGGCGAATCGCCTCTTTCGCGCCAATCAGATCGCCACTTTCCAGCAGCAGCGGGCGGATCTCCTGATAGTTCCAGTACGCAGGCGCGCAATGTGCGTTCGGTGTTGGCGGCACCAGGCGGTGCAGCGACTCCCACAACGGGGTCAGATTCTGCCCGGAAATATGCTGGTAAAACTGCTGACGGCTGTTCTTAACGTCCTGATTCAGTTCAGACATAGGGATTCTCCTTATTCATTCACAACACCTGCGCGTGGCAGAGTATTTGAGGCAGAGGCCGACTGGCGGATAACAACCGTCAGCAGCGTAAGCATTACCGCGCTGATGGCCGCCGGGACGGCAATAATGAAAAACAGGTTATCGAATGAGAAATTCATCGCCATCATCACCCCGCCGGAAAGCGAGCCGACAATCGCGCCGCAGCGCCCCACTGCATTAGACCAGCTGACGCCCGTCGCCCGGCTTTGTGTCGGATAAAGCGTGGCGGTTAACGCATTAAGACCAACCTGAGAACCGCTGATGCCGATGCCGGTGCCAAAAATAGCCAGTGCCATCAGCCACAGACCGTTTTCGCTCAGGCCAATCATGACGATACACACTGCGCCCAGCGCATAACTCACGGCCAGCACGCGGAAAGGATTGTATTTGTCCATCAGCACGCCCAGCGCCAGTGCCCCCAGCGTTCCTCCAATCTGGAAGGCGGCAGTTACCCATGAGGCATGCTGCAAATCAATTCCACGATGGTTAAGCAGCGTTGGCATCCAGCTGGAGAGCAGATAAATAATCAGCAGGCTCATAAAGAACACTACCCATAGCATCAGAGTAATAGGCAGCTGTCGCCCAACGAACAGCTGGCGAATGCTGCCTTTAGCTATCGCGGCACCTTCGTTGAGATAAAAATGGGTATTGTCATAACGTTCCCGGGTGATGGCGCTAACGGTTCTGGCAATCACGTTTTGCGGCAGTTGACGACGAACCTGCCAGCGCGGGGATTCCGGTAGCGCAAACAGCAGAGCAACAAACAGCATTAGCGGTAGAACGCCTCCCAGCACCAGAATGCCGTGCCAACCAATCACCGGCACCAGTTGTGCGCTGACGATACCGCCCATTGCCGATCCCAGAGTAAAGCCACAGAACATCATGGTGACCAGTGCGCCACGCCGACGCGCGGGCAGGTATTCCGAGGTCATAGTAATGGTATTCGGCATCGCGCCGCCCAACCCTAAGCCGGTAAGAAAGCGCAAAATAACCAGCATTTGCAGATCGGGTGAAAAAGCCGAAATTAGACTGAGCGCGCCGAACAGCGCCACGCAGAGTTCTATCACTCGTTTGCGGCCAAAACGGTCGGACAGCGGGCCACAGAGCAGCGCGCCAGCGGTCAGCCCCAGCAGACCTGCACCAAACAGCGGTGCCAGATCGCCAGCAGTCAGCTGCCAGTGAGTGCGAATATCGGGTGCGATAAAACCAATCGCCGCGGTATCAAATCCGTCAAGCATGACAACCAGAAAACAGCAGATAATAACGCGCCACTGGGTCTTACCGACGGGCGCGGAATCGATCAGTGCTTGTAGATCACGTTGTTGAGTCATAGTGAATGCCTCAGTGCAGGTAGAGTAGATGTCTGTTTTGTTTTAGGTATGTTGCGACTTTGTATGTTTGGAGATGAAATGTACAATGGCTTTTCATGCAGAGGCATAACCTGGAGGTTATAGCAAATGGCAAACTGGGCGCAGAAACTGAAGTTGCAACACCTGCAAACGCTTATCGCGCTGGGCGAACAGGGAAATCTGACGCACGTCGCCCGGATGATGAATATCACCCAGCCCGCGTTGTCGAAATGGTTATCACAGCTCGAAGATGAGATTGGCATCACGCTCTTTGAACGTCACAGTAAAGGCTTGCGTCCTTCCGAAGGCGGCAAGTTGCTACTGCAACATGCCCAACGCCTGATCAATGATATGGAGCGTTCGCAGTATGAAATCGCCCGTTTTAAGCAAGGCGGCCTTGTAGGGAGTCTGAAGATTGGCTGCTCGCCGGTAGCGACCGACTGTGTTTCACAGGCAATACTGGGTTTGCTCACAGAACTGCCAACCCTGCATCTTAATATTGAAGAGAAAGTGATGACCCCGCTGCTGCACGATCTGCTCGCGGGTTCGGTGGATGTCGTCGTCGGTCGGGTCGGCGGTCGGGCGCTTCAGTTGCCGCTCAATTATCAAGTGCTGTATACCGAGCCGGTCTGTTTCGTCGCCCGCCCCGATCATCCCTTGGCAAAATATCCCCTGCTCACCTGGCACGATCTGGCTAACTGGCGCTGGATTGTCTGGCCGACAGGAACCCCTATCCGGATAAGCATTGATAACGCGCTGGTTGATAACGGCGTAATGTTGCCGGAAAACATCATTGAATCGGCATCAATCAACGTCAGTACCAACCTGCTGCAAAGTAGCGACATGATCTCTATTCTTTCTCTACGGCTGGCACAACGGTATGCCGCCCAGGGACAACTGGCTATCCTGAATCTGCCGAAGATTGAACAAAAAGGCAGCGTCGGCGTATTCTGGCGCAACAACGAAACGCCTACTACCGCCCTGAATCGTTTTCTGTACTACCTGGCACAAGTTTAGCGCGGAGAGTTAGGGCCATCGCCCGATGTTCCAGATATCTATTTCCTCTATGCTTAGAATTCATGATGTGATCGGTAGCACGTTTTTAAGTTTAATTGTATGATGAATCAGTCTCGTCAAGGGTTTCAACTATGAGCAAAGCACTGAACGTTATCTGGCAATATTTGCGCGCATTCGTCCTGATTTATGCCTGCCTCTATGCAGGTATTTTTCTTGCATCGCTACTCCCTATCACCATTCCGGGCAGCATTATCGGCATGCTGATCCTATTTGTCTTACTGGCTTTGCAGGTGTTACCGGCAAAATGGGTTAACCCCGGCTGCTACGTGCTGATTCGCTATATGGCCCTGTTGTTTGTCCCGATTGGCGTGGGGATCATGCAGTACTTTGACCTGCTGCGCGCGCAATTTGGTCCGGTGGTGGTGTCTTGTACCATCAGTACGCTGGTCGTTTTCCTGGTGGTGAGCTGGAGCTCGCACATTGTGCACGGTGAGCGCAAAATCGTTGGGCAAAAAGAGGCTAAAGCAAAAAAATGATGTCGTATATCTGGTGGTCGTTACCTCTTACGCTGGCGGTATTTTTTGGCGCACGTAAGCTGGCAGCTCGCTTTAAAATGCCTTTGCTGAATCCGCTGCTTGTTGCCATGGTGGTAATTATTCCCATTCTGCTGCTGACAGGTATTCCCTACGATCACTATTTCAAAGGCAGCGAAGTGCTGAACGATTTGCTGCAGCCTGCCGTGGTCGCGCTGGCCTATCCGTTATACGAACAGTTGCACCAGATTCGCGCCCGCTGGAAATCAATCATTGCTATCTGTTTTGCCGGGAGCGTTGTGGCGATGGTAACAGGTACAACAATCGCCTTGTTGATGGGCGCATCACCACAAATTGCCGCGTCTATTATGCCAAAATCGGTCACTACACCTATCGCTATGGCGGTGGGTGGCAGTATTGGCGGCATTCCGGCGATCAGCGCCGTATGCGTCATCTTTGTCGGTATCCTGGGGGCAGTGTTTGGTCATACGTTGCTTAATGTGATGCGTATCCGCACTAAGGCCGCACGTGGGTTGGCAATGGGCACCGCGTCGCACGCCCTGGGCACCGCACGCTGTGCGGAACTGGACTATCAGGAAGGTGCGTTTAGCTCACTGGCGCTGGTCATTTGCGGCATTATTACCTCGCTGGTAGCCCCGTTCCTGTTCCCGATTATTCTGGCAGTAGTGGGTTAATCTTCATTTTTTAGCTATTTATTTGCGATGCGTTGCACATTTTTCATTTAAGTTTCATAAGTTGCATACACAATGAGATTTGGATCACATATAAAGCCATAACAGGCCCGTAAACTACGATTCCATTACATTGTTATGAGGCATCGCCATGCATCCACGTTTTCAAACTGCTTTTGCCCAACTCGCGGATAACTTGCAATCAGCCCTGGCCCCTGTTCTGGCGGATGCACATTTCCCCGCCATGCTAACTGCTGAGCAGGTCTCTTTGCTGAAACGCGAATCGGGACTGGACGAAGACGCGCTGGCATTCGCTCTGCTGCCGCTGGCTGCGGCCTGCGCACGTACTCCGCTGTCCAACTTCAACGTTGGGGCAATTTCTCGCGGCATCAGCGGCAACTGGTACTTCGGTGGGAACATGGAGTTCCTGGGCGCGACCATGCAGCAAACTGTTCATGCCGAGCAAAGCGCTATCAGCCACGCCTGGCTGCGCGGTGAAAAAGGGCTCGCCGCCATCACCGTCAACTACACGCCGTGCGGCCACTGTCGCCAGTTTATGAACGAACTGAACAGCGGACTGGATTTACGGATTCATCTGCCGGGACGTGCGCCACACGTGCTGCGTGATTACCTGCCAGATGCCTTCGGCCCGAAAGATCTGGAGATTAAAACGCTGCTGATGGACGATCAGGATCACGGCTTCGCGCTGCAGGGCGATGCGTTGACCCAAGCGGCAATCACTGCTGCCAACAGATGTCATATGCCGTACAGCAAATCCCCAAGCGGCGTGGCGCTGGAGTGTAAAGATGGCCGTATTTTTAGCGGCAGCTATGCTGAAAATGCCGCCTTTAACCCGACCCTGCCACCGCTGCAAGGCGCGTTAAACCTGTTGAATCTGAACGGTTATGATTATCCAGATATCCAACGCGCCGTGCTGGCTGAAAAAGCCGACGCGCCGTTGATTCAGTGGGATGCGACCTCCGCCACGCTGAAAGCACTGGGCTGCAATAATATTGAGCGCGTTCTCCTGGGTTAATCGACTCAATAACGCCAGTTCGTAGGCCGGGTAAGGTGTTTACACCGCCATCCGGCACTATGCAGAATGCCTAAAATCCCCTCAATCAGACTGCTGTTTCTTGCGCTACGTCTTCCGGTACAGTAGCCTGATTGAAATTCCATCCAAATAACGAGTTTTCTGCATGTTAAAGCGCGTGTTTTACAGCCTGTTAGTCCTGTTAGGCTTGCTGCTTTTGACTGTGCTTGGACTCGATCGCTGGATGAGCTGGAAGACTGCTCCCTACATTTACGACGAATTGCAGGATTTACCCTACCGCCAGGTCGGTGTGGTTCTGGGCACGGCGAAGTATTACCGCACCGGCGTCATCAATCAGTATTACCGCTACCGCATTCAGGGCGCATTGAACGCCTATAACAGCGGGAAGGTAAACTATCTGCTGTTAAGCGGCGACAATGCCCAGCAAAGCTACAACGAACCCATGACGATGCGTAAGGATCTGATTGCCGCAGGCGTTGATCCCGCTGACATCGTGCTTGATTACGCCGGGTTCCGCACGCTCGACTCCATCGTGCGTACGCGTAAAGTATTCGATACCAACGATTTCATCATTATTACTCAACGATTCCACTGTGAGCGCGCCTTGTTTATTGCGCTGCATATGGGTATTCAGGCTCAGTGCTATGCGGTGCCTTCGCCAAAAGATATGCTCACCGTGCGGGTACGTGAATTTGGTGCCCGTTTTGGCGCACTCGCCGATCTCTACATTTTCAAACGTGAGCCTCGTTTTTTAGGCCCACTGGTGCCCATCCCTACCATGCATCAGGTACCGGACGATGCGCAGGGGTATCCGGCGGTCACGCCTGAACAATTACTCGAATTACAAAAGAAACAAGGAAAATAAGCATGGAAGGAAAAACGATCTTTATCGTTATTGGCGTACTGATGATTGTTCTCTGGACGTGCAGAGAAGGCCTGAAGGGACTGCGTTCCGGTATCGTCGAGAAAACAGTGAAAGGTTCGCAGACGCCAATGATCATTTCTCGCGCTAAAGAACCCAGCACTTACTGGAGCTATATCATCGTCTATTTCGGTATGGCCATTGGTGCATTGTTCACTGGTATCTGGTTACTCTTTATCAAATAAAAAAACCGATGCAGAATGCCTCTGCACCGGTTTTATTTTTCTCTTCCCAGATTACTTCTTACGCGCGTACTTCAGTGAGTCCAGCGCGACCGCGAAGATGATAATGCCGCCTTTGATAATATACTGCCAGTAAGGGTTCACGCCGATGTAGGTCAAACCGTAGTTGATGACGGTGAAGATGATCACACCGGTCACTACGCCAAACACGGTACCTACCCCGCCGCTGAACGACACGCCGCCAACCACGCACGCCGCAATTGCATCCAGCTCATACATAAAGCCGAGGTTGTTGGTCGCTGAGCCGATACGCCCTGCTTCCAGCAAACCACCGAAGGCATAGAACACGCCAGACAACGCATAGATAATCAGCAGGTTCAGCGCAACGTTTACACCGGACACTTTCGCAGCTTCCGGGTTTCCGCCGATGGCGAAAATGTTTTTACCGAAGCGGGTCTTGTTCCACAGCACCCACACAAAGGCCACCGCAATCAGCGCATAGAATGTGATGTAGGAGAGTCGGAAACTGCCCAGTGCAATAAAGCCCTGCGCAAAGGTTGAGAATCCACTGTCAAAGCCAGAAATTGGCGATGCGCCGACGAAGTCGTAGTACAGGGAGTTGATCCCGTAAACGATAATCATCGTACCCAGTGTGGTAATAAACGGCGTTACGTTCAGATAAGCAATGATAATACCGTTCACCAGACCGATAATGGCGCCAATCACGCAGACAATCAGCACCACTACAATGATCGGCATCGTCGCCATTTCCGGGAACACCTTGTTGGCATTCTCCATCGACTGCAACAGAGTTGCCGCCACCACTGCCGCCAGGCCAACCTGACGCCCCGCCGACAGGTCGGTCCCTTGGGTAACAATCAGTCCAGCCACACCCAATGCGATAATAATACGCACCGAGGATTGCGTGAGAATATTACTCAGGTTCAGTAAGCTTAAGAAAGTGGGATCCTGGAAAATAATAATCGCCAGCAAAACCAAAAGAACAACGTAAATTCCGCCTTCTTTCAGGTAAGTAAGAAAACTTTTCTTATTTAACGCACTCATGAGGAGCCCCTAATCTTAAAGGTGCAAAGACGCAAGACGGAGGATTTCGTTTTGCGTTGTTGTTTTAGTGTCAACAATTCCAGCAACGAGACCATTGCTCATCACCAGAATACGATCGGTAATACCCAGCAGCTCCGGCATTTCAGAGGAAATAATAATAATCCCCTTATCCTTTTTCGCGAGTTCGGCAATCAACTGATAAATTTCAAATTTCGCGCCAACATCGATTCCACGCGTCGGTTCATCCAGCATCAGAATTTCTGGCTGGGTTAATAACCAACGACCAATAACCACTTTTTGCTGATTACCGCCAGAAAGTGAACCGATTTGCGTACGATGACCCGGCGTTTTTACCCTCATAGAGTCAATTACCCACTGGGTATCACTCTTCATGCGGGAATTATCCAACAGACCAACTTTGTTTTTATAGTTTTGGATATTGGAGATTAACGAGTTAAAACCAATGTCCAGATACGCATAAATACCGGTTGAGCGGCGCTCTTCCGTGACCAGTGCAAAACCATGGTTGATGGCTTCATTTGCACTGTGGTTATTAATCTTTTTGCCGTGTAGCGTAATCGTACCCGATGACTTCTCACGAATACCAAAAAGCGTTTCAACGATATCCGTGCGTTTTGCGCCTACCAGACCGGCAATCCCAAGAATCTCCCCTTTGTGCAAATCAAACGAGATATCACGAATCGACGGCTGGCGCAGCGAGGTCAGGTTACGCACTTGCAGAATGACTTCACCAGGTTTGTTTTCTTTATCCGGAAAACGTTGGTTCAGTGAACGTCCGACCATCATGGCGATGATCTTATCCATATCCAGCCCTTCCAGCGGCTGGGTCGCAATCCACTGGCCGTCGCGTAGTACGGTAATTTCATCGCACAGCTGGAAGATTTCTTCCATTTTGTGAGAGATATAAACAATACCGCATCCACGCTCTTTCAGCTTACGGATGATGGTGAACAGATGGTTAACTTCTTTTTCGGTTAACGATGAAGTTGGCTCATCCATGATGACGATTTTGGCGTCATAGGAGAATGCTTTCGCAATTTCAATCATCTGCATTTGTGAAACGGATAATGTGCCGACACGCGCACGCGGATCGATATCAATATCCAGTTCATCAAATATCGCTTTGGTATCGCGGTACATTTTTTCCTGATCGACAAACATGCCTTTGGTGGGATAGCGTCCCAGCCACATGTTGTCCATTACAGAACGTTGTAATACCAGGTTTAATTCCTGGTGTACCATCGAAATACCATTTTCAAGCGCTTCTTTCGCAGAATGAAAATCGATTTCTTTACCCTGAAATAAAATACTGCCGGAATCTTTTTGATAGATGCCGAAAAGACATTTCAATAATGTTGATTTCCCCGCTCCATTCTCTCCCATTAGGGCGTGAATAGAATGCGGGCGGACTTTTAAATTGACATTATCAAGCGCCTTAACGCCGGGGAAGGACTTGTTGATGCCGGTCATTTCCAACAAGTATTCGCCTGACGACTGAGTATGTGTGCTGACCATAATTATACCTTGTTGGCCTTGCAGAGTGCGTTATTAAGGGCGCAATGAAATTGCGCCCACATACGGAGTATTTATTTGTTGGTGAACTCTGCCAGATTATCTTTATCGACACCTACGTACGGAACGCGAACAATCTTGTTCTCAATTTTCCAGTTAGTGCCATCTGCCGCACCTTTGCCGTCAGCCAGGTTTTTCGCCAGATCGAAGGTGGCTTTCGCCTGGTTGTTGGCATCGTTCAGGACGGTACCGGCCATGGCGCCAGATTTCACCAGAGCCAGCGCTTCAGGCAGCGCATCCACACCAAATACTGGTACGCTGGTTTTGTTGTGCGCTTTCAGCGCTTCAACTGCACCCATTGCCATCGCATCGTTGTTAGCGATAACCACTTCAATTTTGTTCGCGTTTGGACCAGACATCCACGCATCCATCTTATCTTTCGCCTGAGCGGTATCCCACATTGCAGTATCTAACTGCAGCTGCTCAGTTTTAATACCTTTGTCGTTCAGCTCTTTAATCACGTAAGTGGTACGTGCTTCAGCATCCGGGTGTCCCGGTTCGCCTTTCAGCAGAACAAACTGAATTTTGCCGTCTTTGTTCAGGTCCCAGTTCGGGTTAGCTGCCCAGTGTTTGGCAATCAAATCACCCTGAATAATGCCGGACTCTTTAGAGTCGGTACCGACGTAATACGCTTTGTCATAGCTGTCCAGCGCTTTACGAGAAGGTTCTTTGTTGAAGAATACGATCGGTACGTTCTGTCCGCGTGCTTTTTCAATGACCGTGCCAGCAGCTGCCGGGTCAACCAGGTTAATCGCCAGTGCTTTAACGCCTTTTGCCAGCAGCACGTCGATCTGATCGTTTTGTTTGGACTGGTCGTTCTGCGAGTCGTTCATCAGCAGCTGTACATCTGGTGCCGCTTTGGCATCTTTTTCAATAGCCTTACGTACTACAGACATAAAGTTATCGTCATATTTATAGATAGTCACACCAATGCGGGTATCAGCAGCGTGCGCAGCCGCGCCGAATAACATGCTTGCCATTACAGCAGACAGGGTCAACACCTTCTTATTCATGGTATCTCCGGTTTTATTATGCAGGGTAGTACTTGAGATAAATGCTCGGCAGGCAGAACGTTACTGAAGTGTTACTGAACGCCGAAGCTCACTTTTAAAAAATATTTCTTCCGTGTCTGGCAACGCTCCAAAAACAGGCTTTAATTTTTGTTTAAGGCACCTATACCTCGATGAAAGTGATTATTCACCGTTACATAGTAGTTACAGCGCAACAAACAGTGTCATCATAGCTATCGCATTGTTAATATACTGTGAATTTACTCACATATTGAAAGCGGTTACATCGCGCAACGTTATGAGTTAGTGATCGGTGCCGCATTCTGCCGCAGCGCTACTGAATGACGACGCACCAGCGTTGGCATAAAACAATGAGACGCCTGCGGATCCAACGTGCCAGCCGCCCCCTGTAGCGCAAGCTCCGTCGCCATTTTTGCCATTGAGGCAATGGGATAGCGCACAGTGGTTAGCTGCGGATCGGTGTAACGTGCGATGGGAATATCATCGAAGCCAATGATAGAAAGGTGTAATGGAATAGCGATGCCGTTATCTTTTAGCGCGGTCAGTGCGCCTGCTGCCATATTGTCGTTATAAGCGAAGACCGCCGTCAGTTGTAAGTTACGCCCCAGCAATTCCACCATCGCGGACTCTCCGCCCTGCATATCGGGCGAACCGGTGCCGACCCAGCTTTCTGCCGCAACAATCCCCTGCTCTTGCAGGGCAGTTAACCACCCTTCTTTGCGCATGGCGTCATCTTCAATGCGGTGGCTTGATGCCAGATAACCGATGCGTTGATGACCATTATTTAGCAGCATTCGGGTAGCCATTTTGGCACCGCTGATGTTATCCAGGCAGACGCAACGGTGGGCGTAGCCAGGAACAAGGCGGTTGATCAATACCATACCGGGGATTTGATCCATAAACTCAGCCAGTTCCCGATCGCTCAGTGCTTTAGAGTGTACAATCAGCGCGTTACAGCGTTGGCGAATCAACACCTCAATGGCATGACGTTCTTTTTCCGCCTCATGGTAGCTGTTGCCAATCAGGACATACTTCTGATGCTGCTGGGCAACCATATCCACCGCTTTTACCAGCGCGCCAAAAAACGCATCTGATACATCCATGACGACAACACCAATCGTGTCGCTTACCTGCGTCGCCAGTGCTTGTGCGTTGGCATTAGGTCGATAGCCAAGCTGAGTGACTGCCTTCATTACCGCTTCACGCGTATCGGGACTCACCAGCGCACTGTTGTTCAGTACGCGGGAAACGGTCGCTACAGAAACGCCAGACTGCCGTGCCACATCACGAATGGTTACCATATTCACTGCCCTGTTTTAGATTGCGGCTGCCCGCAGACACCCCTGGCTGGGTATTTTGTCAGCACAATGAAACGGACTGCGTGAGTGATGTCACAGGAATGAAAGCGCTTACATCCATTTTGTTAATGAATGTGATCCAGATCGTTATCTGGATGTTCGTGGTAATGATGTCCCCGCAGCACGCAGGGTTAATTGACGCCACAGCCATTCCACCGGGCCCTGGCGGTAAAAACGCAGCCATATGACAGAGAAAAGTAAGTTAATCGCCCAGACCGGGATGACGAAAAACAGCAGCTCCAGCCGGTCAAATTTCATAAATAAACCGGCCTGATAAAACAACGTGGTGCAGATTAAGGTTTGTAACAGATAGTTGGTTAATGCCATGCGCCCCACACAGGCGATAGCAATGACCCATTTGAAGCGACTAAGCTGTGGCCAGAAACCAAACATCAGCGCAGCATAACCAATGGTTTGCAAAGGCGCCCCCAGCTCTCGCGGGGCTTGTAACAGGAAGGCACACCAGCGGTAGGCCCAGTCCAGATGCCACTGAGCGATGATAGCAGGCAGGTTAATCGCCATGCCGATAATAACCAGCAGAACGCCAGTGCGTCGATAATGCTGCAAACTGTACTGCCCTTTTAGCCAGCCGCTACGCATTAATGCCGCGCCGAGCAGCATCATCCCTGCCAGTTGCCAGCCATATTGCGCGCCTAACGCCAGCAAGCTATTGGACATCATATCCACGCGATTGCTGATTGCTTCCATTCCGCCGTTCACTTTCCAGTATTTTTCATACAGCAGCGCTGAAGCATCCGGCGTCCAGGCCCGGCTGGTTTCGCTCCCGGAGATCACACCCAACAGCAGCAATACACCAACGCCCGCCAAATAAAGCACCACGCCGGTGTTAAACAAGCTTTTCACCGACGGCGCATCCCGGATCAGCCGCCAGCAAATCAGGCCGATCAAGCCATATGCCAGCAGGATATCGCCATCCCAGAAGAGTAAACCGTGAATAAATCCCAACAGCACCAGCAACGTAAGCCGCGACTGGATCCAGCGTTTACCACGCGGGAGCAGCATTTGCAGACCAGCACCAAACAGCAGAGCAAACAGCGTGAGGAATTTTACCTGCGCGAAGAGATCGAGCAGCGCCCAGGTCCAGGCGTCAGATAAGGTAATGTCGCCATACCAGGCGGGATTGAGATATGCCGCCTTCGGCAAGCCAAAGGCGCTAATATTGAGAAGCAGGATACCAAGAATGGCAACGCCACGAATAAAATCCAGCGTGACATTACGCTCCATGGTTCCTGCCCTAATCAGTTGTGATGACGTACTGCGCGCAGAAATTCCTGACGCGTGTTCTGGCTGGACTTAAACAATCCGCCAAGAGAAGTGGTGGTGGTCGCACTGGTCGCATCGCGAATGCCGCGCGCTTTCACACAGTAATGCACCGCATCAATCGATACCGCCACATTATTCGTCCCGAGCAGCGTTTGCAGCGCGGTGAGAATTTGCTGGGTCAGACGTTCCTGTACCTGCGGACGCTGTGCAAAGAACTGCACAATGCGGTTAATCTTCGACAGACCAATGACCGAATCTTTCGGAATATACGCCACCGTCGCTTTGCCATCGATAGTGACAAAGTGGTGTTCGCAGGTGCTGGTCAGCGTGATATCGCGGACCGTGACCATCTCGTCCACCTTCATTTTGTTTTCAATGACGGTGATTTTCGGGAAGTTGGCGTAATCGAGGCCGGAGAAAATCTCATCGACATACATTTTCGCAATGCGATGCGGAGTTTCCATCAGACTGTCATCGCTCAAATCGAGATTGAGCAATTGCATAATCTCGGTCATATGGCCAGAGATAAGACGTTTGCGTGTTTCGTTATCCATCTCTTGCACGGGCGGGCGCAGCGGGGTTTCGAGACCACGCGCAACCAGCGCTTCATGAACCAGTGCCGCTTCTTTACTGAGTGATGACATTTCTTCTTCTCCTGCAGGTGGGGCGCCTCTGCCCTGCATGGGGCAAAGTTTTTAGGCTGTGTCACAGCCAGAACATTGTGCGTGAGGCGGCGCACATAATCCAGTATTCACCGTGATAATTATTGAAATTGGCACAGCCTTTCAGCGTTGCTGATTTCACTTGTCGTTCAGCCCGGTGACGTCGAGTGTTAATGTAAAGTTATATAGATGATGAAGTATGTTTGCTCAATGCGGAAGTGAAAGTTACTCACAGTGCTATGAATAATCTGTATTATGATGAGTTCGCAAACACATTCAGGTTCAACACAACAAGGAGCCACGCATGGAAATGCTTGAAGAGCACCGCTGTTTTGAAGGCTGGCAGCAACGCTGGCGTCACGACTCCGCCACGTTAAATTGCGCCATGACCTTCAGTATTTTTCTTCCACCACCCCGTGATAACGCCGCGCCTCCGGTGCTGTACTGGCTGTCGGGCCTGACCTGTAATGATGAAAACTTCACTACCAAAGCAGGCGCGCAGCGCATTGCAGCTGAGCTGGGTATTGTTCTCGTGATGCCGGACACCAGCCCGCGCGGCGAGCAGGTTGCCAACGATGATGGCTACGATTTAGGTCAAGGGGCCGGATTTTACCTCAATGCCACCCAGCAGCCGTGGGCAACGCATTTTCGTATGTATGACTATTTGCGTGATGAGCTTCCGGCACTGATTCAGTCGCAGTTTAACGTCAGCGATCGCTGCGCCATCAGCGGACACTCCATGGGCGGCCACGGCGCATTGATTATGGCGCTGAAAAATCCCGGGAGATACACCAGCGTTTCCGCCTTTGCGCCGATCGTAAACCCTTGTCGCGTTCCGTGGGGTGAGAAGGCGTTTAGCGCTTATCTGGGCGAAGATAAAACACAGTGGGCAGAGTGGGATAGCTGCGCGTTAATGCTGGCCAGCAAACCCGCAGACGCGATCCCGACGTTAATCGATCAGGGAGACAGCGATCAGTTTCTTGCCGATCAGTTGCAGCCCGCGGTACTGGCCGAAACTGCCCGTCAGACCGCATGGCCAATGACGCTACGCATCCAGCCTGGTTACGACCACAGCTATTACTTTATTGCGTCGTTTATTGAGGATCACCTGCGCTTCCACGCCCAGTATTTGCTGAAGTAATTCCTGAGTTGAGGGCGGAAGCCCTCTTCATTTCTCCATCATTCCTTCACTTTTTCTCCTTTTTTCTTCCCCCACTATCTTATTGATTAAAAAAGCATTTCACTCCAAACTATATCAAACACAAATGATTTTTATTATCATTTGTGTTTACAAATATTCATACTTTTGTACAATCCCCCCGCTTCTTTACTGAAAAGAGTCCTTAAAAGACAAATACATACAATTGTCATGGCCTTTCACATGACGCGCAGTTTGATTCATTTAAATGGAATGATACAAATGACTATACCTCACGTTAAGGCTGTAGCTGCCGCAGTATGCGTCGCCTGCCTCCCATCACTCGGCCATGCCGCTGAACAAGACACCGTGGTCGTTACCGCTACCGGTTTCGAGCAGAAAATTCAGGATGCCCCGGCTTCAATATCTGTTATTACCAAGCAGCAGATTGAGGACAAAGCCTATCGAGATGTCACCGATGCGCTAAAAGATGTCCCTGGCGTCGTCGTCACTGGCGGGGGGAGCAGTAGCGATATCAGTATTCGCGGTATGGCTTCGCAATACACACTCTTCCTGGTCAACGGTAAACGCATCAGCACCCGCGGTACACGTCCTAACAGCGACAACTCAGGTATTGAGCAAGGTTGGCTGCCGCCGCTGGAATCCATCGAGCGTATCGAGGTAATCCGCGGCCCGATGTCGTCCCTCTATGGCTCTGATGCGATGGGCGGCGTCATTAACGTCATCACCAAAAAAGTGTCGAATACTAAAGCCTGGACCGGCTCTTTGCACGGCGATGCCACTTTCCAGGAAGACAGAGACTCCGGCGATATTTACCAGACCAACGCCTATGCGTCTGGACCACTGATTGACGGATTACTTGGCGCGAAGGTGACCGGATTATTCTCCCACCGCGCAGAAGATGAAATCGTAAATGGCTACAATGAACAGCGTATGCGTAGCGGGGGATTAACCCTGAACTTTACGCCAGATGATAAAAACGACATCGATTTCGATTACGCACGTGAATTGCAGGATCGCGACAGTACGCCAGGCAAATCCATGGCAGAGGAAAACTGCCGTAACGGAAGCTGTAAGCCCAACAGTAAAAGCGAAAACAAGTATGTGCACACCACGTACTCAATAACCCACAGCGGTTATTACGACGACTTCAACTCCACCAGCTATGTCCAGCAGGAAGAGACCGACAACCCCGGTCGCCAGATGAAGTCCTACAACACGATTTTCAATAACCAGAACCAGGTCTTCCTTGGGGCGCACACCCTGACGTTGGGCGGACAATACCGTTATGAAAAACTACGCGATAACGGCAACCAGCTGCAAGCGGCTGATGGACTGAACAAACTGACCCGCTGGAGCTGGGCGCTGTTTGCTGAAGATGAATGGGCCGTTACCGATACCTTCACGCTGACCGGCGGTCTGCGTATGGATAAGGATGAAAACTACGGTGACAACTGGACGCCGCGCGGCTATGGCGTATGGCATCTGAGCGATCAGTGGACCTTAAAAGGTGGCGTTTCCGCGGGCTATCGTGCACCGGATCTGCGCCAGTCTTCTGCCAGTTGGGGACAGGTTACCGGCGGTGGCCGTCTGAACGGAATCATTGTCGGCAACCCGGATCTGAAGCCAGAGAAAAGCCTCAGCGAAGAGATCGGTTTACTGTGGGATAACGGCAACGACCTCAACGCAGGCGTTACGCTGTTCAATACCGACTTTAAAAACAAAATCACCGAAGTTCGCCGTTGTAACAGCAGTTCCGATCCGGCCTGCACCATCGGCAATACGACTTATGACTTCGTCAGCGATCGCGTTAACGTCGATAAAGCCAATATGCGCGGCGTAGAATCCACCTTCGGCTGGAAAATAACCTCCGACGTCAACTGGACCGCGAACTACACCTACACGGAATCTGAGCAGAAAAGCGGTCAGTTCTCTGGCCAGCCGTTGAACAAAATGCCGAAGCATATGTTTAACACGACGCTGGACTGGCAGGCTACGCAGGATCTCGGTTTCTGGAGCCGTCTGAATCTGCGCGGGAAAACGTCTGAATACCTGAGCCGTACCTCAATGGCACAGGGCACTCCGTCCTATACTCAGGTCGACGTTGGTTTACGTTACTACGCTACCAAGGATCTGTTGATGACCGCTGGCGTGTATAACGTGCTGGATAAACAAATCGATTACGATACCTACGACACCGTTCTTGATGGACGTCGTTACACGGTTGGCATGACTTACAGCTTCTAAGTTAGGCGCAATAAAAAACCCCGGCACTCATCATGCCGGGGTTTTGTTTTTACTGCCGTATCTGGTTAAGAATTACTTCTTCACGCGACCCGGGAATTTCATTTCGCTGTAGCGAACAAAACGGGTTCCTTTGGTCAGCTTATATCCAAACCAGATAATCAGGAACAGCGGGATACCGATATAGGTAGCCATCACGCCGCCCCAGTCAATGCTGTCTTTCAGGAACGCTTCGTAGTTCTGACCCAGGGTGATAATCAGGCACAGCACAAAGGCGAAGATCGGACCCAGCGGGAAGAAGCCAGAACGGTACGGCAGGTCCTTCACATCATGACCCTGCAGCACATAACCGCGACGGAAGCGATAGTGGCTAATAGCAATCCCCAGCCAGGCGATAAAGCCCGTCATCCCGGAAGTATTCAGCAGCCACAGATACACGGTCTGGTTGCCAAACATTGAAGTCAGGAAGCACAGCCCCGCCACCACGGTGGTCGCATACAGCGCGTTACGCGGTACGCCGCCACGAGACAGTTTGCCGAAAATACGCGGCGCTTTACCGTCACATGCCAGGGTATAAAGCATACGCGTGGAGGCGTACATCCCGGAGTTACCTGCCGACAGCACCGCCGTCAGGATAACTGCGTTCATCACCGCTGCCGCAGACAGCAGACCCGCATGCTGGAATACCAGCGTGAACGGGCTAACGCTGATGTCTTTTACATCGTTACGCAGCAGGCTTGGATCGGTGTACGGAATGATCAGGCTGATAATCAAAATCGCGAACACATAGAACAGCAGGATTCGCCAGAATACCTGACGTACCGCACGTGGAATGTTCTTTTCAGGATCTTCAGATTCGCCAGCCGCGATACCGATAAGCTCTGTCCCCTGGAAGGAGAAGCCGACGATCATCGCCACGCCAATCATCGCAGCAAAACCACCGGCAAACGGTGCATCACCGGTCGTCCAGTTGCTCCAGCCCACCGGCTGAGCGCCTTTGAAGATACCGAAAATCATCATCACACCGACCACGATGAAGATAATGACGGTGGTAACTTTGATCAGCGAGAACCAATATTCCGCTTCACCAAATCCGCGAACGGAAATGTAGTTCAGCAGGAAGATAACGCCGAGGAACAGCGCACTCCAGATCCAGCCCGGCGTGTCCGGGAACCACCAGCTCATCACCAGCTGTGCGGCCACCAGGTCAACGGCAATCGTTACCGCCCAGTTGTACCAGTAGTTCCAGCCCAGCGCGAAGCCAAAGCCCTCTTCTACGTAGTTCTGACCGTAGGTGGAAAACGAGCCGGAAACCGGCATATAGGCAGCCAGTTCACCGAGGCTGGTCATCAGGAAGTACACCATCAGACCGATCAGAATATAAGAGAACAACGCGCCGCCTGGACCCGCTGCAGAAATAGTTGCACCAGATGCAACGAAAAGACCTGTACCGATGGAGCCTCCAATGGCAATCATCGTCAGGTGACGCGCCTTCAGTTCACGACGTAGCGTGGGCGCTTCTGTGGTTTTAGTTTCGGAAACCATGTGAAAATGCTATCCATCCAAAAAATGAGGCGCGATTGTAGCAGACGAAATGGCATTCTTCCGGCACAAATACGCTGTTATAAGAGACCTTCATGACTGGCCGCGGATTATAAGTAAAGCAGAAAATTTGCGGCGCACAGCGGTTAAGATATAACCGCCGTTCTATAAAGAGATGACCTTACGACTGTAAGCGCCCTATTCGCCCAGCTCGACCTGGTCGCTGTAATGCAAAAATCGCGTAATGGCATTGGAGATGTGTTTTTGCCTGTGATGCACGCGCCAGAGAGTGCGGACTAAACGCGGCAGCGGCACGGGAACTTCGCTCAGCGTTCCCGCCTGCAGCTGCTCCGCAATGACCCGACGCGACAAGCAGCTGATCCCGAGACCATGGCGTACCGCATGCTTAATGGCCTCTGAGTTACCCAACTCCATCGCCATCTGAAATCTCGGCAGATGAGACAACAGCAGGTAATCCACCAGTTCACGCGTACCGGATCCTCGCTCACGCAGGATCCACGGCGAAGCCGCCAGCTGTTCCAGCGTAACAGGCCCCTTTGTGAGCGGTGACGACGGTGCGGCAAACACCACCAGCTCGTCTTCCAGCCACGGTTCAGAGATAATTTCAGTACTGTGACAAGGCCCTTCGATCAGTCCGATATCTACCCTAAAATCCAGCACCGCATTGATCACATCCTGACTGTTACCCACGCTCAGCTCGAGCGGCAAATCAGGAAAATCCTGCCGATAGCGGGCGATCATAGCAGGCAAGATATAGTTACCAATGGTGCTACTGGCATAGACCCGAATGGCACCATTATCTTCGCGAAAAAGCTGCTCGATTTCGGTCGTTTGCTCAAGTAACGCCAACGCTCGTGGGTAGAGCAAACGCCCGTGCTCATTGACCACTAGCCGTTTGCCGACGCGGTCAAACAGTTGCACGCCGAGTTGCCCTTCCAGATCGGTAAGTGCCGCACTCACCGCCGATTGCGACAATGCCAGCATGACAGACGCCTGGGTCGTTGAACCGCTTTTTAGTACCTCAGCAAACACTTCAAGTTGTCGCAAGGTGATATGCATAGTCGTTTTCCACCGGATATCCGTTACTTATACCCTAAATAATTCGAGTTGCAGGAAGGCGGCAAGAGAGAGACAAATTCGTCAGGAACGAATTTGACCAGCCAAAGGCTGGCCTCTGGTGAGGGACATGGATGTCCCTCATTAATCCCCGGGAGCGTACTTAAGTACGTGACTGGGGTGAACGAGCGCAGCCAACGCACATGCAACTTGAAGTATGACGGGTATACCACTTATATAGATTAATTATAAATATATAATCAATTTTATTTTTAAACCACTTCGCCGTACTCTTTTACCCAGATAAAGGAGAAGGATATGACAGAACTCACCTTGCAGACTCATCGTCGTACAGCGTGGCATTTTATTCCGGGGCTTGCCCTAAGTGCAGTTATCACTGGGGTCGCCTTATGGGGTGGATCCATTCCCGCCGTCGCAGGTGCCGGGTTCAGCGCCCTCACCTTAGCAATCTTGTTGGGGATGGTCCTCGGCAACACCGTCTATCCGCACATCTGGAAAAGCTGTGACGGCGGCGTGCTGTTTGCTAAACAACATTTATTACGTCTGGGGATCATCCTCTACGGCTTCCGCCTCACCTTCGCGCAAATTGCTGACGTCGGCGTCAGCGGTATCGTGATTGATGTGTTAACGCTGAGCAGTACCTTTATGATTGCCTGCTTCCTGGGGCAGAAAGTGTTTGGTCTGGACCGCCACACCAGTTGGCTGATTGGTGCGGGGAGCAGCATTTGTGGTGCCGCCGCCGTGCTGGCAACCGAGCCGGTAGTGAAAGCGGAAGCCAGTAAGGTAACCGTCGCTGTCGCCACCGTGGTGATCTTCGGTACCATCGCTATCTTCCTGTATCCGGCAATGTATCCGCTGCTGGCACACTGGTTTAGCCCAGAAACCTACGGCATATACATTGGTTCCACCATGCATGAAGTAGCACAGGTAGTGGCTGCCGGGCACGCCATTAACCCGGATGCGGAAAACGCCGCGGTTATTGCTAAAATGCTGCGTGTCATGATGCTGGCACCGTTCCTCATCCTCCTGGCCGCACGCGTTAAACAGTTGTCTCCGGCTACGGGCGGTGAGAAAAGCAAAATCACTATTCCATGGTTTGCCATCCTGTTCATTGTGGTCGCGATTTTTAACTCGTTCCACCTGCTGCCGCAGTCGGTTGTGAACATGCTGGTAACGCTGGATACCATTTTGCTGGCAATGGCGATGGCTGCACTGGGGTTAACCACTCACGTTAGCGCACTGAAAAAAGCCGGTGCCAAACCGTTACTGATGGCCCTGCTGCTGTTTGTCTGGCTGATTGTCGGTGGTGGTGCGATTAACGTCGCTGTCCACGCCCTGATGGCATAAACGATCACGACTCACCTCCATTAACCCGCTATACTCTCCCTTTTTGTATTTGAGTATGGCGGGTTAAATTTATGAAATACATCGGAGCGCACGTAAGCGCCGCTGGCGGTCTGGCTAACGCCGCTATTCGAGCCGCAGAAATCGAAGCGACCGCATTCGCCCTGTTCACCAAGAATCAGCGCCAGTGGCGTGCTGCGCCGCTAACCACCGAAATCATTGATGATTTCAAATCTGCCTGCGAGAAGTACCACTACACCTCCGCACAAATCCTGCCTCACGACAGTTATCTGATTAACCTCGGTCACCCGGTCAGCGATGCGCTGGAAAAATCGCGTGATGCGTTTCTTGATGAAATGCAACGCTGTGAACTGCTTGGCTTATCCCTGCTGAACTTTCACCCGGGCAGCCATTTGATGCAGATCCCGGAAGATGAATGTCTGGCGCGCATTGCCGAATCCATCAACATCGTCCTCGCTCAGACCCAGGGCGTTACGGCAGTTATCGAAAATACCGCCGGACAAGGTAGTAATCTGGGATTCAAGTTTGAGCACCTGGCCGCCATTATCGACGGCGTCGAAGATAAGTCCCGTGTTGGCGTTTGTATTGATACCTGCCACGCTTTCGCGGCGGGTTACGATTTGCGTTCCGCAGAAGAGTGCGAAAAGACGTTTGCGGAATTTGAACGTATTGTCGGTTTCAAGTATCTACGCGGTATGCACCTGAACGACGCCAAGAGCGCGTTTGGCAGTCGCGTTGACCGTCATCACAGCCTGGGTGAAGGTAATATTGGCCATGATGCCTTCCGTTGGATTATGCAGGATAATCGTTTTGACGGTATTCCACTGGTACTGGAAACCATTAATCCGGATATATGGGCCGAAGAGATCGCCTGGCTGAAAGCCCAGCAAACAGAAAAAGCAGTGGCGTAACGATCTCCGCGCGCCAGACAAGCTGGCGCGTATCAAGTGAGCGTAACCAGATCCTCTGGCATATGGTTGTACAAAATCCGCCAGAAATGCTCTGCCGTTTTATTCAAACGGGTATCCATTCGGTAAATATAGGCCTGAATTGGCACCATCAACTCCGGCGTGTCCAGACAAACCAGGCGCTTATCCCGTAGTTCGTTCACGATCGTCCACGCTGGCAGCCAGGCGATACCATGACCATCCAATGCCATATTCTTCAATAGCTCACTCATCGAAGACATAAACAGCGTACGCGCTGAAATACTGCCCACCTCCGCCAGGTGACGGTTAACCAATCTTCCCATGTAGGAAGTGCTGGTATAGTTCAGAATCGGCACCTGCGGCTGATAGATATCAAACAACGCCTTACCCTGTGCATCCGCAGCACAGACGGGATACAGCTCAGACTCAAAAACCTTCAAGCCGCAGAAAGGCGACTGCATTAAGTCTTCATCGCGAAAGGAGATAATAAAATCACTTTTCCCCTCGCGCAGCGTATTCACCGCCTGGACTACATCAATCGCTTCGACGTGGTAAACAAATTCTTCGCCCCATGCCGACATTGAATGTACTAATCTGGGCAACATCGTCAGCGACAGAGAATGTGCCGCCGCTATTTTGATATTGGGAACGCCAAGCAGGTTGTGACCACTTAGCTCATCTAAATTGCATTCCAGCTGTTGTAGCAGGCTACGGGTCTGCGAATGGAATAACTTACCCTCCTCCGTCAGCTGCAGTGGACTTGTCGTACGGTCAAACAGCAGCACCCCAACAGCGGATTCTAGCGCCTTGATCCGCCGACTAAATGCCGGTTGGGATAGGTTGCGCTCCTCTGCGGCCTGAGAAAAATGACGACACGCTTCCAGCGTCAGAAAATCATATAACCATTTTGTCTCGATATTTTTCATGCCTGTCACGCGGATGTTTAAATATGTCGATTAGTCTTAAGCATCATGCCTGAATATTCCCGGAGATGATATTCAACATCAGCATCTGGTGATTCGTTTTTTGCATAATACCTTCGTTTTTGACATTAACATGTTTCTTTACCCATCGACCACGACCGCTCATCCACCGCTGAATGACGGGCCTCTGGCTGATTACCGGCCTGCCGAGGTGGTAAAAGACATCACGCTCATGCGTTTTTTGCATTGAACCAAACATTATTGCATTTCTCCTCACGACACTCTGCTGTTAAACATAAGCACCAGATAGACACCAGCTCTGAATATTAAATATCGGTAAATTAGAGGTATATATCGTGAAAGGTTTAATTGGCGTACTTGGTGGTATGGGGCCTGCTGCAACCGTCGATCTTTTTAATAAATTCGTCACCTTTACCGCAGCGCAACGCGATCAGGAACATATCCCATTAATTATTTCATCCATCCCTGATATTCCAGACCGAACTGATGCGTTAATGCATCATGGTCATTCTCCACTTCCGGCAATGCGTGATTATATGCACAAACTGGAAGATGCTGGTGCGGAGTGTATTGTGATCCCCTGTAATACCGCCCACTTTTGGTTTAATGAATTAAAAGAGTGCTGTCATACAGAGTTACTCAGTATCGTTGAAACAACCATGAATGAGGTCAAAAACTGCGGAAAATCACGTATCGGTTTACTTGCTACTAACGCCACCCTTTACATGGGACTCTACCAAAAAGGCATAGAATCTCTTGGTTTAACCTGCATCAGTCCTGATTCATCCGGTCAGGAAAAGGTCATGGAAAGTATTTATTGCTTAAAAGCCGGCGACCTTAAGCGGGCACAAACGCTGATGAATGAACAGGCTGAAGTGCTCTTCTCACGCGGCGCACAAATCATTGTACTGGGATGTACTGAAGTCCCCGTCATTCTTGCCGAAGCAGTCAGAAAGTCTCCAGATAAATATATTGACTCAACCGGATCATTAGTTCGCGCCGGTATTAAATGGTACGAAAAACGAGTTGGCAAACATCATCTTCTGGCGCAATAACAGCCGTCACCAGATTAATAAAGCATTAAACAACCACTTATTTTAATAACAAATTATTCTCTGGCGGAGGCCATTATGGTTTGGTTAGAAATTATCGTCGTGTTGGGTGCAATATTTTTTGGTATCCGCCTCGGCGGAATAGGTATCGGTTTATGCGGTGGTCTGGGGCTGGCTATTTTAACGTTGGGATTTGATCTGCAAATTGGCTCGCCACCCGTTGACGTTATCCTCATTATTATGACAGTTGTAGTGGCAGCATCGGCGCTACAGGCCGCAGGAGGTATGGATTATCTGGTTCGCGTTGCCGGTAATTTCATGCGGCGTAACCCTAAATATATCAATATTATTGCACCGATTATCACCTGGTCGATGACCATTATGGCCGGAACAGGGTTCATTGTATTTTCTACCCTGCCAGTGATTGCCGAAGTCGCCAAAGAGTCCGGTATCCGCCCTTCTCGTACGCTCGCCGGATCCGTAGTCGCCTCTCAGGTGGCGATATCCGGTTCGCCGATCAGTGCCGCAATGGCGGCTATGCTGACCATTATGGAAGGCAACGGTATCACTTTTATTCAGGTCATGGCGGTATGTCTGCCAGCTTCGTTTGTCGCCGCGATGGTCGCCGCTTTTATCGCCTCACGTCAGGGATGCGAGCTACAGGATGATGAAGTCTATCTGGAACGCCTGCAAAAAGGATTAGTGCGTAAATATGAAGGGCAAAACAGCACTACGCCGGGTGCCAAACTCTCAGTCGCCCTGTTTATGCTGGCAACGGTCGTCATCGTTATTCTTGCCGCCTGCCCGCAGCTACGCCCTGGATTCGATGCAGGCAACCCAATGAATACCCGGGATATCATCATTATCTGTATGTTGGCTGCCGCTTGCCTGATGGTGGTGTTATGCAAAACTTCAACCGATGCTATTGTCCTGACATCCACGTTTCGATCAGGTATGAGTTCACTGGCGGTCATTCTCGGGATTGTTACACTGGGAACGACCTTCATTGATGCCCACTTAGCGGAGATTAAGGATATCGCAGGCGATATTCTACGGGCTTATCCCATGCTGTTGGCACTGGTGCTGTTTGGTACCTGCGCGCTTCTCTACTCGCAAGGCGCCACCACGCCGCTGATCATCCCTCTGGCCGTTGCGCTCGGCGTGCCTACATGGGCAATTCTGGCCTCCTATGTGGCGGTAACCGGGGTGTTTGTTCTACCAACATACCCGACTTCGCTGGCGGCAATGGAGTTCGACACCACAGGGACAACGCGCGTGGGCAAGTATGTCTTAAACCATCCGTTTATGCTGCCAGGACTGGGTGGGATCATTGCTGGCGTTGCCTTTGGTTTTATCATTGCGCCAATGATTGCCTGACCCGTTTTATTAAGGCTGGATGGATTATTGTGGCGATGCTGCAACGGTATAGGTAAATGCATAAAAAAAGGGGCAGAGAATTCTCTGCCCCTGGTATTGACGTTAAATCAGGCCGCCTTTGCCACAACCTCAGCTTCCGGGCGCTTCAGCACCGCGTAGGAGAGACCGGCTACCAGCGTACCGGCAATAATTGCCAGCAGGTATCCTAACACCGGCGTGATTGCGCCTGGGATTAACAGGACAAACAGCCCGCCGTGTGGTGCCATCAGCTTCGCACCCACCGCCATCGAGATAGCCCCGGTAATCGCACCACCAACGATACAGCAAGGCAGAACGCGCATTGGGTCACGGGCAGCGAACGGGATTGCCCCTTCGGTGATAAAGCACAGGCCCAGTACCAGAGCAGCTTTACCGCCTTCCTGCTGCGCTTTGTCGAACTTACGACGCGCAACCAGAGTTGCCAGACCCAGAGCCAGCGGAGGTACCATACCCGCAGCCATGATGGCTGCCATAGGCGCATAAGTTTGCGTACTCAGCAGACCCACACCGAAAGCATACGCCGCCTTGTTAACCGGACCACCCATGTCGGTACACATCATGCCGCCAAGAATCGCGCCAAGCAGCACCGCATTGGCCGTACCCATGGTTTGCAGCCAGTGAGTCAAACCTTCCAGAATACCCGCCACCGGTTTGCCGATCAGGTAAATCATGGCCAGACCAACCACCAGGCTTGAGAACAGCGGAATGATCAGGATCGGTTTCAGCGCTTCCATACTCTGCGGGAGTTTCAGCTTCGTGCTGATAAGCTTCGCCACATAACCGGCAAGGAAACCAGCAATAATACCGCCAATAAAGCCGGAACCGGTGCTTACCGCCAGCATACCGCCGATAAGACCCGGCGTCAGACCCGGACGGTCAGCGATGGAAAACGCGATATAACCTGCCAGTACCGGCACCATCAACGCGAAGGCTGAACCACCGCCAATCTGCATCAGCGCCGCCGCCAGCGTACCCTGCTCTTTAAACGCTTCGATACCAAAAGCGAACGAAAGTGCAATACACAGACCGCCAGCAACCACCATCGGCAGCATGTAAGAGACGCCCGTCAGCAGGTGACGATACGCCCCCGCGCTCTCTTTCTTATTTTCGGTTGCTGAAGTCTGCGCTTTACCGGTTGGCTGGTACGGTGTTGCTTCTTCCAGCGCTTTGTCCAGCTCCTGCTTGGTTTTCTTCAACGCAAGACCGGTAGAGGTGCGGTACATCGGTTTGCCGGCAAACTTCGCCAGATCAACTTCAATGTCAGCGGCCACAATCACCAGATCAGCCTGAGCCACTTCTTCCGGCGTAATGGCGTTACCTGCGCCAACAGAACCTCGGGTTTCAACCTTCACCCACCAGCCACGTTTTTTCGCTTCAGTTTCAATCGCTTCAGCAGCCATAAACGTATGAGCAACACCGGTCGGACACGCCGTCACCGCCACCACGCGTTTTGGACCACTGCTGGCCACAGGTGCTGTTGCAACCGGGGCGCTGTAGGGTTTTGCATGGCCTTTAGCTTCGCTGAGGAAGAGTTCAGGATGCGCAACCGCACGACCAATGTCGCCCAGCCAGACTTTTTTGCCGTTCAGCGAACTGTCGGCAGGAAGCGTATCGCCCAGAACAATTGCCAGTTCGGCATCATTCGGATTATCAATAATTTCCAGATGTGCTTTCTGTGCCGCCGCTCCAAGCAGGGTTTTCGCCATGTAAGCGCGAGCCTGGCCGAGATTAGCGTCAATAATCAGCAGCGTTTTCATTATGCCTCTCCTGCTGTCAGTTAAACGGTTTTAAGTCGACACGCGCCATCATTGCGGCCAACTGAGGACGATCGGTAATGCCTACATTACTTTGGCTTACCGCCAGGGCGGCAACAGCCGTCGCCAGACGCAGGGTATGTTCGCTGGACTCACGCATCAGCAGACCGTAAATCAGACCGCCAACCATTGAATCACCCGCGCCGACGGTGCTGACCACCTCAACTGACGGCGGTTTAGCAATCCACTCACCTGAGGCGTTAACCCACAGCGCACCTTCCGCGCCGAGTGAAATCACCACATGAGCGATCCCCTGTTCACGCAGCGCATGCGCCGCTTCAATCACATCTTTCATTTCCGGCAGCTTACGGCCGGCCCAGATTTCCAGTTCGCGACGGTTTGGCTTCACCAGCCATGGTGCCGCTTTCAGACCTGCTACCAACGCTTCACGACTACTATCAAAGATAATGCAAGGACACTGACTACGCAGGCGCGTCATCCAGTCGGTGAAGGCTTCCGGGCTCACGCCGGTTGGCAAACTGCCGCTGACGCACACCATGTCGAACTGGCCCAGCCAGCTCAGCGAATCATTCACAAAGCGTTCCCAGTCAGCCGGGGTAACTTCAAAACCAGAGAAGTTAAAGTCAGATACTTCACCGTCTTTTTCGGTCAGCTTGACGTTAATACGGGTACGGCCCTGCACGACCTGAAAACGGTTGGCAATGCCCAGCTCGCTGAACAACTGCTGAAAACCATCCTGGTTGTCTTTACCCAGGAAGCCACCCACAGTGACATCGATACCTAAATCCTTCAAAACCTTAGCGACGTTGATCCCTTTCCCTGCCGCATGCAGACCGGTGGTTTTAACCAGGTTCACTTCACCGCGTTCAATTTCCGGGCAGAAACCCACCAGGTCGTAGGCCGGGTTAAGGGTGATAGTAGCAACTCGTCTGCTCATTACGCGCCCTCCCCAAGACCTGCCGCGATGGCTTCGCCAATCGCCTTCAGCGCCTGTTCAGCATCTTCACCCTGTGCAGTAAAGCGCAGGTGATGTCCTTTCTTCACGCCTAACGCCACAACTTTCATCAGACTGCGTCCATTCGCCGGCTTGCCGGTTCCATCAAGATTTGTCACGGTAATTTCACTGTTAAATTGTTTAATCGTATTCACCAGCATGGTGCCCGGGCGGGCATGTAAACCATGCTCATTGCGCACAATAAATTCGGCGCTCAGTACATCATCAGTTAAGGCGTCATCGCTGGTCAGCAGCGCCAGCACCGTTGCCGCATCAGCTTTCAACAAACGGTCAGCTTTATTATTCAGCAGCAGATCGCCAAGGCGCTTCAGCACCGCAACCGGTTGATCGTCATTCATGGCGACGGTCACCAGCAGGGCTGCCGCTTCACCTTGTACATCGAACGCTGTTGCTGCACGGCTGACCGCAACGGCGCTACGCACGTTACCTTCAGCACAGTCATTCAGCCAGATCCCCTGACCAAGATTCATCGGCTGCTCATTGATTGCTCTGGCCACAAAGGTGGCGTCAACCGCACCGACTTCTTTCAGCCGTGCCGCGTTGAGTGCCTGCAGCGTCACCAGCGAGTTGGCCACGACTTCCAGCGACAGCGTTTCGTTATCAAGCTTCAGCTGTTCACTTTGCTTTTCACCCATCAGCAGCGCACGCAGTTCTTCCGCGGTGGTCGCAGATTTCAGCTGTTCAGCGACGGAGTCATCGCTCAGCACGTGTGTCAGCTGACGCAGTAAACCGAGGTGTTCATCAGAGCTTGCGGCGATGCCGATTGCCACATAAGCAACCTGCCCTTCGCCCCAGGTCACGCCTTGCGGAAACTGAAATACCTGCACACCGGTTTTCAGTACCTGATCGCGCGTGTCCGTCGTACCGTGAGGAATCGCAATACCGTTGCCGAGGAACGTGGACGTCTGTTGTTCGCGCGCCAGCATGCCATCGACGTAGCCTTCCGCGACGTTACCCGCCTGCACTAAGGCAGCGGCAACCTGGCGAATAGCCTCTTCTTTATTCCCGGCCTGTTCGCCCGGGTGAATATCCTGAACAGATAACTGGAACATGATTCTCCTCTCCCGCTGAATTGAAACGATTCAGCCAACATGAGAAAAAAGGCGCCACCCGACTCCATCAGTTAAGGCAAGATGACGCTGAAACGTTTCAAGAAGTCTTGCTCTTTTTTCTTCAGCACACAAGTAAAGTTGACAAATTACTTGCTGAATTTAGAGATAACGCACATTTTCTCTGCGAAGGAGTAATAAATGCTGACGCAAAAACGCCGTCAGCTTGTCAGATTCAGCAACGTCAGCAACGTCAGCAAACAGCATTCTTTGACTGAAATGCTATTTTGATTTTTGATGCCGATTTTGATTTGGCTCCCTGTTTATTTTCTGACAAGCGGCGTAAACTCCGCGTCTCTTCACATCATTGATATCAAAACATGCATAACACCCCCGTAGCCGCCACACCCAAGGCGTTTGATTTAACGTCTTCGGCGTTCCTGCTTGTCGCATTTCTGACGGGTATCGCCGGTGCGTTGCAGACGCCAACGCTCAGCCTTTTTCTGACGGATGAAGTCCACGCCCGTCCCGGCATGGTCGGGTTCTTTTTTACCGGTAGCGCTGTGATCGGTATTCTGGTAAGTCAGTTTCTGGCCGGACGTTCAGATAGAAAAGGCGATCGCAAGAACCTGATTGTGTTTTGCTGCGTGCTGGGGATGCTGGCCTGCGTGCTGTTCGCCTGGAACCGTAATTATTTTATCTTGCTGTTTGTCGGGGTATTCCTCAGCAGCTTTGGATCGACCGCCAACCCGCAAATGTTTGCTCTCGCCCGTGAACACGCCGACCGCACAGGTCGGGAAGCCGTCATGTTCAGCTCAATATTACGTGCACAGGTTTCGCTGGCCTGGGTAATTGGCCCGCCGCTGGCCTACGCGCTGGCCATGGGATTCAGCTTTACGGTGATGTATCTCAGCGCGGCGGTGGCGTTTGTTGTCTGCGGCGTAATGGTCTGGCTGTTTTTACCCTCAATGAGTAAAAACGTGCCTCTCGCGACAGGCGCAGTTGAGGCCCCGCGCCGCAATCGACGCGACACGTTGCTGCTGTTTGTTATCTGCACATTAATGTGGGGAACCAATAGTCTCTATATCATTAATATGCCGCTGTTTATCATCAACGAACTGCATCTGCCGGAAAAACTGGCGGGCATCATGATGGGCACCGCAGCCGGACTGGAAATCCCAACCATGCTGATTGCTGGCTATTTTGCAAAGCGTCTGGGTAAACGTCTGTTGATGAGAATTGCCGTCGTTGCCGGATTCTTCTTTTATGCCGGTATGCTGCTGGCTCACTCTCCGGCAATATTGCTTGGCTTACAGCTGCTGAACGCGATTTACATCGGTATTCTCGGCGGGATTGGTATGCTCTATTTCCAGGACCTGATGCCGGGACAGGCGGGTTCAGCCACCACCCTCTATACGAATACCATTCGCGTGGGCTGGATTATTGCCGGATCGCTGGCGGGGATTGCCGCTGAAATTTGGAACTATCACGCGGTGTTCTGGTTTGCACTGGTGATGATCGTCGCCACCGTCGTGTGCCTGACGCGCATCAAGGACGTTTAAGGCGCGGTTAGCGCTTCAAGCTCGATGAGATAAACCATGGCCTGGTGCGTCGTCCGCCCGCACATTTCCGCACTGGGCTGTAAACCGGCGCACACCTTTGGTCGTAGCGGCGACGCAAAAATTTTGCAACGCAGGGATTCATCCAACTGAACGCAGGGCGTATTAGCAGGTTTGCCATCAGGCATTCCGGGGATGGGACTGGAGATTGAAGGCGCGGTGCAGCATGCACCACAATCCGGACGGCATTCCATACAGTACTCTCTTAATCGTAAACCATCGGATTGTGCGGGAAGGGCACAGTACCACCTTTTTTGCACCAGCAAAAGCATGAATTCCGCTTGCCTGAATGCCCCGGCGCGAGTAGTTTTACGCGATATTTTAGACACTCCCCACTACAGGATTTTTTCGATGCCAAGAGCGAACGAAATTAAAAAAGGTATGGTACTGAACTACAACGGCAAGCTGCTGATTGTAAAAGATATCGATATTCAATCACCATCTGCACGTGGTGCTGCCACGCTGTACAAAATGCGTTTTTCTGATGTGCGTACCGGTCTGAAAGTTGAAGAGCGCTTCAAAGGTGACGATATCGTGGATACCGTCACTCTGAGCCGTCGTGGCGTTGATTTCTCCTACGTCGATGGCAACGAATACATCTTTATGGATAAAGAAGACTATACCCCGTATACCTTCACCAAAGACCAGATTGAAGAAGAGCTGCTGTTCATGCCGGAAGGCGGGATGCCGGACATGCAGGTCCTGACCTGGGATGGCCAGCTGCTGGCGCTTGAACTGCCGCAGACCGTAGACCTGGAAATCGTTGAAACTTCACCAGGGATTAAAGGTGCTTCAGCGAGTGCGCGCAACAAGCCAGCAACCCTGAGCACCGGTCTGGTGATCCAGGTTCCTGAGTATCTGAGTGCGGGTGAAAAAATCCGTATTCATATCGAAGAACGTCGCTATATGGGCCGTGCAGATTAAGCTCCTGTCGTTACAGGTGAACCAAAGATAATGACATGTTGTCTCTGGCAAAATGTTCCGTTCACTTTAGTGATATCACTTCTCTGAAACGATACTGCCTGTGAACGTGTTAAGGGTACTATCGCCGTACCCTTAACAATCCTGCCGGGAGCCAGGGTTGCAAGGGAGGCGGCGGTGAGCCTCCCTTGCACGTTCACGGGTATCTGCGCTTCAGAGAAATGACTCCGCTGAGGTGAACGGAACCCTATGCCGCAATAAAATATGATCCATAATGCTTAACTGACTGGCATTACAACGCAGGCTGTCCCTTTGTCATATTCAGCGCTGGCTGCTGAGATAAAAATCATCCATCAGCAATGACTCCAGATACTGTTCATCCTCTTGCATAAAACGCACTATCAGATTCACCGCCTGAGGATAAAACCCCTCGTTATCCCGCACCAGACAAGCATCGCAAAATAACGGTGCCCAGCACAGAATATGATGATGCAAAAAGTAATATTGCGCCGATAGCCTCTCCTCTTTAGCAACCATCCTCGCCATTAATGCCAACTGCACAGCAATATGATCGGAGGGTTCATTCTCTCGCGCTGCCAGACCTTGCTCAATCAGCAGCACATTCATTTGCCGACGTTCTTCTGCCGCTGTCGTGTGTGGATAGTGCCCTGCATAGGGAGAAACACTAGCTGGCGGGGCCAGCAGAAACAGCGAGGCAAAATCTGCTGCCAGCTCCAGTTGTCGGGAGTCGCGCCGCAAAACCCGGCCCAGGCTGCGCTCAAAACGTTTAACCTCGGCAGACACTCCAGGAACCGCCGCCAGTGAGGCAATCCAAGCCTGGCTATCGCCGTTTTCCAGACTGGCGAGCTGTTTTTCATCCAGCTCACGAAATAACAGTTGCGAAAACCACTGGTACACAGCTGCCCGCTGCTGATGAATTTGCTTATGCTGCACTGGTCCCCTCCTCTTTCACAATCTGCGGACCACCGAAAGCCGTCACCTGCGGGGCTTTCTGCTGATAACGCTCGACCTCCACCAGCACGGTATGCGCTGAAGGCCCCTGGGCCAGCTGTGAAGTACCGATATCCGCGCTCAGCACGTTCGGGTCGCCATAAGTGCATAATGTCCCGGCTTTCCCCCCTTCCTGCGGGGAGTACCATGCACCTTCATGAATACGGACCACGCCAGGGGAAAAATCCGGGCTGACAACTACGCCAGCCAGTACCTGACCACGAGCGTTGAAGACGCGGGCGATATCACCGGCTTTTAAGCCACGAGCGGTGGCATCCTGTTCACTGATATAAAGCGGTTCTCTTCCGGCAACCGCATAGGTGTTGCGAAACACCTCGCTAGAGCACAGTTGGGAATGCAGACGTTTATCCGGATGGCAGGATTGCAGATGCAGTGGATATTTATCTTTTTTGCCACTATGGGTACGCTCAAAGGGTTCCATCCACACCGGATGCCCCGGACAATCCTCGTAGGCGAAGCCCGCGATGGTTTTACTGTAGATTTCAATCAGACCTGACGGCGTTCCCAGCGGATTCAGGTCTGGCTGGTCGCGAAACTCGCCGTGACGTACCCACGGCTGACCCGGCGGATATTCAATATATCCGTCACCCTGCCAGAACGTTGTGAAATCCGGTAATGAGACGCCGAGCGATGCCCCCATCTTCACGCCTTCGTCATAAAGCGCCTGTATCCACTGCATTTCATCACGGTTTTCACGGTACACCGCTTCCTTGTCAAAGCGCTTACACAGCCCGGCAAATACATCAAAATCATGTCGCGCTTCATATTGCGGTTTGACGATCTGATGCAACGCCATCAACCCTTTATTCGAATGCGTACCGAACTGCTCAATATCGTTACGTTCAAAGCGGGTGGTAACGGGCAGGACGATATCGGCAAAACGGCACGACGCGGTCCATTGGTGATCCAACACCACCACGGTTTCCAGTTTCTTCCACGCGTCGATCATGCGATTCCTGTCCTGCTGCGCATGAAATGGATTTGCCGCGCTATAGATCGCCATTTTGATGTCAGGCCAGGTTAACGTCTCGCCGTTAAAGGCAACCTTTTTGCCCGGCTCAAGAAGGCAGTCAACGATACGCGAAGTGGGGATATGCTCCGATACGCCGCGAAAATCCGCGTTGTACTTTGCCTGCGGGGGATTCGTGATCCCTCCCAGCCCAGAGAGCACAGGCCCGGCGGATGTTACCGTACCACCGCCGTTGTAGTGCCAGCCAAATCCTACCCCGCCGCCGGGCAAACCAATTTGACCGACCATGCTGGCCAGCACCACCAGCATCCACGGATACTGCTCACCATGGTGCATGCGTTGTACGCACCAACCGCCCATAAACTGTGTCCGGCCTTTCACCAACAGGCAGGCGAAGTCTCGGATCTGCTCTGCCGTCAGGCCGCAGATTTCTGCCGCCCATTCGGCATTTTTCGGCTGTTTATCGGTTTCGCCCAGCAGATACGGCAAAAACTGCTCAAAGCCGACGGTGTAATCGGTAATAAACGCCGTGTCGTACAGTTTTTCTTCGTACAAGGTATGCGCCAGCGCCAGCATTAACGCGACATCGGTTTGTGGCCGCAACGCCAACTGCTCGCAGCCAAGATAGTTTTGCGACTTGCTACGCACCGGATCAACACTGATAACGCGCATCTTACCCTGCGCTACCGCCTCTTTAATCTGCTGCCAGTAGCCAAACGCATCGTGATCGGGAACCAAAAACTCGATCTGCAGGTTCTTGATCGGATCGCAGCCCCACAGCACGATGGTATTGCTGTTTTGAATCACCAGCGGAAGCGACGTCTGCTGCTCATAAACTTCCAGCGAACCAATCACATGCGGTAAAATGACTTGTGCCGCTGCCGCAGAATAGTCGCCGACGGTTGTCACATAGCTACCATGCAGGCCAAGTCCCCGATCCATCGCCCCGCCCGCTTTATGGTATTTGCCCACCATTTGCCAGTCGGCAAGCCCGGTAAATACGCCTGATGAGCCATAGGTTTTTTGCACCCGCTCCAGCTCTTCGTAAAACAGATCCAGCGCCTGATCCCAACTGACCCGAACAAAACGGTTATCTCCGCGCTGACTGCGATCTGACTTCTCACGCTTACGCAGCCAGTCAAGACGCACCATCGGGTAGCGTACCCGCGACGGGTTGTAGACCACTTCACGCACCGCGTTCAGCATATCGCAGGGGTATTTGTCATGTTTGAACGGACGGGTTTCGGTCCACTCACCGTTGACCACTTTGGCTTCAAAAGCGCCATAGTGCGAACCAGATTGGATCCACTGCTCGGGATTTTCCCCCGCCGCCCACACTTTTGATATCAGCGGATTAGGCGCCAGTGCGCTGGCAGCCCCCACCGCCAGCATTCCGTTGAGAAAACGGCGGCGGGACGGATTAAAGTCATGAATATCCATACATTATCCTTACTTTTTGTTGGTTTCAGACACATCGCTGGCGTGGGTCTGGAGGTATTTCAACAACGTACGTTCCTCCACCGGATTAAGCCGGTAATAGGTCGACATGGCTTTCAGTCCGGCGATCCAGCCGTTAGCGGTATATCGGGTTGTAGGAGGAGTGCTATGACAGGCGCTACAGGTGGATTGCAGCATTTGATCTGAGTATTCCCAGATTGGCGCAAGCGTGTTGATAAAGTCCTGATCGGTGGTCCAGGCGGTGACGCTCACCTGCTGCCATTCCTGATGTGAGTCAGGATCGACCTGGGTGTGTAGCACTTTTACGTTCGCCATCAGGGGCTCATCGAGAACGGCGGAGAAAACGCGTTTCCCCATATACTGGGTGATCACCCGTCCACGCCCTTTGCTTTCTCGCCAGCCCGTGATTTCGAGCTGCACGTTACTGCCTTCTTTTTTCAGCACCTTGACCTCGGTAGCAGGAAATAACAGCGCCTTCCCGACCGGACTCCCTGCCGTTGCCGCCAGTGATTTTTCGCTTAATGAAAACAGTGTGGTCGCATCCGTTGGCGTATCTCCTTGACGCTGTAGCTGCTTATAGCGATCGCGAAAACCGCTGCTCATATCGGGTTTGTGATGGGCTATTCCTTTGTGACAATCGATACAGTTACTGTCTTTTGCTGCCGCTGCGGTCATTTGCGCAGCCGCGTTTGCCGATTGCTTGCCATGATCCATTGCCTCATAGCTATGGCAGGATTTACACGCCGCTGAATTATTCGCGCTCATGCGTGCCCACTCCCGCTGGGCCAGCTCCGGGCGTTTGGCAGCAAACTTTTCAGGAGTATCAATAGAAGGAGAAATAAAGGTGTGATAGAGGTCGTTTAAGGCTTCAGTTTTACGAATAAGCGTTGGAACAACGCCCGGGGGGATATGACAATCCTTACACTCAGCCCGCACGCCAGATGCGTTACGAAAATGCACGCTGGTTTTATATTCCTCTCCAGCCGTGCGCATCGAGTGACACGATAAACAAAATTCGGTGGTACTGGTGTAATGAACGCCTTGCCACGTTCCCCAAATAGCCAGGGCCATTGCCACCGCCCCAGCCAATACGCACCACAATGCGTTCTTTCTTATCCACGACATGCTTGCCTCCATTTTTTAATAGCGACACGCTAAGGGATAATAAAAATCAAAAATAGAGACAGCGATAGCAAGCTATAGGAACAGCCGCTACTCCATGAGGTGTATCAAATAGTAAAAACGAGAAATTCGTAATATAGTGGCCATATATTAATAAGGAATTACTCATGCTTACATTAACGCTCAATAGAGAACTCCGCACTCCGCTGCAATTGCAAATTTTCCAATTTTATTTCCAGGCTATTCAGCGGGGAGATTTGCTTTGTGGCGATAAGCTTCCCTCTATTCGCGAGCAGGCTCAGGTATTGAACGTAGCCAAAATAACGGTAGTGATGGCCTATGATAAGCTTATGGCTGCAGGGTTAATCAAGAGCCGACACGGCATTGGCTATGAAGTGATATTCACCACGCCTGTACGTATAACACCAACGCATGTGCCCGTTACCCAGGGTTCTCCGCCCACAAAACCTAAAGCTGCCGGAGTCTCAACCGATGTTTACGCCGAGCCTGGACGAGAGTGCTACTGTCGGATGGGCGTCCCCGATCCCAACGCTTTTCCCTGGTCAAGCTGGCGGAAATGGAATAATGCTCCAAGCATACTTAAAGAACAATTATTTACCCGATACCATTCACCAAGTGGATTATTTTCACTGCGTGAGCAATTGGTCAGATACCTTAATTTATCCCGCGGAATTAATACCCGAGCAGAGAACATCATCATTACCAACGGGATTCAGGAAGGATTATCACTGCTTAGCCAAATATTTATTATTCATCATGCTGTCAGTCAGCAAAAAAAGTGCCATATTGTGACGGAATCCCCTTGTTATTCTGGCGCATGGCATCTTTTTAATTATTACGGTGCAGACATTACGTCAATTGCCGTAGATAACCACGGACTGCAAACAGATAATTTACCCGAGTTTGAAACCCAGCTTTGTTATGTTACTCCAGCGCATCAGTATCCGATGGGAAGCGTGCTTTCACTGGAGCGCCGTCAGTCATTATTAACGTGGGCGCAACGCGTCGGCGCTTACATCATTGAAGATGATTACGATGCCGTTTTTACCTATGGGGAAAATCCCCTTCCCGCGCTGAAAGCCATGGATTATCACAACCGGGTTATCTACATGGGGACATTTTCTAAAACGCTGGGGCCAGGCGCACGGCTTGGCTATCTTATTTGCCCCGATGAACTGCTTCCGGCGGTACAGAATATGAAAGCGCTCAATAACAACGGCAGTCAGTGGTTGTTGCAGCAATTTTTGGCCGAACTGATGCAAAACCAGGTGTTCTATACGCATATCAGCAAGCTGGCCTGCAGCTATGCGACGCGCCTCACCCTGTTACGCGATGGCCTTTCCACTCTGTTTCCCGAAGGGAAAATCGCTGGCGCAACGGCAGGTCTGCACCTCTCGTTACGCATTGCCAGACACGCAGAATTCATCACCAGGTTGCAACAATGCTGCCTGTTGGCCGGGATCCGTTTCGACACTCTGCCGGATATAGAAAATGGATCAGAAGCCGCATGGTGCAAAGAGAACAGCGATGCTGTTATGTTTTTTGGATTTGGTGGATTGCAGATACAGCAGATCAATAAAGTGCTGACAGTGCTGGAGCAGGTGCTCGCGCAGCCTTGATGAAAAACCGGGATCGCGCCTGTCGCGCAATCCCTGTTGTTAGACTTACAGCAGATCGCGGAACTGCGTTTGTTTCAGCGCCAGCTCAACGCCACGGACTTCTGCCAGGCCTTTCAGGCGACCAATCGCAGAGTAGCCCGGGTTGGTTTTCTTGTGCAGATCGTCAAGCATCTGGTGTCCATGATCCGGACGCATCGGGATAGGACGCAGGTCGCCCGCTTTTTTACGCCGCTGCTCTTCGCTCAAAATGGCAGCCACCACCGATACCATATCCACATCGCCCTGCAGGTGCGCACCTTCATGGAAGGTTTTCGGGTTATCTTCACGACAGGTTGAGCGCAGGTGCGTGAAGTGGATACGATCGCCAAAGGTTTCGATCATTTTCACCAGATCGTTATCAGCGCGCACGCCGTAAGAACCGGTACACATGGTGAAACCGTTATTAATGCTATCGACCGTTTCTTTCAGCCACTGCATATCTTCGATAGTCGAAACGATACGCGGCAGGCCAAGGATCGGGCGCGGCGGATCGTCAGGATGCACGGCCAGACGCACGCCGACTTCTTCTGCCACTGGCACAATCGCCCGCAGGAATACCGCCATATTATCGCGCAGATCGTCCTTACTGATGCCGTCATATTCAGCGAGACGCGCACGGAACTGCTCCAGCGTATAGCCCTCTTCTGCACCAGGCAGGCCAGCAATGATATTGCGGGTCAGCTTTTCAATTTCTGCATCGCTCATGGCATTGAAGTAGTCCAGCGCCTGGCGTTGTTCTTCGGCGGTATAATCCGCTTCAGCTCCCGGGCGTTGCAGAATGTGAAGTTCGAAGGCCGCAAAAGCAATCTGGTCAAAACGCAGCGCTTTGGAACCATCCGGCAGTTGATATTCGAGGTCGGTACGCGTCCAGTCGAGGATCGGCATGAAGTTATAGCACACCGTATCGATACCACAGGTCGCCAGATTACGGATACTCTGCTGATAGTTGGCAATCCACGTTTGATATTGACCTGAACGCGTTTTGATATCTTCGTGGACAGGGATACTTTCCACTACCGACCAGGTCAGCCCTTTTTCAGCCAGAATGGCCTGACGCTGCTGAATTTCTTCTACCGGCCACACTTCACCGTTAGGAATATGGTGCAAGGCGGTCACAACACCCGTTGCGCCAGCCTGACGCACATCATCAAGCGATACCGGATCGTTAGGTCCGTACCAACGCCAGGTTTGTTCCATTGTTTCACCTCACAAGTTGTTATACCAAATTAAATCATCTTAATGACGACTACCATACAGGCATCCGTCAACTGATCAACACATTGCCGATGATTGGTTGATCAAGCTCACATTCCCCGGATAAATGAGGCACACCAATTCAATTTGTTGTCATATAACTTTATACTACCATTGTTAATTTATGGTTAATCAGGTGTATTAAATGAAAACTATTGCCTCAGCGCCACTGGCGGAAAATGTCATGATGCCGCAATACGACCGCCAGCAATTAAAAACGCGGATTGTGCATTTTGGTTTCGGTGCTTTTCACCGCGCCCATCAGGCGTTACTAACCGACAGGGTGCTGAATGCGCAGGGTGGAGACTGGGGTATTTGTGAGATCAGTCTGTTCAGCGGCGATCGACTGATGAGCCAACTGCGCGAACAGGATCATTTATTTACCGTGCTGGAAAAAGGGGCCAACGGCAACCAGCCAATTGTTATCGGCGCCGTCAACGAATGTCTCAACGCCAGGCTGGATTCGCTGGCGGCCATTATCGAAAAATTCTGCGAGCCTCAGGTGGCTATTGTCTCACTAACCATCACAGAAAAAGGCTACTGCATCGATCCGGCGACAGGCTCGTTAGACCTCAGTAATCCACGTATTGCTCACGATCTGCAAACACCGACTGAACCGCACTCTGCCCCCGGAATTATTGTTGAAGCCCTACACCGCCGACGTGAACGCGGGCTACAGCCGTTTACCGTCCTCTCTTGCGATAACATCCCGGACAATGGTCATGTGGTAAAAAACGCCGTCCTTGGAATGGCGGAGAAACGTTCACCAGAACTGGCAACCTGGATTCAGGAGCATGTCAGTTTCCCAGGCACCATGGTCGACCGCATTGTCCCTGCCGCCACTGAAGAGTCACTGGCCGAAATTGCCCGCGAGCTGGGGGTTGCCGATCCTTGCGCAATCAGCTGCGAACCGTTTATCCAGTGGGTGATTGAAGATAATTTTGTGTGTGGCCGCCCACAATGGGAAACGGCGGGCGTCCAGATGGTCGAAAATGTGTTGCCGTGGGAACAAATGAAACTGCGGATGCTTAACGGCAGTCATTCGTTTCTCGCTTATCTCGGCTATCTGGCCGGGTTCCAGCACATCAGCGACTGTATGCAGGACAGCGCATTTCGTGAAGCCGCTTACCGCCTGATGCTCAACGAACAGGCACCTACGCTGCAAATTACCGATGTGGATTTAGACCAGTATGCCCTAAGCCTGTTGGAGCGTTTTGCCAACCCAGCGTTGAAACATAAAACCTGGCAAATCGCGATGGACGGTAGCCAGAAATTACCCCAGCGCATGTTGGAAGGGATCCGCGTACATTTAGCCCGCCAAAGCGAGTGGCCACTGCTGGCGCTCGGCGTCGCGGGCTGGATGCGTTATGTGAGCGGCGTGGATGATTCAGGCACCGCTATTGATGTTCGTGACCCGTTGAGTGAAAAAATTGCCGCTCTGGTTAAACAGAGCACAGAGTCAGAACGCGTCAACGCCCTGCTTTCGCTGCGCGAGATTTTCGCCACCGATCTCGTACAGAATCCGCAGTTTGTCGCGGCCATTCAGCAGGCCTGGCAACGCATTGCCCAATACGGTGCGCATCAGGCTGTCATTGAGACGTTAAAAAGTTAACGATTTCTGCCATTAAGCAGGACGAAGCGCCTCTTCGTCCTCTCACCCCTTCTCTTTTTCCCCGTTTTTCGCCAGGATTGTTAAATGCCATTACGGTAATTTATGATTCTGGAGTAAATGTGACTAAAACCAATCTCATCACCGGTTTTCTCGGCAGTGGCAAAACCACCTCTATTCTTCATTTATTGGCAAACAAAGATCCTGCTGAGAAGTGGGCCGTGCTGGTTAATGAGTTTGGTGAAGTTGGCATTGATGGCGCGTTGCTGGCCGACAGCGGTGCGCTGCTAAAAGAGATCCCCGGCGGCTGTATGTGCTGTGTTAACGGTCTGCCAATGCAGGTTGGCCTCAATACGCTGCTGCGTCAGGGAAAACCCGACCGCCTGCTGATTGAACCCACCGGCCTCGGGCATCCCAAACAGATTCTGGATTTACTCACCGCTCCGGTTTATGAGCCGTGGATCGATCTGCGCGCAACCCTCTGTATCCTTGATCCTCGCCTGTTACTGGATGAGAAAAGCGTCGCCAATGACAATTTCCGCGATCAGCTGGCCGCTGCTGATATCATTGTTGCCAACAAAACCGACCGTGCCACGACGGAAAGCGAAAACGCCCTGCAAAGCTGGTGGCAACACTACGGTGGTAATCGCCAGTTAGTTCATGCCGACCATGGGCAAATTGACGGACAGCTACTGGATTTGCCCCGACTAAACCTGGCGGAGCTTCCTGCAAGCGCGGAGCACGCCCATAGCCATGCCAACAAAAAGGGGCTGGCAGCGTTGAGCTTACCCGCACAGCAGCGCTGGCGTCGTAGCCTGAACAGCGGTCAGGGCCATCAGGCCTGCGGTTGGATTTTTGACGCCGATACGGTGTTCGATACCATCGGTCTGCTGGAATGGTCGCGTCTTGCCCCGGTTGGGCGCGTGAAGGGGGTAATGCGTATTAAAGAAGGACTGGTACGCATTAACCGCCAGGGAGACGACTGGCATATAGAAACGCAAAACGTCGCTCCACCGGATAGCCGTATTGAACTCATCGCCGATACCGAGACCGACTGGAATGCGTTACAGAGCGCGTTGTTGAGACTTCGTTTAGACGCTAGCGCGTAAGGTTGCCTTCGTTTTTAGCAATGGTAAACGACGATGAAAACCCGATACCCTTTAATCCTCCTGCTTAATATTGCGGGCCTGGCACTGTTTCTGTCCTGGTATATTCCAGCCGGGCATGGGTTCTGGTCTTCACTCGATACGGGCGTCTTCCGATTTTTTAATCACAAATTGATTGAAAGCCCACTGTTCTTATGGGTTGTTGCTATCACTAATAATCGGGCATTTGATGGCTGCTCATTGCTGGCTATGGGCGCATTGATGCTGCACTTTTGGCTCAAAGAGACGTCGGAAGGTCGCAGACGCATTGTGGCAATTGGTTTGGTTATGCTGCTCACTGCAGTGGTATTAAACCAACTGGGCCAGGCGCTTATTCCCGTTAAACGCGCCAGCCCCACGCTTATGCTGGATAATATTTATCGCGTCAGCGAACTGCTGCATATTCCGACCAAGGATGCGTCGAAAGACAGTTTTCCTGGCGATCACGGCATGATGCTGCTTATTTTTTCCGCATTCATGCTGCGTTATTTCGGAAAAGTCGCAGGAATAATCGGCCTTATTATTGCTGTGGTTTTTGCCTTCCCGCGCGTAATGATTGGCGCCCACTGGCTCACCGATATCGTGGTTGGTTCCATGACGGTGGTCTTGATTGGCCTTCCCTGGTGGCTAATGACGCCATTAAGCGACCGATTAGTCACTCTGTTCGTGAATTATCTACCCGGCAAAAACAAACAATTTTTAAACAAATAACGCAGAGTAATTAACATCATCAGGGATACTTCTGATTCCCTGATGATGCTGGGCAATATTTCATCATTCTGATTGTCATTCTCCTGTCATCTTATTCATGTTTAAAATGAGTAGGTTGCGTATTTTTTGCCCTAACTGTTCTTAATTTAGACAATGCCGTTTATTCACTTTCTGTATCAATTTTTCTTATAAGAAATCACGTAAAATCACTCGCATTGACCGGAACGATCGGGTAATCTCGAACTCGTTTTGCCTCGCGGGATAATTATTCCCTTTCAGAATAAATTTGTGCGTTCTGCCACAGATTTGACCTTAAGGAATTGTCTCATCGTGCGATGGTAATTAGTCTCGTCACGTTTGGCATTTTTTATAACGATATTTATCGTTAAGGACTTCAAGGGAAAACAAACAAAATGGTCAAATCTCAACCGATTTTGAGATATATCTTGCGGGGCATACCCGCGATAGCAGTTGCGGTTCTGCTTTCTGCATGTAGCACAACGAACACCGCCAAGAATATGCATTCTGAGACGCATGCTGTGGGCAATGGAGATAACTCTTCACTGCAAGCCTCTCAGGATGAATTTGAAAATATGGTACGTAATATCGATGTTAAATCACGTATTATGGACCAGTATGCTGACTGGAAAGGCGTGCGTTACCGCCTTGGCGGCAGCACCAAAAAAGGTATTGATTGCTCAAGCTTCGTGCAGCGTACATTCCGCGAGCAATTTGGTTTAGAGCTTCCGCGCTCAACCTATGAACAACAGGAAACGGGAAAATCCGTTTCGCGCACTAATCTGCGCACAGGCGATCTGGTTCTGTTCCGTGCTGGTTCTACTGGCCGTCACGTCGGTATTTATATCGGTAACAACCAGTTTGTACATGCCTCGACCAGCAGTGGCGTTATCATTTCCAGCATGAACGAGCCTTACTGGAAAAAACGTTACAACGAAGCTCGCCGGGTTCTGAGCCGCAGTTAGTTTCGTTTGGCAGCTATCCCTTGGCTATCCTGATGAGACATTCCAAAAGCACTGCTTCGGCGGTGCTTTTTTGTTTCACCCTGCGACTAAGAAAAATCTCACAACATGAGTCATTTCAGGTTATATTCATACAGAGTAAGCGGTTAAATCAGGTAAAATAAGGATCTATGTTCAGACGCTCTTCTTCATCCGGTCGGAAAATCCTGCTTTCCTGTATGTTAACGGGGCTTATCGTCGCAATACTCGTGAGTACCCTGCAGTTTTTCGTCACCTGGCATAAACGAGAAGTTAAGTACGACACGCTCCTTGCCGATATCCAGAATTACGTCAGCAGCTACTTTACCGACCTCAAAACCACCACCGATGCCCTTCAGCCGCTGGTTGCCAACAGTTGCCAACAAGTTGGCGCTAAACTGACCTCCAGTGCAGCCTTTAGCCTGAACGTTCGCGCTTTCTTACTGGTAAAAGACGGTATCGCTTTCTGCTCTTCCGCAACAGGTTCCATGTTCACTCCGATTTTAGATTTGATCCCGAACCTCGATATCAGCAGAAATATTGATGTGGAATTACTTCCCGGTACGCCCATGATGCCGGACAAACCAGCGATCATGATTTGGCACCGAAACGCGTCGTTCAACGATAGCGGCGTATTTACCTCACTGAATATCAATCTGGCACCTTACCTACTCTATACCGCCCGGCAGGATGATTTTGACGGTATTGCGATTATCGTCGGTAATACCGCAATTTCGACATTCTCATCGCGAATCATCGATGTCTCCGCTCTTCCTCATACCTCCTGGCGGCAGGCCACTCTTGAAGGGATCCCGCTTAAAATTCGCTTATACGCACAAGAGTGGAACTATACCGACGTCTGGTATTCTATTTTGTTGGGATGTATGGCCGGGATTATTGCCGCCCTTCTCCTCTGGTACTACATCTACAGCATCCGTTTACGCCCAGGCAAAGATATCCTCAACGCCATCAAGCATAACCAGTTTTATGTGGTGTACCAGCCCGTCGTAGAGATGCAAACGCTGGAAGTGAAAGGCGTCGAGGTCCTGTTACGTTGGAATCACCCAACAACGGGCGAGATCCCACCGGATGCCTTTATTCATTACGCTGAATCACAGAAAATGATTGTCCCGCTGACTCAGCATCTCTTTAAGTTGATCGCCCAGGATGCCCCGGCGCTGCAAAAAGTGTTACCCGCTGGCGCAAAATTGGGGATCAATATCGCGCCATCGCATCTGCATGGCGAGACATTTAAAGACGACATCCGGCACCTGCACGCTTCACTTCCCGCAAACTATTTTCAGATAGTGCTGGAAATCACTGAACGAGATATGCTCAATCAGAACGAGGCCACAAAGCTATTTGAATGGCTGCATTCCGCAGGTTTTGAAATTGCGATTGATGATTTTGGCACCGGCCATAGCGCGCTTATTTATCTGGAACGCTTTACCGTTGACTACCTGAAAATCGATCGTGGGTTTATTAACGCCATTGGAACAGAAACCCTGACCTCTCCGGTTCTGGACGCCGTGTTGACACTTTCTAAACGTCTTAATATGCTGACGGTTGCGGAAGGGGTAGAAACTCCTGAGCAAGCCCGTTGGCTGCGCGATCGTGGGGTGCATTTTTTCCAGGGATACTGGATTAGCCGACCATTAAAGCTTGCTGATTTTGTGCGTTGGATGGCGCAACCCAATAAGCCGACGTGGTGATCGCAGTATGCGATTCATATACTCTCACTCGCCGCTACATCCCTTATCTTTCAGGCATGATGCCCGTCGGGTTGTGGCAGGAAAAGGAAATCGCTTTTATATGATCCCTCGCGTACTGCTTCTGTTTATTACCCTCATCGGGTTTAGCGCCCAGGCGCAATCCATCAAAGAAAGCTATGCTTTTGCCGTACTGGGTGAACCGAAGTACGCATTTAACTTTAATCACTTCGATTATGTGAATCCCGCAGCCCCTAAAGGGGGTCAAATCACCCTGTCCGCCATTGGCACGTTTGACAACTTTAACCGCTATGCGATGCGCGGTAACCCCGGCGCACGTACCGAAACGCTTTACGATACGCTGTTTACCACCTCTGACGATGAACCTGGTAGCTATTACCCGCTCATTGCCGACAGCGCACGCTATGCTAACGACTATTCCTGGGTAGAAATTGCCATTAATCCACGAGCGCGTTTTCACGATGGCTCACCCATTACCGCCCGCGACGTCGCATTCACCTTCCACAAATTTATGACTGAAGGCGTGCCGCAGTTTCGTCTGGTCTACAAGGGAACAACGGTAAAAGCCATCGCGCCATTAACCGTACGCATTGAATTAGCCAAACCGGGTAAAGAGGACATGCTCAGCCTGTTTTCATTACCCGTGATGCCAGAGAAGTACTGGAAAGATCATAAGCTCAGCGATCCCTTATCATCGCCACCGCTCGCCAGCGGCCCTTATCGCATTACGAAATGGAAGATGGGCCAGTATATTGTCTATTCGCGCGTCAAAGATTATTGGGCCGCTAATCTGCCCGTCAATCGTGGACGCTGGAACTTTGATACCATCCGCTACGACTACTATCTGGATGATAACGTCGCCTTTGAAGCGTTTAAGGCCGGTGCGTTTGATCTGCGTCTTGAAAATGATGCCAAAAACTGGGCGACGCGTTATACCGGGAAAAATTTCGCGAATCATTACATCATCAAAGATGAGCAAAAAAACGAGTCCGCGCAGGATACCCGCTGGCTGGCATTTAATATTCAGCGTCCGGTATTCAGCGACCGACGGGTACGGGAAGCCATCACGCTGGCCTTTGATTTTGAATGGATGAATAAAGCGCTGTTCTATAATGCCTGGAGCCGGACCAACAGCTATTTTCAGAATACCGAATATGCCGCGACAAAATACCCCGACGCAGATGAGCTGGTGATACTCGCGCCCTTGAAAAAAGATCTCCCCTCTGAGGTCTTTAGCCAAATCTATCAGCCGCCAAAATCAAAAGGCGATGGCTACGATCGCGACAACCTGTTGAAAGCCGATACCTTACTGGAGCAGGCCGGGTGGGTACTAAAGGGTCAGCAGCGGGTAAACAGCGCCAGCGGTAAACCTCTGAGCTTTGAACTGTTGCTCCCGGCGGGCAGCAACAGTCAATGGGTGCTGCCGTTCCAGCATAACCTGCAGCGCTTAGGTATTACCATGAATATCCGCCAGGTGGATAACTCACAAATCACGAACCGCCTGCGCAGTCGCGACTATGACATGATGCCGAGGTTGTATCGCGCGATGCCGTGGCCGAGTTCGGACCTGCAAATTCTGTGGGCCTCTCAATATATTGATTCCAGCTACAACGCCCCCGGCGTACAAAGCCCGGTGATTGATAAACTGATCGACCAAATCATCGCGGCACAAGGTGATAAAGCCAAATTGATCCCACTAGGCCGGGCACTGGACAGGGTATTAACCTGGAACTACTACATGTTGCCGATGTGGTTTATGGCAGAGGATCGCATCGCCTGGTGGGATAAATTTTCACATCCTGCTATTCGCCCAATTTACACCATTGGCCTCGACAACTGGTGGTATGACGTCAACAAAGCGGCGAAACTGCCCGCAGCCAGACGACAGGGAGAATAAATGGGCGCGTATCTGATTCGACGTCTACTGCTGGTGATCCCAACGCTTTGGGCCATCATCACCATCAACTTTTTTATCGTGCAAATTGCCCCAGGCGGCCCGGTTGAACAGGCCGTCGCCGCCATTGAGTTCGGGCAAAGCGGGGCATTACCCGGCGCGGGTAGCGAAGGCGTTCGCGCCAGCCACGCGCAAACCGGCGTTGGTAACATCAGCGACAGTAATTATCGAGGCGGCCGGGGTCTGGACCCGGAAGTGATCGCCGAAATCACTCGCCGCTATGGGTTCGATAAGCCCATTCATGAGCGTTACTTCAAAATGCTCTGGGATTACATTCGTTTCGATTTCGGTGACAGCCTGTTTCGTAGCGCCTCGGTGCTGACGCTTATCAAAGACAGCCTGCCTGTTTCCGTCACGCTGGGGCTGTGGAGTACGCTCATCATCTATCTGGTGTCGATACCGCTTGGGATCCGCAAAGCGGTGCATAACGGCAGCCGGTTTGATGTCTGGAGCAGCGCATTTATTATTGTCGGCTATGCCATACCGGCCTTTCTGTTTGCCATTTTGCTGATCGTCTTTTTTGCCGGGGGAAGCTACTACGACCTGTTCCCGCTTCGCGGGCTGGTTTCGGCCAATTTTGACTCCCTGCCCTGGTATCAGAAAGTAACCGACTACCTTTGGCATATTACCCTGCCGGTGCTGGCGACGGTGGTTGGTGGGTTTGCCGCGCTGACTATGCTGACCAAGAACTCATTTCTGGATGAGGTGCGCAAACAATATGTCGTCACCGCACGCGCTAAAGGGGTCAGCGAGAAAAATATTCTGTGGAAACATGTGTTTCGCAATGCCATGTTGCTGGTGATCGCCGGCTTCCCGGCAACGTTTATCAGCATGTTTTTTACCGGCTCACTGCTGATTGAAGTGATGTTTTCGCTTAACGGCCTGGGATTGCTGGGTTATGAATCCACCGTATCACGCGACTACCCGGTAATGTTTGGCACGCTTTATATCTTCACCCTGATCGGTCTGCTGCTGAATATCCTCAGCGACATCAGCTATACGCTGGTCGATCCTCGTATTGATTTTGAGGGACGATAATGTCGCGATTAAGCCCCGTCAATCAGGCCCGCTGGGCGCGCTTTCGCCACAACCGTCGCGGCTACTGGTCGCTGTGGATTTTTCTGGTGCTGTTCGGTCTTAGCCTGTGTTCAGAACTGATTGCCAATGATAAGCCGCTACTGGTGCGCTACGACAATAGCTGGTATTTCCCCCTGTTCAAAAACTACAGTGAAAGCGACTTCGGCGGACCGCTGGCGACTCAGGCTGATTATCAGGACCCGTGGCTACAACAGCGCCTGGAAAACCAGGGCTGGATCCTGTGGGCACCAATACGCTTTGGGGCCACCAGCATTAACTTTGCCACCGATAAGCCCTTCCCTTCCCCGCCTTCCGCACAAAACTGGCTGGGAACAGACGCCAACGGCGGTGATGTACTGGCGCGCATCCTCTACGGCACACGTATTTCTGTCTTGTTTGGTCTAATGCTCACCCTCTGTTCGAGCGTGATGGGCATTATGGCTGGCGCAATTCAGGGCTATTATGGCGGCAAGGTGGACCTGTGGGGGCAACGATTCATTGAAGTTTGGTCAGGAATGCCAACGCTGTTTCTCATCATCCTATTGTCGAGCGTGGTCCAGCCTAACTTCTGGTGGCTGCTGGGCATTACCGTACTGTTTGGCTGGATGAGCCTGGTTGGCGTGGTGCGCGCGGAATTTTTACGTACCCGAAACTTTGATTACATTCGAGCCGCTCAAGCGCTAGGCGTAAGCGATCGCAGTATTATTCTGCGTCATATGCTGCCCAACGCGATGGTCGCGGCCCTGACTTTTTTACCGTTTATTTTATGCGCCTCGATAACTACTCTGACCTCACTGGATTTTCTTGGGTTCGGTTTACCGCTTGGCTCGCCATCACTGGGAGAACTCCTGTTGCAGGGTAAAAACAACCTGCAGGCACCGTGGCTTGGCATCACCGCGTTCATCTCCGTTGCCCTGCTACTATCGCTACTGATCTTTATTGGTGAAGCGGTACGCGATGCGTTTGATCCCAACAAGGCGATTTAAAATGACACAACCTCTGTTAGCCATTGAAAATTTATCGGTAGGTTTTCGTCAACAAGAGACCGTGCGCACCGTAGTCAATGCCCTCTCACTACGGGTTGATGCCGGACAAACGCTGGCGCTGGTGGGCGAGTCTGGCTCGGGGAAAAGCGTGACCGCGCTTTCTATCCTACGGTTGTTACCGTCCCCTCCGGTAGTTTACCCTTCCGGGGACATCCGTTTTCATGGTGAATCATTACTTCACGCCAACGAGCAGACGCTTCGCGGCGTACGGGGGAATAAAATCGCCATGATTTTCCAGGAGCCGATGGTGTCACTGAACCCGCTCCACAATCTGGAAAAACAGCTTTATGAAGTGCTGTCGCTGCATAGGGGAATGCGTCGGGATGCGGCGCGGGCAGAAATCCTGACCTGCCTGGATCGCGTAGGCATCCGTCAGGCAGCCAAACGTCTCGCAGATTACCCGCACCAACTGTCCGGCGGTGAACGCCAGCGCGTGATGATCGCCATGGCACTGCTGACACGACCTGAGCTGCTTATTGCCGATGAACCGACTACCGCGCTGGACGTTTCCGTCCAGGCACAGATCCTGCAACTGCTGAGGGAACTACAGCGCGAACTGAACATGGGATTACTGTTCATCACCCACAACCTGAGCATTGTGAAAAAACTGGCCGATACCGTGGCGGTCATGCAAAACGGCCAGTGCGTTGAGCAAAATAGAGCAGCACAGTTGCTCACTGCGCCAACGCATCCCTACACGAAGAAATTGTTAAACAGCGAACCTTCCGGCGACCCGGTACCTTTACCTGTCGGGCAAGCTCCGTTGCTAGAAGTGGAAAAACTCCGCGTCGCCTTTCCTATCCGCAAAGGTATCCTGAAACGCGTGGTGGACCACAACGTCGTCGTTAACGACGTCAGTTTTTCCCTCCGGCCCGGTGAAACGCTGGGGCTGGTGGGAGAGTCAGGCTCCGGAAAAAGCACTACCGGACTGGCGCTTCTGCGGTTAATCACCTCGCAGGGAAGCATTGTGTTCGATGGGTTGGCACTGCATACCTTAAATCGACGCCAGCTGTTGCCGGTCCGTCACCGTATTCAGGTGGTATTTCAGGATCCCAACTCCTCGCTGAACCCACGCCTGAGCGTGCTACAGATTATCGAGGAGGGGTTGCGCGTTCATCAGCCTACCCTGTCAGCCGAACAACGCGAGGCACAGGTGAAAGCGGTAATGGCGGAAGTGGGATTGGATAGCGAAACGCGACATCGTTATCCTGCGGAGTTTTCTGGCGGACAACGCCAACGCATTGCTATTGCGAGAGCATTGATTCTCAAACCTTCCCTGATCATTCTGGATGAACCAACATCGTCGCTCGACAGGACCGTACAGGCGCAAATCCTGATGTTGTTAAAATCCTTACAGGAAAAGCATCGGCTGGCTTATATTTTTATCAGCCATGATTTGCACGTAGTACGCGCATTATGCCATCAGGTTATTGTGCTACGTCAGGGAGAGGTCGTGGAGCAAGGGCAATGCGAGCACGTCTTTAACGCACCACAGCAGGCCTATACGCGTCAGCTGCTCGCGCTAAGCTGACGCTCAAAAAGGATTGTTGTTTGAAAACGGTTCTGCGATAGCCACGCCGAAGTTTTTCAGTCTGCAGGTCGCGGCAAATTCGTCCTGGCGATTCACAAACAGGCACGGCTCCCCTTCACATTCCAGTACGGAACAAGGAACCTCGATATCACTGAGTGCCTGGCTGAGCTTATGCATGACTGACCACGCGCTGTCACCATCAGGACTGAGCAATTTGAGTGCCACCAGGCTGTTCTCATTACTCTGACCGTTTTGCGGAATCGGTTCAACTTTCGAACCTGCGAAACCCACCGACCAACGATAGCTCTGCGGCAGACGATGAACGATTGAGAGTTGTAATGTCATCACTTTCTTTCCCTGGAAGCACAATCACTTCACAATTATTTTACATCAATATTAACACATCATTGACAATACGTCTTTAGACAGTTGGTAAACGTTTACATCCAGTACTTATGCTGCTTACAGAACCCAGTAATTAAATTTATTCAACGGTTCTGGCATATTTCCGGGCTATATGTACTCGTTTCTGCGATCTAACTCAACCTTTTTAACTACAATGATGTGACTTTTTACATAAATTGATTTTACATAAAATAAACATAAGCGGGGGAAATGATAGATTTGCGGTTGATGTACATCAACTCTGGAGACCTTATGGCCCCCAGGTTGTGTAATAGATCACCGTTTTTGAGCGCGACTGGCGTAAAGATAGAAGAGAATTGAGCAGGTAGCGCAAAATGCGATCGACCATATCATTGGCCAGGCCGAGTTAAAGGTCGCCAGAGACAACAGGGCCCCGACAATGGCGCCAATGCCAAAGCGGAATGTCCCAGCCAGCGATGACGCCGTTCCCGCCATATGCGGAAATTCATCCAGAATAACCGCCATGGCGTTTGATGACACCATCGATACACAGCCAACAAACGCCGCAACGCCCACGACCAGAGCCCAGAACCCCAGCCCAAACAGTGCGCTAAAGACCATCCATCCCGCCATCACGAACTGGATCCACAGACCGGTACGGAACATATTCAATGCCCCAACCCGACGCACAAAGCGGCTGTTGATGATAGTCATCACGAACAGGAATACGATGTTCAATGCGAAGTAATAACCGAAATGCTGCGGTGAAACGTGGTTGATCTCAATGTAAACAAAGGGTCCGGCGCTCAGAAACGAGAACATCCCGGCAAAGCTGAACCCGCTGGCCAGCATATAGCTCAGCACTCGTTTATGACGAAACAGCGAGGCAAAGTTGCCAATAGTGGTACGCAGGCGAAACGGCTGGCGACGCTCTACAGGCAGGGTCTCTTTGATCAGCGTAAAGATCATCACCGACGCCAGAACAGCCGCCATGGCGAGGATCCAAAAGATATAGTGCCAGCTAAGCCATACCAGCACCCAACCACCCACGATAGGTGCCAACAAGGGCGCAATTGTCGTGACCAGCATGACGAATGACATCATGCGTGAGAACTCTTCCTTCGGATAGATATCGCGCATCAGGGCGTTGATAACCACGCTCGCCGCCGCGGCAGCCAGACCGTGGAAGAAACGCATCACGATCAGTTGATCAATAGTTTGCGCCAGTGCGCAGGCCACTGCCGCCGCCGCAAACACCAGCGTTCCGCCCAGAATCACCGGCTTGCGCCCAATGCTGTCAGCCATTGGGCCATAGAGCAACTGCCCCACTGCAAACCCCAGAATATAGGTACTGAGGGTCATCTGCGCGCTACCCGCAGGCACACCAAACTGTTCTGAGATAACAGGTAGCGCCGGAAGATACATATCAATCGACAACGGCATCAGCATGGCTAACAAGCCAAGGATAAAGACTATGGCAATTGACGAGTTCTGCCGGGTGGTCACATTTAGCTCCTGAAATTAACGCGGGGTTAAGTTAACGCTGGCGATTTCTTCTTCGGTCAATGGACGGTATTCACCCGGCTCCAGATCGTCATCAAGCCTGATGTCACCAATTCGTTCACGGTGCAGTTCCACAACGTGGTTACCCACCGCGGCAAACATACGTTTTACCTGATGATAACGCCCTTCGCTGATGGTCAATCGCACCTGAGTTGGCGTAATGACCTCCAGAACAGCCGGTTTGGTCAGGTCTTTTTCATTATGCAACTGTACGCCATGGGCAAACTGCTCGGCGGTATCGTCTGCCACTGGCGACTCCAGCGTCACCAGATAGGTTTTCTCACAATGGTGACGAGGAGAGGTGATACGATGCGACCACTGTCCGTCATCGGTCATCAGTACCAGTCCGGTGGTGTCGATATCCAGACGCCCTGCCGCATGCAATTTGTAGGCAACCGGTTCATCAAGGAAATAAAGCACCGTCGGATGATCCGGGTCATCCGTTGAGCAAACATAACCCTGAGGCTTATTCAGCATAAAATAGCGCGGGCCATTTTGTTGAACCAGGGAATTACCGTCATATTCGACGTCGTGTTCTGGTAGCAGCTTAAAGGCACTGTTTTTAACGATTTCACCGTCGACGGTAACGCGGTTAGCACGGATCTCACGCCCGGCAATAGCGCGGCTGACGCCGAGTTGCTGAGCGATAAATTTATCAAGTCGCATGAGTGTGATTTTTGCCTGTAAAAATACGAGAAGCGGGTTTACGCCCGAAAAGTGGGACTATTATCCGCCCAGTATAGCGGTGTTACACCATCCCTCAAGGGAAATGATTCATGGCATACTATACATTGTTGCTGTTTACCTTAATGAGCTCATGATTTTTACTCTTCGCCCGTACCAAAAAGAAGCCGTGGACGCCACGCTCAACCATTTTCGCCACCACCGCACCCCGGCGGTTATCGTCCTGCCAACCGGCGCGGGCAAAAGTCTGGTGATTGCTGAACTGGCCCGCGTGGCACGTGGTCGCGTACTGGTACTGGCGCACGTCAAAGAACTGGTCGCACAAAACCATGCCAAATATTGTGCGCTGGGGCTGGAAGCCGATATTTTTGCCGCAGGCCTGAAGCGTAAAGAGAGCCACGGGAAAGTAGTCTTTGGCAGCGTACAGTCGGTAGCGCGTAATCTGGACGCCTTTCAGGGTGAATTCTCCCTGCTGATCGTCGATGAATGTCATCGTATTGGCGATGATGAAGAGAGTCAGTATCAGCAAATCCTCACTCACCTGACTAAAGTAAATCCCCACTTACGTCTGCTCGGGCTTACCGCCACACCTTTTCGTTTGGGCAAGGGCTGGATTTATCATTTTCATTATCATGGTATGGTGCGCGGCGATGAAAAAGCGCTGTTTCGCGACTGCATTTATGAATTACCGCTGCGCTACATGATTAAACACGGCTACCTGACGCCGCCAGAACGCCTCGACATGCCGGTCGTGCAGTATGACTTTAGTCGCCTGCAGGCGCAGAGTAACGGCCTGTTTAGCGAAGCGGATCTGAATCAGGAGCTGAAAAAGCAGCAACGAATAACGCCGCATATCATCAGCCAGATTGTCGAGTTTGCCCAAACCCGCAAAGGGGTGATGATTTTCGCCGCCACCGTTGAGCACGCCAAAGAAATTCTGGGCCTGCTGCCCGCTGACGACGCCGCGCTAATCACTGGGGATACGCCAGGCGCTGAGCGCGACGTGCTGATTGAAGAGTTCAAAGCCCAGCGCTTTCGCTATCTGGTGAATGTGTCGGTCCTGACTACCGGCTTTGATGCCCCGCACGTTGACCTTATCGCCATTCTGCGCCCGACGGAGTCAGTTAGCCTTTACCAACAAATTGTCGGTCGCGGGTTGCGCCTTGCACCGGGTAAAACCGACTGTCTGATCCTCGATTATGCCGGCAACCCGCACGATCTGTACGCACCGGAAGTGGGTGCTCCGAAAGGGAAAAGCGACAACGTTCCGGTACAGGTGTTCTGTCCTGCCTGCGGATTTGCAAACACCTTCTGGGGCAAAACCACGGCAGACGGCACGCTGATTGAACATTTTGGCCGCCGCTGCCAGGGATGGTTTGAAGATGATGACGGCCATCGCGAACAGTGCGATTTTCGTTTCCGTTTTAAAAACTGTCCACAGTGCAACGCGGAAAATGACATTGCTGCCCGCCGTTGTCGGGAGTGCGACACGGTGCTGGTTGACCCGGATGACATGCTGAAAGCCGCGCTCAGGCTCAAAGATGCGCTGGTCCTGCGCTGTAGTGGTATGGTGTTACAAAACGGGCAGGATGATAAAGGCGAATGGCTGAAAATCACCTATTACGATGAAGATGGCGCTGACGTCAGCGAACGCTTTCGCCTGCACACTCCCGCGCAGCGTACGGCCTTAGAACAACTGTTTATTCGCCCGCACACCCGAACACCCGGTATACCCTTACGCTGGATAACCGCCGCCGATATCCTCAATCAGCAGGCGTTGTTACGGCATCCTGATTTCGTGGTGGCGCGCATGAAAGGTCAGTACTGGCAGGTCCGTGAAAAGGTCTTCGATTATGAAGGACGCTTTCGTCGGGCACATGAATTACGCGGTTAATCGTACTTTTGATTGATGTACCAGCCGTTTGAGTATAGAATCTCGCCCGCTTTTGCATACGCAAAGCAGATCACTTACCTGTTGCTGGGTCGCCTGTAGCAGGAATTATTAAAGAGAGATTTAAATGTTTACTATCAACGCTGAAGTACGTAAAGAGCAGGGTAAGGGTGCGAGCCGCCGCCTGCGTGCCGCTAACAAGTTCCCGGCAATCATCTACGGTGGCGCAGAAGCCCCGATTGCTATCGAACTGGATCACGATGCAGTTATGAACATGCAAGCTAAAGCTGAATTCTACAGCGAAGTTCTGACCATCGTTGTTGACGGTAAAGAAGTTAAAGTTAAAGCTCAGGCTGTACAGCGTCACCCGTTCAAGCCGAAGCTGTCCCACATCGACTTCGTTCGCGCGTAATCGCAAACAAGTTGAAGAAAAACCCCGCCAAGGCGGGGTTTTTTTATGGGGTTTTGTCATCGATACTGATGGTTCTCGTCGACCGGATAAGGCGTTAACGCTCTCACCCGGCACACGGTTTTATTTCCCGCCAGACGTGCGGCGCTGCAGCTGGTCGCGCAGGTTCGGCGGCGTACCTTTGATGGTCAAGGTGTCCGTCGCCGGATCCCAGAAAATACGTTCACCCAGTAACATAGCGTCGAAGTTAATGGTTAACCCACCGCCGCTGCCGGCAAATTTGGTTAACTGACGCAGCGTACTGCGATCCGCAGGGAAGCTCTCTTCCAGCTCGTAGCCTTTATCAGCGGTAAATTCGCTGAAGCTGACTTCACTGACGCCGGAAAGCTCTTTAGACAGCGACTCCAGTTCGATCTCTTCACCAGCCTGCAGCTGCTCGTTACAGTAGCTGTACACCTGCTGACGCACGTTCTGGCGTTCGGCTTTATCGAGTTGAGCCTCATTGGTAAAGTCATCGAGCGCCTGCAGCAGGCCACGGTTTTGTGCTTTGGCGTTCAGACCTTCGCTGGCACCGAGGAAATCCATAAAGAAATCGGCGACTTTGCGCCCTACCCGCCCTTTCAGGAACGTCAGATAGCGTGTGGACTCCGGATTGGTTTCCCACTCGGTTAAATCAATACGCGCCACGATGTCCGCATGATTGATATCCAGATAGTGCGTCGGGTTGATATCCAGATTTTCATTGACGCGCATGCTGCTTAAATTGTTCAGCACGGCGACCAGCAGATACTCTACCGCCAGATAGCGGTAATGGCAGAACAGGACAATGCCGCCGTCGGCAAAAGGATATTTCGCCAGCTCGTCCCGCAAGCGTCCGGTCGCGGCACGACTAAATGCCAGAAAATCCTCTTCGCCCTGACGCTGTAAACGCAGCGTTTGCGCCAGTTCACTCTCTTCGCTAAACAGGCCATAGGCTTTATTCTTGGCGCTATACACCCGATGCAACTCAGCCATCATATCGACAACCGTCGCTGTCGGTTCCAGTAATGAATCGCGCAAGACCAGCTCAAGGTTCTGCTCGTCACGTTTGATAAGCTGGTGCAGGGCAATCTGGTTGATATCCAGACTCATGATAAACTCTCCTTTTAGACCGGGCGGTATTCAACCACCTGCCGGGCAGTGACGCAATAGAAGATAAAAAAGCAGAAAAAAAACTGTCTGTACGGTAATATGTTGCCCTTTCATGAACAGACTGATTTCGATTTATGCCACAAATTTCCCGCTATAGTGACGAACACGTTGAACAACTGCTGAATGAGATGCTCAACGTACTGGAAAAACATAAGGCGCCGACCGACCTTTCCCTGATGGTTCTGGGAAACATGGTGACTAACCTTATCAATACAAGCATCGCACCGGCCCAGCGCCAGGCGATTGCCAACTCTTTTGCCCGCGCATTGCAGTCTTCGGTAAACGACGACCAAGCGCATTAAGAGCCTGCTCCGGGGAAACGAACAATAGTTTATGGTAACTCATCGTCAGCGCTACCGTGAGAAAGTCTCCCAGATGGTTAGCTGGGGGCACTGGTTTGCCTTGTTCAACATTCTGTTGGCCATGGTTCTCGGTAGCCGTTACCTGTTTGTCGCCGACTGGCCGACAACCCTTGCAGGTCGTGTATATTCCTACCTGAGCGTTGTCGGGCATTTTAGCTTTCTGGTGTTTGCCACCTATCTGCTAATCCTGTTTCCCCTGACGTTTATCGTCATGTCCCAGAGGCTGATGCGATTCTTATCAGCTATTCTGGCGACAGCTGGCATGACGCTGTTGTTAATCGACAGCGAAGTTTTCACCCGCTTCCACCTGCACCTTAACCCGATAGTCTGGGAACTGGTCATTAATCCTGACCAGAACGAAGCGGCGCGTGACTGGCAACTGTTGTTTATCAGCGTGCCGGTTATCCTGTTAATAGAAATGTTGTTTGCGACCTGGAGCTGGCAAAAGCTGCGCAGCCTGACGCGTCGTCGCCATTTCGCAAAACCGTTAGCGGCATTCTTCTTCGTTTCTTTTATCGCCTCGCATGTGGTGTATATCTGGGCAGATGCCAATTTCTATCGCCCGATTACCATGCAGCGCGCAAACCTGCCGCTCTCCTACCCGATGACGGCGCGTAAGTTTCTGGAAAAACATGGCCTGCTGGATGCGCAAGAGTATCAGCGTCGCCTGATCGAACAGGGTAATCCGGAAGCGGTTTCCGTGCAGTACCCGCTCAGCGAACTGCACTATCGCGATCTGGGCACCGGTCAGAACGTTCTGCTGATCACCGTAGACGGCCTGAACTACTCACGCTTTGAAAAACAGATGCCTGCGCTGGCTGAGTTCGCCGGGCAGAATATCTCCTTTACACGTCACATGAGCTCAGGCAACACCACGGATAACGGGATCTTTGGCCTGTTCTATGGTGTATCGCCAAGCTACATGGACGGCATTTTGTCGACCCGAACGCCTGCGGCGCTGATCTCTGCACTGAACCAGCAAGGGTATCAGTTAGGACTATTCTCCTCGGATGGCTTTACCAGCCCGCTTTATCGCCAGGCGCTGCTGTCAGACTTCTCCATGCCGAGCGTGCAAACACAATCTGATGAGCAAACCGCAAGCCAATGGATTAACTGGCTGGGACGCTACGCGCAGGAAGATAATCGCTGGTTCTCCTGGGTCTCCTTTAACGGGACAAACCTTGATGACAGTAACCAGAAGAACTTTGCCAAACGCTACGCCAGCGCCGCTCAGGATGTGGATGCCAATATTAACCGTGTTCTTAGCGCCCTGCGCGACTCGGGTAAACTGGACAACACGGTGGTGATTATTACCGCTGGCCGCGGTGTGCCGCTGACTCAGGAAGAGAACAACTTTGCCTGGTCGCGCGGTCATCTGCAGGTTCCTCTGGTGATTCACTGGCCGGGAACACCTGCCCAGCGTATCAATAGCCTGACCGATCATACAGACCTGATGACGACGCTGATGCAGCGCCTGCTGCATGTCAGCACGCCGGCTAACGAATACTCGCAGGGGCAGGATTTGTTCAATGCTACACGTCGTCATTACTGGGTGACCGCCGCTGACGGCAGCACGATGGCCGTGACTACGCCAGAGATGACGCTGGTGCTGAACAACAACGGAAATTATCAGACCTATGATTTACGTGGCGAGAAAATAAAAGATCAGAAACCGCAGCTCAGCCTGCTGCTACAGGTTCTGACGGATGAGAAACGATTTATTGCTAACTGATTAATTATAAATCAGTTAGTGAGGCATCCTCTTGCATTCGTAGCGGAAAGCAGTAGTATTAGCAGCCATAGCGTCGGCACGTAGCGCAGCTTGGTAGCGCACCGTCATGGGGTGTCGGGGGTCGGAGGTTCAAATCCTCTCGTGCCGACCAAAAATCCCTAAAAAAACCAACCCTTGCGGTTGGTTTTTTTTATGTCTGCGATTCCGCATTCCTGAGTTTTACAGCAGCCTTCAGCACAGGTTTTACTACTTACCCATGCACAAAATGGGGTAAAATTCATCCTCTCATCAGCGCGATGAATCTGGACGATTGATGCGCTGAAAACAATAATGATACTAATAAAAGCTCAGGAGAATAGTATGCCTGAAGTAACGCCTTTTCGGGTGCTGATTGTCGACGACCACCCACTCATGCGGCGGGGAATTAGTCAATTATTGCAACTGGATCCCGCATTTGACGTAGTCGCTGAAGCTGGCGACGGCGCAAGTGCTATCGATCTGGCAAACCGTCTGGACCTTGATGTGATCCTGCTGGATCTCAATATGAAAGGTATGAGCGGGCTGGACACCCTGAATGCGCTGCGTCGGGACGGCGTCACCGCGCAAATTATTATTCTTACCGTATCGGATGCCGCCAGCGATGTGTACGCCTTAATTGATGCCGGCGCGGATGGTTATTTACTGAAAGATAGCGATCCTGAAGTCCTGCTGGAGGCTATTCGTAACGGTGCCAAAGGTGGTAAAGCGTTTAGCGCTCGCGTTAGCGAATATCTGCGCGAACGTGACCTGTTTGGTGCGCAGGAAGATCCATTCAGCATTCTCACCGAACGCGAGCTGGATGTATTGCATGAACTTGCTCAGGGACTGTCGAACAAACAGATTGCATCAGTGCTGAATATTTCTGAACAGACGGTGAAGGTGCATATTCGCAACCTGCTGCGCAAACTCAATGTGCGTTCTCGCGTTGCTGCCACTATCCTGTTTTTGCAAACGCGCGGCATGCAGTAATCAATGAGATGCCGGATGGCGACGCAGCAGCGTCTTATCCGGCCTACAAAGCTCGCACAGGCCCGAAAGCAGCACGCCTTCGGGTAATCTGGACTCTTACTTCTCCTGCGGCGTTAGCTGCTCCATCGCCTGCTTAATGCTGCGTTCTATCACCGCCCGACGGGTATCATTGGCCGGTAATAATTTCAGCATCATCTCCCACGCCGCAACCGCCTCGCCGAAGCGCTGCTGTTCAAAAGCGTTAAACGCGTACATGCTGAGAACCCGCACGTTGGCATGCTCGCCGCGCACCAGCTGGCGTAACAGCTCCCCTCCCCGGCGGTTATCGTCAGGATCGGATGAACGGGTCAGTGCTTCCGCATAACCCAGCGCCGCATCGCTGTTTTTAGGATCCAGTCGATAGGCATTGGCATAGGCTTCAGTGGCCGTACTGGCGTTACCGAGTACCATGCCAATACGCCCAAGCATGATCCAACCTTCAACGTTTGTAGGATCGGCTTGTAAACGCGTACGCAGCCCCAGCGCCAGACGTGTCATATCCTCTTCATTGAGCGGGTCAGCTTTCGGATCCAACGCGCGTTCCAGCAGCGCCGGAGCCTGAGCGGTGGCCTGCTGCCAGACCTGAACCTGCTTATAGCTGCCGGTTTCATAATAGCTTACCGCGCCAACGATCAGCGCCACCACGATGCCGGGCACAAACAACCCAAATCCACCGCGTTTGCCATCCGGGATAACGTCGTCAGGAAACTCTTCCAGCTTCACCCGGACGCGTCGGCGAGTACGGGCAAAAATAATCCAGCCGCCCAGACCAATCGCTACCACCGGCATCACCCACAAAAGCACTGTAAGCGGCGTCAACGGCGGATCGTAGGTGACGAAGTTGCCGTAGCGCGCCACCATGTAGTCGACAATTTCTTTCTGGCTTTTCCCTTCCTGCATCAGTTCGTACACTTTCTGGCGCAGGTCAGTGGCAATCATCGAGTTAGAATCGGCGATACTGTTGTTCTGACATTTAGGACAGCGCAGCTGTTCGGTAAGCTGACGGAACTGCTGCTCCTGCGCTTCATCCTTAAACTGCATCACATCGATGGTCGCCAGCGCAGATCCCGAGATAATCAGCATCAGCAGGCCCAGTAAAAATCTCATTGCGCAGCCTCCTTACTGTACTTATCCCACAACGGTTTGATCTCGCTCTCCCACACCCTGGCATTCAAATCACCGGCATGGCGATAGCGAATAATACCTTTACCGTCGATCAGGAACGTTTCCGGCGCGCCGTACACGCCAAGATCCAGACCGAGCATACCGTCGCCGTCAAACAGGCTTAATGAGTAAGGATTGCCCAGCTCTTTCAGCCAGACAATGGCTTTCTGACGATCGTCTTTATAGTTCAGACCCACCACCCGCACGCCTTGTGCAGATAGCTGGTTCAGATACTGATGTTCGGCGCGACAGGTCGGGCACCAGGTCGCCCAGACGTTCAGCAGTACCGGTTTGCCCTGGGTCAGCACATCGGCCTGATAATGCTGACCCGGATTCTCCAGCGACTCCAGGCGGAATGTCGGAACGGGTTTGCCGATCAGCGCCGATTCCAGATTCGTGGGATCGTCTCCCTGAGCGTTACGCGCCAGCTGCCACAGCAGCGCCGCCGCAATGATCAGAAAAATAATAAACGGAATTAACAGTGCGTTGCGCTTCATACAGCCTCCGACGCATTTTTTTGCACCGCTGCGCGAGGACGCGCGCGCTGACGGTAGCGTGGATCAAACAGGCAGAACAATCCGCCCAGCGCCATCAGCAATCCTCCGGCCCAAATCCAGCGAATAAACGGTTTGTAGTACAGACGCACAGCCCATGCGCCGTTATCCAGTTCTTCACCCAGCGCGGCGTACAGATCGCGCGTGAATCCGCCGTCAATTGCCGCTTCGGTCATCATCGAACTGGTGCTGTTATAGAAGCGTTTTTCCGCATGCAGCGTGGCTTCCGGTTTACCATCTCGGGTAACGCCAATAATGGCGACACCACCCCGGTAGTTAGGTCCGGTAATATCTTTCACTTCGCGGAACGTGAACTGATAGTTATGGATACTGACGCTATCACCCGCTTTCATACGCACATCGCGTTCAACGCTGTAGTTCTGGCTGAAGGCAATACCGACAATAGTAATCGCCAGCCCAACGTGGCCCGACACCATGCCCCAATAGCTTGGTGTTAACTTCGTTCCGCGGGAAACACGCAGGAACGCTTCGGACATCGCCAGCACGAATATCCAGCATGCCATCGCCAGCCCTACCACCGTCATAGCGGCAATGCGATCCTCAAACAACCACGGCAGCAGCAGCGACAGAACAAGCGTGGTGACAAACGCGATAATCAGTAACGTTTTCAGTTTACGCGGTCGGTCACGGCCCCAACGCACTAATGGCCCAATTCCCAGCAACAGCGCGAACGGCGCCATCAGCCAGGTAAATATGGTGTTGAAGAACGGTTCGCCAATCGAAATGCTGCCCAGACCCAGCTGTTTGTGCACCAGCGGCAGCAGCGTGCCCAAGAGCACCACCAGCATGGCGGCAATCAGCAGAACGTTGTTGCCCAACAGCAGAGATTCACGCGACCACAGCGCGTTGTTCACCCGTGAGCGGACCTTGTGACCGCGCACCGCAAACAGCAGCAGGGAGCCGCCAATCACCAATACCATAAAGGCCAGAATAAACATCCCGCGCGACGGATCGGAGGCGAAGGCATGCACCGATACCAGCACGCCGGAGCGCACCAGGAAAGTACCTAACAGGCAAAGCGAGAATGCGCAGATTGACAGCAGCAGCGTCCAGGCTTTAAAGCTGGCACGCTGTTCGGTTACCGACAGCGAGTGCATCAGCGCCGTTCCCACCAGCCATGGCATAAACGAGGCGTTCTCAACCGGATCCCAGAACCACCAACCGCCCCAGCCCAGCTCGTAATAGGCCCAGGCCGAACCGAGCACAATACCCAGCGTCAGGAACACCCACGCCGCCAGCGTCCACGGACGCGAAAAACGGGCGAAGGTACTGTCCAGTCGTCCGCTCATCAGCGCGGCAATCGCAAACGCAAAGGCCACGGAGAAGCCGACATACCCCATGTACAGTAACGGCGGATGGAAAATCAGTCCCGGATCCTGCAATAGCGGGTTCAGGTCGCGCCCTTCAATAGGGAAGTTGGGCAACGTACGGGCAAACGGATTGGAGGTAAACAGAATAAACAGCAGAAAGCCAACGCTTACCATCCCCATTACCGCCAGCACGCGGGCAACGATGTCCAGCGGCATACGCTGGCTGAATGCCGCAACGGCGAACGTCCAGCCGCTCATCAGCAAAACCCATAGCAGCAGAGAGCCTTCATGGGCCCCCCAGGTTGCTGCCACCCGATACCAGACCGGAAGCTGGGTATTGGAGTTGCTGGCAACGTAGGTGACGGTAAAGTCATTAACCACGAAGGCGTTGACCAGAATCAGGAACGCCCCCATCACGCAGATAAACAGAACCCAGGCAAAAGGCCGCGCGGAGGCCATCATTCGCACGTCGCCGCGCGCTACGCCCCACAGCGGATAGACCGACAGTAGTAACGCCACGCCGAGCGCAAGGCACAACAGCGCATTGCCAATTTCAGGCATCATGACGTTTTATCCTTATAAACACTTTCCGGGCGACGATGGTTTTCCTGCATCGCTTTTTCGACTTCCGGTGGGGTGTAATTCTCATCATGTTTGGCAAGAACCTCTTTGGCCTGCACATGATTTCCTTCGTCCAGTTCGCCCTGAACAACGACACCCTGCCCTTCGCGGAACAGATCCGGCAGAATGCCTTCGTAGGTGACATCCACCACACCTTCGGCGTCATAGATACTGAAATTCACCTTCAACGACTGCGGATCGCGCTTTACGCTACCGGGCATCACCATTCCGCCCACGCGCAGGCGCTGACCGACTTCGGGCATCTGCTGCGTTTCGCGCTTACCGTAGAGTATCTCTCCCGGCGTATAGAACAGGTCAATATTAGAACGCAGCGCATAAAGCACCAGCGTAATGGTCAATGCCAGACCCGCCAGTACCGCACAGGCTATCCATAACCGATTTTTACGTCGAATATTCACGCCGCCTCCCGTTGCACTTGCGCCGCACGCATACGCGCTTCTCTCGCCCGCTGCTGCGCCACACCGCGTAAAATTGCGCGATGTTGTAACGCGGAATGCAGTACCAGCACCACCAGCGGGATAACGCTCATCGCTACGGCAAGCCAGACATACAAGGCGTAGCCGCCCATCGCGAAAAAATCACTCCATGATGCAAATGCAGGGGTCATTGGCGGCCTCTTTTTAAGATCAGTTCGCTCACCCACGGGCGGCGTTTTTCCATCATCAAAATCAGGTTACGCATGCGCATCAGCGCCAGCGTGACAAACAGTAACAGGTAGCCGACGATCGCCAGACGCAGCGGCGTACGCATCGCCGGATCGATGCTTTGCTGCATGCGGGTAGAACCCTGATGCAGCGTATTCCACCACTCAACCGAATAGTGGATAATCGGTAAGTTGACCACGCCAATCAGCACCAGAATACCGGCGGCACGACCTGCCAGACGGCGGTCGTCAAAGGCATGCCACAGCGCAATGGCACCCACGTAGAGAAACAGCAGCACCAGTTCAGAGGTGAGTCGGGCATCCCAGACCCACCAGGTTCCCCACATCGGTTTGCCCCATGCGGAGCCCGTCACCAGCGCAATAAAGGTAAACACTGCACCAATCGGCGCCATCGCAGCCAGCGCCAGATTGGCCATTTTCATCTGCCAGACCAGGCCGATAAACGCGGCAACGGCCATCGAGGCATAAATGCCCATCGACCAGATTGCCGCCGGAACGTGCAGATAAATAATGCGATAGCTCTGTCCCTGCTGATAGTCCGCAGGCGCAAAACCAAAGCCCCAGCCCCATCCCGTTATCAGTACCACCGCGCTGGCAATCGCCAGCCACGGGATAAACCAGCCACAGATCTGATAGAGCCGAGGGGGCATCGCCAATTGATGAAGTGTTTTCCACATAGTTCAGTCACCAGACTCCATAAATTAAAATCCGTTGTGCCAGAGCACCTTGCCCGGCCTACACATCTAATTCTCGTTACTGCACGCTTATCCGTAACGCCGCGGCTGTGGCAAACGGGCTTAACGTGGCGCTGCCGACCAGCAACGCGCCCAGAATTGCCATGTACCCTTCAACCGGTAAGTGCATAGAAGCCGCATCCATCGCGGCGGTTGCAAAAATCAGTAAGGGTATGGTGAGCGGGAGCACCAGCACGCTTAACAACACGCCGCCGCGCTTTAAGCCCACCGTCAGCCCCACACCCGGCGCACCGAGGAAGCCCAGCGTCGGCGTTCCGAGTAACAACGTCAGCGCCATAATTTTCCAGCCGTACATATCCATGCCCAGCAGCAGCGCCACTAGCGGCGAGAGAATCAACAGCGGCAGGCCGGTCACGACCCAGTGCGCCATCACTTTCGCCAGCACCACGGCCGGTAGCGGTAACGGCAGCAGCATCAGTTGCTCAAGGCTGCCGTCCTGCAGATCATCACGAAACAGGCGTTCCAGCGCCAGCAATGACGCCAGCAGCGCCGCAACCCAAATGATGCCCGGCGCAATGCGCGCCAGTAGCTGCGGCTCCGGCCCAATGCTTAGGGGGAACAGCGTAATAACAATCAGGAAGAACCATAAAGGATTGGCGATTTCCGCACTATGACGAAACGCAACTCGCAGTTCTAAACGGAAGATTCGCCACATCATTGCGTTGCCCTCTCGCTGGTCAGCGCAATACGTCGCACTTTATCGGTTTCGACATTGAGCGGTTGGTGGGTGGTGAGAATAACAATACCGCCCTGCTCCGTATGCTGCGCCATACGCTGAGTCAGTCGCTCAACGCCGTTCACATCAATGGCGGTAAAGGGTTCATCGAGGATCCACAGCCGGGCGCGGGTCAGCCACAAACGGGCCAGCGCCACGCGCCGCTGTTGTCCGGCGGAGAGCTGGTTCACCGGAATATCTTCATATCCGGCAAGTCCCGCCTGTGCCAGCGCAGCCAGACACTGTGCAATGTCGCCGTCATGATGGAAGAAACGCAGGTTCTCCAACGCCGAAAGCCGGGTTTTTATCCCCGGCTGATGTCCGATCCACAGCAGTTGCTGATGGTAGCTGTCCCGCACGTGATGCAGCGGCTGCTCTTGCCAGCAAACCTCCCCTGCATCGGGACGCGCCAGCCCGGTAAGCAACCGCAGCAGAGTAGTTTTCCCTGCGCCGTTGCTGCCGGTAATTTGTACCCATTCCCCTGCGTTGACGCGAAATGACAGATTGCTGAACAGTATTCTGTCATCTCGCTCGCAAAGTAATTCTCTGGCTTCAAGCATACCTGGTTATCTACATCCTGTTAAAAGCCCGGTTTGACTTCGCGCATATCAGGCAGTTTGTGCGCTATCCCTTTATGACAGTCAATACAGGTTTGCCCGTCTTTCACGGCCTGGTCGTGCATTTTGGCCGCAACGCCTTTCTGGGCGGTTAAATCCATAAACTCGAAGTTGTGACAGTTTCGGCACTCTTGCGAATTATTATCTTTCATACGCCGCCACTCATTTTGCGCCATCGTCAAACGATGGTCTTCAAATTTCTGCGGTGTATCTATCAGCCCCAGTGCTTTCGCGTACAGCTCTTTACTGGCCTTGATCTTACGAATCATTTTCGGGCCCCACTCATGCGGGACGTGGCAATCAGGGCAAGTCGCTCGCACACCACTGCGGTTGTTGTAGTGTACGGTTTCCATGTATTCCTGGTATACCGTATTGCGCATTTCGTGACAGCTAATGCAGAACTCTTCTGTATTGGCCTTTTCCATACCGGTATTAAAGCCGCCCCAGAAAATAATGCCGCCCACAAAGCCGATTAACAACAGCGTGCCGAGCGCCAGACGGCTGGGGCGACGCCACCATTGCCAGACGCGCTTAATCCAGCCTGGTTTACGGTTAGAATTTTCCATAATGACCTCTTATTTCCCGTAACCTTTCGAGGGGGTGAAGGTATTTTCAACAATCGGCGCGGCGTCAGCCTGCGGAACGTGACATTGCAGGCAGAAATAACGACGCGGCGCAACTTCAGCCAATACCTTGCCGTCGCTGTCCATAAAGTGCGTCGGACTGATGCGCGGCGCACCGGTAGTGCGATAGCTTTCCACACCGTGGCATTGCAGGCAGCGGTTAGTGTTAGTCGTCACCTGATACCCTTCAACGCTATGCGGAACCATCGGCGGCTGATTCACATAGTTCAGCGGCATGCGCTCTTGCTCTTTCGGCATGCGAATCGCCCCTTCCTGTGTTCCTGAGACTTCCGGTGACTGGCTCAGATCCACTCCATTTGCAGCCCAAACGGCCCCACTGACGACCAGGGCAAGCAGGGCCGTCCATTGACACAGCGTCTTAATCAGGTCATGGCTTTTCATGATTTCGCTCCCGAACTCCATCGTGTTGTTATTGTAAAAACATCCTCAGAACAGACATCCACGCAGCGACCGCAGGCCATGCAATCGCGGCTGGTTACCTGCACCGGACTTTGCTCATCCAGCACCGGCGCACGTAGCACATGCGGTTCCGGGCAAACATGAAAACAATCCATACAGCGGTTACATCTGTTACGTTCTTTTGCCGAAACGGTTAATGCCCCTTTGCTTCCCACCACGCTATACAGCGCACCCAGTGGGCAAAGATGCCCGCACCAGCCATGCTCAACGACCAGTAAATCAAATAAAAACAGCGCGAGGATCAGCAGCGCTCCGCTACCGAATCCCATTACCAGGCTCCGTCCAAGCAGAGAGACTGGATTTATCCACTCCCACAAAAGCGTACCGGTCAGGGCGGAACCGACCAGGATAACCACCAGCAGGACGTACCGTATATGGCGCGGCAGGGTTGCGGACTGATTCAGGTCAAACCTTCTGCGCAACCAACTGGCTAAATCGGTAACCGGGTTCATGGGACAAACCCAACTGCAAAACAGTCGCTTACCGGCCAGGGCATACAGCACCGTGATGATAGCTGCTCCCGTTAACGCCACCGTCGCCGGCAGATGCCCGCTGGCCAGGCTTTGCAGAGTAATCAGCGGATCGGTGAACGGGATAGCGTCCAGCAACAGGCTGCTACTGTAGTTGCCATGCAGGATCCACACGCCAAGCCACGGGCCGCTGAGGAACATCGCCAGTATCAGAAATTGACTCAAACGACGCAGCAGCAGCCAGCGATGACTCTTCCACCATCCTTTTTTTGCCTGCGCTTCACGCCCGGCATCACGTTTACGATTTGCCATTGTTCCCCTCCAGCCAACCGAAGCGGTAATGGTGTCCTAACTCCCCTTTCGCCAGCGACAGCGGCAGTACTTTTATTGCTGGCTGTTCCAGTACGCAGACTTTTTCGCATTTCCCACAGCCGGTACAAGCATCGCTGTGCACGGTCGGAATAAACCGCGCATGCTTGCCGGTACGCATATTGCGGTCCAGCTCCAGGGTGATCGCCTCATCAATTTTCGGGCACTCGCGATAGCAAACGTCGCAGCGCAATCCCTGATAGTTGAGGCAGTTTTCGTGATCCAGCAGTACCGCCAGCCCCATACGCGAATCGTCAATGGATTCAATTTCCCTGTCCAACGCGCCGCTCGGGCAGACTTTGGCACACGGAATGTCCTCACACATTTCGCAAGGAATATCACGGGCGACAAAATATGGCGTACCGGCCGCCAGCCCGGAGGCCAGCGTTGCCAGCTTCAGCGTGTCATAGGGACATGCCTGAACGCACTGACCGCAACGTACGCAGGCGCTGGCGAATGCCTCCTCGCTCAGTGCACCAGGCGGGCGCAACCGCACGCCGGTTGCGCGTGCGGTTTGTTGTTGCAACCCCAGCGCCACGCCAACGACGGCCAGCCCGCCCGCTGCGCGAACCATATCGCGCAGAAAGCGGCGGCGGCCATTTTGGGGTTTTGCTGACCGGGACATAACGCGTTACACCTTCGCCAGTTTCACGGCGCACTTCTTGAAATCCGTCTCTTTGGAGAGCGGATCCGTCGCATCCAGCGTCAGGTTATTCACCAGCTGTGCGGCATCGAAGAACGGCATGTACACCAGCCCCTGCGGCGGACGGTTACGACCGCGTGTTTCAACAATCGAAATCACTTCGCCACGACGGGAAATCACTTTGACCTTATCGCCACGGCGCAGATCGCGTGCTTTTGCATCCAGCGGGTGGATAAACAGCACGGCTTCCGGGAAAGCACGGTGCAGTTCAGGCACACGACGCGTCATACTGCCGGTATGCCAGTGTTCCAGCACACGTCCGGTAGACAGCCACAGGTCATATTCTTTATCCGGCGCTTCAGCAGCAGGCTCAAATGGCAGCGCGAAGATAACCGCTTTACCGTCCGGTTTACCGTAGAACTTGTAGCTTTCACCTGCTTTCACGTAAGGGTCGTTGCCTTCGCTGTAGCGCCACTGGGTCTCTTTACCCTCAACGACCGGCCAGCGTAAACCGCGCGCTTTGTGGTAATCGTCAAATGGCGCAAGATCGTGCCCGTGACCGCGGCCAAACCATGCGTACTCTTCGAACAAGCCTTTTTGCAGATAGAAGCCCAGCTCGCGGGATTCATCGTTTAGTTGATCTTCAGCCAGTTCAGTCACTGGGAATTTCGTTACTGCTGGCGTAGCAAACAGCACGTCATAAAGCGTTTTACCGCGCAGTTCCGGTTTTTGTGCCAGCAGGTCTTCCGGCCATACTTCTTCTGTTTTGAAGCGACGAGAGAACTGCACCAGTTGCCACAGATCCGATTTCGATTCGCCCGGCGCTTTAATTTGCTGACGCCAGAACTGTGTACGGCGTTCCGCGTTACCGTAGGCGCCTTCTTTCTCTACCCACATCGCGGTCGGCAGGATCAGGTCAGCCGACAGGGCGCTGATCGTCGGGTACGGATCGGAGACGATGATGAAGTTGCGCGGATCGCGCCAGCCCGGCATACGCTCTTCGTTGATGTTCGGACCGGCCTGCATGTTGTTAGTACACATCGCCCAGTAGACATTGAGCTTGCCATCTTTCAGCGCGCGGTCTTGCGCCACGGCGTGCAGACCAACTTTTGCCGGAATGGTCCCTGACGGAATATTCCAGTGCTTCTCACAGATATCGCGGTGTTTTTCGTTCGTTACCACCATGTCCGCAGGCAGACGGTGGGAGAACGTACCGACTTCACGCGCGGTGCCGCAGGCTGAAGGCTGGCCGGTCAGAGAGAACGGGCCGCAGCCTGGCTGGGAGATTTTGCCAGTCAGCAAGTGCAGGTTATAGACCAGGTTGTTGGCCCACACGCCGCGGGTGTGCTGGTTAAAGCCCATCGTCCAGTAGGAGATGACTTTTTTCTTCGGATCGGCATACAGCTGCGCCAGCTGTTCCAGCTGATCTTTCGGCACACCGGTCATTTCGGCGGTTTTATCCAGCGTGTACTCAGCAACGAAGGCTTTGTAATCCTCAAAGCTCATCGGTTCAGAAGCATCGGATCCCGGGTTTTTCGCCGCTTTTTCCAGCGGATGGGTTGGACGCAGACCGTAGCCGATGTCCGTCACGCCTTTACGCAGGTTAACGTGCTTGCTAAAGAAATCCTGGTTAATCGCATTGTTTTGAATGATGTAGTTCGCGATGTAGTTGAGGATCACCAGATCGGTTTGCGGCGTGAAGACCATACCGTTATCCGCCAGCTCAAAGCTGCGGTGCTGGAAGGTGGAGAGAACCGCGACGTTCACGTTAGGATCGGACAGACGACGGTTGGTGATGCGCGACCACAGGATCGGGTGCATTTCCGCCATATTCGCGCCCCACAAGACGAAGGCATCGGCATGTTCGATATCGTCATAGCAGCCCATCGGTTCATCCATACCGAAGGTACGCATAAAGCCGACTACCGCTGAGGCCATGCAGTGACGTGCGTTCGGGTCGATGTTATTGGAACGGAAACCCGCTTTAAACAATTTGGCAGCGGCATAACCTTCCCAAATCGTCCACTGGCCAGAGCCGAACATACCGATAGACTCAGGGCCTTTCTCTTTCATCGACGTTTTGAATTTCTCTTCCATCACGTCAAAGGCCTGGTCCCAGCTAATCGGGGTGAACTCGCCTTCTTTGTGATACTTGCCGTCTTTCATGCGCAGCATCGGCTGCGTTAAACGGTCTTTTCCGTACATGATTTTCGGCAGGAAGTAACCTTTGATGCAGTTGAGCCCACGGTTAACCGGCGCATCCGGATCGCCCTGACATGCCACAACACGCCCTTGCTGCGTTCCGACCAATACGCCACAGCCCGTCCCGCAAAAACGGCACGGGGCTTTGTCCCATTTAATGGCTTCTTGCTGACCGACTACCGCGCGGGCAACGCCCGGCACGCTTAACCCGGCAGCCGCCGCAGCGGCCGCAACGGCGTTAGCTTTCATAAAGCTACGACGACTGAGTTTCATGGTGTTTCCTCACCTTGCTCATCCTGCTGGTGATAAACCAGCGACACCGCCAGTACGCCCGCAACGTTGCGTACTGACTCAATTGTTTTCATTAGCGTTTCACTTTGCTCAGCTTCCACCACCACAATCAACTGACCACTTTCCACATCGCTGAGTGCAACTTCGCAACCGGGAAAAGAACGCAACTGCGTGGCGATATCGTTGATATGCTGGCTTTTGGCCTGAACGACCAGGCTGCAGACCTGCCAGTTATTGTCCATGGTTGTACTCCGCGTTAATGGCTGATACCGGGCAGATAGCGACACAGGCGCCACATCCGTTACAGTCCTGATTGTCGAGCTGCGGCTGATAAATGCCGGACAGCGTGGGACGAAAGGTTATTGCCATGGGCTCACAGCTATCCTGACAGCGGTGACATTCAACGGACTGATGTGCGAGACAGTTTTCCCCAATCGTAAAATTCAGATCCCATGCCCTGGTGTGGCGCGGAAGAAAAAGTGATTCGGGACAGGCTTCTGCGCAGGCATAGCAAAAGCTGCACTCGCCGTGTTTGAAATTTACGCTCGGGTAACCACCCTGGCCTCGCTGCAGGATGTCGGTTTCGCACGCCTGGATACAGGCGTCACAACGGAGGCAATGGGCCAGAAAGTGAGAGTCTTCCTTGCTCCACGGCGGACGGATCCCTGCGCTGGCGTTTCGCCAACTGCCTGTCAACATACCTCGACGGGATAAATCAACCATGACATTGTCCTTCCATAATGACGCCCTCCCTCGGCGGGTTGAACGACATAAAAAACTGCACTATTTATGAGTAGTTATTTTTAGCCGTAAGATATTTCAGGATGTGTTAGAGGTGCATACCCCAATTGGGGTAAATGCTGTTGCCGGATCAAAGGAGTGTTGAGTTGGCGGGAAAAAATGCGCTTTTGCTCACATTTCAATGAGTTATATAACCATGTATATAACGGATTATTCAAAAAGACAAAGATCTCAATATTAGGATAACTCCTAGTATATATCGCTACCATGGCAACAAAACTCTACTTAATACACTTTAAATATAAGTAAATCCAGATTAATAGATTATCCAAATATGTTAACCTGCTACAGACTCGTTCATAAGACAGAAGAAAGGAAACACTGTGAACAATAAGATGAAGACAATTGTCCCTGCCGTACTTTTCGCCGCCTTTGCCAGCACCTCTGCATGGGCTGCCAGTAACGAAACCGCCGCTCAGCCGCTGGAAAAAGTCGCCCCTTATCCCAAGGCGGAAAAGGGTATGAAGCGCCAGGTTATCCAGCTTACCCCTGAGAAAGATGAATCTACTCTGAAAGTAGAACTGCTGATCGGACAAACGCTGGAAGTTGACTGTAACCAACACCGCCTGGGCGGAGAACTGGACAGCAAAACGCTGGAAGGTTGGGGATATGACTACTATGTCTTTGACAAAGTTACGTCTCCGGTTTCAACCATGATGGCCTGCCCGGACGGTAAGAAAGAGAAGAAATTCATTACTGCGCATCTGGGTGATGACGGAATGCTGCGTTACAACAGCAAGCTGCCGATTGTGGTCTACACCCCGGAAAACGTGGACGTTAAATACCGTATCTGGAAAGCGGAAGACAAAATTCAGGACGCAGTCACGCGCTAAGTGAGAATGTGCCGGATGGCGGCGTACCGCCTTATCCGGCCTACAGACGCATAAACAATGCCGGATAAGCGCAGCAGCGCCATCCGGCATTTTATTTTACAGCGCTATATCCGCAACGGCTTTCTGTTCAGGCTGCGGTTGTGCCTGAGGTTTCAGCTGTGGTTTCGGCGCTTCATCAACAACCTGCGGCTTGTCATATTTCAGACCCAGAACCTCACTGGTGTACTGCAGCTCTTGTTCCGTAGCCTCAACGTTACCGTTCAGCTTAGTGCCATAAGACGGAATAATGGTTTTCAGCTTCGCCTGCCACTCGGGGCTGGCTACTTTATCTTTAAACACTTTTTCCATCAGATGCAGCATGATCGGTGCCGCGGTTGATGCGCCCGGAGAAGCTCCCAGCAGCGCAGCAATCGTGCCTTCTTTATCGCTGACGACCTCAGTGCCCAGACGCAGCACGCCGCCCTTCTCCGCATCGCTTTTGATGATCTGCACGCGCTGGCCCGCCTGCCATAAACGCCAGTCTTCTTTTTTCGCCTGCGGATAGTACTCTTGCAGCGCAGCAAAACGGTCGTCGTCGCTGAGCATCACCTGGCTCACCAGATATTTCACCAGATCGAAGTTATCCAGACCCACGTTGACCATAGGCATAAAGTTCGAGGTGGTGGTCGAGCTGAGCAGATCCCACAATGAACCGTTTTTCAGGAACTTGGTGGAGAATGTCGCGAATGGCCCAAACAGCACAACGCGCTTGCCATCAAGGATACGGGTATCGATATGCGGTACAGACATCGGCGGCGCGCCAACGGAGGCCTGACCGTACACTTTCGCCAGGTGGCGATTGACCACATCCGGATTTTCTGCAACCAGGAACTGCCCGCCAACCGGGAATCCGGCATAGCCTTTCGCTTCCGGAATGTCGGATTCCTGCAACAGCTTCAGCGCAGCGCCACCGGCACCGATAAAGACAAACTTCGCCTTGATATCGTGTTCCGCTTCGTTATTTTTCAGATCGGCGACTGTGACAGTCCAGCTATTGTCGGCATTACGCTTAAAGCCACGCACTTCGGTGCTCAACTGCAGCGCAAAGTTGGGCTTTTTCTGCAATGAGGTAATCAGTTGGCGGGTGATTTCGCCGTAGTTCACGTCAGTACCAATCTCGGTACGCGTTGCTGCGACTTTCTGCTGCGGATCGCGACCTTCCATGACCAGCGGCGCCCACTCTTTGATCTGCGCGTGGTCTTCGGAATAGCGCATACCACGGAACAGCGTGCTCTGCTGCAGTGCGGTGTAACGGGCACGCAGGAAGTTCACGTTCTCGTCACCCCAGACAAAACTCATGTGCGGAACGGTGGTGATAAACGAGCGTGGTTCATGCATTACGCCATTATTGACCTGATAGGCCCAAAACTGGCGGGAAATCTGGAAGGCTTCGTTAATTTCGACTGCCTTTTCAATGCTGATGCTACCGTCGGCCTTTTTAGGCGTGTAGTTCAGCTCCATCAGTGCGGAGTGGCCGGTTCCGGCGTTATTCCAGCCGTTTGAGCTTTCCTGCGCTACACCATCCAGTCGCTCAACCATGGTCATTGACCATTGCGGCTCCAGCTCCTGTAAATAGGTTCCCAGCGTGGCGCTCATGATGCCGCCGCCAATCAACAGTACATCCGTTTCCTGCTCTTCCGCCGCTTTCGCTTTTGCCGCCATCGAGACAACATTCAGCCCAACGGCCATGGTGAAGAGCATGGCAGTCACTTTTTTCATAATGTTAATGCCTTACTTTTAGTATCGCTTTTTTGCTTTCAATGCAGGTGAAAATCGAGCGGCACCAACGGTAACACTTAAGTAAAAATAATTAAATAAAGTTTATAAATTATATTTAATTTTTAAAAATGTTATTAATACGTTGATAGTTTATGCGGTTATTGACAATCATTTCTGGAAACCGGTCCATCTGACGGGTACTATGCTGCGCTTTGCTATTCACCGCACGGATGCCTGTCGGTCTGCTGTATCAGGCCATTTTTGACCTGAGTGTAACTATGTCTGCAACTCAACATTCCTCTGCCACAGTCTCGGAACACACGACCCGTGCCGTGCTCCGCCAACCCCGTCTGCTGGTGCGCGAAACGCTGGCCGGTGTGGTAACCGCCCTGGCGCTGATCCCGGAAGTAATCTCGTTTTCCGTGATCGCAGGCGTTGATCCTAAAGTCAGTCTGGTAGCCTCTGTCGTACTGTGCCTGGCGATGTCTTTTTTAGGCGGTCGTCCCGCAATGGTTACCGCCGCTGCAGGATCGGTCGCGCTGGTGATTGGTCCGATGGTGCATCAACACGGCGTGCAATATATCCTGCCTGCAGTGGTGCTGGCCGGGATGATTCAGATCCTGTTTGGTGTATTGGGAATGGCACGTCTGATGCGATTCATCCCTACGGCCGTGATGACTGGCTTTGTTAACGCGCTGGGTATATTGATTTTCTTTGCCCAGGTCCCGCATTTCTGGGGCAAAAGCCCGCTCATCTGGGGGCTGTTTGTCCTGACGCTGCTGATTGTGCTGTGGGTTCCGCGGTTTATTAAAGCAATTCCCGCACCGCTTATCGCCATCGTGCTGCTAACCGTGTTCACTGTCACCAGCGGGCAACTGTTACCGACCGTCGGTGATGAAGGTTCAATGAGCGGCGGCCTGCCGGGTTTCACCCAGTTGTTGGTTCCGCTCAACCTGCAAACGCTGGCGATTATCTGGCCCTGCGCGCTGAGTATCGCTTTTGTTGGTTTGATGGAGTCGCTGTTAACCGCCCGTCTGGTGGATGACCTGACGGTGACGCCGTCGAATAAAAATCGCGAGAGTGCCGGGCTGGGGATAGCCAATATTCTGGCCGGATTTTATGGCGGCATCGCCGGGTGCGCGATGATTGGTCAAACCATCGTTAACGTCGAGATGGGCAAAGGACGCAGCCGCGTCTCGACGGTTGCCGCCGGACTGGTATTACTCCTGTTAGTCACAGGGTTAAGCGAAGTGATGGCAGAAATACCCATGTCGGTACTGGCAGGTATTATGGTAATTGTGGCGGTAAAAACCTTCAGTTGGCACAGCATCCAGCCCACCACGCTGACGAAACTCCCCGTCACTGAAACGCTGGTGATGCTGGTGACCGTCGCTGCCACGGTTTCTACCGGCAACCTGGCGATTGGCGTGGTTGCCGGGGTGATGACGATGCTCATTCTGCCGCGTATCGTCAGACGCAAACGGACAACTACATCAGAAACAGCGTTGCCAGACCGAGAAAAATAAAGAAACCACCAGTATCAGTGATAGCGGTTATCATGACGCTCGAGCCGACCGCCGGGTCGCGCCCGAGCTTCACCATCGTCATCGGAATGATAACCCCCATCAACGCCGCCATCAGCAGATTGAGCATCATCGCCAGAGTCATCACACCACCGAGCGCCATATCATCGTACAGCCACCAGGTAATGCCACCCATAATCCCGCCCCACACGAGGCCGTTGATTAGCGCCACGCCCATCTCGCGCAGGATGAGAAACGTCAGGTTCCCCGGTTGAATATTTTGCAGCGCCAGCGCGCGGACGATCATAGTGATAGTTTGATTCCCGGTATTGCCGCCGATACCCGCCACAATCGGCATCAACGAGGCCAGCGCCACCAGTTGCGAAATCGTATGTTCAAAGCCGTCGATCACCCGCGAGGCGATAAAGGCGGTACAGAGGTTAACGGCCAACCACGCCCAGCGGGTTTTTACCGCTTTGGTAACAGGCGCAAACACGTCCTCTTCGGCGCTTAAGCCCCCCATTCGACGCAGATCGGTGTCGGTTTCTTCATAGACAACGTCGACGATCTCATCGATGGTTAAACGGCCCATCAGTTTACCGGAAGGGTCAACCACCGCGGCGCTGACCAGGTTGTCGCGTTCGAAGGTACGCGCAGCGTTTTCGGCGATATCTTCAGGAGAAAAGGTGAGCGGGTCATCTTCCATCACCTCGCTGACTTTTCGCTGCACATCATTGAGTAAAATGCAGGTTAGCGTCAGTTCGCCAACCAGCACTTTATTGCGATCGGTCACGAAAAGTTTATCGGTGTTCTCCGGCATTTTCCCCAGCCGCCGCAGATAGCGTTGCACCACTTCCAGCGTCACGTCCGGACGCACAGTGATGACCTCGAACTCCATGATCGCGCCGACGCTATTTTTCTCGTAGTGCAGCACCTGGCGGACGCGCGTCCTCTCCTCTGCCGGTAACGTCGCCAGCAGACGACCGGTAAGGTTACGAGGCAAATGCTGCACCAGGTAAATCTGTTCATCGATATCGAGATATTGCAGCGCATCCAGCAGCTCGCGGTCGCTCATCTCATCGATCAGGTCGTCCCAGACGTTTTCAGACGCCTCAAGCAAGACGTTACCGCGCTTTTCATTTTCGACCAGTCGCCACAGGGCGTGGCGCTCTTCAGAGGGCAAAGCTTCGAGGGTATCGGCGAGGTCAGGCGGTGGCAGGTGGGCCACCAGCGCCCCTACCTCAGCAATATCGTCGGCTAACGTACCGACGTCATATTGCTCAGCCAGGGTAAGCTTGCCCAACAGCGTTGAAATAATGGCTTTATCAGTGGTCAGCAGCCAGATGAGGCGCGCACGCTCTTCATCACGCAGTCTGGCGCTGTTTTTGTTTATTACGGACATTAATCATAAATCCATGATATGAAATATCATTAATCATGATGCCGATTTATGTAAATAACAATAAACAGTGCCGCCGGGTGGCTAAAAAACCGGCGGCACGATGGATCAGGCTGTGCGAGCCACCGCGTCGCGCGAGGCGGCGTCACGTTCATCGCCCAACAGTTCACTCAACTGTCCGTTACGCATTTCCAGTAGACGATCGGCGTGAATAAAATAGTGATCGTCGTGGCTGATGGCGAAAATGGTTTTCCCCATTTCCTGCATCAAAGGCAATAGCACCTGATAGAACTCCCGGCGGAAATGGGGATCCTGATCGGCGGCCCATTCGTCCAGCAGAATGATGTCGCGCTCCTCCGCCAGGGCCAGCAGCAGCGCCACGCGTTTCTTCTGCCCTTTCGACAGCTTCAGATTGAGGATACGACCATCGCTCAGCTCCAGCTTATGACCCATCTTCAGATGTTCCAGCCACTTCGCGACCAGCTGCGGATTAGCCTCTTTACCTTCCGGCCCCAGCAGTTTGTCGAACAGCCAGACGTCGGTAAACACGGCGGAGAAGAGCTTGCGGTAGTCTTCCGGTTTTTCAACGGCAACGGCCTTACCATCAAGCAATATTTCGCCTGACTGCGGCTGGTACAGACCGGTCAGTAACATCGCCAGCGTAGATTTCCCGCTACCGTTACCGCCAATCAGAAAGATCAGTTCACCGCGATGAATCGTCAGATTCACCGGCCCTACGGAAAACGCATTATCCTGATAGTGAAAAACCACGTTGCGCAGCTCCAGCGTTTGCCAGTTGGGAAACGCGGTTGGGCGTGGGAATTCGGCCTTAAAAGGTGCCAGTGCGAATTTATTCAGCTTGTTGAACGCCACCTGTGCCGTGAGCAGTGTCGGCAGCGCGCCAACGGCAGAGAGCAACGGTGTTCGCAGGAATAACAGCGTCAGAGAATAGGTCGCTGCCACGGCGGTATCAGCCCATCCCAGACTGTTAGCCATCCAGAACACCAGGCCAATGGCACCCAGCATCATAATGTTCGACCAGTTAACCGCGCTCAGGTGGAAGGTATCGGCACGGATAATATGGTGGCGATACTCTTTGGCATCCGGGACGTACATCTGATTAAAGATATGCTCGGCGCGCTCGCGGTTAAGCGTCAGCTCTTTGCGCCCTTCCAGCACCGTCTGATAATCGTTGTACAACTTGTCTTCAGTTTCGCGCAAGGTGGCCATGTGTTTATACACCCGCGCCACCAGCACAAATCCGCCCCAGATGGTGATTGCCATCCAGATTGCCGTTACCAGTAGCATTTTGGTCGACAGCATCGCCAGATACGCCGCCGATCCTATGGTCAGGATAATCCCCTGCACCAGCTCAGGCAGACGAACAAAGGCGATGGTGATGTTGCGGATATCACTGGTTAAACCGGCCAGCAACGAGGCGCTGCCAAGCTGTTCAATACGCTCGACGTGAGTATCCAGAATTCGTTTGATAAATTCGCTACGCAGGCGGTAGACAAAGTGGTGACCCAGCGTGGTCAACGCCAGCTGAGAACCGAGGGTGACAACCATCAACAACAGCAGCAGGCCAAGAAACTCCGGTAGCACCATCAGCGTGGTGTCGACCGTTTCGATCAAGCGCTGGTTGATAAACGCAATCAGCCCAATCCCCAACGCGGCGCTGGCGAGGCTGAGCGCCATCACGCTGATAAATGGCCAGCGATACTGCCGCCAGACAAGAAGTAAAAGTTCCATGCAAACAACCCGGACAAGTAATAACAGCCCGCAGTTTAAACATCTCTTCGTCGACAGCAATAATAATTCTTATTTTTATTCTTTTTTACCCGCCAGACGAAACGTCAGGTTGTAACGACAGTCTCCGGTTAATGGGTGATACCCTGTTTTAAGCGGCTGGATCCCATGATAAAACAGCCGCGAATTACCGCCCCATACCACGACATCGCCATGTTCCAGCAGCAAACGCTTTAAAGGGTCATTACGGCGCAATCCGCCAAATTGAAAGATGGCTGGTAGCCCCAGCGATACAGAGACAATCGGCGCCCGCAGGTCGGGCTCGTCTTTATCCTGATGTAAGGACAGTTTTGCCCCTGGCGTGTAGCGGTTAATCAGGCAGGCATCGGGTTGAAAATCAGCATAGCCCGCCGCCGTCGCCGCCTGTTGGCACAGATCAGCGAACGCATCCGGCAGCGGCGGCCAGTGCGTGCCGGTGAGTGGATCAAACGGAGAATAAAGATAGCCATGCTGATCCGTCGTCCAGCCCAGATGACCGCAGTTGGTCATCGCCACCGACATTGTATAGCCGCCGGGCGTCACCATCTGGCGAAACGGCGACTGTCTGGCGACAGCCGCTATCGCCTGAAGTAAAGTGGGCGCAGAGTCAAAAGCGAAACGTCGGAGAATAACCGCACCTGACGCCAGCGGCTCCTGCCAGGGTTTCGCATCCGCAAAGAGATCGAGCATTATGTTTCCTCGCCAGTAGCTTCCCGTTGCAGTAACTGCGCTTTGCGCGCAATACCCCATCGGTAGCCCGAAAGTGCGCCATCGCCACGGATCACCCGGTGACACGGGATAACAATCGCCAGTTTGTTGGCCCCACAGGCACTGGCCACCGCGCGCACCGCCTTCGGTTTGCCGATGGCGCTGGCCAGCTGTTGGTAGCTCACTGTTTCACCGCACGGAATTGTGCGCAGCGCCTGCCACACCTGCTGCTGAAAGACTGTTCCCCGAATATCCAGGGGTAGCGATAGCGACGCGTCACGCGAGTTGATCGCAACGATCACTTCGCGCACGCGCTGCTGAAAATTGGCATCTGCAGGAACATCCTGCGCGGCGGGAAACAGCGCATGAAGATCCGCAACCAACGTAGCGTCATCATCGCCAAGCAAGATCGCGCAGATACCCCGCTCGCTTTCCGCCACCAGACAGCGACCCAGAGCGCAATCTGCGAGGGTATAGCGTACAGAAACGTTGTCGCCACCTTTACGAAATTGCTTTGCCGTCATGCCTAATGCTTGATCGGCTTTGCGATAGTAGCTGCTGCTGTCGGGGAATCCGGCATTGAGAATCGCCTGTGTAACCGGAACACCTTTCGCCAGGGCATCACGCAGACGGCGAGCACGCCATGATTGTTGCCACACTTTCGGGGTCATGCCCGTCGTGGCTTTAAACAGACGATGCAAGTGATACGGGCTCATCGCCACCTGCTGTGCCAGCTCGTCCAGCGTAAGAGGTGACTCTTGCTCCAACAACTGACAAGCGCGGGCTATTTTCTCCAGCCGATGCTGTTGCGCGCTGTCTTTATCCGGCTGGCAGCGCTTACAGGGGCGAAACCCGGCAGCCTGCGCCTGCTGAGCATCGGCGAAAAAACGGACATTTTTGCGCAGCGCATGTTTTGCCCGACAGGACGGACGGCAGAAAATACCGGTGGTCTGGACGGCAAAAACAAACTGACCGTCGGCGTCAACGTCGCGATCCACAACGGACTGCCAACGGTCATCGTCAGTGATGCGTAAACGATTTTTCATTTCGGACTCCTTTGTTAAGCATAGCGCTTAGCCTCAGTGTGTCCCCATCGTCGGGCATAAAAACCCGCAATCTTGCTTTTTAATTTTTTTCGCTGACCAGAAAGCTATTAAACTGCGGCGACATCCAGGTTTTAAACCCCTCACCCTCTTTCACAATCATATAGACCGCCAGCCCTTCACGACGCACGACTTCTTTGGCCTTTTCCGGGCCAAGCACCATCAATCCTGTATCCCAGCCATCGGCTTCCAGAGCCGTTGGCGAAATCACCGTTACGGACACCAGATTATGTTCGATCGGGCGACCGGTTTGTGGATCGATAACATGGGAAAGGCGCTTACCGTCCAGCTCATAATAGTTCCGGTAGCTGCCGGAGGTGCTAATGCCGTGCCCGTTAATGTCGACAATCGCCTGCACCGCGTTTTCACGATCGGTGGGTTTCTGGATTGCCACTCGCCACGGATGCCCTTCAGCATTCATTCCCCTGCTGTTCAGCGCACCACCAACGGAAACTAGATAACGGGAGATCCCCTCTTGCTCCATCAATCGAGCCAGATGATCGGCGGCGTACCCTTCACCAACGGTCGAGAGATCAACATACAGATCCGGCAAGTCTTTTTGCAGGTAGTTCTGATGCGCTTCATTCACAACTTTCAGATGAGAAAGCCCGGTTTGCGCTTTTGCAGCGTCAATTTGCGCTTGGGTGGGAATATGCAACGGCTGCTGATCCGGGCCAAAGCCCCACAGGTTGACTAACGGCCCCACGGTGATATCCATGGCCCCATCGGTTTTTGCACCAATGCGTAGCGCCGAAGTCACGATATCCGCCATGGCGTCGTTAACCGGCCACGGCGACAGGCTTTTCGACAGGTTAAAGCGCATTAACGCAGAATCGTTTTTATAGGTGGAGAGCAGCTGATCATCGGCATCAAGCTGAGTCTGGATCTTGGCCTGCAGTTCCCTGGCGCGTTTGGCATCTACGCCTACCACACTGACCCGCCAGAAAGTGCCCATCGTTTTACCTTCCAGAACCGTGGCAGGAATTGTGGTCTGAGCAGGTTTCGGGGCCTCATCGCACCCGACAAAAAAGATCGTCACAGCCAGCAGTGCTGCGCGATAAAAATTCATTTCCATACGTAATTATCCTCATGCGAACGGGCGCAAGAGTACACCAAAAATCGTTGTTTGTACGGCGAAAAAACGGCATTAAAAAAGGCCCCGCAGGGCCTTTGATAGACATAATGTAGATTAGAACTGGTAAACCAGACCCAGTGCTACGATGTCATCGGTAGCAATGCCAGCATCACGGGTGAAGTTGTTGTCATCCAGCAGGTTGATTTTGTAATCAACATAGGTAGACATATTTTTGTTGAAGTAGTAGGTTGCGCCAACATCAACATATTTCACGATATCCTGGTCACCGTAGCTGGTGAAACCATTGCTGATGTCTTTACCTTTTGACTGCAGGTAAGCCACGGACGGACGCAGACCGAAATCGAACTGGTACTGTGCCACAACTTCAAAATTCTGTGCTTTATCCGCGAAGCCATATGCAGCAGTCGGGTTGCTACCATTAGAGGTACCGAAACGGGTTGCGTTATAGGACTGGGAGTACTGTGCGGCCAGGTAAACGTTGTTAGCATCGTATTTCAGACCACCGGTATAAACCGTTGCACGGTCACCGCTACCGTACACGCCAACAGCATTCTGATCAGCAGTACGTTTAGACGTCGTGATAGCACCACCGACACCAAAGCCAGCGCCGATATCATAGGTCACAGATCCGCCGTAACCGTCGCCATTCTGGGTCAGCAGGCTACGACCACCTACGTTTTCACCGCTTACGCTGCCGTTTTTACCTTGGTACTGCAGGGCAAAGTTCAGGCCATCAACCAAGCCGAAGAAGTCAGTGTTACGGTAGGTCGCATAACCGTTACCACGCTGCTGCATGAAGTTATCAGCACCGTAGGTGTCGCCACCGAACTCAGGCAGGACGTCGGTCCAGGACGTTACATCATAAGTCACGCCATAGTTACGACCGTAGTCGAAAGAACCTGCATCAGCGAATTTAAGACCCGCGAATGCCACACGCGTCCAGGCGTCGTTGCTCGCTTCACTCTGGTTACCCTGAATCTGGTATTCCCACTGGCCGTAACCGGTCAGTTGGTCGTTAACCTGAGTTTCGCCTTTGAAGCCGATACGCATGTAAGTCTTGTCACCATCATCACCTTTGTTGTCGGAGAAATAGTGCAGACCGTCGACTTTACCGTACAGATCTAATTTGTTGCCGTCTTTGTTATAAATTTCAGCCGCATTCGCTGCGCCTGCTACCAGCAGTGCTGGTACCAGGAGGGACAGTACTTTAACTTTCATGTTATTAACCCTCTGTTATATGCCTTTATTGCTTTTTTATGCCACTGCATACTGATTAAGGTCATTAACCAGTCGGCAACTTCATTCTCCGCAAAAACACAGAATAATCCAACACGAATATGATACTAAAACTTTTAAGGTGTTTCATTTGTCGGTATAGATGTTTCAAAATATTAATATGAGGGAACTTTTTTAAAATCAAAAAACAGGCAAAATAAGCACAAATAATCAAGAATCATTTTAATTGTCTTTAAAATCAATGCATTACACAAAAGCATCTTATAGCACTGAATGACAAAACAAAATCTTCACTCGCAACTAAAATAGACCCGCTATCATCATTAACTTTATTTATTACCGTCATTCATTTATGAATGTCTGTTTACCCCTATTTCAGCCGAATGCTCTGCGTTCGGTTTTTTTTTACCCTTCTTTACACAAAACTTACCTTTCCGTGCTACCGATGCAAAACTATAACGACTATTAACTATCTCGGGCGTCACGATCAGATATAAGTTTGATAAATAATTTCTTGTTATTTAATGCTAAATGTATACATTCCGTACGAATATTTGTACCCGCCTTTATCTTCTGTACACCTTTGCATCGTAATGGCTGCAACAAAATCAGGCGCAAAGAATGGAGGCCAGGCGGCGTGGTGTAAGTGTGGTAATTCATACATTACCCTTTATACTGCCCTTTCATCTTTCGCGTCGTTTAACAGGTCATAAACACGAATGAGTCAGTCTGACACAACGGTTTCCACCCGATTCTCCCTGTTGCCAGGAAGTATTACCCGTTTCTTCTTATTACTGATCGTTGTGCTGTTGGTGATGATGGGTGTTATGGTCCAGAGCGCCGTCAACACCTGGTTAAAAGATAAGAGCTATCAGATTGTTGATATTACCCATGCCATTCATAAAAGGGTCGATACCTGGCGATACGTGACCTGGCAAATCTATGACAATATTGCCGCTACAACCAGTTCACCAGGCGCAGATGGGCTACAGGAAACGCGTCTGAAACAAGATATCTATTATCTTGAGAAACCCCGCAGAAAGACCGAGGCGCTGATTTTTGGCTCGCATGACAGTTCTACGCTGGAAATGACCCAGCGCATTTCAACGTATCTGGACACGTTGTGGGGCGCGGAGAATGTCCCATGGTCAATGTATTACCTGAATGGTCAGGATAACAGCCTGATCCTAATCTCAACGTTACCACTGAAAGATCTGACCTCCGGTTTTAAAGAATCGACGATTGGGAATATTGTCGATTCCCGGCGAGCTGAGATGCTGCAACAGGCTAATGCGCTAGATGAACGTGAAAGCTTCTCTTCACTGCGCCGTCTGGCCTGGCAGAACGGGCATTACTTCACGCTACGCACGACCTTTAATCAGCCAGGACATCTGGCAACGGTTGTCGCCTTTGACCTGCCGATTAATGACTTGATCCCGCCCGGTATGCCGCTGGACAGTTTCCATCTGGAACCTGATGCCACCTCAACGACCGAGCACCTGAATGAAAAAGAGTCGCCTGACAGCGTCAGCATTAATTTCAACAACAGTAAAATTGAGATCTCTTCGGCGCTAAACTCAACGGATATGCGGCTGGTGTGGCAGGTTCCGTTTGGCTCATTGCTACTCGACACATTGCAAAGCATTCTGCTACCGCTTTTGCTGAACATTGCGTTACTGGCTCTGGCGCTGTTTGGCTATACCACCTTTCGCCACCTCCCTGCCCGTTCCACCCAGGTGGCGCCAAACCTTGCGGCAAATAATGAGCTGCGCGTTCTGCGCGCAATCAATGAAGAGATTGTTTCCCTTCTGCCGCTGGGATTACTGGTACACGATCAGGAAGCAAACCGCACGGTTATCAGCAATAAAATTGCCGACCACCTGCTGCCACATTTAAATCTGCAAAACATTACCAATATGGCAGAGCAGCATCAGGGAGTGATTCAGGCCACCATCAATAATGAACTGTATGAGATCAGACTGTTTCGCAGCCAGATCTCCCCGAGAACGCAGATCTTTATCATTCGTGACCAGGACCGCGAGGTGCTGGTCAATAAGAAGCTGAAACAAGCACAGCGGCTGTATGAGAAAAACCAGCAGGCCCGCGCGGCCTTTATGCAGAATATTGGCAGCGCGCTGAAAGACCCCGCGAAAACGCTGGCTGCTAATGCCGCCGCGCTCAATACACCAGACAGCCAGAAACTGGCCAATCAGGCCGACGTTCTGGTGCGCATGGTGGACGAAATCCAGCTAGCCAACCTGCTGGAGAACGATGCCTGGAAAGGTGAATCCACACTGTTTTCCGTGCAGGCATTAATTGACGACGTGGTTCCGGAGGTTCTGCCGGCTATTAAGCGTAAAGGGCTGCAGTTACTGATTAAAAATCACCTAAGCGCCCATGACGAACGCCGTGGCGATCGCGATGCCTTGCGCCGTATTTTGCTGCTGTTGATCCAATATGCGGTAACTACCACTCAGATTGGTAAAATCACGCTGGAAGTCGACCAGGATGAGTCAGAGGCCGAACGCCTGACCTTCCGCATTCTGGATACCGGGGAAGGCGTCACATTAAATGAAGTTGATAATCTCCATTTCCCATTCATTAATGACACGCAGGGCGATCGGAATGGCAAAGCCAACCCGCTGACGTTCTGGCTGTGCGATCAGTTAGCCCGCAAGCTTGGCGGACACCTGAATATTAAAGCACGGGAAGAACTTGGAACACGTTACATCGTCCATGTTAAAATGCCGCTGCACGATCAACATGCTGACAGTGAAGAGCGCCTGTTGGATGACGTCTGCGTAATGGTTGATGTCACCTCTAATGACGTACGGAGCATTGTATTACGTCAACTGGAAAACTGGGGAGCAACCTGCATCACGCCCGACGAACGGTTGAATAGTCAAGAATATGATCTCTTTTTAACAGATAATCCGTCTAATCTTACTGCCTCGGGCTTGCTTTTAAGCGATGATGAGTCTGGCGTACGGAAAATTGGCCCCGGCCAACTGCGCGTCAACTTTAATATGAGCAATGCTATGCAGGAAGCTGTCCTTGAGCTAATTGAAGAGCAGCTGGCACAAGAAGAGTTCCAGGAACTCCCCCTCGGAGGAGATGAAAACGCCGAACTTCATGCCAGTGGTTACTACGCTCTCTTTGTAGACACAGTACCGGATGATGTTAAGAGGTTGTATACTGAGGCGGCTATCAGCGATTTCGCTGCATTAGCCCAAACGGCCCATCGCCTGAAAGGCGTGTTTGCCATGCTTAATCTGGTACCCGGCAAGCAGTTATGTGAAGCGCTGGAACATCTTATTCAAGAGAAAGATGCTCCAGGTATAGAAAAATACATCAGCGACATTGACGCATACGTCAAGAGCTTGCTGTAGCAAGGTAGCCCAATACATGAACACTATGAACGTAATTATTGCCGATGACCACCCGATTGTACTGTTCGGTATTCGTAAATCACTTGAGCAAATCGAGTGGGTAAATGTTGTCGGCGAATTTGAAGACTCCACTGCACTGATCAACAATTTGCCTAAGTTGGATGCGCATGTGTTGATTACCGACCTCTCCATGCCGGGAGATAAATACGGTGATGGGATCACGTTAATTAAATACATCAAGCGCCATTTCCCGAGCCTGTCGATTATCGTTCTGACCATGAACAACAATCCGGCTATCCTGAGCGCGGTACTGGATCTCGATATCGAAGGGATCGTACTGAAGCAAGGCGCGCCAACCGACCTGCCAAAAGCGCTGGCCGCGCTGCAGAAAGGTAAGAAATTTACCCCGGAAAGCGTGTCTCGTCTGCTGGAGAAAATCAGCGCCAGCGGCTATGGCGACAAACGTCTGTCACCGAAAGAGAGTGAAGTTCTGCGCTTGTTTGCCGAAGGTTTCCTGGTTACTGAAATCGCCAAAAAGCTCAACCGCAGCATTAAAACCATCAGTAGCCAGAAAAAATCGGCAATGATGAAGCTTGGTGTGGAAAACGATATCGCACTGCTGAATTACCTCTCCTCCGTGACGCTGAGTCCATCAGACAAAGAGTAATTCTTTATCACGTCAAAATGCCTGATGGCGCTGCGTTTATCAGGCCTACGAACACACAGCATCGTGCACGTTTCGTAGGCCGGATAAGACTAACGCCGCCATCCGGCTCTTTTATCCCCTATCCCCGCGTTTTTCTCACTCTTTCCGCATAGACCGCCAGCGTTTGCTTCAATACGTCTAAGGTCACCGGCTTGGACAGACAGCTATCCATACCTGATTCCAGACAACGCTGCTTCTCTTCGGCAAGCGCGTTTGCCGTTACCCCCACAACAGGCAGCGTTAACCCTAGCTGGCGGATACGCTGCGTCAGGCGATAACCATCCATATTTGGCATGTTGACGTCACTCAGCACGATATCGATATGGTTTTTGCTGAGTACATTGAGCGCATCCACACCGTCATTCGCCGTTTTACACTGATATCCCAACGATCCCAGCTGATCGGCCAGTAAGCGCCGGTTGATAGGGTGATCGTCAACAACCAGGATCATCATGTCATCGTTCGTCGCACCGGCTTTAGCCGGGGCTGGCAACGCCGTGGAGAGATCTTCACTCCCCAGCTCTACACTGTAGATATGCGCCAACAGCGCAGGCATTTCGTGCGGTGACGCCACGCTGTGTACCCATTCTCCAGGCTCTCTTTCCAGCGGAATGCCAATATGGCGGCGGCAGAAAATTACCGCTGCCCGTCCCTGCCAGGCCTGTTCCAGCACATCGTCGGCCACCAGCAGGTCATCCGCATCGGGCTGTTGTCCCTCATATCGCAGCACCGTCATCCCGTTACGCGTCAGGCTGGATTCGAGAAATTGGTACAGTGACGCATTGCGTACTGCCAGCCAGCAACGCGTGCCAGCCAATCCTTCTACACCCTTTTTCAACGGATACTGTGCGCCATAAAGCGGAATACGCAGCGTAAACTGACTCCCCATTCCCGGCTCGGAATCGACGGAAATATCCCCATCCATCATGCTGATCAGTTTTTCACAAATCGCCAAACCGAGTCCCGTTCCCTGGAAATTACGCTGTACGCCAGTCCCCACCTGGAAGAAAGGATCGAACAACCGAACCACCTCTTTGGCAGGGATCCCTACACCGGTATCACGCACTCGAATGCTCAGGTAGTCGCCGCTGCACTGCACGTGCAGCACAATACAACCGGTATCGGTAAACTTGATTGCGTTACTCAGCAGATTAGAAATCACCTGTTGTAAACGCATCGGATCGCCATTCAGCGCCACAGGCACATCCGGGTCGATAAAGCAGTACAACCCCAACTGCTTGCGGACCACCAGCGGCAAATAGTTAGCCGTAATATGGTTCATGACTTCACGCGGTGAAAACTCTCGCGGCTCAATCTTCAGCTGTTCAGATTCAATTTTTGAGAAGTCGAGAATATCGCTGATAATTTTCAGCAGCAGGCTGGAAGAGTTATTCATCGCCGTTACCAGACGATCCACCCCACTCGGTAACTCTTTGGTTTGCAACAAATCAAGGTTTCCGATAATGCCATACAACGGTGTACGTAGCTCATGGCTCACCGTCGCAAGGAACATCGATTTGGACTGACTAGCCTGTTCCGCCGCCTGTGCCATCTCCTGCAACGACTCTTCCATTTTAACGCGCGCACTGACATCAACCAGGACACAAATTGCCACGTTTTCATTGCGATAGCGCGAGTGCACAAAGCTGATTTGCAGATTGGTATTGTTGCTGGTCAGTACATCAACAAAATTGACCTGTTGGCCGCAAATAATTTGCGTTAACCGCTGACGGTCTTCATGCGTCAGCATGTTCAGATAGGTGTGCGCCAGTTCGTTACTCAGGATGTTAATCCCATCCATCGTGCGCAGAATACAAATACCCACCGGCGCAGAAGCTACGATTTTACGGTTAAACTGCTCATGTTCTTCCAGCCGCTGAGCATCGCTTTCCGCTGGAATAAAAATGCGCCGTTCATACATGCGCGTGAGCATAAACAATGCCGCGCCAACCAGCACGTTCAACAAGATAGCGTTCAGGATCATCATGCGGATCCGCTCCAGCACCAGATCGACCGGAACGGAATAAACGATGCTCAGGGAGGACGGAGGCAGATTCTTCTTCAATACCAGCTCGCGGAAACCCGGCGTGTAACCAAACCAGGAGCGTTCCTGCATCCAGTGGGGCTCAGCCTTAATATTCCCTTCAGGGCCAGTGAGCGAAATCAGCGCATGCCCATTTTCGTCGAGGATGGTCACGCCCATCGGTAAACTGCCCGGCGTGAAGAAATTCTCCATACGAATAGGCTGCTCTACGCCCAACAGCGCCTGGAGGCGATTGGCGAGGTAAACCGGCGTCAGCGCATAGAAATACCCTACTCCTGGACGCGGCCCCTGGCTGATCCAGAACAAGTTGTTACCGTTTTCATCTTGCGTAGCATTGCGATACTTAATAATGCGCTCATGCAACGCCTTCAGGGCCTCGTCACGTTCGACAGGCATATCACGCAAGCCGAAATTAGCCATACAGAGGTTGTCGCTGCCAATCAGGAACACTCGATTTAAATCATAGGCGGCGGAAAAGTTGTCGCGCCAGTAGCGCATAAACCATGCCAGTGATTCCAGAGAACCTCGCCAGGCGTTGCCCATGACAGAACAGTCGGAGTCGGCAAACAGCGGCTCAAAATTTGGCACGACGGTTTTATCATCTCGCGCCCGCAGCGACATCACGCCGTTTTCCGCCGTTAAGCGATTTTCGGCAATATATTTCAGCTCTTTAATGACATCAGATGTGCGCTGAATGTAGCGCTGGGCCTGATCGGAGCTGAGATTAAGCTCCTGATGGATCTCAGACTCTCGCTGATGCAGCGCATTCACAATGTAGAACACGGAGGCGAACGCAATCAGACACCAGATAACGAGCGCCAACGCTCTGAACAGGTAGCGTGAAACTTTTAGGGTTGAATGAACGGAAGCAAGGTATTTCAAAGGGGCGAAGCTCCGCCTCAGGGCATTAATAGAGTGTGGTTAAGGTAGCGGTAAATGTCTTTTGTCGCAATGCCATTAAAAAAAGGGCCGGATTTCTCCGGCCCTTTTATAGCGTCTTAATTACTCGTCAGCGTCATCCGCTGCTGCATCATCATCGCTTTCCGCTTCAGGTGCGAAATCCTCGTCACCTTCAGCTGCGCTTCCGTCGATGGAATCGAGCTCTTCATCATCAACCGGTTCAGCAACGCGTTGCAGACCCACGACGTTTTCGTCTTCCGCAGTACGGATAAGGATCACACCCTGGGTATTACGCCCTACCACGCTGATTTCCGACACGCGAGTACGTACCAGCGTACCAGCGTCGGTGATCATCATGATCTGGTCGGTATCTTCAACCTGCACAGCGCCAACAACGGAACCGTTGCGCTCGGTAACCTTGATGGAGATAACACCCTGGGTCGCACGAGACTTGGTCGGATACTCTTCCGCCGCCGTACGTTTACCGTAACCGTTCTGAGTAACGGTCAGGATAGCGCCTTCACCGCGCGGAACGATCAGCGATACCACGCTATCTTTTTCCGCCAGCTTGATACCGCGTACACCGGTCGCGGTACGACCCATTGCACGGACAGCATCTTCTTTAAAGCGCACCACTTTACCAGCCGCAGAGAACAACATGACTTCGTCACTGCCGGACGTCAGATCTACACCAATCAGTTCGTCGCCTTCGTTCAGGTTAACCGCAATAATACCGGCAGAACGCGGACGGCTGAATTCGGTCAGCGCCGTTTTCTTCACGGTACCGCTAGCGGTTGCCATGAAGACGTTCACGCCCTCTTCGTACTCACGTACTGGTAGAATTGCGGTAATACGTTCGTTAGCTTCCAGCGGCAGCAGGTTGACGATTGGACGTCCACGTGCGCCACGGCTTGCTTCCGGCAACTGATAGACCTTCATCCAGTACAAACGACCACGGCTGGAGAAGCAGAGGATCGTGTCATGGGTGTTGGCCACCAGCAGGCGGTCAATAAAGTCTTCTTCTTTAATGCGTGCTGCTGATTTACCTTTACCGCCACGTCGCTGCGCTTCGTAATCGGTTAACGGCTGATATTTCACGTAGCCCTGATGAGACAAGGTTACGACAACATCTTCCTGGCTAATCAGATCTTCGATGTTGATGTCAGCGCTGTTCGCGGTGATTTCGGTACGACGAGCGTCACCGAACTGTTCACGAATCAGCTCCATCTCTTCACGGATAACTTCCATCAGACGATCGGCGCTGCCCAGAATGTGCAGCAGTTCAGCGATCTGTTCCAGCAGCTCTTTGTATTCGTCGAGCAGTTTTTCGTGCTCAAGGCCGGTCAGTTTCTGCAAACGCAGATCCAGAATAGCCTGGGCCTGCTGTTCAGTCAGATAGTACTGACCGTCACGCACGCCAAATTCCGGCTCCAGCCATTCAGGACGCGCGGCGTCATCACCGGCACGTTCCAGCATGGCGGAAACGTTGCCCAGTTCCCACGAACGCGCAACCAGCGCAGCTTTCGCTTCAGCCGGGGTCGGCGCGCGGCGGATCAGTTCGATGATCGGATCGATGTTCGCCAGCGCAATCGCCAGCGCTTCAAGGATGTGCGCACGGTCGCGGGCTTTACGCAGTTCAAAGATAGTACGACGGGTTACGACTTCACGGCGGTGACGTACGAACGCGGCAATAATATCTTTCAGGTTCATGATCTTCGGCTGGCCATGGTGCAATGCAACCATGTTGATACCGAAGGAAACCTGCAGTTGGGTCTGGGAATAGAGGTTGTTCAGAACCACTTCCCCGACCGCATCGCGTTTCACTTCTATCACGATGCGCATACCGTCTTTGTCAGACTCGTCACGCAGCGCGCTGATGCCTTCAACGCGTTTGTCTTTTACCAGCTCGGCGATTTTCTCAATCAGGCGCGCTTTGTTTACCTGATACGGAATTTCGTGAACGATGATGGTTTCACGACCCGTTTTGGCATCCGCTTCGACTTCCGCGCGTGCGCGAATGTACACTTTGCCACGACCGGTACGGTAGGCTTCTTCGATACCACGACGACCATTGATGATCGCGGCAGTCGGGAAGTCCGGACCCGGAATATGTTCCATCAGCCCTTCAATGCTGATGTCTTCATCGTCAATGTATGCCAGACAGCCGTTGATCACTTCGGTCAAGTTGTGCGGCGGAATGTTGGTCGCCATACCTACCGCGATACCGGACGAACCGTTCACCAGCAGGTTAGGAATTTTGGTCGGCATGACGTCAGGAATTTGTTCGGTGCCGTCATAGTTATCGACGAAATCAACCGTTTCTTTTTCCAGGTCAGCCATCAGCTCATGGGCGATTTTCGACATACGGATTTCCGTATAACGCATCGCCGCTGCGGAGTCGCCATCGACAGAACCAAAGTTACCCTGACCATCTACCAGCATGTAGCGCAAGGAGAATGGCTGCGCCATACGAACAATGGTGTCGTAAACGGCGGTATCACCATGAGGGTGGTATTTACCGATTACGTCACCAACGACACGGGCAGATTTTTTATAGGCTTTATTCCAGTCGTTGCCCAATACGTTCATGGCGTAAAGTACGCGACGGTGAACCGGTTTCAGGCCATCTCGGACGTCCGGCAGCGCACGGCCAACAATGACCGACATCGCATAATCCAGATAGGAGCTCTTCAGCTCTTCCTCAATGTTGACCGGTGTAATTTCTCTCGCAAGGTCGCTCATCTAACCGCTATCCCTCTACTGTATCCCGGATTCAAAGGTCGCAAATTATAACACATCCGTGCAGATTCAGGTAAATGGATTCCCCCTGACAGAGGCTTTATTCATCCCGTCAGGCTGATATACTCATTTGCATCGCAAATTTAGGAGTAGAAGCCCCAATGAATGCCGAAAAACCTCCGGTAGCTCACAACGTTGACCATGAAGAAATTGCCAAGTTTGAAGCAGTCGCGTCACGCTGGTGGGATCTTGAGGGTGAATTTAAGCCGCTGCACCGCATTAACCCACTGCGTCTGGGCTATATTACTGAGCGCTCAGGCGGCCTGTTTGGTAAAAAGGTACTCGACGTCGGATGCGGCGGCGGTATTCTGGCGGAGAGTATGGCGCGCGAAGGTGCCACCGTCACCGGACTGGACATGGGTTTTGAACCGCTGCAGGTAGCAAAACTGCATGCACTGGAAAGCGGTATCCAGGTAGAGTACGTACAAGAAACCGTCGAAGAGCATGCGGAAAAGCATGCACATCAGTATGACGTTGTCACCTGCATGGAAATGCTGGAGCACGTGCCAGACCCACAGTCAGTAGTCAGAGCTTGCGCCAGGCTGGTCAAACCGGGTGGCGAAGTATTTTTCTCCACGCTTAACCGCAACGGCAAATCCTGGCTGATGGCGGTGGTCGGAGCGGAATATATTCTGCGCATGGTGCCGAAAGGCACGCACGATGTGAAAAAGTTTATTAAGCCTGCTGAATTATTAGAGTGGGTTGACCAGACCGTACTGAAAGAGCGCCATATGACCGGCCTGCATTACAACCCCATCACCAACACCTTCAAACTTGGCCCGGGCGTTGATGTGAACTATATGGTACATACCACCGCCAAGGTTGATTAACCGCTCCTGTAGGCCGGATAAAGCGTGCAACGCCGCCATCCGGCATGCTTACTGGAACCATGCCTGATGACGTTTCGCTTATCAGGCCTACAAATCCTGTGCCAGATCATAAGAACTTTCCTTGCCTTAGATGAAGAAATCAGCACTCGATCAAATTTTCTATTTTTTTTCTCAATTATTGACATCCCCGCCAGGCCTTATAAGACGCGCACTTAGCGATTATCACCCTTTTGCAACCTCAATTTAACCTCAAAATCAACTCTTGTGCTGAAAAGAATCCCTACTAGAATACTCACCATATAGCGTCTATTTTATCAAACAACCCCTACATATAGTATTTATCCACAGACTTAGTCACAACATGACTCTGTGGATAATATGGGGGATATTTTTTCTTTCACGGACAGGTAAAAAACCACATGAATCAGAGTCTGCTGGTGACAAAGCGTGATGGTAGTACAGAGCGCATCAATCTCGACAAAATCCACCGAGTTCTGGATTGGGCGGCAGAAGGACTGAATAACGTATCGATTTCTCAGGTCGAGCTGCGCTCCCACATTCAGTTTTATGACGGAATCAAGACCTCCGACATCCATGAAACAATCATCAAAGCAGCCGCCGACCTGATCTCCCGCGAAGCGCCGGATTATCAATATCTGGCTGCCCGTCTGGCGATTTTCCACCTGCGTAAAAAAGCGTACGGTGAGTTTGAACCGCCAAAGCTGTTCGACCATGTCGTGAAAATGGTTGAAATGGGCAAATACGACAATCATCTGCTGGAAGACTACACGGAAGAAGAGTTCAAGCAGATGGACTCGTTCATCGTACACGACCGTGATATGACCTTCTCCTACGCTGCGGTGAAGCAGTTGGAAGGTAAATATCTGGTGCAAAACCGTGTTACCGGTGAGATCTATGAAAGCGCACAGTTCCTCTACATTCTGGTAGCGGCTTGCCTGTTCTCTAACTATCCGCGTGAAACACGTCTGCAATATGTAAAACGTTTCTACGACGCCGTTTCTACGTTCAAAATCTCGCTGCCGACGCCAATTATGTCCGGCGTGCGTACCCCTACGCGTCAGTTCAGCTCCTGCGTACTAATCGAGTGCGGCGACAGCCTGGACTCCATCAACGCAACCTCCAGCGCAATTGTGAAATACGTTTCTCAGCGTGCCGGTATCGGCATTAACGCTGGTCGCATCCGTGCGCTGGGTAGCCCGATTCGCGGCGGTGAAGCGTTCCACACCGGCTGTATTCCGTTCTACAAGCATTTCCAGACTGCGGTGAAATCCTGCTCTCAGGGTGGCGTACGCGGTGGTGCAGCCACGCTGTTCTACCCAATGTGGCACCTGGAAGTTGAAAGCCTGCTGGTCCTGAAAAACAACCGTGGCGTCGAAGGTAACCGCGTTCGTCACATGGACTACGGCGTACAGATCAACAAGCTGATGTACACCCGCCTGCTGAAAGGCGGTGACATCACCCTGTTTAGCCCGTCCGACGTCCCGGGTCTGTATGACGCGTTCTTCGCCGATCAGGATGAGTTCGAGCGTCTGTACACCCAATATGAAAACGACGACAGCATCCGCAAACAGCGCGTGAAAGCAGTTGAGCTGTTCTCACTGATGATGCAGGAACGTGCCTCGACCGGTCGTATCTACATTCAGAACGTTGACCACTGCAACACCCATAGCCCGTTTGATCCGGTTGTCGCGCCGGTACGCCAGTCCAACCTGTGCCTGGAAATTGCTCTGCCGACCAAACCGCTAACCGACGTTAACGATGAAAACGGCGAAATCGCACTGTGTACGCTGTCCGCATTTAACCTGGGCGCTATCGAAAGTCTGGACGAACTGGAAGAGCTGGCTGTACTGGCGGTACGTGCGCTGGATGCGCTGCTCGATTACCAGGATTATCCGATTCCGGCCGCCAAACGCGGTGCGATGGGTCGTCGTACGCTGGGTATTGGCGTGATCAACTACGCTTACTGGCTGGCGAAAAACGGTAAACGCTACTCTGACGGCAGCGCCAATAACCTGACTCACAAAACCTTTGAAGCGATTCAATATTACCTGCTGAAGGCTTCTAACGAGCTGGCAAAAGAGCAAGGCGCATGCCCATGGTTTAACGAAACCACCTATGCGAAAGGTATTCTGCCGATTGATACCTATAAAAAAGATCTTGATGCTATCGCTAACGAACCGCTGCATATGGACTGGGAACAGCTGCGTGAATCTATCAAGACTCACGGCCTGCGTAACTCCACGCTGTCAGCCCTGATGCCGTCCGAGACCTCTTCGCAGATCTCCAACGCCACCAACGGTATTGAACCGCCACGCGGTTACGTGAGCATCAAAGCATCGAAAGATGGGATTCTGCGTCAGGTCGTGCCGGACTACGAACACCTGCACGACGCATACGAACTGCTGTGGGAAATGCCAAACAACGACGGCTATCTGCAGCTGGTAGGCATCATGCAGAAATTTATCGATCAGTCGATTTCCGCCAACACCAACTACGATCCGTCGCGCTTCCCGTCCGGAAAAGTACCGATGCAGCAGTTGCTGAAAGACCTGCTCACCGCCTACAAATTTGGTGTCAAAACGCTGTATTATCAGAACACCCGTGACGGTGCGGAAGACTCTCAGGACGATCTGGTACCGTCCATTCAGGACGATGGCTGCGAAAGCGGCGCATGTAAGATTTAATCTTTTGCCGGGTGGCGTAACGCTTACCCGGCCTACAAATTAATTCGCGGTATTGTAGGCCGGATAAGCAAAGCGCATCCGGCAGTACATTCCAGACAGGATTCACATCAATGGCATACACCACTTTTTCACAGACGAAAAATGATCAGCTTCTGGAACCGATGTTCTTCGGCCAGCCGGTGAACGTCGCCCGCTACGATCAGCAAAAATATGACATCTTTGAAAAACTGATCGAAAAGCAGCTCTCTTTCTTCTGGCGTCCGGAAGAAGTCGATGTTTCTCGCGATCGTATCGACTTCCAGGCATTGCCGGAACATGAAAAACATATCTTCATCAGCAACCTGAAGTATCAGACGCTGCTGGACTCCATTCAGGGACGTAGTCCTAACGTCGCGCTGCTGCCGTTAATCTCGATCCCTGAACTGGAAACCTGGGTGGAAACGTGGGCGTTTTCTGAAACGATCCACTCCCGCTCTTACACCCACATCATCCGTAATATTGTTAACGATCCGGCGGTGGTGTTTGACGATATCGTCACCAACGAGCAAATCCAGAAACGCGCAGAAGGCATCTCCAGCTACTACGACGAATTGATCGAGATGACCAGCTACTGGCATTTGCTGGGCGAAGGTACGCATACCGTTAATGGTAAAACGGTTGTCGTAAACCTGCGTGAGCTGAAGAAGAAGCTGTATCTGTGCCTGATGAGCGTGAACGCGCTGGAAGCGATCCGCTTTTATGTCAGCTTCGCCTGCTCTTTCGCCTTCGCCGAACGTGAACTGATGGAAGGCAACGCGAAAATTATTCGTCTGATCGCCCGCGACGAAGCCCTGCACCTGACCGGCACTCAGCATATGCTGAACCTGCTGCGCAGCGGCGTGGACGATCCGGAGATGGCGGAAATTGCCGAAGAGTGCAAACAAGAGTGCTACGACCTGTTCGTACAGGCCGCGCTGCAGGAAAAAGAGTGGGCGGACTATCTGTTCCGTGATGGCTCAATGATTGGCCTGAACAAAGACATTCTGTGCCAGTACGTTGAGTACATCACCAACATCCGTATGCAGGCTGTTGGACTCGATCTACCATTCCAGACACGTTCTAACCCGATCCCTTGGATCAATACCTGGCTGGTGTCTGACAACGTCCAGGTTGCGCCGCAGGAAGTGGAAGTCAGCTCTTATCTGGTCGGCCAGATCGATGCCGAAGTCGATACTGACGATCTGAGTAACTTCCAGCTCTGATGGGCCGCGTGACTCTGCGCATCTCTGGCACGCAGTTGCTGTGCCAGGATGAACACCCTTCCCTGCTTGCCGCGCTCGAGTCGCACGATGTTGAAGTCGAATATCAGTGTCGTGAAGGCTACTGCGGCTCCTGCCGTACCCGCCTGGTGGCGGGACAGGTTGACTGGATTGCAGAACCGCTGGCCTTCATTCAGCCCGGTGAAATATTGCCGTGCTGTTGCCGGGCAAAAGGCGATATTGAAATAGAGCTGTAGTGTTTAGTGAACTTCATGCGCGGAGACCAGTACCACGTCTCCGCGTTTTTTCATCTGCATGATATACAGCGCCCCGGCCAGTACCACCAGCAGCGCCCCCACCAGATAAATCGCCCGATATCCCACGCCCTCGACCATCATCCCCATGATAAACGCGCCGATTGCCATTCCCGCATCCATCGCATTGAAAAACAGCGAATTGGCGATACCAATTTTATGGGGTTCCACCGAACTAATAATTTGTGTCTGAAATACGGGCGTGACCGAACCATAACCGATGCCAATCAATCCACCGGAAATAATCATCATAATGCTGCCGTTAGTATAGCCAAGCGCCACCAGCCCGACAGTGAAGGCCAGCAAACACGGATAGACCACGTATTTCGGCCCTTTTTTATCACAAATATTGCCGGTAAAGGTTCGACAGATCATCAGGCAAATGGCGTAGCACAGCAGGAAATTACTGGCGGCGGCCATTAGATCGAGCTCGCGCGCATACAGTGCGAGAAAAGCGGAAACGCCCGCGTACGAAAAGGTCATGAAAAACGTCACCATCGCGAAAGGCAGTGCGGCGCGATCAAACATAGCAGCAAATCCCAGCTTCGGTTTTGAGCCGTCAGCATGACGGATAACCGGCGGTACGGCGACAATCAATGACAGGATAATACCCAGTACGGCAACCGCGCTACACAGCCAGAATGCAGTGGTAAAAGCTTCCCAGCGTGCCATGTTCAGCCCTACCCACGGCCCCACAACCATTGCCAGTCCCATGGCTAACGAGAAAAAACTGATGCCCTCCCCACGTCGGGAGGCCGGTATCAACCGCGCGGAAATCGTTCCTTTTACCGTGGTAATAACGCCAAACGTTACACCATGAAGCACCCGAATCAACAGCAGTGATTCAATTGAGTGGCAAACAGGATACAGCGCAGTGACCACCAAAAAGGCCAGAGAAGAGAGCACCAGAATTGTTTTATTCGAATATTTTCCTACCCATTGTCCCGCAAACGGGCGCACAACAATTGCGGCCCCCAAAAAGAAGGTGACTAATAATCCGGCCTTATCTGGAGTGGCATGCAGGCGATCCGAAATATAGATCGGCAACAGCGTGAGCAGGACATAAAAAACAAAAAATATAATAAAGCTGATTATCGTTATTGCCCAAAAATCTTTCGTCCACAGTTTTTCTTTCATATTCGACAACCTGTCCAGACGGCGCACGCAGGCAACGCTCAGCTCAACTGAACTACGGACAGGTGCGTCGAAGTGTGATTTTACGGTAGACCGCAAGTATAAACAGGTCCATTATATTAGAGAAATTAATCGTTTTAATATTGTTGATTAGAGGGAGCTAATGACATTAACCCAGATCCATGCCCTGCTTGCCGTACTTGAGTACGGTGGTTTTACCGAAGCCAGCAAGCGGCTGTACATGACCCAATCCGCCGTTAGCCAGGCAATTTCAGCGCTAGAGGAAGAACTAGGGGTTGATATTCTTATCCGCGAACGCCGCAAAGACATTCAACTTAGTCCGGCCGGGAGTCGGATCGTTTCACACCTGCGGACGATCGTGTCTGAAACCAACGCGGTGAAAGAGATTGCCGAGCAAGAGCGACAAAACCCGGCCAGAACCCTGCGAATCGGCTGCTTTCCCAGCGCCTGTGCCTGTATTTTGCCCGGTATCATCCACCACTTCGAGCAGCACCACCCGCATATCAAAATTATCCCTTATGAAGAAAACAGCACGGCAATCGTTGATTCCCTGCGCAGTGGGGATATCGATGCGGGATTTGTACATTTCCCGGTAAATGGCATGTACTGCGTACCGGTGTATCGCGACAAATTTACCGTTGTAGTTCCTGAAAGCCATCCGCTGGCGGCCAATAGAACGATTTCAGTGGAACAACTGGTTGGAGAACCGCTCATTATCAGCAAAGGTCGCTATGAATTAAGCATCATGGCGCTATTTAAAGAGAAGGGAATTGAACCGGTCATTAAATACGAGTTTAACCATCCGGATACCGCGATGAGCTTTATTCGTCAGGGGCTGGGTATAGCGTTATTACCGGAATTAACGCTGAAGGCGGTTGGTGGGAAAGTACGCTCAGTCGCGCTGGAACCGACGTTCTATCGACAGATATCCTTACTGGCAAAAGAGCCGCCGGTGGACGGCAGCCCTTTATTTCTCCTGCAGGCATGTATGGAAACGTTGACAGCAGACGGCCTTATCTAGCAGTTAAAACGTTTCATCCATTTAGGCCTGTGACCGGAGGTGCATCACAGGCCTTACGCCATCACTCTTTATTCAAGAATTTCACTGCTTTGTCGGGGAAGTCGGTGAACAGCCCGTCAACGCCCGCCTTGTTATAAAGAATGTCATACAGCTGGTTTACGTCAGTGGTGTAATCCGGCAGTTGATCGGCGCGAACGGTATAAGGATGCACCACCATCTTGTTCTGATGTGCGTCCTGCACCATGCCAGTTAACGAGATATTGCCCTTCTTCGACTTCTCATCAATCAGCATGTGGTAGTCCGGCCCAATGCCGTCCGCATACTGCGCAACCTGCTTCATGGCACCCGGCTTAAACATCCAGTCGTAGTTGTAATTAACCCAACTACCGTCCGGCTTTTTCTCCTGAGTTTCATTCCAGTCGGTGTACGCAATCAACTGTACCAGATTGAGATCCATCCCCATCTTCGGTTCCAGTTCATTTTTAATGCGCTTCAACTCTGCAACATCAAAACACTGTAGATAGACCTTGTCGTTCTTGTCGGTATACCCGTACTTTTTCAGCACTTCCAGCGTCTTAGCCGCAATGTCCTTCCCTTCCTGGTGATGGAACCACGGCGCTTTCATTTCCGGGTAAATACCGATGTTTTTACCGGTGGAATGATTTAATCCCTGAACAAACTCAATCTCTTCTTCGAACGTGTGCACGCGGAAATCAGATTTACCCATCGGGAAGCGCCCTGGGTAGGTCTGGACCTTTTTGCCATTTTCGATATCGAAGCCTTCGGTAAATTTCAGCGATTTAATTTCATCCAGCGTAAAGTCGATAGCGTAGTAACGCCCGTCTTTACGCGCCCGATCCGGGAAACGCTCGGCAACATCGGTGACGCGGTCAAGATAATGATCATGCAGGACGACCAGATGGTCATCCTTGGTCATCACCAAATCCTGCTCCAGATAATCCGCACCCTGGGCATAGGCCATCGCTTTCGCTGGCAGCGTATGCTCCGGTAGATAACCGCTCGCACCACGGTGCGCAATCACGATTTTATCTGCGGCAACCGCCGCGCTGCTGACCACCATACCTGTGAGCATCAGCGCCACGCTGAGACTTTTCAATGTAGTTTTCATCTATTAGCCCCCGTTACGTTTCAGTTGCATCTCTTCGTGATGGCGTTTTTCGCCAATCATAACGACCACCAGCAGGATAACCGCCAGCACGCTACCGCCAATCATCACCATAAAGCCGCCGTCCCAACCGAAGAAGTCAACGGTGTAGCCAACAATGGCGCTCGCGGCCACAGAACCGCCGAGATAACCGAACAGACCGGTAAAGCCAGCCGCCGTTCCCGCCGCTTTTTTCGGTGCCAGTTCCAGCGCGTGCAAACCAATCAACATTACCGGACCGTAGATCAGGAATCCGATGATGATCATACAAGCCATATCCACGTTCGGGTTGCCTGCCGGGTTCATCCAGTAAACGATGGTCGCAATAGTTACCAGCGTCATAAAGAACACGCCGGTCGCGCCACGGTTACCACGGAAGACTTTATCCGACATCCAGCCGCACAGCAGCGTGCCCGGAATACCCGCATATTCATACAGGAAGTAGGCCCAGGATGATTTGTCCAGTGCGAAATGCTTCACTTCTTTCAGGTAGGTTGGTGACCAGTCCAGGATGCCGTAGCGCAGCAGATAAACAAACACGTTGGCGATAGCGATGTACCACAACAGTTTGTTCGGCAGTACGTACTGCATGAAGATCTGCTTCGCAGTCAGCTCTTCTTCCGCTTTCTCGGTGTAATCGTCCGGATAGTCGTTCTTATACTCTTCGATAGGCGGCAGACCACAGGACTGCGGCGTATCACGCATCAGGGCAAAAGCAATCAGCGCGACGACGATCGCACCGAAAGCAGGCATATACAGCGCCGCTTTCCAGTCATTGAACCAGGCCATACCCAGCAGGAACAACAGCGGAGGCAGACCGCCCCCCACGTTATGCGCACAGTTCCAGACGGAAACAATGCCTCCACGCTCTTTCTGCGACCACCAGTGCACCATAGTACGGCCACACGGCGGCCAGCCCATCCCCTGGAACCATCCGCAGAGGAACAGCAGCACAAACATTACCGCGATGCTCGATGTCGCCCACGGCACAAAGCCCATGAACAGCATCACTGCGGCGGCCAGAATCAGACCGGCTGGCAGGAAAACGCGCGGATTCGAGCGATCCGAAATGGACCCCATGATGAATTTCGAAAATCCGTAAGCAATGGAGATACCGGACAACGCAAAACCCAGATCGCCACGCGAGAAACCTTGTTCAACCAGATACGGCATCGCAAGGGCAAAGTTCTTACGTACCAGATAGTACGCGGCATAACCAAAGAAAATCCCCAGAAAAATCTGCCAACGTAATCGACGATATGTCGGGTCGATCTCCGCTGCAGGTAAACGCGCCCTGTGTGACGCTGGTTTAAAAATGCTCAACATAGTGTAGCCTCCGTGGCCGTCTTTCATTCGAAGTAAACACTGCAGTTCGTCATTACTACCCTACCGCTCCCAGTGTGGCCGCGATGTTAAGGAAAGATACATAACAAAAATGTGAAACGCAGCACATATTGTTACAGATTTATGACAAATGTTCATAAAGGCGCACGAAATCACGTTTCATTTTCGAATAATGAGCGATTATGCGCGAAATCAAACAACCCATGTTTTTTATGTGGCTAAATGATAAAAAACGAACTGTGAGGAAAAACAATGAAAACTCGCGACTCGCAAACAAGTGACGTGATTATCATTGGTGGAGGAGCAACAGGTGCAGGGATCGCACGTGACTGTGCGCTGCGCGGGTTGCGCGTCATCTTAGTGGAACGCCACGATATCGCCACAGGTGCGACCGGGCGCAACCACGGCCTGCTGCATAGCGGTGCACGCTACGCCGTCACCGACGCTGAATCTGCTCGTGAGTGCATCAGCGAAAACCAAATTCTGAAACGTATCGCCCGTCATTGCGTTGAGCCAACGGACGGTCTGTTTATTACTCTGCCGGAGGATGAGCTTTCCTTCCAGGCCACCTTTATTCGCGCCTGTGAAGAGGCAGGGATTCGCGCAGAAGCGATTGACCCTCAGCAGGCACGTATTATCGAACCTTCTGTGAATCCACAGCTGATTGGTGCAGTAAAAGTACCAGACGGCACGGTCGATCCTTTCCGCTTAACAGCAGCTAACATGCTGGATGCGCGTGAGCATGGCGCGGTTATCTTAACGGCGCATGAAGTGACGGGACTGATCCGCGAAGGCGCAACGGTTTGCGGCGTTAACGTGCGCAATCATCTGACAGGCGAAATGCAGTCCCTGCATGCACCGGTTGTCGTCAACGCCGCTGGGATCTGGGGTCAACGCATTGCGGAATATGCCGATCTGAGCATCCGTATGTTCCCGGCCAAAGGTTCGTTGCTGATTATGGATCATCGTATTAACCAGCATGTCATTAACCGCTGCCGTAAGCCTTCTGACGCCGATATTCTGGTGCCTGGCGATACCATTTCACTGATCGGTACCACCTCACAGCACATTGATTACGACGATATCGACAGCAACCGCGTCACCGCAGAAGAGGTCGATATTCTGCTGCGTGAAGGCGAGAAGCTGGCGCCGATTATGGCGAAAACACGCATTTTACGCGCCTACTCCGGCGTACGCCCGCTGGTGGCCAGCGACGACGACCCAAGCGGTCGTAACGTCAGCCGTGGGATTGTACTGTTCGATCACGCTGAACGTGACGGACTGGAAGGGTTTATCACCATTACCGGCGGCAAACTGATGACCTACCGCCTGATGGCGGAATGGGCCACCGATGCCGTTTGCCGTAAGCTGGGCAATACCCAGCCTTGCACAACGGCAGACACCGCGCTGCCTGGCTCACAGGAATCTACCGAGCATACGCTTAAACGCGTGATCTCATTGCCAGCTCCACTGCGCGGCTCGGCGGTCTACCGTCACGGCGATCGCACCCCTGCGTGGCTTAGCGAAGGCCGCCAGCACCGCAGTCTGGTCTGTGAATGCGAAGCAGTCACCGCAGGCGAAGTGCAATACGCCGTCGAGAATTTAACCGTCAACAGCCTGCTCGATTTGCGTCGCCGTACCCGTGTTGGAATGGGGACCTGCCAGGGCGAATTGTGTGCCTGTCGCGCCGCAGGTTTGCTGCAACGTTTCAATGTCACTACCGCAGCGCAGTCCATTACCCAGCTTTCCGACTTCCTCAACGAACGCTGGAAAGGCGTGCAGCCCATCGCCTGGGGAGATGCGCTGCGCGAAAGCGAATTCACGCGCTGGGTTTATCAAGGGTTGTGTGGTCTGGAAAAGGAGCACCAGGATGAAATTTGATACCGTCATTATCGGCGGCGGCCTCGCCGGACTGCTATGTGGCCTGCAACTGCAAAAAAGCGGACTGCGCTGCACGATTGTTACCCGCGGCCAAAGCGCCCTGCATTTTTCCTCCGGCTCACTGGATTTGCTCAGCAGCTTACCCGATGGTCAGCCGGTGACGGATATAGAAGCGGGTTTGAATGCGCTGCGCACTCAGGCACCCGCACATCCGTATAGCACCATCGGAACGCAGAACGTTCTGGAACTGGCCCAACAGGCGCAAAATTTACTGGAAGAATGCGGAACGCATTTGCAGGGCAAAGTGCATCAGGCACATCAACGTGTTACCCCGCTGGGCACCCTGCGCTCAACCTGGTTAAGTTCCCCGGAAGTGCCGGTCTGGCCGCTGTCCGCGCAGCGTATCTGCGTTGTAGGGATTAGCGGGTTACTGGATTTTCAGGCGCATCTCGCCGCGGCGTCATTACGCCAACGCAATCTCAGCGTCGAGACGGCAGAAATCGAGCTACCGGAGCTGGATGTCCTGCGTGATAACCCAACCGAGTTTCGTGCCGTTAATATTGCACGCCTGCTGGATAACGAAGATAAATGGTCGCTGCTCTATGACGCATTGCTGCCAATGGCAAAAACCTGCGACATGATAATCATGCCAGCCTGCTTTGGCCTGGCAGATGAGCGGCTCTGGCAGTGGCTTAACGAGCGCCTCCCCTGCTCGCTGACACTGTTACCGACCCTACCACCTTCGGTACTGGGCATGCGTTTGCACAACAAATTACAGCGCCAGTTTGTGCGCCAGGGCGGTGTGTGGATGCCGGGTGATGAAGTGAAAAAAATCACCTGTCAGGATGGCGTGGTCAGCGAAATCTGGACCCGAAATCATGCCGATATCCCCTTGCGGCCACGTTTCGCCGTGCTCGCCAGCGGCAGCTTCTTCAGCAGCGGGCTGGTCGCCACGCGTGAGGCAATCCACGAACCAATCCTGGGACTGGATGTACAGCAAACAGCTACCCGCGCCGAGTGGTATCAGCGTGATGTTTTCGATCCACAACCGTGGCAACAGTTTGGCGTAACAACCGATACCGCATTACGTCCATCACTGGCGGGAAAAACGATAGAGAACATGTATGCCATCGGTTCTGTCCTCGGCGGATTCGACCCTATCGCCCAGGGTTGCGGAGGCGGCGTGTGCGCAGTTAGCGCCTTACATGCCGCGCATCATATTGCGAAACGTGCAGGAGGACAGCAATGAGCGACACACGTTTTGAAAGTTGTATCAAATGTACGGTGTGCACCACCGCCTGCCCGGTAAGCCGCGTCAATCCGAGCTACCCGGGCCCTAAGCAGGCCGGCCCGGACGGTGAACGTCTGCGCCTGAAAGATGGCGCGCTATATGACGACGCGCTGAAATACTGCATCAACTGTAAACGCTGCGAAGTGGCCTGTCCGTCAGACGTGAAAATCGGCGATATCATCCAGCGCGCGCGCGCCAAATACGACACGACGCGCCCATCGTTGCGTAACTTTGTCTTAAGCCATACCGATTTAATGGGCAGCGTATCCACTCCCTTCGCCCCAATAGTGAATACCGCCACCTCATTAAAACCGGTGCGTCAACTGCTGGATTACGCGTTAAAAATCGATCATCGTCGTACGCTGCCGAAGTACTCCTTTGGCACCTTCCGCCGCTGGTATCGCAGCGTTGCCGCACAGCAGGCGCAGTATCAGGATCAGGTCGCCTTTTTCCACGGCTGTTTTGTGAATTACAACCATCCCCAGCTCGGCAAAGACCTGATCAAGGTGTTGAATGCGATGGGTACTGGCGTGCAACTGCTGAGTAAAGAGAAATGCTGTGGCGTGCCGCTGATTGCCAACGGTTTTACCGATAAAGCGCGTAAGCAGGCAGTAAGCAACGTGGCCTCACTCAGAGAGGCGATTGATGGCAAAGGCATTCCGGTGATCGCCACCTCATCAACCTGTACCTTTGCGCTACGTGATGAATATCCGGAAGTGCTGGATGTCGACAACTCAGGCCTGCGTGAACACATTGAACTGGCAACCCGCTGGCTGTGGCGCAAGCTGGATGAAGGTAAAACGCTGCCGCTGAAAAGGCTGCCGCTGAAGGTGGTCTATCACACGCCATGTCACATGGAGAAAATGGGCTGGACGCTCTATACGCTGGAGCTACTGCGACAAATTCCAGGGCTGGAGCTGACGGTGCTGGATTCTCAGTGTTGCGGGATTGCCGGGACTTACGGCTTTAAAAAGGAAAACTATCCGACTTCACAGTCTATTGGCGCACCGTTATTCCGCCAAATTGAAGAAAGCGGCGCTGATATCGTCGTCACCGACTGCGAAACCTGTAAATGGCAGATTGAGATGTCTACAAGCAAACGCTGCGAACATCCTATCACCCTGCTTGCCAAAGCGTTGGGTTAACTCTGTTGCCCGGTGGTGTTTGCTACCGGGCATTTTTGCGTAGCCCGTTCCGCTTAATTGAATACGTTGTAGTCGGACGTATTTATCTCTGATTCACCCACGCAAAGAACCCATTTCCCGCATGCAGCGCATATTAAAAGTGGATACCGTCACGCCATCTTCTCTTTCTGGTGACGGACTACCATGGCTAAATCCACTACATCTACACCACATGATGCCGTTTTTAAAAAGATAATGTCTTACCCTGAGATGGCTCGGGATTTTCTGGATATACACCTTCCTATCGCATTACGTGAGATATGTGATTTACAAACGCTGAAGCTGGAGTCCACCAGTTTTATCGAACAAGATCTCCGCGCATGCTACTCCGACGTAGTGTGGTCACTAAAAACCCGCGAAGGTCAGGGCTATATTTATTGTGTTATTGAACATCAGAGTACCGCGGTACCGCATATGGCATTTCGCCTGATGCGTTATGCCACCGCGGCGATGCAGCATCATCTAGATGCCGGGAATAAAACGCTGCCGCTGGTGATCCCCATGCTGTTTTATCACGGTCAACAAAGTCCCTATCCCTGGTCGCTCAACTGGCTGGATGAATTTGATAATCCGCAACTGGCGCGACAACTGTATTCAGAGGCTTTTCCGCTGGTCGACATTACCGTAATACCTGACGATGAAATCGCACAGCATCGCAGGGTTGCGCTGCTTGAGTTGATGCAAAAACATATCCGCGATCGTGACTTAATGGGGTTAGTGGATCGACTGGTCTCGCTATTAGTTACAAGCACTGCTAATGACAGCCAGCTACAAACGCTATTTAATTACCTGATACGGTACGGCGACGTTTCTCGCGTCAGCGAGTTTATCCGCGAAGTTGCCGAACGATCCCCCCATCACAAGGAGAAGCTGATGACAATTGCAGAGAGACTCAGGCAGGAAGGCCACCAAAATGGACTGCAAGAAGGGATACAGCAAGGGTTAGAACAAGGAATGCAAAAAGGGTTAGAACAAGGGGTGCAAAAAGGTACGCAAGAAGAAGCCTTACGTATCGCTCACATAATGCTGGAACAAGGTATTGATCGTGATTTAGTTCAGTTAATTACCGGGCTATTGCCTGGCGATACCACCGCATGAGCCAGATTGGGAAGGCATTTAGCCTTCCCAATCAATAATTAAATCGTCAACGACTCAACCACTTCGATCCAGCCGTGTTCGCTAGCGATATCCTGATTGTTAAGCCAGCGGCGCAGCATATTTAGCGCCATCATCGCGCACACTTCCTGACGAATCGCCAGGCTGTAGCGATTTGCATTCAGCCTTACGCGCAAGGCGTGTGTCCCATCAGGCGTGGCCAGCGCAAAGTTAATATGTTCGTTTTCGAAAGCCGATATCGCGAGTGCCAATCCAGCATAATGTTTGCTGCGTCGTTCGGTTATCCAATGCGCCGTTTGCGCCAGCGTTTCTTCCTGAGGCGGAACCACTTCACTCGCCAACAGTGGCGCATTCGCACGAGAAAGCTGCAATGCCACCAGACCACCGGTGAATTGTTCGCTCAGCGTCAGGCTGAATTGCCGTTCTTGCAACGTGCGGGCGATTTGCGCGGGTAAGCCTTCCGTACCTTCAAAAATCATATTCTGCCCGGCAACCCGCTTAACTTCTGGCCACAGCGCCAGCATCGCTTCCCGTTGGGAATCCGGCCCGGTCAGCTTCAGCTCAATAATCGGCATTGAGGAGCGATAACCCATTGTTACTCCCGGAGGCAACGGGAGCGGATCCAGGCTCTGCGCCAGGTCGCTTTCAGAACGGCCAAAGGTGGTTAATCGCAGGCATAACGGGGGCTGAGCCAAAGAGAAACGCTCACGCAAACGGGGCAGGATCTCATGCTCCACCATGACTTTGAATTCTGACGGTACACCCGGTGTAAAGAACATCAGGCAGCGGTTAAGCTTCAGGGCGAACCCGCACGCGGTACCCACCGGATTATTGATAAACTCAGCGCTGGCCGGAAGTTCAGCCTGTTTGCGGTTGCTTGGCGCCATCACGCGGCCACGATCGCGGAAATATCGCTCCATCTCGGCCAGCCATGCTTCATGCAGCACCAACCCTTCGCCTTTTGCCGTTGCCGCTGCCAGCGCGCTCAAATCATCGCTGGTAGGTCCCAGACCGCCATTAACGATCAGTACATCGGCGTGCTCGCTACGCTCACGCAAAACGGCGACCAAATCGTTAAGATTGTCACCTACCGTGCTGCGGCGTGTTAGCGGTAAACCCTGATTAAAGAAAAAATCGGCCAGCCAGGCGGCATTGGTGTCGACGATTTGTCCGTGCAACACTTCATCCCCTGTGGATAGCATCTCCACGTTTAACATCGTGTTCTCCTGCTTTTATGATGAAAACACTATAACGCATGGAGGGGGTAAGGCGCGACTGAACGCCGCGCCAGAAATGTTAGAAGCTGGCGTTAACCCCAACGTACGGGCCATCAGCAATCGCGTTATCACGGTTGCCGTCTTTGCCTGCCAGGTTCAGGTAACGATAACCGGCTTCAATGCTCAGCGGACGCAAAATGGTCAGACGCGCACCGGCATTCGCTTCTTCATAGCTGTCGATACCGCTGGAAAGTGAATCAGGAGAGTAATAATACTCACCAAACAGACGGAAGCTATCGCCAATCGGCCATTGTAAACCACCACCGACAGCGGCAGCATAGCCTTCATCGCCATCGTTTGGATTGGTATAAACACCTTTACCACCAACGGTCGCCATCAGCGGCCCCAGTGGGATATTCAAACCTAAACCCAGCCCGGCAACATCACCGTCGTCATCGTTATGCATCCAGTTACCGCTGACGGCCAGACCAGTACTCTCAGTGCCCATACCGAATCCCAGGTTAGTGTAGTCTTCGCCAGCCTGGCCGCTGATGCTAATCGCGCTCGCCGACGCGGAAACAAACAGCATTCCGGCAAAACCCAACATTAAACTTTTTTTCATTTTCTATCCTTTCCAGCAAGAATCAAAACATAGCCCCAAAACCGATGAATTGTACTGTCAGATGGCGAGGAATCAATGAGCTAAAAAAGCGATGCAATGACATATTGTAACTAAATACTACTCACAAGATTTATTTAAGGTTAATTTCTTGTGCCAATTACACAGTTGGACGTCCCAGAACGTCATTTTCAACAAACATCCTGTTTTCCCTGCCATAGCGCTCTTAATCACCGATGAAACATTTTTTCTGCCGCCAGCAAAAGGTAAGATGCGTGCATGACGGAATTTTCTCTACCTCCCCAACAAGGACTCGACTGATGCGCCAAAGAACGATTGTTTGCCCATTAATTCAAAACGATGGCTGTTATTTACTCTGCAAAATGGCTGGTGACCGCGGTGTGTTTCCCGGTCAGTGGGCGCTTTCTGGCGGCGGTGTTGAACCGGGTGAACGTATTGAAGAAGCTCTGCGCCGTGAAGTGAGGGAAGAGCTGGGCGAGCAACTGGTGTTATCAGAAATTACCCCCTGGACCTTCAGTGATGATATTCGCACTAAAACCTATGCTGATGGCAGTCAGGAAGAGATTTACATGATTTATCTTATCTTCGATTGTGTCGCAGCGAATCGTGAAGTGAAGATTAACGAAGAGTTCCAGGCATTCGCCTGGGTTAAACCGGAAGATCTCAGTGCCTACGATTTAAATATCGCCACGCGTAAAACGTTAACCTTAAAAGGGTTACTGTAGGTTATCATTTTAATAACGGCATATAATTAACATTCTGAATAGCGGCATTGCACTCTTCAACTTATAGCAAACAGCAATGTCGCAAAAACCTAAAAAACACTTAATTTCATTAAGATAAACAAAAAAAACACCTCTATTTAGCTATCGTTCCCAAACCTTAAACTCTTAAGGATAAATTAACCTTCAGTCATTAACCTTTGTAGCCTGATGAAATAATTAACGACGCCCCTGTTTATCACTAAAAATAAAACTTCGGTGGCGTTAAATGGCTTGAAGGAATAATGATGTCTGACTTTTTGCCTTTCTCTCGCCCGGCCATGGGCGCTGAAGAACTTGCCGCAGTGAAGGCGGTTCTGGACTCTGGATGGATAACCACCGGCCCGAAAAATCAACAGTTGGAAGAGGCTTTTTGCCAGCTCACGGGGAATAAGCATGCCGTCGCCGTTTGCTCCGCCACTGCAGGAATGCACATTACGCTTATGGCGCTGGGCATTGGTGCGGGCGACGAGGTCATTACGCCGTCGATGACGTGGGTTTCTACCCTCAACATGATTGTTTTGCTGGGGGCGACGCCAGTGATGATCGATGTCGACCGCGATACGCTTATGGTGACACCTGAGCAAATTGAAGCCGCTATTACCCCACGAACCAAAGCCATTGTTCCAGTACATTATGCTGGCGCCCCCGCCGACCTCGACGCAATTTATGCCATTGGCGAGCGTTATGGCATCCCGGTAATAGAAGATGCGGCCCATGCCGTGGGGACGTTGTATAAAGGCCGTCATGTCGGTGCTCGCGGTACGGCAATTTTCTCGTTTCACGCCATTAAAAATATCACCTGTGCGGAAGGTGGACTGATCGTTACCGACGACAGCCAGCTTGCTCAGCGGCTTCGCAGCCTGAAGTTTCACGGTCTGGGCGTTGATGCATTTGATCGACAAACCTACGGCCGGGCACCACAAGCCGAAGTACTTGCGCCAGGATACAAATACAACCTCACAGATATCAATGCCGCCATCGCGCTGGTACAGCTGAATAAGCTGGGACAACTGAATTCACGCCGGGCGCAAATTGCCCAGCACTATCAAAAAGCGCTGGCCGATACTCCATTCCAGCCGCTGAGCCTACCGCAGTGGTCGCACGTTCATGCCTGGCACTTATTCATCATTCGTGTTGATGAAACGCGCTGCGGGTTGAGCAGAGATGCCCTGATGGAAGCGCTGAAGACCAAAGATATCGGCACCGGTCTGCATTTTCGTGCAGCCCATACGCAAAAATATTATCGCGAACGCTTCACTACCCTTTCGCTCCCAAATACTGAATGGAACAGCGCGCGCATCTGCTCGCTGCCGTTATTCCCTGACATGACCGATGATGACACTCAGCGGGTCATTACGGCGCTTCGCGAGATCGCAGGACAATGAGCATGTTTGAAGCCACACCGATTAAAAAAGTCTCGGTGGTTATTCCCGTTTTTAATGAACAGGAAAGCCTGCCAGAGTTAATCAGACGCACCAGTGCCGCCTGCGAAAAATTGGGCAAAGACTATGAGATTCTGCTAATCGACGACGGCAGCAGCGACCGTTCCGCTCAGTTGATGATGGACGCCTCTCAGGCACCGAACAGCCATATTGTCTCAATTTTACTGAATCGCAACTACGGGCAACACTCTGCGATTATGGCCGGTTTCAGCCATGTCACCGGAGACTTGATCATCACGCTGGATGCCGATTTGCAAAACCCGCCGGAGGAGATCCCTCGGTTGGTCGCCACTGCAGATGAGGGTTTCGATGTGGTAGGCACGGTACGCCAGAACCGTCAGGATAGCGTATTTCGTAAGACCGCCTCACGAATGATAAACCATCTGATCCAACGAACCACCGGTAAAGCAATGGGCGACTACGGCTGCATGCTACGCGCCTATCGCCGTCACATCGTCGATGCCATGCTGCATTGCCAGGAGCGCAGCACCTTTATCCCTATTCTGGCCAACATTTTTGCCCGTCGCGCCACGGAGATCCCGGTACATCATGCAGAGCGTGAATTTGGTGACTCCAAATACAGCTTCATGCGTCTGATCAACCTGATGTATGACCTGGTGACTTGCCTTACCACAACACCGCTTCGCATGTTGAGCCTGCTGGGCAGCGTGATAGCTGCCACGGGCTTTACCTTATCAGTCCTGCTTGTTGTTCTGCGCCTGACGCTCGGCCCACAGTGGGCAGCGGAGGGGGTATTCATGCTGTTTGCCGTCCTGTTTACCTTTATCGGCGCACAGTTTATTGGCATGGGTTTACTCGGCGAATATATCGGTCGCATCTATAACGATGTCCGCGCCCGCCCCCGCTATTTTGTTCAACACGTTATCCGCCCACAAACTACGCAGTCAACCGAGGAAAACCGCGCATGAAAGCCGTCGTATTTGCCTATCACGATATGGGATGTCAGGGTGTCCAGGCCTTGTTGGATGCAGGTTATGAAATCGCTGCCATTTTTACGCACACCGACAACCCGGGTGAAAAAGCGTTTTTTGGATCTGTTTCCCGCCTCGCGGCCAGCGCCGGTATTCCGGTTTACGCCCCAGACGAGGTTAATCATCCCCTGTGGATTGAGCGCATTAGCCAACTGGCACCCGATGTTATCTTCTCGTTCTACTATCGCCATTTACTGAGTGATGAGATCCTCAGTCTTGCCCCTAAGGGTGCATTTAATCTGCACGGCTCGCTGCTGCCGAAATACCGTGGTCGCGCGCCATTGAACTGGGTATTGGTCAATGGTGAAACCGAAACGGGCGTCACACTTCACCGCATGGTCAAACGCGCGGATGCCGGTGCTATTGTTGCCCAGCAACGTGTCGCTATTTCACCGGAAGACGTGGCGTTAACGCTGCACCATAAATTGTGTCAGGCAGCACGTCATCTGCTGGAGCAGACACTGCCGGCCATCAACGCGGGAAGTTACTCCGAATTCCCTCAACAGGATGTAGATGCTACCTGTTTTGGTCGCCGTACGCCGGAAGATAGCTTCCTCGACTGGAACAAACCTGCCGCGGAGTTACATAACCAGGTCCGTGCCGTCAGCGATCCGTGGCCGGGCGCATTTAGCTATGTTGGCACACAAAAGTTCACCGTCTGGTCATCGCGCGTTTGCACAAACGACATTGCGGCCCAGCCGGGCACCGTCATCTCAGTGTCTCCTTTACTGATCGCCTGTGTCGATGGTGCACTGGAGATTATTACCGGACAAGCTGGCGATGGTATTGCAATGCAGGGTTCACAACTGGCGCAAGTTCTGGGTCTGGTGCCAGGTTCTCGCCTAAACAGCCAGTCAGTGACCACCAGCAAACGCCGTACTCGCGTACTGATCCTCGGCGTTAACGGCTTCATTGGTAACCATCTGACCGAGCGCCTGCTGCAAGAAGATAATTACGAAGTGTATGGACTCGATATTGGCAGCGACGCCATTGGGCGTTTCCTGCAACATCCGCGATTCCATTTCGTCGAAGGTGATATCAGCATTCACTCCGAATGGATTGAATATCATGTGAAAAAATGCGACGTTGTGCTGCCGCTGGTGGCGATCGCAACGCCTATCGAATATACCCGCAACCCGCTGCGCGTATTTGAGCTCGATTTTGAAGAGAACCTAAAAATCATTCGTTACTGCGTGAAATACCGCAAGCGCATCATTTTCCCGTCAACCTCCGAAGTCTACGGCATGTGTACCGACAAAGTCTTTGATGAAGACAGTTCGAATCTGATCGTCGGTCCGGTCAATAAACCACGCTGGATCTACTCCGTATCCAAGCAGTTGCTGGACCGTGTTATCTGGGCATACGGCGAAAAAGAGGGATTGCGCTTCACCCTGTTCCGCCCGTTTAACTGGATGGGACCGCGTCTGGACAGCCTTAACGCCGCGCGTATCGGCAGCTCACGCGCCATTACACAGCTGATCCTCAACCTCGTGGAAGGTTCACCGATCAAGCTGATTGAAGGCGGTAAGCAAGAACGCTGCTTTACCGACATTCGCGATGGTATCGAAGCCCTGTACCGCATCATTGAAAACGAAGGCGGCCGCTGTGACGGTGAGATTATCAACATCGGTAATCCACAGAACGAAGCAAGTATTCAGGAACTGGCAGAAATGCTGCTTTCCTGCTTTGAAAAACATCCGTTGCGTAACCAGTTCCCGCCGTTTGCCGGTTTCCGTGACGTCGAAAGCAGCAGCTACTACGGTAAAGGTTATCAAGACGTTGAGCATCGTAAGCCTAACATTCGCAATGCAAAACGCTGCCTGAACTGGGAACCGACCATTGAGATGCAGGAAACGGTAGAAGAGACGCTGGACTTCTTCTTACGCAGTGTGGATATCACGGAACACACATCATGACCAAAGTAGGCTTGCGCATTGATGTCGATACATTCAGGGGGACGCGCGAAGGCGTGCCCCGCCTGCTGGAGACATTAAACCGACATAACATTCGGGCAAGTTTTTTCTTTAGCGTTGGGCCTGACAACATGGGACGCCATCTCTGGCGTCTGGTGAAGCCACAATTTCTGTGGAAGATGCTGCGTTCAAACGCAGCATCACTCTACGGATGGGATATTTTATTGGCGGGAACCGCATGGCCGGGAAAAGAGATTGGCCAGGCCAACGCGGCAATCATTGCACAAACCGCCCAGATTCATGAAACCGGTTTGCATGCCTGGGATCATCACGCCTGGCAGGCGCGAAGCGGAAACTGGAATGACAAACAGCTGATTGATGATATTTCGCAAGGTATCACCGCACTTGAAGCCATCATCGGTCAGCCAGTCACCTGCTCTGCCGTTGCCGGATGGCGTGCCGACAACCGTGTCGTCCATGCCAAAGAAGCATTCCATCTGCGCTATAACAGTGACTGTCGGGGAACGTCGTTATTTCGTCCGGTGCTGGAATCCGGGAAAACGGGGACGCCACAAATTCCCGTCACCCTACCAACATGGGATGAGGTGGTTGGTCAGGAGGTCCAGGCGGTGGACTTCAACTCCTATATTCTCTCCCACATCCAGATGAGCAGAGGAACACCGGTGTACACCATTCATGCGGAAGTTGAAGGTATCGCCTTTCATCAGAATTTTGACGAGTTGCTCATTCGCGCTGCCGATATGGGGATGACATTCTGCCCGCTTGGCGAGCTGTTACCTGACGACATCAGTACGCTGCCGTTAGGACAGATAGTACGTGGAAAAATACCCGGCAGAGAGGGATGGCTCGGCTGCCAACAACCGGTGAGTGTGACACCATGAAACCTGCTGCCCGCTACACTCTGGCATTTATCGCTTTAATCGCACTGTATTTTATTTTACCTATCAACAGCCGTATGCTCTGGCAGCCTGATGAAACGCGCTATGCTGAAATCAGCCGGGAAATGCTCAACTCTGGTGACTGGATCGTTCCACACTTTTTAGGGCTGCGTTATTTTGAAAAACCAATTGCCGGATACTGGTTGAACAGCATCGGACAATGGTTGTTTGGCGCCAATAATTTTGGTGTCAGAGCGGGTGCTATTTTTGCCACTTTGTTGACCGCATTACTGGTAGCCTGGCTTGCCATGCGACTGTGGCATGATAAGCGTACCGCCGTACTCTCCTCCGCTATCTTTTTAACGTTTTTTTCGGTTTACAGCATCGGCACCTACGCGGTACTTGATCCCATCATTGCGCTTTGGCTGATGGCGGGCATGTGTTGTTTTTGGGAAGGCATGCAGGCCACCACCAGAACACGCAAAATCATCGCTTTTTTGCTGCTTGGGCTGACCTGCGGTATGGGTGTAATGACCAAAGGTTTTCTGGCACTCGCCGTTCCTGTACTCAGCGTACTGCCGTGGGTTTTTGCACAAAAGCGTTGGAAAAACCTCATTCTCTACGGTCTGCTGGCGGTGATCGGCTGCATCGCGATCGTACTACCGTGGGGTATAGCGATTGCACAACGCGAACCGGATTTCTGGCATTACTTCTTCTGGGTTGAACATATTCAGCGCTTTGCGCTGGATGATGCCCAGCATAAGGCTCCTATCTGGTACTACATCCCGATATTTGTGGCAGGCACATTACCGTGGCTCGGTCTGCTTCCCGGCGCGCTGCGTACGGGCTGGCGTGAGCGGGATGTTCCGCGCAGTGCTCTGTACCTGTTAAGCTGGATTATTATGCCAATCCTGTTTTTCAGCATCGCGAAAGGAAAACTGCCGACCTATATTCTTTCCTGCTTCGCGCCGCTAGCGATATTAACGGCGCGCTTCGGCCTGCAGGCTGCGGAAAAAGACTCAGCATCCCTGCGCATCAATGGCTGGATCAACGTGCTATTTGGTGTCGTCGGCATCGTCGCTACGTTTATTGTTTCCACGCTGGGACCATTGAAGACGCCGGTCTGGTCGCATATCGAAACGTATAAGGTTTTTTGTGCCTGGGGCATCTTTATCATCTGGACGCTTTTTGGCTGGTATACGCTAAATAACCGCGAGAAGAACTGGAAATTCGCAGCACTATGCCCATTAGGGCTGGCGCTGTTATTTGGCTTCTCCATTCCTGACCGGGTGATGGAATCTAAACAGCCGCAGTTTTTTGTCGAGATGACCAAAGAATCGCTGGAGCCGAGCCGTTATATTCTCACCGACAGCGTTGGCGTGGCTGCGGGACTGGCCTGGAGCCTGAAGCGCGACGACATCATGATGTACGGACAAACGGGCGAGTTAAAATACGGTCTCAACTACCCGGATGCTCAAGGCCGCTTTGTCAGTCGGGAGAATTTTGCCGACTGGTTAGCACAACATCGTCAACAAGGAAACATTACGCTCGTGCTCTCTGTCGGTAAGGATGAAGATATTAATCAGCTTGCCATCCCTCCCGCTGACTACATTGATAATCAGGGGCGTCTGGTCCTGATTCAGTATCGGCCCAAATGATCTGGATAGCCTTAGTCCTCTCCAGCCTGCTCAGCGTCTGCGGCCAGCTATGCCAGAAGCAGGCGACCCGACCGGTGTCTGTTCGTGCGCGAAAACGCTACATTACGCAATGGGTTGGGCTTGCTCTGGCAAGCCTCGGTCTGGCCATGCTGCTATGGCTGGCGGTTTTACAAAACATTCCTGTCGGTATTGCCTATCCCATGCTGAGTCTTAACTTTGTATGGGTAACTCTCGCGGCCTGGAAAATCTGGCGCGAACCCGTCACAACCCGCCACTGGCTGGGCGTTGGGCTGATCATTACCGGCATATTTATTCTTGGGAGTGCAGTGTAATGGGCGTATTTTGGGGATTATGTAGCGTTATTATCACCTCTGCTGCCCAGTTGAGCCTTGGCTTTGCAATGGATAATCTGCCGCCAATGCTGCAGCCGCTGGCGTTCATCTCCGCCGTATTCTCTGTCAGTATTGGTGCGTTTGCTTTATATGCCGGGCTGGCAGGGTATTTGCTGTCGGTTATTTGCTGGCATAAAGCCCTACACCAACTCGCGCTGAGCAAAGCCTATGCCCTGCTCAGCCTGAGCTATGTGCTGGTGTGGGTTGCCTCAATGATCCTGCCCGGCTGGCAGGGAACATTTTCAGTGAAAGCGCTGGCAGGAGTACTGTGCATCATGGCAGGGCTAATGACGATTTTTCTGCCTTCACGCAAACACCTGTCCTGAGATTATTTATCTTTAGACAGTCGTAACAGACGTTCCCATTCATCACAAATGTACTGTCTGGCATCAATGATCTTAATCACCCGAGATGTATCGCGGTTAATACAATACTGAGCATCCTTCAGCGGCGAAAGAAGATCGCCGGGCTTAATCCGCTCAGATGATTGCGCCTGGGCAAGCATCTTGAGCGAACCACCGCTATCGCAAAGTACGATATAGAGCCTCCCTGCTTTTTTGTGACAGCAGGTCTTCTTCACATGCCATTCCATAGCGCACCTATTGTTAATAAATTTCACAATAGGTTACACATTAGCTCATAAACAAAAGGACAATAGCTGCGGAATGACAATAACGAGAAATACTATTAATGTTTTCTTAATGTTAATGATGAAGCACTTACCCAATCCAATAACGCACGGCGCGAAATTTTAATTCCTCCTGCTTTGAGCTCGGGCGGCAATGTTAGCCAACAAATCGGCTGCTGAAAGCGGGCTAGCTTATCTTTTACCCACTCTTCGAGATTAGTTTCTCCAGCATTAGCGTCATACTCAATGACAGCCACCGGGCGATGGCCAAACTCTTTGTCTTCTATCGGCACAATGAAGGCTTGTAGAACATGCGGATGCGCTGCAATCACGCGTTCCACTTCTTCCGGCTGTATACCTTCCCCGCCGCTAAAAAACAGATTATCCATACGACCGACAATCGTTAACTTGCCGTCCTTCAGCACGCCGCGATCGCGGGTTGCAAACCAGCCTTCCGCGTTCACTAAAGGAATAAGCTGTCCGTTACGCCAGTAACCTTGCGCCATGCTGGCGGCACGCAGCCAGACTTCATCATCAACGATTCTTACCTCTCTGCCCGCCAGGGGGGAACCCACATCTGCCAGACCATCAGCCTCTTTCGCACAGACCGTAGAAGCAAACTCCGTTAATCCGTAACCGCACCAGCAACGAATCCCTTGCTCGCGCGCTTGCTCCGTCAATTCAACAGGAATTGCCGCACCTCCCAGCAGTACCGCTTTGAGTGTGACCGGCGTGTTGTTGACCAGCAAGCGCCACAGCTGCGTGGGCACCAGTGAAGCGTGGGTACATCCAGCCAGCATTTGCTCCAGCGGCTGCTTGTCGCGCACGGTCATTCGCGCTCCGGCGAACAACCAGCGCCACAAAATACCCTGGCCGGAAACATGAAACAGCGGCAGCGAGAGCAGCCAGTCATCCTCAGCACCAAACGGCATTAATGACAGGACGCCCTGCGCGCTTGCCAGATGCGCCTGACAGGTATGAACAGCCGCTTTTGGCAATCCGGTAGAACCTGAAGTTAACGTCATCGTGCTCAAACGTTCAGGCAACCACGCCGCGGCGTGATCGCCTGGTAACGACCGCATCTGTAACGGACTGAGTTCCGGAAGTTCGATAGCGGCCTCCAGATCCAGCGCAAAACGTAGCGTTAAGTCCGGGATCAGCGCATCAAGCAGCGGCTGAGGCAACTGTGGGTTCACAGGTAAAACCCGCGCCCCACATTGCAGCAGCGCGAGCCAGGCCAGCAAAGCGCGTGGATGATTCCAGGCGCGAAGCAGAACACCATCGCCCTCTTCCACGCCCTGAGCGGCAAAACCGCAGGCCAGATGATCTACACGTGTGCAGAGATCGCTCCAGCTTAATACCTCATCGTTGAGGCGTAAGGCTGGCGCCTTCGCACGAACCTGTCGCCAGTGACGCCACGGCCAGTCACGGAACTGCACCAGGCCCGATAAGCTCACGCTATCGGGCATTTCCTGCTGGGTCATAGCAGACGTTCCAGCGCATCAACGTCGATACACGGCAACGTGCTACCCGGCCAGGTGCGTACCTGCTGGCACTGCATCAGACTCAGGGTATCCAGACCCGGAATGGTCTGCGGCGTTAGCCAGGCGGCAATTCTCGCCAACTGGGTTAAGCCCAGACTCGACTCGATTGACGAACTGATAACGGCAGTAAGACCAAGCGCATGCGCCGCAGCCACCTGTTCACGGACTTTATCGAGACTGCCGGTCAGCGTAGGTTTGATAACCACGGCCTTGACGCCCTCTTCAGCTTCGAAGGTGAAATCTGCTTCACGCAGACTTTCATCCCAGGCGATGGCAATGCCGGTTTCACGCGCGAAGGCACGAGAATCATCGCGGGTTTTGCACGGCTCTTCGAGAAAGGCAATGCGTCCGCGATATTCCGGATTAACGTATTTCGCGAACTGCTGAGCTTTCAACGGCGTCCAGGCCCGGTTGGCGTCAAGTCGCAAATGCAGCTCCGGGATCGCCTCAAGCAGCAGATTGGCTACCATGCCGTCACGGACCGCTTCATACAGACCGACCTTGATCTTCGCCACTTTTTCGCCCGGCATATCCGCCAGTTGTAGCACCAGATCGTCAGGATCGCCGGTACACAGCGGCGCAGCACGATAGTCCGCGTCCTGTGGCAATACGCCAGCCAGTTCGGCCAGCGCACAGCTTACGCCAAAGGCGACCGAAGGCAGTTGCGGTAAGGAGTCATCCCCTTGCAGCCAGCCTTTCACCCAGGCCAGCAGCTCGGTTTGCGCCTCTTCCCAGCTTTCCTGACTAAAGCCCGGCAGCGGGGAGATCTCTCCCCACCCTTCGCGCTCGCCGTCACAAAGACAAACGTACAGCCCGTCACGCGTTTTTAACCGCCTGTCGCGCAGAATCACCCCCGCGTCCATGGGGATCTGCCAGCGGTATACCTGCGCGCTACGCATTACGGATTCCGTTTGAATTTGCTGAAATCAGGCTGACGTTTCTGGTTAAAGGCGTTACGGCCTTCCTGACCTTCTTCCGTCATGTAGAACAGCATAGTAGCGTTACCTGCCAGCTCCTGCAGACCAGCCTGACCATCACAGTCGGCGTTCAGTGCGGCTTTCAGGCAGCGCAGCGCCATTGGGCTGTTTTGCAGCATTTCACGGCACCAGCGTACGGTCTCTTTTTCCAGATCCGCCAGCGGAACCACGGTGTTGACCAGACCCATATCCAGCGCCTGTTTCGCATCGTACTGACGGCACAGGAACCAGATTTCACGCGCTTTTTTCTGACCGACGATGCGCGCCATGTAGGAAGCGCCCCAACCGCCGTCGAAAGAACCGACTTTCGGGCCGGTCTGACCAAAGATGGCGTTTTCAGCCGCAATGGTCAGGTCACACATCATGTGCAGCACATGGCCACCACCAATGGAGAAACCTGCAACCATCGCTACTACCGGTTTCGGACAGGTACGAATCTGGCGCTGGAAGTCCAGTACGTTCAGGTGATGCACACCGGAGTCATCCTGGTATCCACCGTAGTCACCACGCACTTTCTGATCGCCGCCTGCGCAGAACGCTTTGTCGCCAGCACCGGTCAGAATAATTACGCCGATGTTGTCATCATAGCGGGCATCCGCCAGCGCCTGGATCATCTCTTTCACGGTGACCGGACGGAAGGCATTGCGTACCTGTGGACGATTAATGGTGATTTTTGCGATACCGTCGGTGGATTTCTCGTAAAGAATGTCGGTATAGCCTTCAGAACAATCGTGCCATTCTACCGGTGCGTAAAGCATTGTTTCATCAGGATAGATCATAAAATGTCCTATAGTCAGCGACGCAGAATCTGAGCCAGACAGTCCACTACGCCCGCGGGGTTGTCCCGATGCGCGTTGTGTCCGGCATTACGAATCACATGGTTTGGTACTGATATTTCCGCCGCCAGAGCGCGGAATTTTTCGTCACGTTCACCACATAAATAATAAAACGGAAATGTGCGCGTCGTGAGTTGCGCACGTAAATCAGGCTGTACGGCAAGCGAGGTGGCCTCCAGCATTGCCGCCAGCGTTTGCCCATTATTCTGGCTACGCAGAGCGACCAGCGCCTCTCTTTGTGCCGCGTTCAGCGAGGAAAAAACGGGCTGTTGATACCAGTCATTAAACACCTCACGTAGCGGCTCTGCGCGAAAACGTGCAGCCCAGCGGCCATCCGAGAGACGACGCTGAACGCGCGCCTCCTCGCTTTGCAAGCCGGGATGTCCGCCTTCAACCACCAGACCACAAAGCCCTGGCATCTCCTGACTGGCCGCCATCATCGCGACTCTGCCGCCAAGAGAGTATCCCACCAACCAAAAGTTAAGTATGTTGTAACTAAGCAGGGTATTACGCAGCAAAACGCCGACATCATCGAACCCGCTCACGCCGATGTCAGCGGAGCCACCGTGTCCCGGCAGGTCGATGTATAGCCGCGAATAATCCTGAAATGCTTCGCCGACCGTCTGCCATTCCTGGCAATCGCCAGAGAAACCGTGCAGGAAAACCAGCCAGGGAAATCCCGTTTGGCCCTCTTTCGCCTGCGCATGCAGGATCATAGGTGACTTACCTGCGCCAGCAGTTGCTGCAAGGTTTGCGCCCCGTCAGTTTCGTTCACCACCAGCTCAATCACCGTGGCCGCAGGTGTACGCCACGCGTTAGTCAACGCGCTCTCCAGCTGCTCCCAGTTTTCCGGGCGCTGGTATTTAAGGTTAAACATGGCGGCAGCATGCTCGAAATGTACGTTCTGCGGCATCAGATAGAACCGTTCGCGTTCGCTGGCTGGTGTCGGCAGCAGGGAAAAAATCTGCCCGCCGTTATTATTGACCACTATCAGGACAAACGGTGCAGAAACCTGGCGCAATAACGCCAGCGCATTCAGGTCATACAATGCAGATAAATCGCCAACAATCGCCAGTGTCGATTTCGCGCTGGCACGCTGTACACCAGCTGCCGTTGACAGCAGGCCGTCAATACCGCTCGCGCCACGGTTGCTATAGACCGGGTAACCAGCCGGAAGCTGCGACAGCGCATCAATCAGGCGTACCACCAGACTGTTACCCACGAACAGCTGCCCCTGCTCCGGCAAGTAGTCGCGGATACGGTGGGCTAATTGCGCTTCACCAAACGCCTCACGACGGGCTTCTACCGCCTGCCAGGCCTGTTGCGCCAGACGAGGGATCTCCATACACCAGGGCTGACGTTTCTCCGCCGGATGTAGCTCCAGCCAGTCGCCAACTTTCGCCACCAACCTGCGGCCGCGATGATGGGCCGGATCGAGGCGGCCTTCGATATTATCGACAATCCAGTATTCCTGCGGATCGCAGCTGGCCTGCCATTGCAGCAGACGTTTTCCGGTCAGGCTGCTACCAAGCTGCACCACAATCTGCGCCTGCTGCAATTCAGCTACAGCTTTCGCATTTCCCAGCCACAGGTCGGCGCACGGCAGCGGTTGTCCGGTTTGCGACAGAACATCGCCAATCAGCGGCCAGCCTAACGTCTGCGCCCACTGCGCAACCTTCTTACCTTCTTCCGCGCTCATGCGGCCCGCAATGACTACGCCGCGTTTTTGTCGCCAGAAAAACCAGTCGCGTTGTTTGTCGCTTTCCAGCCGACGCGCTTCTCGCAGCCAGGGCTTATCGTCCTGCCACCAGTCGCCGAGGCACTGCTGCCAGGCAATCCCCGTTTCGTCCATATCGCCATAGAGCGGTTCCGCAAACGGGCAATTGATATGAACCGCCCCGCTATGCAGGGCAGCTAACGCATTATCAATAGTGGACACCAGCCAGCTTGCCGGAATGTCCTGAGTCGGACGCGGTAAAGAGAGCGTTTGCGATGGATGCGAGGCAAACATTCCGGCCTGACGAATCGCCTGGTTCGCGCCACAGTCGATAAGCTCTGGCGGTCTGTCAGCGGTAAGTAAAATCAGTTTTTCACCGGTCAGGCCCGCTTCAATCAACGCGGGATATAAATTCGCCACCGCGGTACCGGACGTCACAATCACGGCGACAGGCTGCCGGCTGACTTTTGCCAGACCTAAAGCCAGATGCCCAAGACCGCGCTCGTCAAAATGGGTGTGGTGGATGAATGCGGGGTTTTCCGCTGCCGCCAGCGTCAACGGTGTAGAACGAGAGCCAGGGGCAATGCAGACATGCCTGACGCCGTGGCGAGTGAGTGCTTCCAGAATGACCGCCGCCCAGCGTCGGTTAAATGCGCTTACTGACATGAGATTGTCCGGTATCAATATTGCGACACAGTATAGAGAATCGAATAAATGGATTTTTGATATGAATCGGAAATATACACGAAATCACTATCCTTCCATCTGTAATAAAGTACGTAACCCTGCCGCTTTATTGTCTATTTCTTGCCATTCCTGCTCAGGATCTGAGCCACGTACAATCCCTGCCCCGGCATACAGGCGTACCACGTTTGCGCTAATTTTCGCTGAACGCAATGACACACAAAACTCGCTTTGGCGCAAAGAAAGATAACCCGCTGAACCGGCATACCACTCGCGTTCAAAGGGTTCATTTTGTTGGATGAATTCACGCGCCAGCTCACGCGGAATACCGGCAACTGCCGCCGTGGGCTGAAGCTGCATCAGGCAAAGCATATCGTCGGCCTGATTCAGTTCCGTCCAGATGCAACGGCGCAGGTGCTGCACTTTACGCAGCCTGAGCACCTGCGGTGGCAGCACATCGAGAGTTTGCGTACAGCCTTGCAGACGCTGGCAAATATCTTCGACCACCAGCATATTCTCGCGCTGGTTTTTATCATCTTTCATTAGCCAGTCGCCCAATTGCCAGGCCCGATGATCCTCAGGGTGATTGGCCACGGTTCCGGCCAGCGCCTCGGTGCGCAGCGCCGTATCACGTCGTCGATACAGACGTTCAGGAGAAGAGCCAAGAAAAGCGGTGTCGGCGGAGAATGCCATAAAGAAATGGTAGCAGTTCAGATTTAAGCGACGGCTGGAAGCCATCACGGCAGCGGCATTAACCGACTGAGAAAACTGTAAATCGGTCGCCCGCGCCAGCACGACCTTATCGAGGTCTTCTCCTGCGATCGTTTGAGTGGCGAGTTTTATCAGGTCTATCCAGCCAGCTTTCTCCGGCCAGTGCTGTTCTCCCGTCAAATTCAAACGCAATGCAGGGAGCGGTTTTACGGGAGCAAGCGATGAGATGAAGGCGATCGCTTGTGCAGCGTCTTCACGTAGCGACACGTCGCTATAAAGATGTAAGCGTAAGCTCGCCACTCCGGCGCAACGTCGCCACTCCAGCCGCGGCAGCAGTAAATTGCCACGCTGAGGCTCAAAGGCATTCAGGCCCCAGATGCGCAGGTCGGGATGATTATCATGCTGATGTAAAAATTGCTGTGCTGATTCCAGCGAGGAAAATGCGGCGACGGCCCCTAATACGGCGGCTTCTTCATCGCCGTTACGCTGCTGCCAGTAAAACTGGGGCCAGACGGGTTGACTAGCCAGCCATCCTAAAGCGTCAAACGCATCATTCAGTGGGAAAGGTATATCGTAAATACGAATTCCAGGTGCTGCTGGCATCTCTTGCGATAAATGACGCATCAGACTTTCCAGCGCAGTAGTGATTGAATGCACGCGGACCTCTCCCTGTTAAAAACCTCTCATTATACGGGGTACTGAGCAGAAAAAGCAGTACCCCCAGTTAGGGAGTACGTACAAATGCGATGACAGAACGGAATTTATCGCCGCGCTAACAATAATCCCATCACTAAACCGACTGTGGCGCCAACGCCGATTCCGCGCCAGGGTTTTTCGTGCACATAGTCATCCGCCCGACAAACAGCTTTTTTCGCACGGTAATAGTAGCTATCAGAAGCATGGCTGACGCGATTTCTCACCTCTTCTAACGCCCGCTCTGCCCGCGCTTTTAACTCAAGGTATTTTTGATCTGCTGGGTCGCCAGAAGAACGCAGCACCTCTTCCAGCGTTTCACTTAATAATTCCAGATCATCATCGATACGTGATTCATAAGAATGAAAAGACATTATATTCTCCCTTTCTATTGACGTACCCGCTAACTATAGACAACCTGGACTGATTGCGCCTGTTTACGCCTGATGTGTTTCCCGCGCCATTCCGACGTGTGGAATACCATCTTCGTCATAGATATCCGTCACCGGAACAAAGCCAAAGCGTGCATAGAATGATTGCAGATGCGCCTGCGCGCCCAGATACAACGCCTTGTGTGGCCAGTGTTGCGCGCAGGATGCCAGCGTCTGGGCCATTAGCTGTTGCCCCAGTTTTTCACCACGCAGCGTTTTGCTTACAATCACCCGACCAATCACTACCGGCTCCAGCTCGTCATCGCTTTTCAGAATCCTCGCATACGCCACCAGCTCATCGTTATGCCAGCCCAGAATATGCCGATTCTCTCCAGCCAGGTCATCGCCATCCACATCCTGGTACGGACACTGTTGCTCAACTACAAACACCGCGCATCGTAGCTGAAGTAGTGCGTACAGTTGTTGGGTACTCAGCTTTGCATGGTGGAGATCTTGCCAGTGAATCATTCTCTGCCCCTATGTTGTGATAACCTGAACACCCTGCCTTATTGATGGCGAAAAGTGTAACGCAAAGATGGAATTACTATTTTTAGGCACGTCTGCGGGAGTCCCCACGCGCTCACGCAATGTAACGGCAATTTTACTAAATCTGCAACACCCGACTCAGGCAGGGCTGTGGCTTTTTGATTGCGGCGAAGGGACGCAGCATCAGATGCTCACCACGCCTTTCAATCCAGGAAAACTCGATCGTATTTTTATCAGCCATCTGCACGGCGATCACCTGTTTGGTTTACCGGGGCTACTATGCAGTCGCTCAATGGCCGGCAATGTCCAGCCTCTGACGCTCTACGGGCCAAAAGGGTTGCGAGAGTTTACCGAAACCGCATTGCGTCTGAGCGGCTCCTGGACCGACTATCCGCTGGATATTGTAGAAATCACCGCGGGTGAGATTGTGGATGACGGCCTGCGAAAAGTAACGGCTTACCCGCTGGCGCATCCGCTGGAATGCTACGGTTTTCGCATTCAAGAGCACGACAAACCCGGTGCGCTTGACGCCAATGCCCTGAAGGCGGCAGGTGTAAAAGCGGGCCCGTGGTTTCAGGATTTGAAAGCTGGGAAAACCATCGTGCTGGAAGATGGACGTACGATCCACGGTGCCGACTTCCTCGCCCCGGCCACCAGGGGAAAATCAGTCGCTATTTTCGGTGACACAGGACCCTGCGCGTCCGCCATTGAACTGGCTCGAGGTGTAGATGTCATGGTACACGAAACCACGCTGGACGCTTCAATGGAGGAAAAAGCCAACAGCCGCGGACACAGCTCGACCCGACAAGCCGCAAAGCTGGCGCTGGAGGCCGGAGTGGGACGCCTGATCATGACCCACGTTAGCTCACGTTACGATGAAAAAGGCTGTCAGCGATTACTCGCAGAGTGCAAAACAATATTTCCAGACACGGCACTGGCTCACGATTTCGCCATTTTCAGCGTTTAACGCTCTATTTTTCCGCCTCAGTGCCGATAACAGTGGAAAGGCTGGCTTTCACACTGAGGACAGGATGAACAATTTCCAGAAAGATATTGATGACAGGACAAACCTAACCCTGTCTAACCGTTTTGAACTGCTGCTGTTTCGCCTCGGCAAATCTGTTGAGGAGCAGAAATCAGAGCTGTTTGGCATCAACGTATTCAAGCTGCGTGAAATCGTGCCGATGCCGACCTTTACGCGTCCAGCGGGTATGAAGGCCCCGTTACTGGGTATGGTTAACATTCGCGATCAGGTGATCCCGGTGATTGACCTGCCCGCCGTCGCGGGCTGTAAGCCAGAGACCGGACTCAACATCCTGTTGATCACAGAATATGCCCGCAGCGTCCAGGCGTTTGCTGTGGAGTCAGTGGAAAACATTATGCGCCTGGACTGGCAACAGGTGCATACCGCCGAGAAAGCCGTTAATGGTCGCTATATCACCAGTATCGCTTGCCTGGACGACAACAAAGAGACCAACAACCTGGCGTTGGTGCTCGACGTTGAGCAGATCCTGTACGACATCGTACCGGCGAACCACGACCTGCGCGCAACCGATCTGAAAACCAATAAATTCAACATCACGCCGGGTGCGGTGGCGATTGTGGCTGATGATTCCAAAGTGGCCCGCGCAATGCTGGAAAAAGGGCTTAACGCCATGGAGATCCCGCATCTGATGCATGTAACAGGTCAGGATGCGTGGGAAAAAATACAGCAGCTTTCCGCAGAAGCGCTGGCGGAGGGCAAGCCTGTCAGTGAGAAGATCGCTCTGGTTCTCACCGATCTCGAAATGCCGGAGATGGACGGTTTTACGCTTACCCGTAAGATAAAAACCGACGAACGTCTGAAGAAAATCCCGGTCGTTATCCACTCTTCGCTTTCCGGTAGCGCGAACGAAGATCACGTTCGCCGAGTAAAAGCAGATGGCTACGTGGCCAAATTCGAAGTCAATGAGCTTTCTTCAGTGATCCAGGAAGTGATGGATCGCACAGCGAAAGGCATCAGCGGTCCGCTGGTGAGCCGTCAGCTATTAAACTGACCGTATTTCACGCATAAAAAAACCCGCCAAGGCGGGTTTTTTCGTTTCCGTATTTCTTTTACATCAGCGGAGTCGCTAACTGCACAATGCTGATCAGCGGTTGCGGGTAAATACCCAGCACCAGTACCAGCAGGGCAGAAATCAGCACTACGATACCGCCCGCGCTGTACTGCCAGTTAGACGGCGCATCACGGTTCAGCTGCTGCGGTGCGCTCAGGTACAGGCTCACGGCAACGCGCAGGTAGTAGTACAAACCAATCGCGGAACCGACCACCACGGCGGCAACCAGCCACCACAGGTTAGCCTGCACACCGACGGCCAGTACATAGAACTTACCGATAAAGCCCAGCGTCATCGGGATACCTGCCAGAGACAGCATCATCACCGTCATCACTGCCGCGAGGATCGGACGATGCCAGAACAGACCACGGTAGGAGAACAGAGAGTCCGCATCCGGGCCGCGGTACGGGCTGGACATCAGACTGACCACACCGAACGCGCCGAGGCTGCTGAACAGGTAACCGGCCAGGTAAACGCCAACTGCTTCCATCGACATCTCGCCGCTCTGCAGAGCAATAAGCGCCACCAGCAGGTAGCCGAGGTGAGAGATAGAAGAGTAACCGAGCAGACGTTTAATATTGGTCTGGCTCAGCGCCATCAGGTTACCGAAGATGATGGAAGCAAAGGCAATCACGCCCAGTACGATACGTACCGCTTCGCTATCTCCTACCGGTGCGTACAGGAACAGACGCATCACCACGCCGAAGATAGCGATTTTGCTCGCCGTCGCCAGGAAAGTGGAAACCGGAGCAGGAGCGCCCTGGTATACGTCTGGCGTCCACAGGTGGAACGGAACCAGCGAGAGTTTAAAGCCGAGGCCAACAATCATCAGACCGAAGCCCGCCAGCAGCAGCGGTTCGTGCAGCATGCCGTCGCCGAGGCTCTTACCGAGCGCAACAAACGACAGATTACCAGACTGCGCGTACACCAGCGCCATACCGAACAGCAGGAAGGAAGACGCTGCGGCAGACAGAATGGTGTATTTGATACTGGCTTCCAGCGAACGTTTCTGACGGAACGCATAGCCAACCAGACCAAACAGCGGCAGAGAGATCAGCTCAATACCAAGGAACAGCGCCGCCAGATGGTTAGCGTTAGCCAGCAGAATACCGCCAAGTGCGGCAATCAGCACCAACAGGTAGAACTCTTCCCGGTTGTCATCGTAGCCTTCCAGCCACGGGTAAGCGAAGGTACAGGTGGCAAGACTCGCCAGCAGCACCAGCCCGGTGTAGAGCATGGCGAAACCGTCAACCCGCATCAGCGGGGTGACGTCCATGGCGCCCGCCTGGCCAACAAACCAGAGCGAAACCAGCGCGGCGTTAAGCCCAATGACCGACAGCGTGGCATTGAGGAAGTGATTGCGTCGCCACGCAATGGAGAGCATCACAACCACCACCGTCAAGCCGACGATCAGCAGCGGTAGCAGCGCAATCAGGTGTTGTGGAGTTATTGTCATGGCGATTTACGGCCTTGTAGTAGTAACGGAATTAACAAACCACTGCTGGATGTTGCTCATCGCAGAATGCGAGGTATCCAGAATCGGCTGCGGATAGAAGCCAAGCAGTACCAGAAGCACGACCAGCAACAGGATGATAAACAGCTCACGCAGCGACATCCCTGGCAGTTCAACACTGGCAATCTGGCTCTTCGCTTTACCGAAGTAAGCGCGATGCAGCATCGCCAGCGAGTAAACAGAGGCAAACACCAGACCAAAGGTCGAGATCACGGTAATGACCGGAACCACCTGGTAGCTGCCGAACAGAATCATAAATTCGCCAACGAAGTTACCTGTACCCGGCATACCCAGCGTACACACTGCGAAGAACATCGACAGCGCAGGCAACCATTTCATTTTGCCCCACAGGCCGCCCATCATACGCATATCACGCGTGTGCAGACGTTCGTACAGCTGGCCACACAGAATGAACAGACCGGCTGCGGACAGACCGTGCGCAATCATCTGGATAACAGCCCCCTGGTACGCCAGCTGGCTGCCGGTGTAGATAGCAATCAGTACGAAGCCCATGTGCGATACGGAGGTGTAAGCGATCAGACGTTTGATATCGTACTGATTAAAGGCCATCCACGCGCCGTAGAAGATACCGATAACGCCCAGCCACATTGCGATAGGTGCAAACTCAGCCGACGCGTTCGGGAACAGCGGCAGAGAGAAGCGCAGCAGACCGTAAGCCGCTGTTTTCAGCAAGATCCCCGCCAGGTCAACGGAACCTGCGGTCGGCGCCTGGGAGTGCGCATCCGGCAACCACCCGTGCAGCGGAACCACCGGCATTTTCACCGCGAAGGCGATGAAGAAGCCCAGCATCAACAGATATTCCACACCGTGGGACATCGGGGTATTCAGCAGCTCTTCATAGTTGAAGGTCCACACACCGGTCGCTTTATAGTGCACAAACACCAGCGCCAGGATGGCAATCAACATCACCAGACCACTCGCCTGGGTATAAATGAAGAACTTGGTCGCCGCCGTGATACGCGTTTTACCGTCAGAGGCTTTATGGCCCCACAACGCGATCAGGAAGTACATCGGCACCAGCATCATTTCCCAGAAGAAGAAGAACAGGAACATGTCGATAGCAAGGAACACGCCGATCACGCCGCCTAAGATCCACATCAGGTTCAGATGGAAGAAGCCCTGGTATTTTTCGATTTCATTCCAGGAGCAAAGTACCGCCAGAACACCGAGCAGACCGGTCAGCACTACCATCAGCAGCGACAGACCGTCGATAGCCAGATGAATAGAGATGCCAAAACGTGGGATCCACGGCAGGACAAATTCAGACTGCCACTGCGGAATGCCAGCGGATTGCGTCAGTGAATAGCCGCCCTGCAACCAGAGTTGCAGGCCAAGCGCCAGCGTCAATCCCATGGTAATCAGCGCGATCCAGCGCGGCACCTTCACGCCAAAGCGTTCGGTCTGCCAGCACAGGAAGCCACCGATAAAGGGAATTAATATCAACCAGGGTAATAACATAGCTAAGTATGTCCCTTATATTTACTCCTGCTCAGGCTATCTCACTCGTCAGCCCAAATCCCGGCAGTGCTCGCAATCTTCACGTACTTCAGTACGCTCCGGTTGCTCTGCGCTGGCGGTCTCCGGTCTGACTTCGCCGATGACGCCTGTACATCAGGAACAGATTTTCAACGAATTCTAAAAATTATTTTTGGGTTTGTAGGCCGGATAAGCGCAGCGCCATCCGGCAATCGTTCATCCAGCCAACAAACTCAACGCAGTACCATCAACAGTGCCAGCACAACGACGGCGCCGATGCTCATTGATGCAACATACCAGCGCAGATAACCGTTCTCGCTCAACAGCAGGCCTTTACCTGCAAAGCGGGAAAGGATCGCCGGAATGTTCATCATTGAGTTGAGCGGATCGCGTTTCAGCAACCAGGCAACACCCAGGAACGGCTTAACGAACACTTTGTCGTACAGCCAGTCGAAGCCCCAGGCGTTATACCACCAGGTACCCAGCAGGCGGCCCGGCGCACTGTTCGCAATCGACGTCACCAGTGTGCGTTTACCCAGCCACAGCCATGCTGCGATCAGGATGCCCGCAATCGCTACGATACCGGAGGTAATTTCCAGCGTCATGACGCGACCATGCTCAAGCTCGGTCGTCGCAGGCAGTACACCCTGCAGTGGCGGCACAATCAGCGCGCCAACGAAGGTGGACAGGATCATCAGCACAATCAGCGGCAGATGATGGGTAATCCCCTTCCCTGCGTGGGCGTGAATTTGTTCTTTACCGTGGAACACGATGAAAATCATACGGAAGGTGTACAGAGAGGTCATGAATGCACCGACCAGACCTGCAACCATAAGATTAATATGACCATTCGCCATTGCACCGGCCAGAATCTCATCCTTACTGAAGAAGCCAGCGGTAATCAGCGGCAGAGCCGACAGCGCCGCGCCACCGATCAGGAAGCAGAGATACACCAGCGGAATTGACTTACGCAGCCCGCCCATCTTGAAGATGTTCTGTTCGTGGTGGCAAGCCAGGATAACCGAGCCGGATGCCAGGAACAGTAGCGCTTTAAAGAAGGCGTGCGTCATCAGGTGGAAAATCGCCGCATCCCACGCCTGTACGCCGAGAGCCAGGAACATATAACCAATCTGGCTCATAGTGGAGTACGCAAGAACACGTTTGATGTCGGTCTGTACCAGCGCAGCAAAACCCGCCAGCACCAGAGTGATAGCACCGATAATCCCCACCAGGTGCAGGATTTCAGGCGTCATCAGGAACAGGCCGTGCGTACGTGCAATCAGGTAGACACCAGCGGTAACCATCGTCGCGGCGTGGATCAACGCGGAGACAGGCGTCGGGCCAGCCATCGCATCAGCAAGCCAGGTCTGCAACGGCAGCTGTGCAGATTTACCGACCGCACCGCCCAGCAGCATCAGGGTTGCCCACATCAGCATGTTGTTACCGTCTGCAAAGTGCGCAGGCGCCAGTTCCACCATTTCGCGGAAGTTCAGCGTGCCCAGCTCGTTGTAGAGGATGAACAACGCGAACGCCAGGAATACGTCACCAACACGGGTTACCACGAAGGCTTTCATTGCCGCAGCGCCATTCTTCGGATCGGTATAGTAGAAACCAATCAGCAGATAGGAGCACAGGCCCACGCCTTCCCAGCCGAGGTACATCAGCAGCAGGTTATCCGCCAGCACCAGAACCACCATGCTGGCGATAAACAGGTTGGTGTAGGCGAAGAAACGAGAATAGCCCTCTTCTCCGCGCATATACCAGGAGGCGAACATGTGGATCAGGAAACCAACGCCGGTCACCACGGAGAGCATGGTCAGCGACAGGCCGTCCAGCACCAGGTTAAAACCGATGTTGAAGTCGCCGACTGACATCCACGTCCACAGTGGCTGGCTGTAAGCCTGCTGGCCATTGGCAAAGAAATCAACGCCAACAAACGCAGTAACCAGCGCAGCCAGACCGATCGACCCGACACCCACGGTAGCGGACAGATTTTCTGACCAACGACCACGAGAAAACGCCAGTAATACAAAGCCAATAAATGGCAGAATAATGGTTAAGGCAAGCATGTTCATCCACGCATCTCACTTACTGAATCGATGTTCAGGTTCTGGCGACGGCGATGAAGTTGCAGCAACAGCGCAAGCCCAATGCTCGCTTCGGCAGCCGCAAGGCTGATGGCGAGAATATACATCACCTGACCATCGGTCTGGCCCCAGTAGCTTCCGGCGACCACAAAGGCCAGCGCGGAGGCGTTAATCATGATTTCCAGTCCGATCAGCATAAACAGCAGATTGCGGCGGATAACCAGACCTGTTAAGCCCAGCACGAATAAGATCGCAGCGAGGATCAGTCCATGTTGTAAGGGGATCATGCGTGCTCCTCCGTTTTTCTTTTCGCGCGGTCATCGGTGCGATTGCTCAGCACTTCACCAGAACGCTCTTCGCGCCCCACGTGGAAGGCCACAACCAGACCCGCCAGCAGCAGCATCGAAGCCAGTTCAACCGCCAGTACATACGGTCCGAACAGGGAAATACCGACTGCTTTCGCGCTAATTGGCGTGCCGTCGATGCCCTGATCGTTAACGCCCAGAATGGCGTAAACAATAACCACCAGCATAATGGCCGACAGAATCGCCGGACCAATCCACACCTGCGGTTTCAGCCACTGACGTTCCTGTTCAATTTCAGAACCACCAAGGTTGAGCATCATCACCACGAACACGAACAGCACCATGATGGCGCCCGCGTAGACGATAATTTCCAGCGCACCGGCGAAGTAAGCGCCTAACGAGAAGAACACCCCAGAAATCGCCAGCAGCGAAATAATCAGGTACAGCAACGCGTGTACCGGATTGGTGTGGGTGATCACCCGCAAGGTTGCGAGAATGGCTATCAGGCCACAGATATAAAAAGCGAACTCCATTGCCCCTCTCCTTACGGTAACAGGCTCTTGACGTCGATAGGCTTAGCTTCGTTCTCTGCTTCGCCCTTATCTTTGCCGTCGATTGCCATACCTGCCATCCGGTAGAAGTTATATTCCGGGTATTTGCCCGGACCGGAGATCAGCAGATCCTCTTTCTCGTAAACCAGGTCCTGGCGCTTGTACTCACCCAGCTCGAAATCTGGAGTCAGCTGAATAGCCGTAGTCGGACAGGCTTCTTCGCACAGGCCGCAGAAAATGCAGCGTGAGAAGTTAATGCGGAAAAACTCCGGATACCAGCGGCCGTCTTTGGTCTCTGCTTTTTGCAGAGAAATACAGCCTACCGGACACGCTACCGCACACAGGTTACAGGCAACGCAGCGCTCTTCACCGTCTGGATCACGAGTCAGAACGATACGACCACGAAAACGGGGCGGTAGATAGACCGGCTCTTCCGGATACATCTGCGTTTCGCGTTTCGCGAACGCATGCAGGCCGATCATCCAGATACTGCGTACCTGGGTGCCGAAACCTACGAACAATTCTTTTAAGGTCATGGTCTTTGTGTCCCTTATTGCGCCTGCCAGAGAATGACAGCCGCCGTTACCAGCAAGTTGACGAGCGTCAGCGGCAGACAGACTTTCCAGCCGAAGGACATTACCTGGTCATAACGAGGACGCGGTAACGACGCACGAATCAAAATGAACATCATCATGAAGAACGCGGTTTTCAGCGCGAACCAGACGAATGGCGGTAAGAACGGGCCATGCCAGCCACCGAAGAACAGGGTAACCATCAGTGCAGAAATGGTGACGATGCCGATGTATTCACCCACGAAGAACAGACCGAATTTCATACCGGAATATTCAATGTGGTAACCGTCGGCCAGTTCCTGCTCGGCTTCTGGCTGGTCAAACGGGTGACGGTGGCACACCGCCACGCCCGCGATGGCAAAGGTGACAAAACCAAAGAACTGCGGAATAACGTTCCAGATATCAGCCTGGTTGTTGACGATGTCGGTCATGTTAAATGAACCGGCCTGCGCCACCACGCCCATCAGGGAAAGCCCGAGGAACACTTCGTAACTCAGCGTCTGCGCAGACGCACGCATCGCACCGAGCAGGGAGTATTTGTTGTTACTGGACCAGCCAGCGAACAGCACCGCGTATACCGCGAGGCCCGCCATCATCAGGAAGAACAGGATCCCGATGTTCAGGTCAGCAACCACCCAGTTCGGACTCACCGGCACGATGGCGAAAGCCAGAAGTAGCGAGGTAAAGGCGATCATCGGTGCCAGGGTAAAGATGACGCGATCCGAGAATTTCGGGATCCAGTCTTCTTTAAAGAACATCTTGATCATGTCCGCAACCAGCTGGAGCGAACCGCCCCAGCCAACACGGTTCGGTCCGTAACGGTTCTGGAAAAGACCCAGCAGACGACGTTCGCCAAAGCTCATGAATGCCCCGCAGGTGACCACCACCAGCAGGATCACGACCGCTTTGAGAATGCTCAGCAGGATCTCAATCAGATCGGGTGTAATCCAACTCATTGTTGTGCCTCCTGCAGATCCTCAAGACGCGCACCTGCCAGAACCGGCGCGATGCCAGGCATACCCATCGGCAAACCAACCTGCCCTGCCGTTAATCCTTCAGCGATTTCAACCGGCAGCGTAACCGTGTTGCCATCGTAGCTGAAAGAAACGCGCGTACCGGCATTAACACCCAACTTCGCGGCATCAGCCGGGTTGAGTTTGATGTACGGCTGCGGCATGCGAGTCTGGAAGACTGGCGCACGCTGGGACATTTCGTCACTGCCAAACAGATGGTAGTACGGCGCTATACGCCACTGACCATCCTGAGCCTGGAAGCTCGCCGGAACGGTAGTGAAGTAATCCAGACCATCTGCAGAAGCTTCGATCAGACGCACGCCCGGATCGCCATGACGCAGTTTACCGCCCACTTCATCCTGGAACTTGTTCCACGCCTGTGGGGAGTTCCAGCCCGGAGCCCAGGCAAACGGAATTTGTGAACGCGGCGCAGACGGTTGGTTGTTCCCTTCCATAGAGAAGGCGAACATAGTGTCTTTGTCCTGCGGCTGGCGCGGTTCGTGTACGCTGATGTTGGCGCGCATTGCGGTACGACCGCTGTAGCGGTGCGGTTCACGCGCCAATTTCTGTCCACGGATACGGAAGCTTGCGTCCGGCGCGGCATCTTTGATACCCGCCAGTTGCGGCAGCTTCTCAACGACCGCGTCAATAACGTGGTCGAGCTGCGTCCAGTCCACTTCGCGGCTCTGCACGGTGCTGTGCAGCGAGTGCAGCCAGCGCCAGCTTTCCAGCATCACGGTGTTACTGTCGTAGTAGGACGGGTCGTAGACCTGGAAGAAACGCTGAGCGCGGCCTTCGTTGTTAATCACCGTACCATCGCTTTCGGCGAAGCTTGCGGCGGAAAGCACCAGATGAGCGTTTTCCATAATTGCCGTACGCTGATGGTCAATGACCAGTACCAGCGGTGCTTTCGCCAGCGCAGCGTTCACACGCGTTGCTGAAGCATGGCGATGCAGGTCATTCTCCAGCACCACAACGGCGTCAGCACGACCTGTTTCCAGCTCGGTCAGCGCATCGTCAAGGGAACCACCGCCAATCATACCAAGGCCCATGCTGTTAACAGAGCGAGCAATCATGGTGATGCCGACGTCTGCGCCACGGCCTTTCAGCGCCTTCGCCACGTTGGCAGCCGCCTGAATCACTTCGGCGCTACCGGCGTTGGTGCCGGAAATAATCAGTGGTTTCTTCGCCCCGGCCAGTGCCTGAACGATAACGTCAATTTTGTTTTGCAGGTCACGGTCGATACCGTCAACCGCCGGAGCGTTGTTATCCAGCGCATGAGCGATAGCGAAACCTAAACGCGCCTGATCTTCAACCGGTGCACGATAGGTCCATGCGGCGATGTCATCCAGACGGGTGTTATCGACGTTGGTAACGAACAGCGGGTGCTTAGCACGCTGGCCGATGTTAAGGATTGCTGCGATCTGCCAGTCAGCCACTTTCTGTGCCGCCGCCATTTCACGCGCTTTACCTTTCACCGCCTGACGCACTGCCAGCGCAACGCGTGCGCCGGTCTGGGTGACATCTTCGCCCAGCACCAGAACCGCATCATAAGATTCGATTTCGCGCAGTGCCGGAGTATGAATCCCGCCGTCACGCAGCACGCTCAGTGCCAGTTGCAGACGTTCCTGCTCGCCCTGGGCGATACCGGTATAGAAGTTATCCGCACCCACCAGTTCACGCAGCGCGAAGTTACTTTCAACGCTGGCGCGTGGGGAGCCGATACCAATTACTTTCTTCGACTGACGCAGAATATCTGCCGCGCCCTGCATCGCCTGCTCGGCGTTCAGCGTGATCAGGTCATCGCCACGACGCTGTACCGGCTGACGCGGGCGGTCTTTCAGGTTCACGTAACCATAGCCAAAACGACCACGGTCGCAGAGGAAGTAGTGGTTAACGGTACCGTTATAACGGTTTTCGATACGACGCAGTTCACCGTAGCGTTCGCCCGGGCTGGTGTTACAGCCGATGGAACACTGCTGACAGATGCTCGGCGCAAACTGCATGTCCCACTTACGGTTATAACGCTCGGAGTGCGTTTTATCAGTGAAGACGCCGGTCGGGCAAATTTCTACCAGGTTACCTGAGAACTCGCTTTCGAGCGTACCGTCTTCCGGGCGGCCAAAGTAGACGTTGTCATGTGCGCCATAGACGCCCAGATCCGCGCCATCGGCGTAATCTTTGTAGTAACGTACGCAGCGATAGCAGGCGATGCAGCGGTTCATTTCGTGAGAGATGAACGGCCCCAGGTCCTGGTTACGGTGAGTACGCTTCGTGAAGCGGTAGCGACGGAAGCTGTGACCGGTCATGACGGTCATATCCTGCAGGTGGCAGTTGCCGCCCTCTTCACAGACCGGACAGTCGTGCGGGTGGTTAGTCATCAACCACTCCACGACGCTTTCGCGGAACTGTTTCGCTTCTTCGTCATCAATAGAAATAAAGGTGCCTTCGGTGGCCGGTGTCATACAAGACATCACCAGGCGACCACGCGTGTCTTCCGCGTTTTGATATTGCTTCACCGCACACTGGCGGCAAGCACCGACGCTTCCCAGCGCCGGGTGCCAGCAAAAGTACGGAATATCAAGGCCGAGAGACAGACAAGCTTCCAGCAGGTTGTCCGCTCCGTTGACCTCATATTCTTTGCCGTCTACATGAATCGTAGCCATAGTCAGCATGCTTCCAGTTGGCTCGGTCGTAACCGAGCGTTAATCGAATTTCTTATCGCGACACAGGGCTAACCCTGTAATCACCAGCGCTCTTTCAGCAGGTTCGGCTGAATACCACCAATCTGATGGGTATTGCTGAAGGACTGCTTGATGCCAGCTTCGAATTCTTCGCGGAAATATTTAATGGCGCTCTGCAGCGGTTCCACTGCACCCGGTGCGTGTGCACAGAAGGTTTTACCCGGGCCGAGGAAACGACACAGTTGCTCAAGTGTCTCGATATCCCCTGGCTGGCCTTCGCCACGCTCCAGCGCGCGCAGAATTTTCACACTCCACGGCAGACCGTCACGGCACGGCGTACACCAGCCGCAGGACTCGCGGGCAAAGAACTCTTCGAGGTTACGCACCAAAGGAACCATGCCAATCTCGTGATCGACAGCCATGGCCAGCGCGGTGCCCAGACGGCTACCTGCTTTACCAATGCTTTCGAATTCCATCGGCAGATCGAGGTGTGCTTCGGTCAGGAAGTCAGTCCCTGCGCCGCCTGGCTGCCAGGCTTTGAACTTCAGTCCATCGCGCATGCCACCCGCGTAATCTTCGAGGATCTCACGCGCGGTAGTACCGAAAGGCAGTTCCCACAGGCCAGGATTCTTCACGCGACCAGAGAAGCCCATCAGCTTGGTGCCCGCGTCTTTGCTCTTCGAAATGTTCTGGTACCACTCCACGCCGTTCGCGAGGATAGCCGGTACGTTACACAGGGTTTCGACGTTGTTTACGCAGGTCGGTTTGCCCCATGCGCCAGAGCTTGCCGGGAACGGCGGCTTGGAACGTGGGTTAGCACGGCGACCTTCGAGGGAGTTGATCAGCGCGGTTTCTTCACCGCAGATATAACGCCCTGCCCCGGTGTGGACAAACAGTTCGAAGTCGAAACCGGTGCCCATGATGTTTTTGCCAAGCAGACCGGCTTCGGTCGCTTCGGCGATCGCGCGACGCAGATGCACGGCTGCTTCGATATATTCACCGCGCAGGAAGATGTAACCACGGTACGCTTTCAGCGCAAACGCGGAAATCAGCATGCCTTCCACCAGCAGGTGCGGCAGCTGTTCCATCAGCAGACGGTCTTTATAGGTGCCCGGCTCCATTTCATCGGCGTTACACAGCAGGTAACGGATGTTCATGGATTCGTCTTTCGGCATCAGGCTCCACTTCAGACCGGTGGAAAAGCCCGCGCCGCCGCGCCCTTTCAGGCCAGCGTCTTTTACCTGATTAACGATTTCGTCCGGTGACAACCCGGTCAGGGCCTTACGCGCACCTTCGTAGCCGTTCTTGCTACGGTATTCGTCCAGCCAGACCGGCTGTTTGTCATCACGCAGACGCCAGGTCAGCGGATGGGTTTCGGGAGTACGGATAATGTCTTTCATTTATACCGCTCCAGTAGTTCGGGAATGCCTTCCGGGGTCAGGTGAGCATGAGTATCCTCATCGATCATCATGTTTGGCCCTTTATCGCAGTTCCCCAGGCAACAGGTCGGCAGCAGCGTAAAGCGACCATCAAAGGTCGTCTGCCCCGGCTTGATGTTGAGTTTTTTCTCAAGCGCGGCCTGGATCCCCTGGTAGCCGTTGATATGGCACACCACGCTGTCGCAATAGCGGATCACGTGGCGACCTACCGGCTGGCGGAAGATCTGGCTATAAAACGTAGCAACACCTTCTACGTCGCTTGCCGGAATACCCAGCACATCAGCGATCGCATAGATCGCCCCATCCGGCACCCAGCCACGCTGTTTCTGAACGATTTTCAGCGCTTCAATGGACGCCGCACGCGGGTCTTCGTAGTGGTGCTTCTCGTGCTCAATCGCTTCACGCTCAGCCGCACTCAGCTCAAAAGCCTCGGTTTGTGGTTGTTGATTCTCGTGCATAATTAGCGGTCCACATCTGACATAACAAAATCGATACTACCCAGATGGACGATTAAGTCGGACACCAGGCTGCCACGTACCGCTACCGGGATCTGCTGCAGGTGCGCATAGCTCGGGGTACGGATACGGGTACGGTAACTCATGGTGCTGCCATCGCTGGTCAGGTAGTAACTGTTGATACCCTTGGTCGCTTCCACCATCTGGAAGGACTCGTTTGCCGGCATAACCGGGCCCCACGAAACCTGCAGGAAGTGGGTGATAAGGGTTTCGATATGTTGCAGCGTGCGCTCTTTCGGCGGCGGCGTCGTCAGCGGGTGATCCGCTTTGAACGGGCCTTCCGGCATGTTATTGAGGCACTGCTCAAGGATGCGCAGACTCTGGCGCAGCTCTTCAACTTTCAGCATCACGCGGGTATAGCAGTCAGAAACGCCGCCGCCAACCGGGACTTCAAAGTCAAAGTTTTCGTAACCAGAGTACGGACGCGCTTTACGCACGTCGAAATCAATACCGGTCGCGCGCAGCGCAGCACCGGTACAACCCCAGTCCAGCGCTTCTTTCTTACCGTAAGCGGCAACGCCCTGCGAACGGCCTTTCAGGATGGTGTTACGCAGTGCGGCTTTCTCGTAAGAATCCAGACGTTTTGGCATCCAGTCGAGGAAGTCACGCAGCAGCTTGTCCCAACCGCGCGGCAGATCGTGTGCCACACCGCCGATACGGAACCAGGCCGGGTGCATACGGAAACCGGTGATCGCTTCCACCACGTCATAGATTTTCTGACGGTCGGTAAAGGCGAAGAAGACCGGGGTCATCGCGCCGACGTCCTGAATGAACGTGGAGATGTACAGCAGGTGGCTGTTGATACGGAACAGTTCGGACAACATCACGCGAATCACGTTGACGCGATCCGGCGTGGTGATACCAGCCAGCTTCTCAACGGCCAGTACGTAAGGCATTTCGTTTACGCAGCCGCCGAGGTACTCAATACGGTCGGTGTACGGAATGTAGCTGTGCCAGGACTGACGTTCACCCATCTTTTCAGCGCCACGGTGGTGGTAGCCGATGTCAGGTACGCAGTCGACGATTTCTTCGCCATCAAGCTGCAGCACAATACGGAAAGCACCGTGAGAAGACGGGTGGTTAGGACCGAGGTTGAGGAACATGAAGTCCTCGTTTTCGGTACTACGCTTCATACCCCAATCTTCAGGTTTGAAGGTCAGCGCTTCCATTTCCAGATCCTGTTTGGCTTTAGTCAGCTCAAACGGATCAAATTCGGTCGCACGCGCCGGGTAGTCTTTACGCAGCGGATGACCTTCCCAGGTATGCGGCATCAGCAGACGCGTCAGGTGCGGGTGACCTTCGATATCGATGCCAAACATTTCCCAGGTTTCACGCTCATACCAGTTGGCGTTCGGGAACAGTTTGGTGAAAGTCGGTACGCGCAGATCGTTTTCAGACAAAGCCACCTTGAGCATGATATCGCGATTGCGTTCAATGGAAATCAGGTGATAGAAAACGGAAAAATCCGCGGCAGGTAACCCTTCGCGGTGCGTACGCAGACGTTCGTCCATGCCGTGTAAGTCAAACAGCATGACGTAAGGTTTCGGCAGTCTCTTTAAGAAATCGCCAACTTCCAGTAATTGTTCACGCTTGACCCAAACAACGGGTACCCCGGTGCGAGTCGCCTGAACGGTAAAGGCATCCGGCCCAAAACGGTTGCGCAGTTCGCCAATGACCGGGTCATCAAGGTGATCCCGTGTTTGCCATACGGCGTCTTGCGCGGTTAAGTCGGTCATATTGTTCACCATTGCAAATGGTCCGTGGTGGTCGGCAGTGCTTCGCGCTATTTATGTAGTGATAAGCGAAGGAAGTGCTGCTGCCGACAGGCGCAAATTAAATCTCGTCTGGTGTACGAAGATTCGTTACAGCAATACGTTCGCCGCGTTTACGCTCGCGTTCTGACTGCATATTGGCGCGATAAACGCCCTGATCGCCAACCACCCAGGAGAGCGGGCGGCGTTCTTTGCCAATGGAATCTTGCAGCAGCATCAGAGCCTGCATATACGCTTCTGGGCGCGGCGGACATCCCGGGATGTACACATCGACCGGAATAAATTTATCAACGCCCTGCACCACAGAATAGATGTCGTACATACCGCCGGAGTTGGCGCATGCGCCCATGGAAATAACCCATTTCGGTTCCAGCATCTGATCGTAGAGGCGCTGAATAACTGGTGCCATTTTGGTAAAGCAGGTTCCGGCTACGACCATCAGGTCAGCCTGACGCGGCGATGCACGCAGTACTTCCGCACCAAAACGGGCCACATCGTGCACGGCGGTAAACGAGGTCACCATCTCAACGTAGCAGCAGGAAAGGCCAAAGTTATATGGCCAAATTGAGTTTTTACGGCCCCAGTTAACCATGTCATGCAGTTTGCCCATGAACACGTTTTTGTTAACTTCTTGTTCCAGGGGGTCGGTTACGATCTCCTGTTTTTGCAGGGGGTAACGGTCGTTCTCACCGTTAGGATCTATGCGGGTGAGCGTATAATCCATCTTAATGCCTCGCGGTTAGCGTTGACGATTAGCGATACTGTTCGTTTCCGGGTTCATACGCTCGCGGCGTGAACGCGCGGGCGTCCAGTCCAGCGCGCCAATACGCACCAGATAAACCAGACCTGCCAGTAACACAAAAATAAAAATTGCAGCTTCCACAAAGCCAATCCAACCGCTTTCACGGATAGAAGTTGACCATGCGAACAGATACAGCGCTTCAACGTCGAAGATAACGAAGAACATGGCTACCAGATAAAACTTGGCAGACAGGCGCAGGCGGGCGGTGCCGACCGAGTCGATACCTGATTCAAACGGCACGTTTTTAGATCTCGCGCGTGCGCGACCCCCTAAAAACCAGCCGCCGACGAGCATCAGGCAGCACAGGCCAATGGCAACGATAAGAAAGATAGCGAATGCCCAGTGATGAGCGATGATTTCAGTGGATGTTGACATACTCATTGCTTACTCATCAAAAGTAGCGCCAAATTCTCTGCTCTTTTCGGCAGATGAACGCCACATCGATTCATGGGGAGGAATAAAAAAAACCTTACAATCACTGTGAAAAATCATTTAATACAGCTAATTGATGGGGTTTTTTACTCCTTTCTATAACCTTTTGTCAACTTTAACAAAAGTTTCCTCACATTATTTTACACTGTTCCAACTTCATTAACATAAAGTGCTCTTTAGACCCATTTCGATTGCATCATCGGTCATTTTTAATGTTGTTGAATCGTGTCCGTAGTGAAGTAAAAAAGATAATACACGTCTATTTTGACAGGAATTCACCCAGATGCCTCCCCCTAAATGGGAGTATTTTCTTGATCTGTGACACGCTTTTGTTAATTCACCATAAAAAACAGCAACAATTTCTCTAGTTTTTTAACATGGAAACATTTAGCAACTCAGCTGATTATTTTTCATCCTATTGTCAGTCTGTTTTTTTACCTGCTGATTTTGTTAAGTTTTAGTATATGAATGAACAGAAAGCAGTAATATTTGCATAAAAAAAGAGCCGCTGGATGTTTTTTCATCATCAGTGGCTCTTTTTTACACTTACATTTTAAAACGTTTTTTTGTGACGCTTTACTCAAAGTCGCCTTCAACAATCAGCGAGTCATCTCCCCCTTCAGGGGTAAACTGATTGTATTGCCAAGGATTTTGATATGTCTGCATCGACTTAAAGATAACCTGAGCTAATTCATTTTGCGTGGCCGGATCGCTGCACAGCAGATACTCGGTATCAGGCAGAGGTGGCAATCCGTCCGCCGCACCCAGTACGCGTAAATCCGGGCTCATCATTTCGACAGGACGGGCAGTAACGCCCAGCCCTGCTTTTACCGCCGCGCGGACCGCAGGCAATGTTGAAGCGACATAAGCCAAACGCCACGGGATCTGTGCGGCATTCAACGTCGCCAGCACGATATCGCGAAACGGGCTGGGATCGTCCAGCAGAACTAACGGCACCGGTTCCCCTTTTTGCAGGATATATTCGGCTGCGCAATACCAGTGCGTCGGTGAAGTTCGCAAATTCAGGCACTCAAAATCGCCAGGTCGGTTAGTGGTGACCACTAAATCCACTTCTTGCGACTTAAGCATCTCCACCATGTAGGCGTTGCGTTTCACTCTGACATCCAGTGCAAGTTTCGGATAAACCGAACTTATACGGTTAAGCAGAAAAGGGAGTATGGTATCGGCGGATTCATCAGAAGCACCGATAGTTAACACCCCCTGAAGATTGTTAAACATCAATGATGAGCATGCCTCATCATTAAATCGCAGTATTTTCCTGGCGTAACCCAACAGCTGGATACCGTGTTCGGTCAGCAGTTTGTTGCGTCCATGGCGCGCGAACAACTCTTTCCCCACAAGTTGTTCAAGACGCTGCATTTGCTGACTTACCGCAGACTGAGTTCGACATACCGCAGCTGCCGCAGCCGCAAAGGTATTCAGGTCGGCAACAGCAACAAAGGTTCTCAGCAGATCGAGGTCGAGGTTAATTATCGGACGATTTGCATTTATCATAGTTTTTCACTTACTCGCGGGTCATACCGGGTTAATGCTGTGCATTCAGAATCAAACAACTCCATTTGTAATGTGCCTCCCTTCAGTTTCGCTTAGTGTAACCAAGTGAAAATAAGGATGTATTTGGTTTAACAAACGAAACAATTCTCTTTCTGAGCTATTTTAATACCCGTGATATTCATCGGAATATAGCAACGAGAAAGAGCCGTATTTTTAGCTGCTGGATGATTCTGACTAATGGGAAACATGTAAATTTTGTAAATTTAAAAAATAGTTAACGAACAATAATTTACACATTAAAAACTAACTTTTCAGGATGTTAGGAACAACCAACAAACATTTGAATTATCGTAAAATTCGTACTACACACCATTTCATAGGAGTTATCTTAACCTAAAACCACTATATTTATAAGTGTTATCGCGAATAATTCCGGGCAAATTGGTGTTATGTCAGCGAAACGGTTTTCGTATTATTGGCCCACTCAATTTGATGTCGTTTAAATAATAAATAATAATTAATTAAGAATCTCTCAATTCATTAATTATGCTTAACAATGGATTCACACCGCATCACGGAGGGATCAGACCGATAACAGATTTCGCAGGCAAAACCTCAGTATTTTCGAATTACGCCATTCAGCTGAGATCTCGGCTACCTTTTTCTTTACAGGTCTAACTTTTTTTGACCAGACAAATCACCACACCCACACTAACAAAGCAAAATATAAACCACAAAAAAACACAAAAATCCAGATTATTACTCTACAAAAATCACATTATTTAGTTATTAACAGTGAATTATAATCCTCCTGCTTTCCAAAATCTTCTACTAAAGACCCTTCAAAACTCACCGTCGTGGGAGTACATTGTGCTGGGCTGACTTCCACGGCAGGGAGTGGCATTCACAGCTAAAAAGGTCAACGTTCATGTCCCCCATTGAAAAATCCAGCAAATTAGAAAACGTCTGTTATGACATTCGCGGCCCGGTTCTGAAGGAAGCAAAGCGCCTGGAAGAAGAAGGCAACAAAGTTCTGAAACTGAACATCGGCAACCCTGCGCCTTTCGGGTTTGAAGCGCCAGATGAAATTTTGGTGGATGTGATCCGCAATTTGCCAACTGCGCAAGGATATTGCGATTCCAAAGGCCTTTATTCAGCCCGCAAAGCAATCATGCAGCATTACCAGGCCCGTGGGATGCGCGACGTAACCGTGGAAGATATCTATATCGGTAACGGCGTATCTGAATTGATTGTGCAGGCCATGCAGGCATTGCTAAACAGTGGGGACGAAATGCTGGTTCCTGCACCTGATTATCCACTGTGGACGGCGGCGGTTTCGCTCTCTGGTGGTAATGCCGTGCACTACCTGTGTGACGAATCGTCAGACTGGTTCCCGGACCTGGATGATATCCGCGCCAAAATTACGCCGCGTACCCGTGGGATCGTCATCATCAACCCAAACAACCCTACTGGCGCGGTGTATTCTAAAGAGCTGCTGATGGAGATTGTTGAGATTGCCCGCCAAAACAATCTCATCATCTTTGCGGACGAGATTTACGACAAAATTCTTTACGATGACGCCGAGCACCACTCGATTGCGGCAATGGCCCCTGACCTGCTGACTATTACCTTTAACGGCCTGTCAAAAACCTATCGTGTTGCCGGTTTCCGCCAGGGCTGGATGGTACTGAACGGACCGAAGAAACATGCCAAAGGGTATATCGAAGGCCTTGAGATGCTGGCTTCTATGCGCCTGTGTGCCAACGTTCCGGCACAACATGCCATTCAGACCGCACTGGGTGGATATCAGAGCATCAGCGAATTCATCATGCCAGGCGGGCGTCTGTATGAGCAACGTAACCGCGCCTGGGAACTGCTTAATGACATCCCCGGCGTCTCTTGCGTAAAACCGCGCGGTGCGCTGTATATGTTCCCGAAAATTGATGCTAAACGCTTTAATATTCATGACGACCAGAAGATGGTACTCGACTTCCTGTTGCAGGAAAAAGTACTGCTGGTCCAGGGTACGGCATTCAACTGGCCGTGGCCGGATCATTTCCGCATCGTCACGCTACCGCGTATTGACGATATCGAAATGTCGCTGAGTAAATTTGAGCGTTTCCTGTCAGGGTATCGCCAGCTGTAACCACGCAAAGTGCTGCCGGGTTTGCATCCGGTAGCACTCTCTGCGCAAAATACCGTTACTGAAGTCACTGAGTAAGGGTCGTTATGAAGCAGAGCCACTTTTTTGCCCACCTCTCCCGTCTGAAACTCATTAACCGCTGGCCGCTGATGCGCAACGTGCGCACCGAAAACGTGTCCGAACACAGTCTGCAGGTTGCCATGGTTGCCCATGCGCTGGCCGCAATTAAAAACCGTAAATTTGGTGGTCAGGTTAATGCTGAGCGTATTGCCCTGCTGGCGATGTATCACGATGCGTCAGAGGTGTTAACCGGCGATCTCCCTACCCCAGTGAAATATTTCAACTCGCAGATTGCCCAAGAATATAAAGCGATAGAGAAAATTGCCCAACAAAAACTGGTCGATATGGTTCCCGATGAGCTGCGCGATATTTTTGCGCCGCTCATTGATGAACATGCCTTAAGTGAAGAAGAGAGGTCGATTGTTAAACAGGCCGATGCCCTGTGCGCATATCTGAAGTGCCTGGAAGAACTCTCCGCCGGTAACAACGAATTTCTGCTGGCGAAAACACGTCTGGAAAAAACGCTGGAGTCACGACGCAGCGAAGAGATGGACTACTTTATGGACGTGTTCGTCCCGAGTTTTCACCTTTCATTAGATGAAATCAGTCAGGATTCTCCATTGTAAGTTTGCGACGACGTTACCTTTGTAGGCCGGATGAGGCGTTAGCCGCCATCCGGCACATAAAAATCAAAACGGAAACAGCATCGGGATCATCACCACGCACACCACCATTACAATGATGGTAAACGGCACGCCAATTTTAACGAAATCGCTAAAGCTGTAGTTACCCGGCCCGAGTACCAGTGTGTTTACCGGTGAAGAAACTGGCGTCATAAAGGCTGCTGAAGCCGCCATCGCAATCACCATCGCAAAAGGATACGGCGAAACGCCCATCGACTTTGCTGCCGCCAGCGCAATCGGCGCCATCAGTACCGCCGTCGCAGTGTTAGAGATAAATAACCCAATGGTCGCGCACAGCACGAACAGGCAGCCCAGCATCATATACGGGCCGTACCCTCCACCAACGTCCATTAGCCCTTTAACCACCAGATCAACACCGCCCGTTTTCTGTAATGCCAGCGCAAAGGGCATCATTCCGACAATCAAAATAATACTTGGCCAGTGAATGGCTTTATAGGCGCTTTCGGCATCGATGCAGCGGAATTTTCCCATCAGCAAACAGGCGATAATCGCGGCAACCGTATTAGGGATTTCATCGGTGAGCATTAACGCGACCATCAGCACCAGACAGAAAATCGCATGCGGCGCCTGGCTGTGCGCCGGGGAAGCTTCACTGACTTCCACGGGCATATTCAGTACCACGAAATCGCGCCCTTTTTGCCCCAACAAAGTGATGAGTTTCCAGTTACCCACTACCAGAATGATATCGCCCATCAGCAGTGGTTCATCCACCACCGCTCCGGCCAGTGCCGTACCATCACGCTTCAGTCCGACGACATTCAGGCCATAACGCGTACGAAAAGCGATTTCCCGTACCGTTTTGCCGATCAATTCCGATTCAGGGATTAATGAAATCTCGGCCATACCCACGTCAAGCGCCTGCTCGGAGAAGTATTCACCGCGCAGCACCATCGGCTCCAACAGTTGCTCGCTGCAAAATTCACGCAGGTCGACGTCGGCCGCTGACATATCAATCAGCAACACGTCACGGGCACGGAACTCAGAAACCCCGTTAACATCGACAATCACGCGGCGAAAACGCCGCCAGCGTTCAACACCAATCACGTTTGCCCCGTAGCGCTCACGCAATTTCAGGTCATCCAGACGTTGGCCAATCATGGGAGAACCCGGGCGAATCGCCAGGCGACGGGCACGCCCTGTCAGGCGATATTCTTTGATCAGATCGCGAAAGGTCCGGCGCTTCCAGCCGTCTCCCGGCTGCCCGGAGTCTTCACCTTTCAGCATAAAACGCATCACCAGCATATAAATTATGCCGAGTACCAACACCACCAGTCCCAGTGGGGTTACGCTAAAAAAGCTAAAACCGTTAAGTCCTTCACGTAACAATTCACTGTTGACGACCAGGTTCGGCGGCGTTGCCACCAGCGTCATCATGCCGCTTATCAATCCGGCAAAGCTCAACGGCATCATCAGCCGTGAGGGGGAGATTTGCATGCGCATAGAAACACTTAAGACAACCGGAATAAAGATGGCGACCACACCGGTCGAACTCATGAAGGCACCGAGTCCGGCTACGGTTATCATCAGCAACACCAGCATTTTGACTTCACTGCTGCCAGCGACCTTCACCAGCCAGGCACCCATTACCGTCGCCACGCCGGTACGCACCAGGCCGTCGCCGATAATGAATAAAGCCGCTATCAAAATAACGTTAGGATCGCTGAACCCGGAAAAAGCCTCTGTGATGCTCAATGTTCCACTCAGAACAAAGGCAATAATGACCAGCAAAGCGACCGCGTCCATACGCACTCTGCCAGTTGCAAACAAGACGACGGCAATCGCCAGCAATGAGAGAACCCATATCAATTCACCGTTCACAACATATCCTTGTTAAATGAGAGGGATGGACTGATTCTGCCATAAAAAAGCCCCAACAATCTGGGGCTAAATCATGATCAGGTATTTCTTATAACGACCACATTTCCGTTGGGTTGTTTGGTCACAGAAATATGTTCCAGACTGGTCAGCGAAAAATCAACTTCGTCCAGACGCGGCGTATCCGCTGGCGCGTTAACCGCGATGACATGACACCCAGCAGCCAGTCCTGAGAGCACCCCGGCGGGGGCATCTTCCACCACTGCACATTCCTGCGGTGCCAGGCCCAGAAGCTGAGCGCCTAACAGATACGCGTCTGGCTCCGGTTTCCCTCTTTTTACCCGCTCGGCGGTGACAAACACTTCAGGAGCAGGAAGCCCGGCAACACGATGGCGCGCCCGTGCGACCGGCATAGAGCCGGAGGTCACAATCGCCCATGGAATACCCGCTTTATTGAGATGGTTGAGTAAATCAACTGCCCCCGGCAGCGCGGTGATCCCGGCGGTTTCCGTCGCTTCGATCTGTTCCAGACGGGTAAATTCCGCGGCGATCTCTGCCTCAGACTTGCCCACCATAAAGTGTCGCAGGGAGGTAATGGCCTGCTTACCATGAATAAAGCCAAGTACCTCGGCGTGATCGAGGCCGAAGCGATCGGCCCAGTTGCACCACGCACGCTCTACTGCGGGTAAGGAATCGACCAGCGTTCCATCCAGATCAAACAGAAAACCTTTGCACTGCACGCTCGCCCCCTCAGGCATTAATGATTTGGTTAATTTCATTCGCGCTCAGGTGATACTGACGCGGGCAAGAGTGCCAAACATTCAGCATACGCTGATATTTTTCCCACATTGGGGTCTGGGCGTTGAAGCCATGCGTACCCGCATCAAAGTGGGTGTAACGACCTTCCACATTGACCATAAAACGAACGTACCCGAGGAAACGGGCTTCCGTTGCGGCGTCAAAACCGAGGAAGGTCACGCGACGCTCATCAATAGCCTGCGCATCCTTAAGATTAGTCCAGGACACATGTAATGCGTGATACATCTCCATAATATCGATAATCGTACGACAGGTTTCTTCCGTCAGTTCACCAAACTCACGATCCAGCTCACGCATCTGCAAGCCGTAACCGCGTTCAATAATCGTCTGCAAACGACGATAACGCTCGGCGTTAGTTGGATCGAGCATAGTCATCATTTTGTACTGATTCGACAAAATCAGACGTTGAGCGTTGGTCATTTCCATTTGGGACTCCTGTATCACTACTACTGCGATGAAAAAAAAGAAGGCATCTTGTGCCTTCTTTTATATGCGTAATCAGGGGTCAATTACAAATCATCAAGGAAAGTTTTATCCAGTTGTTTGAAGGCGCGCTTAAGCGTGTCAGCCAGCGCCTGGTAATCCGGCTTTCCTTCTACCGGAGAGAGTGCCTGCCCAGCTTCTTGCAATTTACCCCGAACTTCGTAGAACCAATTGAGAATTGAAGGCGGCAGCGGCGTTACAGAACGTTTTCCCAGCCACCACATCCCCTGCATCGGCAGGCTAAGCGCAAACAGCGCAGTCGCCACGGCCGGGCCCAACTGCCCCCCTAACGCAATTTGCCAACATAAGGTGAAGACGGCGATAGGCGGCATAAAACGAATCGCGTAACGCGTCATGCGGATCACGCGGTTCTCAACAAACACGGGCGCAAGGCGCTTTTCCATTGGCCACGTCTTTGCATAGTGCTGCCCCCGGCGAAACAAGCTAAAAAAATTGACGGAGCGATTATCCGGTGTCGACATGGCGGTTACCTCAACTTCACATATAAAAATTAAAAAATTTGTGCAAAACAACAACTACAAGGGACATCGTTCAAAACATTTTGTCTTTGATACCCACATTCAGGTATCCTGTGCCGGCCTGTAAGGCCTGTAGTCCAAAATCATTGAGTCGTCAAATTGGCATACATTATGCCATTGCCTGAAAAATACGCAAAATGACATAGACTCAAAGGTATTTATTCCATCGTGCCCAAAAAGACTATGGCGCATGATGTTAATCATAAACGTCGGTGTCATCATGCGCTACGCTCTATGACTCCCTGACGTTTTTTTAGCCACGTATCATAAATAGGTACTTCCATGTCGAGTAAGTTAGTACTGGTTCTGAACTGCGGTAGCTCCTCACTGAAATTTGCCATCATCGATGCAGTAAACGGTGAAGAATACCTCTCTGGTTTAGCCGAATGTTTCCATCTCCCAGAAGCACGTATCAAGTGGAAAATGGACGGCGGTAAACAAGAAGCGGCTTTAGGTGCAGGCGCCGCTCACAGTGAAGCGCTGAACTTTATCGTTAACACTATTCTGGCACAAAAACCAGAATTGTCTGCGCAATTGACCGCTATTGGTCACCGTATCGTACACGGCGGCGAGAAGTACACCAGCTCCGTGGTTATCGATGATTCCGTTATTCAGGGCATCAAAGATTCTGCCTCTTTCGCACCACTGCATAACCCGGCTCACCTGATCGGTATCGCAGAAGCGCTGAAATCCTTCCCTAATCTGAAAGACAAAAACGTGGCTGTATTCGACACCGCGTTCCATCAGACTATGCCGGAAGAGTCTTACCTCTATGCTCTGCCGTACAGCCTGTACAAAGAACACGGCGTTCGTCGTTACGGCGCGCACGGTACCAGCCACTTCTTCGTCACTCAGGAAGCGGCAAAAGTGCTGAACAAACCGGTTGAAGAGCTGAACATCATCACTTGCCACCTGGGCAATGGCGGTTCTGTATCTGCTATCCGTAACGGTAAATGTGTTGATACCTCCATGGGTCTGACCCCGCTGGAAGGTCTGGTGATGGGTACGCGTTCCGGTGACATCGACCCGGCGATCATCTTCCACCTGCACGATACCCTGGGCATGAGCGTTGACCAGATCAACAAAATGCTGACCAAAGAGTCCGGCCTGCTGGGTCTGACCGAAGTCACCAGCGACTGCCGTTATGTTGAAGATAACTACGCTACTAAAGAAGACGCTAAACGTGCAATGGACGTTTACTGCCACCGTCTGGCGAAATACATCGGTTCTTACACTGCGCTGATGGATGGTCGTCTGGATGCAGTTGTCTTCACCGGTGGTATCGGTGAAAACGCAGCGATGGTTCGTGAACTGTCTCTGGGCAAACTGGGCGTTCTGGGCTTTGAAGTTGACCACGAACGTAACCTGGCCGCACGTTTCGGCAAATCTGGTTTCATCAACAAAGAAGGTACCCGTCCTGCGCTGGTTATCCCAACCAACGAAGAACTGGTTATCGCGCAAGACGCGAGCCGCCTGACTGCCTGATTTCACACCGCCAGCCTAGCTGGCGGTGCTGTTTTGTAACCCGTCTAAATTGGCGGTAACGAAAGAGGATAAACCGTGTCCCGTATTATTATGCTGATCCCTACCGGAACCAGCGTCGGCCTGACCAGCGTCAGCCTTGGCGTGATCCGCGCAATGGAACGCAAAGGCGTTCGTCTGAGCGTCTTTAAGCCGATCGCTCAACCGCGTGCCGGTGGCGATGCGCCAGACCAGACTACCAGCATCGTCCGTGCTAACTCTTCTCTGCCAGCCGCTGAGCCGCTGAAGATGAGCCACGTTGAGTCTCTGCTGTCCAGCAATCAGAAAGATGTGCTGATGGAAGAGATCATCGCGAACTACCACGCGAACACCAAAGACGCTGAAGTTGTACTGGTTGAAGGCCTGGTCCCAACCCGTAAACATCAGTTCGCGCAGTCTCTGAACTACGAAATCGCGAAAACGCTAAACGCGGAAATCGTCTTCGTTATGTCTCAGGGTACCGACACCCCGGAACAGCTGAACGAGCGTATTGAACTGACTCGCAGCAGCTTCGGCGGCGCGAAAAACACCAACATCACCGGCGTAATCGTTAACAAACTGAACGCACCGGTTGATGAGCAGGGCCGTACTCGCCCGGATCTGTCCGAGATTTTCGACGACTCTTCCAAAGCGAAAGTGATCAAAGTTGATCCGGCTAAACTGCAAGAATCCAGTCCGCTGCCGGTTCTGGGCGCGGTGCCATGGAGCTTCGATCTGATCGCTACTCGTGCAATCGATATGGCGCGTCACCTGAACGCCACCATCGTTAACGAAGGCGATATCAACACCCGTCGCGTGAAGTCTGTGACGTTCTGCGCACGCAGCATTCCACATATGCTGGAACACTTCCGCGCAGGCTCCCTGCTGGTAACTTCCGCAGATCGTCCTGACGTGCTGGTTGCAGCATGCCTGGCGGCCATGAACGGCGTGGAAATCGGTGCCCTGCTGCTGACTGGCGGCTACGAAATGGACGCGCGCATCACTAAACTGTGCGAACGTGCATTTGAAACCGGCCTGCCGGTATTCATGGTAAACACCAACACCTGGCAGACCTCTCTGAGCCTGCAGAGCTTCAACCTGGAAGTTCCGGTTGACGATCACGAGCGCATTGAGAAAGTTCAGGAATACGTTGCTAACTACATCAACGCTGACTGGATTGAATCCCTGACTGCAACCTCTGAGCGTAGCCGTCGTCTGTCTCCGCCAGCGTTCCGTTATCAGTTGACCGAGCTGGCGCGCAAAGCGGGCAAACGCGTTGTTCTGCCGGAAGGCGACGAACCGCGTACCGTTAAAGCGGCAGCCATCTGTGCTGAACGTGGTATCGCAACCTGCGTACTGCTGGGTAACCCGGATGAGATCACCCGCGTTGCAGCCTCTCAGGGCGTTGAACTGGGCGCTGGCGTAGAAATCGTTGATCCAGATGTGGTTCGCGAAAGCTACGTTGCTCGCCTGGTCGAACTGCGTAAAAACAAAGGTATGACCGAAACCGTTGCCCGCGAACAGCTGGAAGACAACGTGGTTCTCGGTACCCTGATGCTGGAACAGGACGATGTTGACGGTCTGGTTTCTGGTGCAGTACACACCACCGCAAACACCATCCGTCCGCCGCTGCAGCTGATCAAAACTGCACCGGGTAGCTCTCTGGTGTCTTCCGTGTTCTTCATGCTGCTGCCGGATCAGGTTTACGTTTACGGCGACTGCGCGATCAACCCGGATCCGACTGCAGAGCAGCTGGCAGAAATCGCGATTCAGTCCGCTGATTCCGCAATTGCCTTCGGTATCGAACCGCGCGTAGCGATGCTCTCCTACTCCACCGGTACTTCTGGTGCAGGTAGTGACGTAGAGAAAGTTCGCGAAGCAACCCGTCTGGCACAGGAAAAACGTCCTGACCTGATGATCGACGGTCCGCTGCAGTACGACGCCGCCGTTATGGCTGACGTAGCGAAATCCAAAGCGCCGAACTCTCCGGTTGCAGGTCGCGCTACCGTGTTCATCTTCCCGGATCTGAACACCGGTAACACCACTTACAAAGCGGTACAGCGTTCTGCCGACCTGATCTCCATCGGGCCAATGCTGCAGGGTATGCGCAAGCCGGTGAACGACCTGTCTCGTGGCGCGCTGGTAGACGATATCGTCTACACCATCGCACTGACCGCGATCCAGTCTTCCCAGCAGCAGTAATCTGCCGAGTGTGCCGGATCTTTTATCCGGCAACACATCTGCTTTTCAAACCGGAAATAGCTGATATTTCCGGTTTTTTTATGTCTTTTTCCCCTTTGGCATAATCTGAAACATTTGCCTGGATGCGCTGCATCAATGAATAACTATTCTTCTGTTCGCATACTTACTCTCTTTTGCGTTGCAACAGGGATAGTCTTTCATGTCAGCAGTAACAGAATCACAGCCAGCTAAAAAATGGGCGATGCCCGACACGCTGGTGATTATTTTTTTCGTCGCCATTTTAACCAGTCTGGCAACATGGGTTGTTCCCGTCGGGATGTTCGACAGCCAGGAAGTTCAGTATCAGGTTGATGGACAAACCAAAACCCGTAAGGTGGTTGACCCCCATTCCTTTCGTATTCTGACCAACGACGCAGGTGAAGAGCAGTATCACCGGGTGCAGTTATTCACCACCGGAGATGAACGCCCAGGCCTGATGAATTTCCCGTTTGAAGGATTAACCTCCGGCTCGAAATTCGGCACTGCTGTCGGCATCATTATGTTTATGCTGGTCATTGGCGGCGCATTCGGCATCGTTATGCGTACCGGCACCATTGATAACGGCATCCTGGCGCTCATTCGCCATACGCGGGGCAACGAGGTCCTGTTTATCCCAGTGCTGTTTATTCTCTTCTCCTTAGGCGGCGCGGTGTTTGGCATGGGGGAAGAGGCTGTTGCCTTTGCCATTATCATAGCGCCTTTGATGGTACGGCTAGGTTACGACAGTATCACCACCGTGCTGGTTACCTATATCGCGACTCAGATTGGTTTCGCCAGCTCATGGATGAACCCATTTTGCGTGGTGGTAGCGCAAGGTATTGCGGGGGTACCGGTGCTCTCTGGTTCCGGGCTACGCATCGTGGTCTGGGTGATCGCTACACTAATCGGGCTGACCTTCACGCTGGCCTATGCGACGCGAATCAAAAAGAATCCGCTTTTGTCCCGGGTACATGAATCCGACCGCTTCTTTCGCGAGCAGCAGGACGAAGTCGTGGAACGACGCTTCACGCTGGGCGACTGGTTAGTGCTACTGGTGCTGACCGCGGTGATGATTTGGGTTGTCTGGGGCGTTATCGCCAACGCGTGGTTTATTCCTGAGATCGCCAGTCAGTTCTTCACGATGGGTCTGGTGATTGGCATTATCGGCGTCGTGTTTCAGCTCAACGGCATGACGGTCAACATCATGGCCTCCTCATTCACTGAGGGCGCACGAATGATGATTGCCCCTGCCCTGCTGGTTGGTTTTGCCAAAGGCATTTTACTGCTGGTCGGTAATGGAGAGGCGGGTGAAGCCAGCGTGTTAAACACTCTGCTGCACAGCATTGCCAATGGCATCAGCGGGCTGGATAACGCCATCGCGGCGTGGTTTATGCTATTGTTCCAGGCAGTATTTAATTTCTTCGTCACTTCCGGCTCTGGTCAGGCTGCGTTAACCATGCCGCTACTGGCACCGCTGGGCGATCTGGTTGGCGTAAACCGTCAGGTCACAGTCCTGGCCTTCCAGTTTGGCGACGGATTCAGTCATATTATCTATCCGACGTCAGCATCTCTGATGGCTACGTTAGGCGTTTGTCGGGTGGATTTTCGTAACTGGCTGAAGGTAGGTGCTACGCTGTTGGGACTGCTGTTTATTATGTCCAGCGTGGTGGTGATTGGCGCGCAGATGATGGGTTACCATTAAAAAGTGTGCGTCCGGCCTACTCGATTTCTCGACGCAGTAGGCCGGATGAACAGAGTTTACTCAGCTTCTTCCTGCTTTTCGGCTTTCGCCCCTTCATTCTTGGCGTTGCGGGTCATCCACAGCGCCAGGGCTTTCAGGGAGTCCGGTGTAAATTCGTCGCAGCGCGCGGTAATTTCTTCCGGCGTCAACCAGCAAACTTCACTGACCTCATCTTCCTGAAGCGCAAACGGTCCGTGGGAAACGCAGCTAAACAACCCACCCCATACGCGACAGTTCTGGTCTTCAAAGTAAAACTGACCATGCTCGGCAAACGGCACGCCCGCAATCCCCAGTTCCTCTTCTGCTTCACGACGCGCTGATTCCAGCATCTGCTCGTCAGCCTGAACCACACCGCCTGCGGTGGCATCCAGCATGCCGGGCAAAAAATCTTTTGTCTCAGTGCGACGTTGAACCAGAATTTTGCCCATACCATCATGCACAACGATATACGTTGCACGATGGCGTAAGCGTTGCGCCCGCATTTGTTCCCGGCTGGACTGTGCAATGACTTCGTTGTCTTCATTCACAATATCCACCCATTCAGTACTTGCCAAACGACGCTGTTCCACCATCAGGAAACCTTCTTTTTTCTGGCGCTCTTACGGCGCGTTTATGTTTGTGGGGTAAATTACGGATTAATCTCGACCTGTGCAATAACACTTTGATCATTGAGTGCCATTACGCTGAGAACATTATCATCCAGAATCCCGTAACTTGCCGCAAAGCCCCCTTTCGGGATGCTTACCGAGCCGGGATTGAAATGATAGATACCCTCGCGCCGCTCAGCAACCGGCAGATGAGTATGCCCATAAACCAGAACATCGCCCGCATTGAGCACCGGCATATTTTGCGGGCCAAAAAGGTGTCCGTGCGTCAAAAAGAGTCGCTGGTTTTCTGTCAGAATTTGCTGCCACGGCGCAGTCATCGGAAAATGCAGGAGCATCTGATCCACTTCGCTGTCGCAATTACCACGCACCGCAATAATTCGCGATGCCAGCTCATTCAGCCGTTCAGCAACCTGCGCAGGTGCATAGCCTTCTGGAAGCGCATTACGCGGCCCGTGGTTTAAAACATCACCCAATATCACCAGCCATTGCGCGCCGCTTGCAGCAAACCGTTCGAGTACGCGTTCCGTGGCTGGCAACGAACCATGAATGTCCGATGCGAACATCAGTTTCATCACTCACTCCTCGCTGAAAATCACCTTGTAATGATACTGGATTACGGCCCGTTTTTCAGCAGGAACGCTTCGCTGAAAGCGCGATAAAACGCTGTACTGAAGCGCGCTGCCACTGGAAGGTGGCGTATTCCGCAAGCGCTTCTGGAACCTCATCACCATTCAGGACCAGGCGATTAAGCATTAGCGCTAAATCACAGTCAGCGATACACCATTCGCCAAATAAATTCTGCTTACCGTGGCTCAGTAAACTGCTCGCAGTAGCGAACAGTTTTTCCGCACTGGCTTTTCCCGCTTCGCTTAACGGTCCTTTCTTCACGCCAGCAAAAACGACATCTGTTGATCGTTCCTCACGGATAGGCATTAAATCGCTGCGGATCCACGCCTGAACCTGGCGCGCCCGAGCGCGCTTTTGTACATCGTGTGGGTAGATACGCTCCCACTGTGGCGGTGCAAAGCTCTCTTCCAGGAATTCCGTAATCGCTGATGATTCGCTCAGTTCAAAACCATCGATCTCAAGAACCGGTACGCGGCGCGTCAAGGCGTAACCTTGCCATGAAGGATGCAAGTGTTCACCACTATTGAGATCAACGGTTTTCAGCGTGAAAGGTAGCCCCTTCTCTTGCAGAGCGACATAAACAGACAGCACGTAGGGGGAGAAAAAATTGGCATCTGACCACAGCGTAATTGCAGATTTGCTCATAATGTCCTCTGAAGTGTATTGGCTTGCTTTCAAAATATAGAGTCTTTCTCTCGCTGTCACTTGATGAAAACTCACGCACGCCAACAGGCTCTATACTTGTAATGACCCGGTTCATGACAAAACGGATGCTGAAAATGATCGATCTCTATTACACGCCATCGCCAAACAGTCACAAAATCACGCTGTTTCTTGAAGAGGCACAGCTGCAATACCGTCTGATTCATGTCGATATCAGCAAAGGCAGCCAGTTTCGCCCCGATTTTCTGCTGATCTCGCCGAACAATAAAATCCCGGCCATTATCGATCATGCGCCGGAAGATGGCGGAAGGCCCATCAGCTTGTTTGAGTCCGGAGAAATTTTACTCTATCTGGCGGAGAAGAGCGGTAAGCTGCTCAGCGGTGAATTACGCGAACGCCACACCACGCTGCAGTGGCTGTTCTGGCAGGTCAGCGGTCTGGGTCCCATGCTGGGGCAGAATCATCATTTCAGTCATTACGCTCCGCAAACGATCCCTTACGCTATTGAAAGATACCAGGTTGAAACCCAGCGCCTGTACAACGTGATGAATAAACGTCTGGAAACGTCACCCTGGCTGGGAGGCGATCACTACAGCATTGCTGACATTGCCTGCTGGCCGTGGATCCACGCCCATCAGCGTCAGCGCATCGACCTCGACAATTACCCTGCGGTCAATAACTGGCACGAACGCATCCGTACGCGTCCTGCCACGGAACGCGCCATGCAGCAAGCACTGAGTGAGAAGCGGTGACGCAATTCGGTTCTCGTGTATCATGCAGAGGTTCATACATGGAGGAAACCTGCAATGTCACAACCTGACGCCATTATTCGTATAAAAAACCTTCGTCTGCGCACCTTTATCGGCATCAAAGAAGAGGAGATCCTTAATCGCCAGGATATCGTCATCAATATTGCCATTCACTATCCGGCAGACAAAGCCCGTACCAGCGAAGATATCAACGACGCGCTGAATTACCGCACTATAACCAAAAGCATCATTGCCCACGTGGAGGGTAGCCGCTTCTCATTGTTAGAAAAATTAACTCAAGATGTGCTCGATATCGCACGCGAACATCACTGGGTCACTTATGCTGAAGTCGAGATAGATAAACTTCACGCATTGCGTTACGCCGACTCAGTATCAATGACGCTGAGCTGGCAGCGCTAAAACGTAACCCGGGAGGCGACATGCAGATTCTGATTACCGGCGGTACTGGCCTGATTGGACGTCATCTGATCCCCTGCCTGCTGGAACTGGGGCATCAGATAATCGTAGTGACACGTACCCCTGATAAGGCTCGTCAGATTCTCGACTCTCGGGTCACGTTATGGAAAGGACTGGAAGAGCGGCAACATCTCAATAATATTGATGCCGTGATTAACCTTGCCGGAGAGCCTATTGCAGATAAGCGCTGGAGCGCACAGCAAAAGGAACGCTTGTGCCAGAGCCGTTGGGGCATTACGCAGAAACTGGTCGATTTAATCAATGCGAGCGAGACGCCGCCCTCAGTGTTAATCTCCGGTTCCGCTACCGGTTACTACGGCGATTTAGGCGAAGTTGTAGTCACTGAAGAAGAGCCGCCGCATAACGAATTTACCCACAAGCTGTGTGCCCGCTGGGAGCAAATTGCCAGCACTGCGCAAAGCGACAAAACCCGAGTGTGTATGCTGCGTACCGGCGTGGTACTGGCCTCAGCAGGCGGCATTCTGGCAAAAATGGTCCCGCCGTTTCGTCTTGGCTTAGGCGGCCCGATCGGTAACGGACGCCAGTATATGGCCTGGATCCATGTTGATGATATGGTCAACGGAATTATCTGGCTGCTGAATAACGATCTACGCGGTCCCTTCAATATGGTTTCGCCATACCCGGTGCACAATGAGCAGTTTGCCCACGCGCTGGGTCACGCTCTGAACCGCCCTGCCATTCTGCGCGTTCCCGCCACCGCTATGCGACTGCTGATGGGGGAATCGTCAGTACTGGTCCTTGGTGGACAACGCGCATTGCCCAAACGCCTGGAAGCTTCCGGTTTTACGTTTCGCTGGTACGATTTAGAAGAAGCGCTGGCGGATGTCATCCGATAACCCCTAAGCGCTATTCACAGTCGCCGTTGTGGTGGTAAGGTTATAGACCAGATTTCCGCAATGGCGACGTTATGGCGATAATATCGACTCCCCGACTTACCCTCTCTTTGTTTCAATTTTCTGACTGGTCATTTTTCCAGAAACTCCGTGAATGTCCTGAAGTCATGCGCTATATGGGCAACATCGCCCCGGCGAAAGATACGCGGCTGTTATTCGCCAGACGTCTGGCCGCACAGCACACTTTCGTCATCCGCGAGCATAACAGCCCGACGCCACTTGGCGATATTGGTCTGCAAATCAGCCATCTTTACCCGCAGGAAGCCGACCTGGGCTACGCCATCATGCCACAGGCTCAGGGGAAAGGTATTGCCAGTGAAGCCGTCCATGCGGTGTGCCAGTATGCCTTCGAGCATGCAGGTGTGACGGCGATAAACGCATACGCGCTGGCGGATAATAAGGGTTCAATCCGTATTCTGGAAAAGACAGGCTTTGTACGTACGCAGGTACTGGAAAAGGCGTATGAGATTGACGGCATCGCCTACGACGACTGGGTGTTTCGGCTGGAGCGCGACGCGCTAAAATTGTAAGCCCGGAAAGCGTAGCGTCTCCGGGCTGTTGACTTACTTCAGCGATCCTTTAAGAAACTGCTGCAAACGCGGGCTTTGCGGATTACCAAATACCTGCTCCGGGTCACCCTCTTCCTCAATTTTCCCCTGATGCAGGAAAATCACGTGCGTGGAAACATGACGGGCAAACCCCATTTCGTGGGTCACCACCACCATGGTTTTCCCCTCTTCAGCCAGCTGTTGCATAATGCGCAGCACTTCACCCACCAGCTCAGGATCAAGCGCTGACGTAGGTTCATCAAACAATAACACTTCAGGTTCCATCGCCAGTGCACGGGCAATGGAAACACGCTGCTGCTGACCACCGGACAGGTGCACCGGATATTTGCCCTGTGCGCGCTCATCAATGCCCACTTTAGCCAGATACTTCACCGCACGGTCGCGAGCTTCCTGCTTGCTCAGCCCCAACACCTGAATCGGCGCTTCCATGACGTTTTCCAGCACTGTCATGTGGCTCCACAGATTAAAGTGCTGAAAGACCATCGTCAGACGCGTACGCAGCAGGCGTAGCTGATTTTTGTCCGCAACCTTCAACTGGCCGTCTTTGTCGCGCACCAGACCAATGTTCTGACCGCTGACGACAATCGACCCGGCACTCGGTTTCTCGAGAAAGTTAATGCAGCGCAGGAAGGTACTTTTACCGGAACCTGACGAGCCAATAATGCTGATAACATCACCCGCGTTGGCCTGCAGCGATACCCCTTTCAGCACTTCATGTTCGCCGTAGTGCTTATGTAAATCGATAACGTTTAATTTATTTTCAGACATCGTGTTACTCGAATCATTTAGAGGATACATGCTGCAACCAGCGTTTTTCCGCTTTACGGAACAGACTGATCAGGACATACGAAATAATCAAATACAGCACAGCGGCAATACCGAAGGCGGTAAACGGCTGATATGTTGCCGAGTTGATATCGCGAGCGATTTTCAACAAATCTGGCACCGTGGCCGTAAATGCCAGCGCCGTGGAGTGCAGCATTAAAATGACTTCATTGCTGTATGCCGGCAGCGCAATACGCAGCGCGGAAGGTAAAATAATGCAGCGATACAGTTTGAATGACGAGAAACCGTATGCGCGCGCAGCCTCAATCTCACCGTGAGGCACGGAACGAATAGCCCCGGCGAAAATCTCCGTGGTATAGGCGCAGGTATTCAGCGTCAGCGCCAGCACGGTGCAATTCAGCCCGCTGCGGAAAAACGCGTTGAGGAAGTCCGTGCCTTTAACTATTTCCAGCGTATACATCCCGGAATAAAACACCAGTAGCTGAACGTACAGCGGCGTCCCACGAAAAATATAGGTGAACAGCCAGATGGGAAACTGGATAAATTTATTACTGGAAACGCGACCAATCGCCAAAAAGAGTGCCAGTATTCCGCCCATCACTACTGACGAAATCAAAAGCCACAGGGTGATAGCGACGCCAGTGTAGCGATATCCGTCGGTCCACAGCAGGGACTTCCAGTATTCCTGAATAATCTCGATCACAGGTCAGCCCTCTTCACACCCACGGAATAGCGGCGCTCAAGGTACAGCAGCACACCATTAGAAACAGTGGTAAACACCAGATAGATGACCCCGCACACGACGGCAAAATAGAACGGCTCCCAGGTACTCTTCCCGGCAAGCTGAGTCGCTTTCACCACGTCTTCAAGTCCAAGCAACGATACCAGCGCCGTAGCCTTAAGAATAACCTGCCAGTTATTACCGATTCCCGGTAAGGCATAACGCATCATCGCCGGGAACATAATGCGACGAAATATTTGTGTGCTGGTAAAGCCAAACGCCGTCGCGGCTTCAATATGGCCTTTTGGTACAGCCATAAACGCACCGCGAAAAGTTTCGGTAAAGTAGGCACCGTAGATAAATCCAAGGGTGATAATGCCCGCAACCATCGGATCAATATCAATCTGGCCGATACCGATGGCATCGGTAATGGTATTCAGCGCGATTTGTAATCCGTAGAAGATGAGCAGCATTAAGACCAGATCGGGCACGCCGCGGATTAGCGTTGTGTACCCTTCGAAAATAAGCCCCATTGCCCGGCTTTGCGACAGCTTTGCTGCTGCGCCGACAAGACCTATCAGAACCGCCAGTACCACCGAGCTGAGTGCCAGCTCCAGCGTAACAATTGCGCCCTGTAAAATAACACCTGAAAAGCCATACAACATGCTGCCTGTCCTGTCGTGTGTGGTGGAGTAGTAAGCCTCTTTTGATTTCAGACTAACCGTTAAATGCCGGATGGCGGCCTTGCCTTATCCGGCCTACAAAATCACCGTAGGCCTGATAAGCGCAGCGCCATCGGGCATAAATTCAACGCGTCAAAAATCTACGGGCTTTATCAGCACCTGCGGTAATTAACCGCCGTAAACATCAAAATCGAAGTACTTTTTCGCCAGCTTCTCGTAAGTACCGTCAGCTCGCATTTCGGCAAAGGCTTTATTCAGCGCTTCGCGCAGTTCGTTATCGTCTTTGCGCAGCCCCATACCGGTACCCACGCCGAACAACTTCTCGTCTTTCACAGACGGGCCGCCGAATTTGTAATCTTTACCGACTGGCTGTTTCAGGAAGCCTTCGCTAGCCGCGACTTCATCCTGGAACGCGGCGTCAATACGCCCGGCAGTCAGGTCAGAATAGATATTGTCCTGCCCCTGATAAGAGACAATCTCAATACCTTTTGGCGCCCAGTGTTCGTTGCCGAACGTTTCCTGGGTAGTGCCCTGCAGCACACCAACACGTTTGCCTTTCAGCGACTCAATGGTCGGCTGAATAGCAGAATCTTTAGCGACAACCAGACGCGAATCGGCTGCATAAAGCTTGTCGGTAAATGCGATTTCCTGCTGACGTTTTTCAGTAATGGAAAGCGAGGACATGATGGCATCGATTTTCTTCGCTTTTAGCGAAGGGATCAGCGCGTCCAGCGGGTTTTCCACGAAGGTACATTGCGTATTGATACGTTTGCACAGCTCTTTAGCCAGATCGATATCAAAACCGACTAATTCACCCTGCGCATTCTTCGATTCGAACGGCGCATAAGTAGGATCGGTACCGATACGAATTTTTTGCGGAATGGCTGCAAATGCTGCGGTAGCACTGGAGAAAGCCAGAACCAGAGAAAGAGACAACACCAGTTTTTTCATAACTATCCTCAACAGACTGTCTTTTATAGGGGATCTTTACAGGACCAGGTGCAGTTATCGTGCCATTAATCAGGCCGACAAGGCAAAGCATTCTACCCTGTCGGCGGTATTTATTTGCATGAAAAGCGCTTAAGTATGCACTCATGCTTATTAAGTCAGCGATAAAAGCACCAAAACAGTGCACTGAATTTATTATGCACCGAAATGGTTACCCGCAATGGTGCAGTCAATTCCCCACGCCGCTGTATTAATCGCCGTAGACATTAAAATTAAAATATTTGCTCGCCATTTTGTCGTAGGTGCCGTCTTTACGCAGTTCGCCCAGCGCTTTGTCGAAAGCGGCTTTCAGCTCTGCATCATCTTTGCGCAAGCCAATCCCGGTTCCGTCACCAAAGTATTTTTTATCTTTCACCGACGGACCGGCAAAAGCGTAATCCTTACCAGCAGGCTGCTTCAGGAAGCCTTCGCTGGCCGCGACTTCATCTTGCAATGCCGCGTCCAGACGGCCTGCCGTCAGGTCAGAATAGATGAGGTCCTGGTTCGCATAGGCCACCACGTCCACGCCTTTACTGCGCCAGTTGTCATTGGCATAGGCTTCCTGAGTAGAGCCTTGCAGGACGCCAACGTGTTTACCCTTGAGGGAATCCAGAGTCGGCTGAATTGGGGAACCTTTCGCGGCGATCAGACGTGAGTCTGCAGCGTAAAGTTTGTCTGAGAACGCAATCTCTTGCTGACGCTTTTCGGTGATAGAAAGCGAGGAGATGATGGCATCAATTTTTTTCGCTTTCAGCGATGGGATCAGCGCATCAAAGTCACTGGCAACCCAGGTACATTTGATCTGCATGCGCTTACACATCTCATTTCCCAGATCGATATCAAAGCCGACAAAGTCGCCTTTGGCATCTTTAGAGGAAAAAGGAGCGTACGTTGTATCTGTACCAATACGAACCGTCTGCGGAAGTGCTGCGTAGCTGACCGCGGTGGCGGAGAGTCCTACCAGCAAAGACAAAGCAAGAACCGTCTTCTTCATACATAACCCTCAAGTGGCGTAATTTTATTATGTTTTACGTTGTGTTGTGTGTTTGCAGACTTTTTCATGCATGTCTTATGCCATTTTCACGTCGATGAGGATATTCGACGTTAAATATGTTAATAAAACGTTGCAATAATGTCCTGATTTTGAAGATAGCAGGTCTGGCGGTTGAACCGCAGCGTTTCGTTGAGTTTTAACGAATTAAATGTTGAGGATATGATCGCGGTTACAAAATTGCCCTGAAACAGGGCAACGGATGATTCTTTGCACGCTGATGGAACGGCTTACGCCCCTTGCCAGCGGGTGAACAGGTCCTGCGGAAGGGTAATATCAAACTGGTCAAGCACGCGATTAACCGTTTGATTAATCACATCATCGAGCGTTTGCGGACGATGATAAAACGCCGGGACAGGTGGCATAATTACCGCCCCAATTTCTGCCGCCTGCGTCATCAATCGCAAATGCCCCAGATGCAGCGGCGTTTCGCGTACACACAGCACCAGCGGACGACGTTCTTTCAACACCACATCTGCCGCACGGGTAAGCAACCCATCGGTGTAACTGTGGACGATGCCAGAAAGCGTTTTGATTGAACAAGGCAGAATAACCATTCCGGCAGTCTGAAAAGAGCCGGAGGAGATACTGGCGGCGATATCACGGGTATCATGATTCACATTTGCCAGCGCCTGCACGTCGCGCACAGAGAGGTCCGTTTCCAGCGCCAGCGTCTGTCGGGCAGCGGCACTCATCACCAGGTGGGTTTCCACATCAGTGACGTCACGCAATACCTGCAACAGGCGCACGCCGTAAATTGCCCCGCTTGCACCAGAAATACCAATGATGAGTCGTTTCATGTGTAATCGCCCTTACTTGCTCAGGGCCGACTTTGCAGGAAATTACTGTGAGTTGCAAGCAAGGACGCAGGTTGCGCCCTTGCTTGCGAGCAAACATTAACCTTCGTTGTGCATCTCAAGGTTTTCCGCTTCGTTCTGACGCAATACCGCTTTGGCATCGTCATTACGCAGGGAGTCGAGGAAATCGAGATATTGCTGGTCGACGTCTTTAGTAACGTACACGCCGTTAAACACTGAACATTCAAACTGCTGAATATCCGGGTTCTCAGCACGGACAGCTTCAATCAGATCGTTCAGATCCTGGAAGATCAGACCATCTGCGCCGATTATCTGGCGAATCTCGTCCACTTCACGACCATGCGCAATCAACTCCGTCGCCGTAGGCATATCGATGCCATAAACGTTCGGGAAGCGAATTTCCGGGGCGGCAGAGGCCAGATACACCTTCTTCGCTCCGGCTTCACGCGCCATCTCGATAATCTGTTCTGAGGTGGTGCCACGCACGATGGAGTCATCCACCAACAGCACGTTTTTATCACGGAATTCCGCACGGTTAGCGTTCAGCTTACGGCGCACAGATTTACGACGCAACTGCTGGCCCGGCATGATAAAGGTACGGCCCACATAGCGGTTTTTCACAAACCCCTGGCGGTACGGCTTACCGAGAATACGAGCAATTTCCAGCGCGATATCACAGGAGGTTTCCGGGATTGGGATTACTACGTCGATGTCCAGATCTTCCCACTCACGGGCAATTTTTTCGCCAAGCTTAGTCCCCATATTCACACGGGCGCTGTAGACGGAAATCTTGTCGATAAAGGAGTCAGGACGTGCGAAGTAAACGTATTCAAACAGACATGGATTGCTCACCGGGTTATCGGCACACTGACGGGTAAACAGCTGGCCTTTTTCGGTGATGTACACCGCTTCGCCAGGTGCTACGTCGCGCAGGAATTCAAAGCCCAACGTATCCAGCGCTACGCTCTCAGACGCCACCATGTACTCGGTACGGCCATCGCCAATATCGCGTTTGCCCATCACCAGCGGACGGATACCGTTAGGGTCGCGGAAGGCAACCATACCGTGACCGATAATCATCGCCACGCAGGCATAGGCGCCGCGAATCTGGCGGTTGGTTGCCGCAATGGCCGCAAAAATATTGTCGGCTTCCAGCGGGTAATGGCGGAAGTTATCCAGCTCGCTGGCGAAAATATTCAGCAGAATTTCAGAATCTGAAGTGGTATTGATGTGGCGGCGCTTTTCTTCAAACAGCTTTTTACGCAACTCATGCGCATTGGTCAGATTGCCATTGTGGGCAAGCGTAATGCCATACGGTGAGTTGACGTAAAAAGGTTGAGCTTCGGAGGCGCTGGAGCTGCCAGCCGTTGGGTAACGCACATGACCGATGCCCATATTGCCCTGCAAACGCTGCATATGGCGCGCTTCAAAAATATCGCTCACCATTCCGTTTGCTTTACGCAAGCGGAAGCAGTTGTTGGCATCAATGGTGATGATGCCTGCAGCATCCTGACCACGATGCTGGAGCACCGTTAACGCGTCATAAATCGACTGGTTTACCGGCATAACACCGGCGATACCGACAATACCGCACATACGTCTTTTCCTCGTTCAGCAACGACCCAAAGTTTATACTTTGGGCAAGAAACTTGACGAGCTTTGCAGATAGTCAAAGAACCATCTGATGATGAAACTGAACTGCGGGATCAGCTGTGACTTACCCCAGTCTTCACTTTTCGACAGACCGGTAAAGGTATCGAGAAAGAACAGTATGGCGGCGACGATCAACGCTCCACGCAAAGCACCGAAGCAAATCCCCAACACTCTGTCGGTACCCGACAGTCCTGTTTTCTCTACCAGTTGGCCTATCACAAAGTTAACGATAGCGCCGACGATAAGTGTCGCGATGAACAGTATCGCGATAGCAATCCCATTTCGAACCAGTTCGTCTTCAAAGCCCGTAAACCAGACAGACAGGTAAGTGTAGTAATGGCTGGCGACAAAGAAAGCACAACCCCAAGTCACCAACGATAATGCTTCACGAACAAAGCCACGGATCAGGCTAACCAGACAGGAAAAACCAATCACCGCGATAATGGCGTAATCAATCCAGACCATATGTGTCCCACGATTTTACGCCCTGTCGTCCTGTTCGGGGCGCATTCTAACAGAAAAAGAAAACGTTTGCGTAGGGATTTCCTTTCCACGCGTAAATAAAAATGGCGCTGAAAAAATCTTCAACGCCATACGATTTTATGCCTCTTCGGACACTGCCGGATGGCGGTGTAAACACCTTGTCCGGCCTACATCAGAGCAACGTAACGCAATCCCTTAGTTAGGGGTATACCCCATCACCACCCCGCTCAAACCAGAGATCTTCTGCAGCTCGCCCAGCGAGTTCTTCAGCTTATCTTTGGAGGCGTCAGGTCCTACGAGAATGCGGGTTATTTTACCCTGCACCGGCGTTGACGGGGAAGTATATACCCGGAAGCCCGCGCCACGAAGTTTACCCACGATCTCATTGACCTTATCCGCGTTTTTCAATGCACCGAGCTGTACAACATACGCTTTGCCGGTTGGGGCTGGCGCTTCCTCAGCGGCCGGTTTCGGCGCTGGAGTCGGTGCCGGCGTTGGCGTCGGGGCGACAGCAACAGGCTGCGGCTTCGGTTTAGGTTTCGGTGGTTCCACAGGCGCAGGGACAGGATCTAACTCCGCGCTGTTTGCCGTCGTCAAACGTGATGGATCCAACGATGGCGCGGCAGCATCACCCGCACGCACCTCTTCTGCCGCCCCTTCCGGCGGCTGAGTCGGCAGTGCCTGCGTTGCTGCAGGCATCATGTCTGGTTCATCGCGATCGCCGGGTTTAGGCACCAGTGGGATCGCTGCAAATTCATCCTGATAATGCTTTTTCTGGCCGTCAAGCAGCCCGGGAAGCACAATCACCCCGAGCGCGACCAGCACAATTGTGCCGACTAATCGATTCTGAAACTTACTCGCCACCGCTTCTCCCCACGTCTATTACTTCCATGACATGTGCGACAGTGTGAAACGATCCACACACCAACACGGTATCTTCTGGCTTCGCCTCAGCAAGTGCCGCAGCCCATGCCTGCGCCACGCTGTCATAAGCGTTGCCTTTGCCCAGGTGCTCCAGCAGCTGTTCTGCCGTTGCACCACGCGGCCCTTCCAGGGGCGCACAGTACCAGTCGTCAACCACACTTTTCAGCCAGGCCAACGTACCTGCAATATCTTTATCATGTAGCATACCGATAACCGCAAGTACACGCCCGCTTTTCACTAACTTTTTCAGACGTCCGGTCAGATACTCCGCCGCATGCGGGTTATGGGCAACATCAAAAATCACCCGCGGTGACTCGCTCACAATCTGGAAGCGTCCCGGTAAAATCGCTTGTTCGATACCGTCACGAATGGCCTGCTCGCTGACGTTAAGGCCGCTTGCGCGCAGTGCGGCCAGTGCGGTTGCAGCGTTAGGTTGTGGCACCTGCGGCAACGGCAGGTGCGCCAGCGTTCCATGAGCATCAGTAAACGACCAGTCGTTCTCTGTGACCGCATAGCGCCAGTCCACACCGCAACGTTGCAAAATCGCCCCGCACTCCTGAGCGACATCTGCGATGGTGTAAGGCATTTCCGGTTCGCCGACGATGGCCGGTTTCTCTGCGCGGAAAATCCCCGCCTTCTCACGACCAATACTTTCGCGATCCGGGCCCAGCCAGTCAGTATGGTCAAGCGCAATACTGGTGACTACTGCGACATCGGCATCGACGATATTGGTGGCGTCAAGGCGGCCGCCTAACCCCACTTCCAGAATAACAACATCCAGTTGGGCCTGTTTAAACAGCCAGAGTGCCGATAACGTACCGTATTCAAAGTAAGTCAGGGAAATGTCACCACGTGCGTCTTCAATCTCAGCAAACGAGGCGGTATGAGCTGATTCCGGCAGTTCACGCCCCTGCACGCGTACGCGTTCCGTGTAGCGCACCAGATGAGGCGAACTGTACACCCCAACTTTATAGCCTGCCGCAGTCAGCACAGATTCCAGCGTACGACAGGTTGTGCCTTTCCCATTGGTTCCTGCCACCGTAAAAACAAATGGCGCAGGTTTCAACACCCCCAGTTTACGCGCCACCTGGCTGACGCGTTCAAGGCCCAGATCGATGGTTTTACTGTGCAGGTTTTCAAGATAAGAAAGCCACGACGCCAGGGGCGACGCGGCTTGAGGGATACGTTTATTGTCCATGATGCCTGTAGATTCTTTACGTTGAGAAAAGCAAAAGGGCAGCGCCAACCGGCCTGCCCTTTTTTACACGTCGTTTTCCACGTTGCAGATGTGTTGGCTGTACTCGCTCTCCCGAATCACTTAACGGTGTAAGTTCATCGGGATTAACACTCTTGTCGCCTGCCTGCAACCCGAAACCCATAGCGTAAACTATCAGGCCTCTGGTTCCTGATCGGGAACCGGAGGTACCACTTCGCCTTCACGCGGCTCATCCGGATTCGGCGCAGGAAGATTCATCAGCTTCGCCAGGATGCTTGCCAGTTTCAGGCGCATTTCCGGACGGCGAACGATCATATCGATAGCGCCTTTTTCAATCAGGAACTCGCTGCGCTGGAATCCCGGCGGCAGTTTCTCACGTACGGTTTGCTCGATAACACGCGGACCAGCGAAGCCGATCAGTGCTTTCGGTTCTGCAATGTTGAGATCGCCCAGCATCGCGAAGCTTGCGGAAACACCACCCATTGTTGGGTCGGTCAGTACAGAAATATACGGTAAACCGCGTTCCTGCATTTTCGCCAGCGCAGCAGAGGTTTTCGCCATCTGCATCAAAGACATCAGCGCTTCCTGCATACGCGCCCCGCCAGAAGCGGAGAAGCAGATCAGCGGACAGTTGTCTTCCAGCGCCTGCTCAACGGCACGGACAAAACGCGCGCCGACCACAGAGCCCATGGAGCCGCCCATAAACGCGAACTCGAATGCCGCAGCAACGACCGGCATACCGTGAAGTGTGCCTTTCATCACCACCAGCGCATCTTTCTCGCCGGTTTCTTTCTGCGCAGAAGCCAGTCTGTCTTTGTATTTTTTGGAGTCACGAAACTTCAGCACGTCTTTCGGCTCAAGCTCGCTACCCAGTTCCACAAGAGAACCTTCATCTAACAGGCTATGCAGGCGATTGCGCGCCGACATGCGCATATGATGGTCACACTTCGGACAGACCTCAAGATTACGTTCCAGCTCAGCACGGTATAAAACCTGACCGCAGCTATCACACTTGGTCCACACCCCTTCAGGAATGCTTGCCTTGCGGGTGGGAGTAATGTTGCTTTTAATTCGTTCAATCCAGCTCATTGGTGACCTTTCTGCCTGAACCCTAGTCAGCTTTGTTATAAGGGGCGCATAATGCCATTTTTGCCCCTAACAGACCATGAATGTTGCACATTAAAACATAACAGCCCGAAACTTTGGATAAAAAAGTGGTCGAACCGCTGAGTTACTTTCTATTTTGCAGCCCGTGACGCAGCACGCTTATGGCGAATTACTTCAATCACCCCCGGCAATACGGAAAGGACGATAATCGCCACAATCAATAATTTCAGGTTTTCCTGGACGATCGGCAGATCGCCGAACAGGTAGCCTGCGTAGGTGAACAACAATACCCACAGCAATGCACCTACGACGTTATACATCGCAAAGTGACGGTAGGACATATGTCCCATACCGGCAACAAACGGCGCAAATGTACGCACGATAGGCACGAAACGCGCCAGGATAATCGTCTTACCGCCATGACGCTCGTAGAACGCATGGGTTTTATCCAGGTAGCTGCGGCGGAAAATTTTGGAGTTCGGGTTACTGAAAAGTTTTTCCCCGAACAATCGGCCAATCGTGTAGTTCACCGCATCGCCCACAATCGCCGCCACAATCATCAGTGCCACCATCAGATGAACATTAAGATCGTTGGTTGGCAGCGCAGAAAGCGCGCCCGCAACAAACAGCAGCGAGTCCCCTGGCAGGAATGGTGTCACCACCAGCCCGGTTTCACAAAACAGGATCAGAAACAGAATGGCGTATACCCAGATACCGTATTCCGCAACCAGCTCCGCCAGGTGCACATCAATGTGCAGGATAAAATCGATAAGAAAGTAAATCAGGTCCATAGTTTTGCCTTTATACGACTCAAATTAGTCCGCCAGAAATAGCGGGCCCATAGGCGGTTTTGGCAGGTCGAACCGGTCCGGGTAATCTACCGCAACCAGATACAGTCCTTCCGCTTTCGCCGTTGCCGCTGCCAGCGTTCTGTCCTTTGCTGCTAACAGTTCTGCTATCCAGCTCTCCGGCTGGTTGTTGGCGCCAACTTCCATCAGGCTGCCGACAATATTCCTGACCATATGATGTACAAAGGCATTCGCTTTAATATCCACCACCACATATGCACCGAAACGTTCGACGTTAATGTGCATCACGTTTCGCCACGGCGTGCGCGACTGACACTGCACCGCTCGAAACGAGGTAAAATCATTTTCGCCAATCAGACACTGGGCCGCACGATGCATACGCTCAGCGTCCAGCGGTTCATAGTAATGGGTTACCCCTTTACCCAAAACCGCAGGGCGCAACCGATGATTGTAGATGATGTAGCGATAACGGCGAGCCGTGGCGCTAAATCGGGCATGAAAATCATCGGGTACAGCTTTAACCCAGCGCACGGCGATGTCACCAGGTAAATTCGCATTTACCCCCAGTGTCCAGGCCGCATCTTTACGCTGGGCAGTGGTTTCAAAATGCACGACCTGCCCAGTGCCATGAACGCCCGCATCCGTGCGTCCTGCACAAAAAACATTGATGCGTTCATTCGCCACCTGAGAGAGCGCTTTTTCCAGTTTTTCCTGAACGCTACGCACTTCGTTCTGGCGCTGCCAGCCATAATATTTGCTGCCGTCATACTCAATGCCCAGCGCAATTTTATGGGTTGACGGCTGTTGCTGGTCAGACATTAGTACAGGTACTCCTGCACCAGTTTTTCCGCTATTTTCACCGCCATTAACGCGCCGCCAAAGCGTACGTTGTCCGCCACAGACCAGAACTGAACCTGCTCTGGCATACCGTAATCATTATGCACGCAGCCAATAGAAAGGTGCGGCGTGCCCGATGCATCGCCAACCTGGGTCGGGAAATCGGTCTCTTCCGACAACACCACGTCTTCACCGCGTGAAAACGCATCGCGCGCTTCTTCCGCCGCCAACGGGCGCAGGGCCTCAAAATTCACCATCTGCGCGTGGCCATAAAATACCGGGGACTGCACGATGCTGGCAGAGATGAGCAGACCATCATCCTGCATAATTTTGCGCACTTCATCAACGATACGACGTTCTTCACGCACGCTACCTTCACGATCGGGCAGCAGCGGCAGCATGTTGAATGCCAACTGACGGCCAAAGAAATCATCTTCGTCAATCGGGATGCCGTTAAGCAGTTTTGCACTCTGTCCGGCCAGCGCATCCACCGCTTTTTTGCCATGAGCGGAAGCCGAGATAATATTGGTCACCGTAATACGCGAAAGCCCACCGTCATCAATCAACGGTTTCAGCGCAGACAGCAGTTGGCTGGTCAGACTGTTAGGTACCGCAATCACATTGCGGTTACGGTAATCCGCCAGCACGAACGGGTTAACGTCCGGAACCACCAGCGGAACGTCTGGCTCAAGCGCGAACAGACCGCTGCTGTCGATCACCAGGCAACCCGCATTAGTGGCTTCTTCTACCCAGGCGGCGGTGGCTTCAGCGCCCGCAACAAAAAATGCCAACTGTGCCTGCGTCCAGTCAAAGTCTGCAACGTCCTGCACTATGACCGATTTACCGTTAAAACGCAGATGTTCACCGGCGCTTTCATTACGCGCCAGCGCATAAATTTCACCGACCGGGAACTGGCGTTCAGCCAGCGTATCGAGCAGGGCTTCGCCTACGGCGCCCGTTGCGCCCAGAATGGCAATATTCCAGCCTTCAGACATGGTGATTTACTCCAAGAAATACGTAAGCGTCCCTGTCGCATTATTCGACAGGGAGCATTAAGAAGACATTAATGTGCCGGATGATGAACAGCGTTAAAACCCAGCTTACACAATAAGGCAGCAGCCGTTGCGTCGTCACACATCACATATAAAGACGACCATTCACGACGCTCAAGGTAATTTTTACGCAGTTTATCAAACTCACCCGGAATTCCAGCGACTTTGCGCAGCGGCGCATCATCGCGGCGCACATCATACACTAAATGCACCAGCCTTTTCAGCGTTGGCTGATCTAACGGGCCATGCAGGGTGATACGACCAAATTCCGGCGCGGGTAACAGGGTACTGAGCGCAACGTGCTGCTCGTGACCAATAAACTTACTATAGGCCTCAAAGACCTGCGTGGTACCACGGGCTTTTCCTTCGAGGGTATACCCGGCAATGTGCGCCGTGCCGATATCGACTTTCTCCAGCAACGCCACATTGAGATCCGGCTCTCCTTCCCAGACATCCAGCACAACGCTCAGCGACTGACCGGCATTCAATCGGTTCAGCAATGCCGTATTGTCGATGACCGCCCCACGGCAGGCGTTGATCAGAATAGTGCCCGGCTTCAACCGGCTAATCAGCGCGTCATCCGCCATGTGCAGCGTTTTGTACGGCCCGTCTTTAAACAGTGGGGTATGGAAAGTCAGCACATCGGCTTGCTCAACCAGTTCATCCAGCGAGCAGAAATTGCCTTCGTCACCGCGATCGGCTCGCGGTGGATCGCACAGCAGCGTGCGGATCCCCAGCGCTTCCAGACGCGCCTGCAAACGCCCGCCCACGTTACCCACACCCACAATGCCTACGGTGCGATCGCGTAACGCAAACCCGTCGCGCTCCGCCAGCATCAGTAACGCTGAAAAAACATATTCTACGACCGCTATTGCGTTACAACCGGGCGCGGCGGAAAAACCGATCCCCGCCTGCGCAAGCCAGGCGTCATCCACATGGTCTGTGCCAGCGGTTGCCGTACCGACAAATTTAACCGGTTTTCCGCCAAGCAGTGATTCATTTACTTTCGTCACCGAGCGCACCATTAAAGCATCCGCATCATCCAGTTCAGCAACGGGAATCGGACGACCGGGAACCGCTTTGACCTCCCCCAAACGACTGAACAGTTCGCGGGCATAGGGCATATTTTCATCAACGAGGATTTTCACGTCTTTCGCACCTGTTTGAGAACGAGAGTTAACCGGGCAAGTGTGCCATAATCTCGCCGCCAGGCATACTGCGAGACCTGGTCAGCACAGATTTAAGGAACAGAGATGATGCAGCCCATTTCAGGTACGCCCGCACGCCCTCCCGGCGAAGGCCAAAATGCCCCTTCCGCTGCGGGTGAACAACCGTTATCCACGCACCAACGTACTGTGCTGGAACGGCTAATTACCCGTTTGATTTCACTCACCCAGCAGCAAAGCGCTGAGGTGTGGGCCGGAATGAAGCACGATCTGGGCGTCAAAAGTGATACGCCGCTGCAGTCACGTCACTTTCCTGCCGCTGAGCAAAACCTTAACCAACGACTGGGGGTTGCTCAGCAAAATCATGTTAATCGTCAGGTGCTTTCGCAGCTCACTGAATTACTGAGCCAGGGAAATAATCGCCAGGCGGTGAGTGATTTTATCCGTCAGCAGTATGGGCAAACGGCGCTCAGCCAGCTCACGCCTGAGCAGTTGAAGAACGTGCTCACGCTGCTGCAACAAGGACAGCTGTCGATACCGCAGCCGCAGCAGCGCCCTGCTACCGATCGCCCGTTGCTCCCCGCAGAGCACAATACGCTGAACCAGTTAGTTACCAAACTGGCGGCGGCCACAGGAGAATCCGGGAAGATGATCTGGCAGTCTATGCTGGAGTTGTCTGGCGTAAAAAGCGGTGAGCTGATCCCTGCCAAACAGTTTACGCACCTGGTCACCTGGCTGCAGGCGCGCCAGACGCTCAGCCTGCAAAGCGCCCCTACGCTACAAACGCTCCAGGCGGCGCTGAAGCTGCCATTAGAGCCGAATGAGCTGACAGCGATAAAAGAATACGCACAGCAGACGTATCAGATCCAACCACAATCGATTCTGACCACGGTGCAGGTGCAGGACTTGCTCAATCAAATTTTCCTGCGTCGCGTGGAACGAGAACGTGAGCTCAGCGATCCGCGTCATCTGCAGCCCATTTACAGCCCGTTCGCGCCGATGATTGAAACGGTTAAATCTCTGTCGGCACGACCGGGACTGCTGTTTGTTGCGTTGATAATTGCGTTAGCCATTTTCTGGCTGGTCGCTTAACCTTTACGCAGCGTAAGCAACGTTACAATAATCCCCACCACGGCGGATATCGCCCCGGCAAGGAACACTGAAGGATAACCATACGCGGTGGCCAGCACCCCGGCTACCGGACCGCTTATGCCGTAGGAGATATCCTGAAACGCGGCGTAACCGCCCAGCGCCGTACCGCGAACCTGCGCGGGCACTCGCTTCACCACCTCGACGCCCAATGCCGGGAAGATAAGCGAACACCCGGCCCCGGTTAATGCCGCCCCGAGCAGCGCAATCCAGGCCGATGGGGCCTGCCACAGCAAAATCAGCCCCGCAGTTTCCACCAGCAAAGAGACAACGGCGACTTTCACACCGCCGAAACGGTCCGGCATCCAGCCAAACAGAATGCGCATCAGCACAAATGCCCCACCAAACGCAGTCAGGGTGAACCCCGCCATCGTCCAGCCGTTGCTGACAAAATAGAGTGAAATAAAGGTACCGATCACCGCAAAGCCAACGCCCTGCAGCGCCAGGCCCAGGCCCGGTTTCCAGATAAGCCCCACCACGCTCCATAACGAAGGACGTTCTCCTGCATGCGCAGGCACTTTACGCACGGTGCCGTTGAATGCCCATGCCAGCAGCGGTAATACCATCGTCGTTCCCGCCAGCGCCGCGAAGCCAAAGTGGCTGTGGATCAACAGGCCCAACGGTGCACCGGCGGCCAGCGCGCCGTAAATCGCCATTCCGTTCCACGACATCACCTTACCGGAGCGTGTTGGGCCGACCAGCCCCAACCCCCAGGTCAGCGTACCGGTGAGCAGTTGGCTTTCGCCAAAACCGAGGATCAAACGCCCGACGATTAACAACGCAAATTTTACGGGAACAGAAACAGGCAATAGCGCGGCTAAAAGCCACGCAGCGCCTGCCAGCCCACAGGCAAACATCCCCTGTAGCGCCGAGCGTTTAGCACCATATTGATCGGCTAAGCGCCCGGCGTAGCCGCGCGTTAATACCGTCGCCAGAAACTGTACACCTACGGCGATACCGACCATGGTGTTGCCATAGCCCAGTTCCTGATGCACAAACAGAGGAATCACGGGCAAAGGGAGACCGACCGTCATATAGGTCAGGAAAACTGCAAAAGCGATACGAAACAGCGAAAAGTTCGCCGAAGGTGTTTTTTCTTGTTGGGTTACAGCTGTCATGCGTTACTCCAAAATGCAGAGTAAGGCGAGGAATGCCCACGCCCCCTCTACCTGACTATCAGGATTAAGGTGCGTTGGATAACGTTAAACGCTTACGCATTATCAAGAGGATAATGTTGAAGCTGGAGTCTGCCTGTAAACCCGATCGATTGTCAACGATATAAAAAAGGGAGCCTGACGGCTCCCTTTACTGTACAGCATGAGCCGGATATAAGATCCGGCACACTGTCTTATGCTTTCAGCTTACGCATAACCAGCGTTGCGTTAGTGCCGCCAAAGCCGAAGCTGTTGGACATCACGGTAGTCAGCGCCTGCTCGGTCGGTTTGGTCACGATGTTCAGACCTGCCGCCTGCTCATCCAGCTCTTCAATGTTGATGCTCGGCGCGATAAAGCCGTGTTCCAGCATCAGCAGAGAGTAGATAGCTTCCTGTACGCCAGCTGCGCCCAGGGAGTGGCCGGTCATGGCTTTAGTCGCAGAGATTGCCGGGCTGTTGTCGCCAAACACTTCACGAATTGCCCCCAGCTCTTTCACGTCGCCTACCGGGGTAGAGGTACCGTGAGAGTTCAGGTAGTCGATCGGGGTGTCTACACCGTGCATCGCCATTTGCATGCAACGTACTGCGCCTTCGCCAGACGGAGCAACCATGTCTGCGCCATCGGATGTTGCGCCGTAACCGACGATTTCCGCATAGATGTGCGCGCCACGTGCCAGCGCGTGTTCCAGCTCTTCAACCACGACCATACCGCCGCCGCCGGCAATAACGAAACCGTCACGGTGTGCGTCATAGGTACGGGAAGCTTTTTCCGGTGCATCGTTGTATTTGGTAGACAGCGCGCCCATGGCGTCGAATTCACACGCCATTTCCCAGCACAGCTCTTCGCCGCCGCCAGCAAAAACGATGTCCTGTTTGCCCAGCTGAATTTGTTCTACCGCGTTACCGATACAGTGCGCAGATGTCGCACAGGCAGAGCTGATAGAGTAGTTTACGCCGTGGATTTTGAACGGCGTTGCGAGGCAGGCAGAAACGCCGGACGCCATCGCTTTGGTGACCACATACGGGCCAACCGCTTTCAGACCACGCGGGCTACGCATTGCGTCAGCACCGAACACCTGAAAACGCGGGGAGCCGCCGCCGGAACCTGCAATCAGGCCAACGCGCGGGTTGTTCTGGTAATCTTCTGCTGCAAGGCCGGCATCAGCCACTGCCTGTTCCATAGAAAGGAATGCATAGATGGATGCGTCGCTCATAAAGCGCACTACTTTGCGGTCAATGAGGCCAGTGGTATCCAGTTTTACGTTGCCCCAAACGTGGCTACGCATGCCGGAGTCCTTCAGCTCCTGAGAGAAAGTGATCCCTGAACGTCCTTCACGCAGAGATGCCAGGACTTCCTGCTGGTTATTACCGATGCTGGAAACGATGCCCAAGCCAGTAATCACTGCACGTTTCATTCAATACCTCTGTAAGTCGCACTATTTTAAAGTTTCGAGTGGCACAATAGCGTACACTTGTACGCCGAACAAGTCCGATCAGCCATTTAATGTGGAAATTTGCGCAGCCAGGCACTCATCGCTAAGATCGGGGCACAGCCTGCCAGACGAGTAACTTACGTGAAACAATACGCTATACAACCTGCAAACCTTGAATTCAACGCTGAGGGTACACCTGTTTCCCGAGATTTTGACGATGTCTATTTTTCTAATGATAACGGGCTGGAAGAGACACGTTACGTCTTTCTCGGCGGGAATCATCTCGCCCAGCGATTCCCTGCGCATTCACGTCCCCTCTTCGTGGTGGCAGAAAGCGGGTTTGGCACCGGACTTAACTTCCTGACGCTCTGGCAGGCATTTACCGATTTTCGCGATACCCATCCTGAAGCTACCCTGGAAAGATTACATTTCATCAGTTTTGAAAAATATCCGCTAACGCGTGAAGATCTCACCTTAGCCCATCAGCACTGGCCAGAACTTGCCCCATGGGCCACGGCGCTGCAAGAGCAATGGCCGCTGCCGTTGGCGGGATGCCATCGCCTGCTCCTTGATGAAGGACGCGTCACGCTGGATCTGTGGTTTGGCGATATTAACGAACTGACCAGTAAGCTCGATGACTCCCTGAATCAAAAAGTGGACGCCTGGTTTCTGGACGGTTTCGCACCGGCAAAAAATCCGGATATGTGGACGCCAACGCTGTTTAACGCAATGGCCCGTCTGGCTCGTCCGGGCGGTACGCTGGCGACCTTCACCTCAGCGGGCTTTGTGCGTCGGGGGTTGCAGGAAGCCGGGTTTACGATGCAAAAATGCAAAGGCTTTGGTCGCAAACGCGAAATGCTTTGTGGCGTCATGGAACAGACTCTGGCGCTCCCTTCATCGGCTCCGTGGTTCACGCGCACGGGCACAGATAAGCGCGAAGCCGCCATTATTGGCGGAGGCATCGCCAGCACATTGCTGTCGTTGGCGTTACTGCGCCGCGGTTGGCAGGTCACGCTCTATTGCGCAGATGCGAAACCTGCCGAAGGCGCATCGGGTAACCGTCAGGGCGCGCTCTATCCGTTGCTCAGCAAGCATGACGCGGCCATTAACCTCTTTTTCCCTACCGCGTTTACCTTCGCCCGCCGCCTGTATGACGCCCTTCCGGTTGCGTTCGCGCATGACTGGTGCGGTGTGACGCAACTGGCGTGGGATGAAAAAAGCCAGCAGAAAATCGCTCAAATGCTGTCCCTTGAATTGCCTGATGCGCTCGCCGTCAGCGTTAACGCAGAGCAGGTTTTACAAACGACCGGCGTAGAAACCGGATGCGGCGGGATTCAGTACCCTGCCGGAGGATGGCTGTGTCCGGCACAATTAACCGCCGCCGTATTCGACTACGCCGCAACGCTGGGATTACGCACCCGGTATCAACATACGCTGGCCTCGCTGTCTCGGCAGACAGAACACTGGCAATTGACGTTTGCCAGTGGCGAAACCGCCACTCACGCTGCGGTGGTTCTGGCTAACGGGCATCGCATTAACGGCGTTGAGCAGACGCAGTCGCTACCGGTCTACTCCGTAGGCGGTCAGGTGAGTCACATTCCTACCACGCCTTCGCTTTCAGCGCTGCGTCAGGTGCTGTGCTATGACGGCTACCTCACGCCGCACAACCCGCAAAACCAGCAGCACTGCATTGGCGCCAGCTATCATCGCGGAAGTGAAGAAACGGTGTATCGCGCGGACGATCAGCAGCAAAACCGTCAGCGCTTAATAGATTGTTTCCCGAATGCCTCGTGGGCAAAAGAAGTAGACGTTAGTGGCAATGCCGCCCGTTGTGGAGTGCGCTGTGCCACGCGCGATCACATGCCGATGGTCGGCAATGTCGCGGACTATGACACCACGCTCAGCCAATACGCCACGCTTGCCGAAGACAGAGTGCACGCCGTAAACGCCCCGGTGTATTCCGATTTATTTATGTTAGGTGCGCTGGGCTCGCGCGGGCTGTGTACTGCCCCGCTGTGTGCAGAAATTCTGGCATCGCAAATGAGCGATGAACCTATTCCTATGGATGCCAGTACGCTGGCAGCGCTGAATCCGAATCGTCTGTGGGTGAGGAAGTTATTGAAGGGTAAAGCGGTGAAATAAGATACCATCTCGCCATTGCCTGATGGCGCTACGCTTATCCGGCCTACAACCCCCGTCCGCGTAGGCCGGATAAGACGCCTTCGCGTCGCCATCCGGCACAATCCACTGCTATTATTATTGCGTTGCCTTCTGGAACAGTGTGTCCCACATCTCTTTCACTAACGCCTGGTCACGCGGCGAGAGTTCGCCTGCGCTGATGGCTTTTTCCAGGCTGCTGGTCACATTGGCGTACAATGCCTCAGCGGAATGGTCCTCGCCAGCATCCAGCTCAGCCACAGCCAGCGTCAGGTGCCCACGCAAATAGCCACTGGCAAACAACTCATCATCGCTGGCGTGCTCTACCATATCGTCGATTAATGCCAGAATGCGTGATTCAAACTCCGCGATCATCTTATTTCCTCATTGTAAACGTGGCAGCGGCTTCAGTTGAGCGCTTCGGGCCACGGGAATTGTTCCGCCGTAAGTTCAGGCGTGTGATAATAATTCTGTAACGCGTTAATGAAACGCGCCGGACGTTCAGGGATCCCCTTTTCCAGGTACTCCATCACCTGAGTATGAACACGGCGCTGGAATACCACGCGATCCGGTTCAAAGTCCCCTTCCAGGTTGTCGCAACTGACGTTAAACGGGTAGCCCGCCGCCATGCAAAACAACCAGTCAAACGCCTGCGGCTTCACTTCCACATCTTCAAACTGGCATTGTGTCTTCGCGTCGCGTCCGTCCGGGCAGTACCAGTAACCGAAATCGACCAGTTCACGACGGGCTTTACCGGCGATGCACCAGTGTGAAATTTCGTGTAACGCACTGGCGTAATAACCATGCGCAAAAACGATACGGTGATACGGTAATTCCGTATCCGCTGGAAGATAGATCGGTTCGTCGTCGCCTTTAATCAGACGGGTATTAAATTCATCGGCAAAGCAGCCGTTAAAAATCTCAATTAACTGTTCGTAGTGATGCGTATTATTCATTAGTTCATCCCCAGCCAGTGGAGAATCTCCTGTCCATGATTATCATAAAGTAGCTTGGCGCTCATCACGGCGGAGACAATAACGATCATTGGCCGAATGAGTTTTTGTCCTTTGCTGAGTACCAGTCGAGAGCCCATCCGTGCGCCAATAAACTGGCCAATGAGCATCACAAAACCTGTCGCCCAAATCACTTTGCCGCCGAGGGCAAACAGCAACAACCCACCGATATTCGATGTGGCATTTAATACTTTGGCGTGGGCCGTCGATTTCGCCAGGTTGTATCCGCACAGCATGACAAAAGCCAGCGCGTAGAATGACCCTGCCGCCGGACCAAAAAAGCCATCGTAAAAGCCGACGCAGCCCCCGGCCACCAGCGCGAAAGGCAAACCGTGCAGTCGGCGCTGTCGGTCCTCTTCCCCGATTTTCGGCATCAACAGAAAGTAAAGGCCAATACAGATAACCAATACTGGCAGGATCTGGCGCAGAACATCTGACTGCACGTGCTGAACCAACAGCGCGCCACTCATTGAGCCGATAAAGGTCATGAAGATATTGAGCTTCTGATCCGCCAGATTAACCACACCCCGACGAATAAAATAGAGGGAGGAAGAGATAGATCCCCCGCAGGCTTGCAGCTTATTGGTTGCCAGCGCTTGCGCAGGTGGCATCCCGGCCGCCATCAATGCCGGGATGGTGAGTAGACCACCACCTCCGGCCAGAGAATCAATAAAACCTGCCAGCATCGCCACAAAAAAAAGCACACCTAACAGCAGTGGCGACACCATAAACAGAGAGGCAAAATGATCCATTAGAGTACATGCTCGTCCAGTAGCGCCTGGCAGGAAGGCGGCAACGGCGGCGGTGTCTTCTTCTCAGGCTTGGTAGTTCCAGGTTTTGGAGGTTCGAACCAGCTTTGCAGCTCTGCGCCACAGCCGTCACCCGGTGGCGGTAACGGTTGATCTTCGCACTCAAGGCTGTCGGCAGGGCAACGTAACCGCACGTGCATATGCGCACGATGCTGGAACCACGGCCGCACTTTACGCAACCAGTCCCTGTCGGTCCCTGCATCCAGACAAAGTTGTTGCTTAATCGCCGGATTCACGAAAATACGCGTTACTTCATTATCTTTTGCAGCCAGCCTGATCAGGCTGAAAATCTCCGGTTTCCACAGTGACGGCACAACACGTTTACCATCCTGTGAGACCAGATCTAACGCCTGCGGCCGCAGCAGTTGCGACTGGGTCCAGCGCGTTTTCGGCAGTTGCAGGAAAATATCCACATCCAGTCCCGTCTGGTGGCTGGCGTGACCGCCATTGAATCGCCCACCGGCCGGCATACCCATATCGCCGATTAATACCGTGCCCAGTCCCTGACTATTGGCCTGATAACTCAGACGCTGGATAAACCTCACCAGATCCGGATGGCCAAAGTAACGACGCTGATCGGTGCGCATCACCTGATAGTGTTCTGACTGGACAGGCAGCGTATCTGCGCCAACAATACAGCCATTGGAAAACGCGCCGATAGACTGCGCGCTTCCTGCAACCGGATGGGTAATTTTCTGCCAGGGCGTCGCCGCCAGACAGGCGGTACTGGCAAACAGAGCCAGCGCCGCAAGTGCCGTTTTTTTCATCTCTTACCAGCGTGGAATATCGGTCTTCACGTCCGCATTTTGCGCCCGCTGACGCAGCAGGTGATCCATCAATACGATCGCCAGCATCGCCTCGGCGATCGGTACGGCGCGGATCCCTACGCACGGATCGTGGCGACCTTTAGTGATCATTTCGACTTCTTCTCCAAAGCGGTTAATAGTGCGCCCAGGAACGGTAATACTGGACGTCGGTTTCAGCGCCATATGAGCAATGATTTGCTGCCCGCTGCTGATCCCGCCCAGAATGCCGCCCGCATGGTTACTCTGGAAACCTTCTTTGGTGATTTCGTCGCGGTTCTGACTGCCGCGCAGCGCAACAACGTCAAATCCATCGCCAATCTCAACGCCCTTAACGGCGTTAATGCTCATCAGCGCATGGGCGATGTCAGCATCCAGGCGGTCGAATACAGGTTCGCCGAGACCCGCAGGTACACCGCGTGCAACAACGGTCACCTTCGCTCCGATTGAGTCACCTTCTTTCTTCAGCCCGCGCATCAGTTCGTCCAGCGCTTCGAGTTTATCCGGGTCCGGGCAAAAGAACGGGTTAAGTTCCACCTGGGACCAGTCTTTGATCTCCAGCGGAATATCACCCATCTGCGTCAGGCAGCCGCGGATCTCAACGCCGAATTTTTCCGCCAGATATTTTTTGGCTATCGCTCCGGCCGCCACGCGCATCGCCGTTTCACGTGCGGATGAACGTCCGCCGCCACGGTAGTCGCGCAGGCCATATTTTTGCTCATAGGTATAGTCGGCGTGTCCCGGACGAAAAACGTCCTTAATCGCGCCGTAATCCTGTGAACGCTGATCGGTATTTTCGATCAGCAGGCCAATGCTGGTGCCTGTGGTAACGCCCTCGAACACCCCGGAGAGGATTTTCACCTGATCCGGCTCACGACGCTGCGTAGTGTAGCGCGATGTGCCCGGACGGCGTCTGTCGAGATCGTGCTGCAGGTCAGCTTCTGTCAGAGAAATGCCCGGCGGAACACCATCGACAATACAACCGAGCGCCAGCCCGTGTGATTCGCCGAAAGTGGTTACGCGAAAGAGTTGCCCAATTGTGTTTCCTGCCATCACGGCTCCGTTATGCGTGTTGTGTATGTGCGCGTGTAATTAGTCTTTATAAATACTGAAGTGCTCGCGAGCAGCAACTAACTGCTCTTTGGTCAGCATGAATACGCCGTCACCGCCGTTGTCGAACTCCAGCCAGGTGAACGGTACATCCGGATATTGCTCTATCAGATGTACCATGCTGTTTCCGACTTCACAAATCAGAATACCGTTATCTGACAGGTAGTCCGGGGCGTTCCCCAGAATGCGGCGGGTCAGTTTCAGCCCATCGCTGCCGGACGCCAGACCCAGCTCAGGTTCGTGGCGATATTCGTTTGGCAGATCGGACATATCTTCCGCATCGACATACGGCGGGTTGGTCACAATCAGGTCATACTGGACTTTCAGCAGATCGCGGAACAGATCGGAGCGGATCGGCGTTACGTGATGGATCAGGCCGTGCTCTTCAATGTTGTGTTCGGTCACCGCCAGCGCGTCAGTGGAAATATCCACCGCATCGACTTCGGCTTCCGGGAAAGCATACGCGCAGGCAATGGCAATACAGCCGCTGCCAGTACACATATCGAGGATATGCTGCGGTTGCTCATTAATAAGGCCCGCAAAGCGGTTATTGATAAGCTCGCCAATCGGTGAACGTGGAACCAGCACGCGTTCATCAACATAAAATTCATGCCCGCAGAACCAGGCTTTGTTGGTCAGATAAGCAACCGGAATGCGCTCGTTGACGCGGCGAATCACGCGTTCAACAATACGATGACGCTCGCTGGAGGTCAGACGCGCGGTACGCATATCTTCTGGAATATCCAACGGCAAATAAAGTGACGGCAGCACCAGTTGTACGGCCTCGTCCCATGGGTTATCCGTGCCATGGCCATACCAGATGTTCGCCGCGCTAAAACGGCTGACCGCCCAACGCAACATGTCCTGAATGGTATGCAGTTCACTCACTGCTTCATCGACGAAAATTTTATCCACGTATTCCTCCAGGGCATGCTCGTATTAATTTCGGCGGCTAGTTTGCCACGAAGACGGCGATAAATCAGCATTCACACGGGGCCTGAACGCGAAAATTGCGTTTTAAGCGATCGGATGCCCGCCGAGTCGGGTTAAACTAACGGAAAATAAAAGTTGAGACTCTCGAATGAAAAAGAAAACATCGCTCAGCGAGGAGGATCAGACGCTGTTTCGCCAGCTGATGACCGGCACGCGTAAAATTAAACAGGACACCATCGTTCACCGACCTCCACGTAAAAAAATTGCCGAGGTTCCGGTTAAAAGACTGCTACAGGAGCAGGCTGATGCCAGCCACTATTTCTCGGATGAGTTTCAGCCGCTGCTGAATACGGACGGCCCGGTAAGATACCTGCGCGCCGACGTCAGCCATTTCGAGCTGAAGAAAATGCGCCGTGGCGATTACTCTCCGGAGCTGTTTCTCGATCTGCATGGGCTGACCCAGCAACAGGCCAAACAAGAGTTAGGCGCGCTGATTGCCGCCTGTCGCCGTGAGCATGTATTTTGCGCCTGCGTGATGCATGGCCACGGAAAACATATTCTGAAACAGCAGACGCCGCTCTGGCTGGCCCAGCATCCGCACGTAATGGCCTTTCATCAGGCACCGAAAGAGTACGGTGGCGACGCCGCGCTGCTGGTGCTGATTGAAGTGGAAGAGTGGCTACCGCCCGAACTTCCGTGATGCAGAAAAACAAAAAGAGCCGCATTTGCGGCTCTTTGATTTTCCGGGTGGCGGCTGTGCCTTATCCGGCCTGTTTAAATCGCTTTTGCCATTTTCAGGTTACACGGGCTCATCTGCCAGTTAAAAGTACCCTTCCCGCTCTCATCAAGCGTAACGCTGGCAATCGCTGATGTGGTAAACATCGGCGGTGTTTCACCAGGGCAAAGCTCAGACACCAGATATCCCACTAAAGGCAAGTGAGAGATAACCAGTGCCGTGGCGATACCTTCATTGGCCAGAGCCTGTAAATAGGCGCTGACCAGACCGACATCGCCGCAGGGAGTCAGCTCCGGCAAAACATCAACACCGGTTGGCAGGTTCATACACTCCCCCACCACATCCAGCGTTTGTTCGGCTCGTAGGAACGGGCTCACCAGAACACGTTCGATATCCACTTTTTGACCTTTCAGCCAGTTCGCCATCAGGCGAGATTCGTCACAACCACAAGAGGTTAAGGGACGAACCGAATCACTGGCGGCATCGAGGGCTGCGTCGCCGTGACGCATGATAAAAACTTGCATATTGCACCGCTTTTGTTAACCAGAATCACCACTACCTTTATTCACAGCCCCTATTGGCTGTGGTAACGATATGGTGGCCGGCATTGTGCCTTATCCATTCACCGAATGAAACGCTGTTTTTTACCTCAACGGCGTAAGTATAGTCAATCTCTGTTTACATTTTGAGCGAGACCCATACATTCAGTGCGGATTCATCCTACGTTTGACCTCATGAATTCAGGTCAGTTTCCCCAGTATTCCAGAATTTTTCACCGCGTTCCGCCATCTGCAATAACTGCTCACACGGTGTAAACCGCGAGCCGTATTGCGTGGTCAGCCGTTTCAGAGTCGCAACCACTTCACCCGCGCCGAGAGAATCCATATACCGGAACGGGCCGCCGAGGAATGGCGGAAAACCAATACCAAATACAGCGCCGATGTCGCCATCACGCGCGCTGCGGACTATCTTCTCGTCGAAACAGCGTGCTGCTTCATTGAGCATTAACATGACGCACCGCTCAGCTATCTGCACGGCGGTAAGCCGGCCCTGACCCTGGACGCCAATAAGCGTATAAATTGCAGGGTCGACCTGTTTTTTGCTTTTACGCCCTTTCGCACCATAAAGATAGAAACCCCGACCATTTTTTCTACCTTTGCGATCGTCATTCAAAATTGAAGCAACAACATTTGCAGGCGCGCTAAAACGTTCTCCATATGCAGCCTCAAGCACTGGTATAATTTTAGTGCCCGTATCAATTCCGACCTCATCCAAAAGTTGGATTGGCCCAACTGGAAAACCAAACTTAACCAGCGCGGCGTCTATGGTTTCGACCCGCTCGCCTTCGGTCAACATACGAATCGCTTCGTTAATATAAGGCGCTAAAATGCGGTTAACGTAAAAGCCGGCCTTATCTCTGACCACTATCGGCGTTTTGCCCTGTTTTTTCGCTAACTTAACGGTAGTTGCAATCGTCTGCTCAGAGGTCGTGGCATGCGGGATCACTTCGACCAACGGCATTTTTTCCACCGGACTAAAAAAGTGTAAACCAATCACTTGTTCGGGCCTTGCAGCGTTCGCAGCAATATCGCCAATGGGCAAAGATGAGGTGTTAGAAGCAAAAATAGTATGAGGTGCGCAATTTTGCTCAACTTCTGTCACCATCCGTTGTTTTAGCGACAGATCTTCAAACACGGCTTCAATAATTAGATCGCGATGCGCAAAGCCACGGTAGTCGATTGATCCCGAAATCAGCGACAGTTGTTTATCGCGTTCGCTGGCTTTGATATGACGGCGGCGAACCTTCGTTTCAAGCTGATCCCAGCTATACTTCAGCGCGTGGTTGATTCCCTTAGCGTTTATATCTTTGATGCGCACAGGCAAGCCGCCTTTACAGGCCGTCACGTAGGCAATACCACCGCCCATCAGACCGCCCCCCAAAATACCTACGCTGTTTAGCGGGCCAGGTTTCGCATCACTTCCGGGATCTTTTTTCACATCGGTGTTGGCAAAAAAGATGTGCCGTAGCGCCTGAGACTGGGATGTCATCGCCAGTTCACCAAACGCACGTGCCTCAGCGTCGTAACCGCTACTGCTGCCTTGCGCTAGCCCGGTTTCTATAACCTCAAGGATACGTTCTGTTGCAGGGTAGTTACCTTGCGTTTTTTGCGCCGTCTTTTTACTGGCCATGCGGAACAACAGCGCCCGCCCCAGCGGCCCCGCCAGCACTCGCTCTCTCACGGGCAGTGTTCGATGCGCAGAACTGTCCTTTTTAGCCAGTTCAACGGCTGCTTCCAGCAAAATGGAATGCGGTACAACTTCATCCACTAAACCAACTTTCAGCGCCTGTTTTGCGCGTAATTGTTTTCCGGTGAGGATCATATCCAGTGCGGTACTTACGCCAATCAAGCGCGGCAGCCGCTGCGTACCACCGGAGCCGGGCAACAAGCCAAGTTGTACTTCCGGTAAACCCAGTACGGTTTTAACATCATCGGTACAAATACGGTTGTGGCACGCCAGCGCCATCTCCAGGCCACCGCCGAGGCATGCGCCATGAATCGCGGCGATAACCGGGATCGGCAAGGCATTGATTTCAGCCATCATTTGCTGCCCCTGACGGGCCAACGTTTCGGCTTCCTGCGCGCTGCGACAGCTACCAATCATGTTGATATCCGCCCCGGCAATGAAGTTATCGGGTTTAGCCGAAATAAACACCACGCCGCGCAATGCTCTGTTATCGCGAATTTGTTTCAGAATGGCCCGTACCTGAGAAGCAAACTCCGCTTTCAGGGTGTTCATTTTCTCTCCGGGCACATCAATGGTGACAACAGCAACGTTATCCAGGCGTACGTTTAGTGTAAAAGCCGATGCCATTTCCATTATTCCGCCTCCAGAACCATGGCTGCACCCAAACCACCAGCTGCACAGGCGGTCACTAAACCAAAACCACCGCCACGACGTCGTAACTCATGGAGGGTTTGGGTAATCATGCGCGCACCAGTGGCGGCGAAGGGGTGTCCATAGGCAATCGACCCACCCAGCACGTTAAATTTACTGTCATCAACTTCGCCAGTGGCATGTGCTCTGCCCAGCACGTCGCGGGCAAAACGTTCGCTACCCAGCAACTGAATATTCGCCAGCGTTTGAGCGGCAAAGGCTTCATGCATATCGATTAGGGTTAAATCTGCCATGGTCAGACCCGCTCTCTCCAGGGCAAGCGGCGTTGACCACGCAGGTCCCAGCAGCATGTCCTGCCAGACATCGATGGCGGTAAAAGCAAAACTACGCAGGTACCCCAGCGGCACCAGCCCCAACTCTTTCGCACGCGACTCCGTCATCATGATCACGGCGGCTGCGCCGTCCGTTAGCGGGGTACTGTTTGCTGCGGTGACAGTGCCGTGCTTGCGGTCAAACGCCGGACGTAGTTTGGCGTAATCGGCCAGCGTAGAGTTACCGCGAATATTGTTATCTTCTGATAAAGGATCTTTAAACGGTGGCGCGTAGGTAGTCATTACCTCATCTGCCAGCTTTCCTTCAGCCCACGCCTGAGCGGCACGCTGATGAGAGCGGTGCGCCAGAGCGTCCTGCTGTTCTCGGGTAATACCATAGGTTTTGGCCATTTGCTCAGCCGTATCCCCCATACGCAAACCGGTGGAATACTCAGCGACGGCTGGCGGCACAGGCATCAGGTCACGTAAACGCAGTCGGGAAAAGAGTTTAAGGCGTTGACCGGTAGTCCGGGCCTTATTGACATCCACCAGCACCCGCGCCAGCTTTTTACTAACGCCAATAGGCAAGACTGACGAGGAGTCCGCACCACCCGCAATTCCCGCACGAATAGACCCCGCCATCAGGCTTTCCGCGACATTCGCCACTGCCTGAAAACTGGTCGCGCAGGCTCGGCTTACGCTATAGGCATCCGTATGCACATTCATGCCGGTTCCCAGCACGATTTCACGAGCAATATTTGGCGCTTCAGGCATTTGCACCACCTGACCAAAAACCAGTTGCTCAATCACATCAGCAGGTATTTCGCTGCGCGCCAGCAGCTCACCGACGACCATTTTTCCTAAATCAACGGCGGGAATGCCATGAAACGCGGTAGCCTGACGAGCAAATGGCGTACGCAACCCACTTACAATGGCAATACGGTCGCCCTGGCGGGTAACCAGCGGTAAAGCCTGACTCATAACACTCCCCTGTAAAAAAATAAAATAAGTGGTCTGACCTGATCATAGTCTTAACCAATTTTTTACATTTAGCCAAGCGGAGAGAAAAGAAAGTGGGAGCTAAGACACAGTGAATAATCACTGACAGTTACGAAAAAGCCCTTGCTATCTGATAGCAAGGGCTTTTGCAGAGGGGGATTAACGCAGGCCCAGCTGGAAGATCAGCGTTTCAGCTTCACAGGCAAAAACAAAGTCGATATCCAGACGCACACCTTCTGACTCTTCAGTAAAGGTCGAGGTGATTTGGCAAGGCTCAGATTCCACGCCACGCGCCTTTTCGGTCAGAGCAGCCAGCGTTTCTTCTGCCTCTGCGCGGTTCGCGAACACACGGCTGTAGGACGCGGTGCAATCGGAGTTGTCCATGATGGTGCCAACATCCATACAGCAGCAAACCGGGGTTTCATCAGCACTGCATTTACTCATTGTAGATTTCCTCTGTATTCGCACCTGAGGTGCCAGATAAACGATAGGGATATTTTACGCTCCCATTATTCGCCTCTCCAGTCGTTAATTGTATGAAATGCGATAAGTGACCGAAATCACACTTAAAAATGATCTAAAACAAAAATCGCCCAAACAGGTGAGTGCGCACCCCCGCAATTTTGCCAGCTGGATCGCGTTTCTCTGATCAAATTTGAAAATATTTATAAACATACTTGCAACATTCCAGCTGGTCCGACCTATACTCACGCCACTGGTCTGATTTCTAAGTCGTACCTCAGACCCTACACTTCGCGCTCCTGTTACGGCATGTAACATTGTTTGTATAAAAATAAATCTATGAGGTTATGGTCATGAGCCAGAAAACCCTGTTTACAAAGTCTGCTCTCGCAGTCGCAGTGGCAATTATCTCCACACAGGCCTGGTCTGCAGGCTTTCAGTTAAACGAATTTTCTTCCTCTGGCCTTGGCCGGGCATATTCGGGTGAAGGCGCAATTGCAGATGATGCAGGTAACGCCAGTCGTAACCCGGCATTGATTATGATGTTTGATCGCCCTACTTTCTCAGCAGGTGCGGTGTATATCGATCCAGACGTTAATATTTCCGGTAAATCGCCATACACCGGACGCAGCACTGATGCGGACAACATCGCGCCTACGGCGTGGGTTCCTAATGCTCACTTCGTGATGCCTATCAACGAACAGTTTGGTTGGGGTGCTTCCGTTACCTCAAACTATGGCCTGGCTACCGAATTTAACGACAGCTACATCGTCGGTGAATACGGCGGTAAGACCGACCTTAAAACGGTCAACCTTAACCTGAGCGGCGCCTACCGTCTGAATGATAGCTGGAGCTTCGGTCTCGGTTTTAACGCCGTTTATGCTGATGCAAAAATTGAACGTTATTCTGGCGAGCAGACGGCTGCATTACCGAAGGTCAGCAACAAAATTGCCAGTCTGAAAGGGGACGAATGGGGCTACGGTTGGAACGCCGGGATTCTGTACGAACTGGATAAAAATAACCGTTATGGTTTAACGTACCGTTCTGAAGTTAAAATTGATTTTGATGGCGATTATAAGAGTGGCATCCGTACCCAGGCCAACGCTATACCTGGCGCTGGCACTACATTCCCATGGGGAACGACCAATGCCACCGTCCCGGGTTCTCTGACACTAAACCTTCCTGAAATGTGGGAATTGTCAGGTTATAACCGTATCGCACCACAGTGGGCTATCCACTACAGCATGGCCTATACCAGCTGGAGTCAGTTCCAGGAGCTGAAAGCCACAGGTTCCAATGGACAGACACTGTTCTATAAAGAAGAAGGCTTCAAAGATTCTTACCGCATTGCATTGGGTACGACTTACTATATGGATAAAAGCTGGACGTTCCGTACCGGTATTGCTTATGACGATAGCCCGGTTCCAGCAAGTAAGCGTTCCATCTCGATTCCGGATCAGGATCGCCTGTGGTTGAGTGCAGGTACAACTTATGCGTTCAATGACGATGCTTCTATCGACGTCGGTGTGTCTTACATGCACGGACAAAAAGTAACAGTGCAAGAAGGCAACTATACTTTCGACTCTGAAGGTAAAGCTTGGCTGTTTGGTACAAACTTCAACTACGCATTCTGATTTTCTTCAGACGTAAAAAAGGTGAGCTTTTTAGCTCACCTTTTTATTTGCCCAATTCCTTACTCAGAATCGATCTCTTTTAAATCATCCTGAATATCTTTCGCGTTCGGGTTTTCTTCTGGTTTGAGTTTCCCGCCGTTCGCAATAAAGTCATGACGCTGGAAGTAAGCTTCACGCACCATGATGTAAGGATCGGAAGACTGACGCAGCAGACCGTCAGAGTCGAGCAATTGCGCGCGAGTTTCAATCCCTTCAACCGTCCATTTGCCTATCGACAACGGCCAGGTCAGCCAGGACAGTACCGGATACAGCGTATCGACCATATCACCACCGTCATCACGCAGCGTGAAACTACCGTAGAACGGAAGCTGCATATACGGCCCGTAACCAACATCATAGTGGCCTAACGTGCTGCCAAAGCGGTGTGGTTCAACGCGCTGCAACTTCGGATTAGCCATACCTGCCACATCGATAAAGCCGCCCATACCTAACAGGGTATTCAGGAAGAAACGGGTAAAGTGCACCATCCCCTGATAAGGATCGCCTTGCAGGAAATAGTTGACCATGACGGCCGGCTCTTCAAGGTTCCCCGTAAAGTTGCTTAAACCATTACGCGCCGGCTGCGGAACATAGTCACGCCAGGCAACAGCTACGGGTCTAACAACGTATGGATCTAAAACATTAAAGTTGAAGTTGTACATGGTGCGGTTGAACCCTTCAAATGGATCCGAACGCCCCTGCTGTTCAGTACCGGAGCTCGCACACCCCACCAAAAGTGTGGTTCCCAGCGCAAGCGCCGACAGGCGAAGCTTCATAAGTGTCTCCCTGTGTTTTATGGCTATCGCTGATTGCCATCCATGACGGAACGATGACGTATCCGCCTGTTTAGATGTGAGCGATTGTAACAGCACGTCAAATGATGTCTATATACCCTGTCTTACTGATTTGATCATAGCCTGGTAATGCGCACTCCGCGGCGGTTCTATTCTAACTAACCCGATAAAAACAAACGTTACTATTTTTGCTATCTCAGACTTTCTCCCGCTGATTTTCAGACAAAAGCCGCTACGCTTTAGCAATACGTGCTTATTCAGGATTCGGCCATGAATGACATCAAGAAAGATAAGATTGATCGACACAGCGACGAACTCGAGGTGGAAAGCGATGAAAAGCTAACAGGAAAAAAGATAGAGCTTGATGAGGACAGACTCCCCTCCCGCGCCATGGCAATCCATGAACATATTCGCCAGGATGGGGAGAAAGAGATGGAGCGCGACGCGATGGCCCTACTGTGGTCAGCCATCGCAGCAGGACTGTCGATGGGCGCCTCGCTACTGGCTAAAGGGATTTTTCACGTACAGCTGGAAGGCGTGCCAGGGGGATTTTTACTCGAGAACCTCGGTTATACCTTCGGTTTTATTATTGTCATTATGGCCCGCCAGCAACTCTTTACCGAAAATACCGTCACCGCCGTACTGCCGGTGATGCAAAACCCTACCCTCGGCAATTTTGGCCTGTTAATGCGCCTGTGGAGCGTGGTTCTGCTGGGTAATATTATTGGCACCGGGGTTGCCGCATGGGCGTTTGAACATATGCCGATTTTTGATGAAGAGACCCGCGATGCCTTCGTGAAAATTGGTATGGATGTGATGAAAAATACGCCAACAGAGATGTTTTCCAACGCCATCATTTCTGGCTGGTTAATTGCCACGATGGTGTGGATGTTCCCCGCCGCCGGAGCGGCAAAAATTGTGGTCATTATTCTGATGACCTGGCTGATTGCGTTAGGTGATACCACGCATATCGTCGTCGGCTCGGTGGAAATTCTCTATTTGGTCTTTAATGGCACGCTGCACTGGAGTGATTTTTTCTGGCCCTTTGCGCTACCAACGCTCGCCGGGAATATCTGTGGCGGAACGTTTATTTTCGCGCTTATGAGCCATGCGCAGATCCGCAATGATATGAGCAACAAACGCAAGGAAGAAGCCAGGTTGCAAGCAAAGCATGATGAGCAAAAGCAGAAAAACCAGAAAAAACAGGCCTGAATGGTGACTGTTTGAGCAGTCGGGCGGCCTGAGACTTACCGTTGTGAGTAAAAAACGCTATACTCGTGCCGCTTCGTCCCCTTAGTTAAATGGATATAACGAGCCCCTCCTAAGGGCTAGTTGCAGGTTCGATTCCTGCAGGGGACACCATTTATCAGTTCGCTCTCATCCGTTCCAGTCCGCAAAATCCCCTGAATATCAAGCCTTCCGTAGATTTACAGTTCGTAATGGTTCGCGTCAGATCGTTGACAGCCGCACTCCATGACGGGTAAAAATCCGGTGGATAAAATAATTTTACCCAACGGATTTTTACCCATGCTCACCGTTAAGCAGATTGAAGCAGCAAAGCCGAAAGAAAAACCATACCGCCTTCTCAATGGTAATGGCCTGTACCTTTATGTCCCTGTGTCAGGGAAAAAGGTATGGCAGCTTCGCTACAAGATTGACGGTAAGGAGAAAATCCTGACCGTCGGAAAATATCCGCTTATGACTTTGCAAGAGGCAAGGGATAAAGCATGGACTGCGAGGAAAGACATCTCGGTTGGCATCGATCCGGTAAAGGCGAAAAAGGCTTCGTCTAACAACAATTCCTTTAGTGCGATTTACAAGGAATGGTACGAGCATAAGAGGCAAGTCTGGTCAGCCGCCTATGCGACTGAACTTGCAAAAATGTTTGATGACGACATTTTACCTATCATCGGCGGCCTTGAAATTCAGAATATTGAGCCGATGCAACTGCTGGAAGTAATCCGCAGATTTGAAGATCGCGGGGCAATGGAGCGAGCCAACAAAGCACGCAGAAGATGCGGCGAGGTTTTCCGTTACGCTATTGTCACCGGAAGGGCTAAATATAACCCGGCACCTGACCTTGCAGACGCCATGAAAGGATACCGCAAGAAGAACTTCCCGTTTCTTCCTGCAGACCAGATCCCGGCATTCAACAAAGCACTGGCAACATTTTCAGGAAGTATCGTATCGCTCATTGCGACCAAAGTTTTACGCTACACAGCCCTCAGAACAAAAGAGCTTCGTTCCATGCTATGGAAGAACGTCGATTTTGAAAACAGGATTATCACCATCGACGCCAGTGTGATGAAAGGACGCAAAATTCATGTGGTTCCTATGTCAGACCAGGTAGTTGAACTTCTCACTACGCTAAACTCAATCACCAAACCAGTATCAGAGTTTGTTTTTGCCGGGCGCAACGATAAGAAGAAGCAAATCTGCGAGAACGCGGTATTGCTTGTGATCAAACAAATCGGCTATGAGGGTCTGGAAAGCGGTCACGGATTCAGGCATGAATTCAGCACGATTATGAACGAGCACGAATGGCCTGCCGACGCCATTGAAGTGCAACTGGCACATGCCAACGGCGGATCTGTGCGTGGGATTTACAACCATGCTCAGTATCTCGATAAACGCAGAGAAATGATGCAATGGTGGGCGGACTGGATTGATGAAAAGGTGGAGTGATCCACCTTAACCACTATCGAAGAGCACAAAGCCTTGCAATCCAGTGCAAAGCTTTGTGTGTCTCAGTTTTGTCTAAGTGTTCTACTGAAAACATAGTAAAATCGGTAACGGCTGGAAATCATTCAATACTCGCACTATCTAAAAGTTTACCAGCCAGCCGCAGCGCGTCCTGCATACGTCGTATCTGCGGTTTTATATAACCCTGGCTGGAAACCTCTTATACAAAGTCGATACGCCAACATCATAGATGATCGCCACCTTCTGGCGAGGAACTCCTGATGCAATTAGTCGCCCGGCCTGCGCCCATTGCTCATCCGTTAGGTTTGGCCTACGGCCACCTATCCAACCTCCAGTGAGTGCTCAGCTAATCCCGCCCGCGTTCGCTCAACAATCATTTCCCTTCCCATTTTGTCCAATTGTCCCCAGTACATCATGGAGAGCCCCATTAGTGCACTGGGATTAGTGATTTTTAATATTTGGAGTTTAGCAGATGGTACAACCCTGATTGTGTTCCCTTCAATTGATCTATTATTTTTATCAGTTATTTAGTATGCTTACCTAATCAATTAAAGTTTCATAATTACAAAATTGGGTCAGTATATAAATGAATAAAAGAAAAACGCTTTTCAATATACAAGCACTAAGGTTTATTGCTGCAGCCATGGTGGTTTTGGCACATGCCGAACTTGGACAATATGGCATTGGGAATATCGAAATCCTTGCATCTCTGGGAGGATTTGGCGTTATTATATTTTTCATAATTAGTGGGTTTATTATACCTTACGTAGCATATGGTGGCTCTCAATCAGAAGGAGAATTCAAAATATCTGCAGGGAATTTTTTTATGCGAAGAGTAATAAGAATAATCCCGGTATATGCTTTAATTACCGCCCTTTGCGTTCTATCAGCCTTCATAGTAAAACATTATATATCTTCCCCAACTCCACCTATTGCTTATTGGTGGCCCGAAACAAAAATCAGTCTTCAGTGGTATCTTGAGAGTATTACATTCACTCACTGGCATCGCGATGCAATTCTAAGTATAGGGTGGACATTGCAACTTGAGTTTTTGTTTTATACTTCTTTTGCATTTTTTATTGCTATCAAATTATCAAGGTTAGAGTATATAGAGATCTTATTTTTAACTATATCCATAGTAGCTAATATTTTAACTTATCAAAATAACAGCATCATATTCGAAATTTTTCCGTTCATGAAAACACTGGCAAGACCAGAAATGGTCGTATTTGCTATGGGTATGTTTATGTATCGATTATACTTACTGGGCGCTATGTTAAAAAAAACAATTGCGCTTACAATATTAACTTTGTTTATTCCCACATTCTTATTATGTGAATACTTTAATATTACAACAAACATGGGGGGGGAATGGCACCGTCCTTTGATATGGGGGTTTTTCGCTTTTTATGGTGTCTGGGCAGCGTTGAGCCTTGAAGGTAAAATAAAACCGGCTAAACTTATTATTTTCCTCGGTGATGCTTCATATAGCATATATTTGACGCATGGTTTAATTACAGCTTGGGTATCATATATGTTTGTGTCTTTCGGACTTATTGATTATTCCAATGTATTTCTATATATTGGAATATACTTTATAATAAGTTGTGCGCTTGGCAGCGTCATTCATATGTATATAGAAAAACCCATCGCAGAATTTTTAAAACGTTTTGTTTGACCAAATGGTCATAACTACACTCCTTAAAATACGAAAGTAAATAATTAGAACATGTGCTTTGAGTTAAACACTCAAAGCACAAAATAAAAAGCGCTGCCATTGTCTATTTTGCCCCTTCTCACGCTCGTTTTTTATTTTATAATAATACACCTCCAGTTACACTGTTGTAATTAAAAGCATGAATCATCAATTAGTTCATCCCTTAATCTAACTCTTCCCCAAACGTTCCTATTCTGGTTCGGTTTGCCGCCCCGGCCACCGTCAGCGTAACCGTTGCCGCCGCGCCTGTGGCTTCCGGAACGGCAATCACATACAGATCGCCAAACGGGTCAGTCTGGCGATAAGCCTCGACCATACGCGCCAGCTGACTTCCCGCACCACAAATCTGGCGTGCATAGTCTGCAGACGGCATCAGCACCAGACTGTTGGCAACAATCTCTGCACCGTTATTGGCATGACCAATCAGCAGCGATGCTCCGCTGTCCTGTGCAGTATTCGCCGCCGAGTTATCCATTTCCGCATAAAACAGCGGAACCAGCGTATTCGACGGAATGGTGTTAAAGCTTATCGTCATCGGTGTTCACCTTTTTATTCACGCGCCGGATATCACCCGCTGCTTCACGGCGCAGCCAGTAGTTGTTCTCATCAACATTTCGCCCCTCGGCGGGCAAAAGGTCGCCGCGGGCAGGGTCAGGAACTGACTGCCCTTTAACAGGTTTCACAAACATGAAGATTCTCAGGAAGGAAGGGTTATTTCGGTGTGATGTTCGATATCGCCGTCAGGCCCGTTACCGATGTAGCCGATGAACACGCTTGTTATATAAGCGAGATTACTACTTAGTCCGGCGAAGTCGAGAAGGTCACGAATGAACCAGGCGATAATGGCGCACATCGTTGCGTCGATTACTGTTTTTGTAAACGCACCGCCATTATATCTGCCGCGAAGGTACGCCATTGCAAACGCAAGGATTGCCCCGATGCCTTGTTCCTTTGCCGCGAGAATGGCGGCTAACAGGTCATGTTTTTCTGGCATCTTCATGTCTTACCCCCAATAAGGGATTTGCTCGATTTAATTAGGAATAAGGTCGGTTACTGATAGAACAAATCCAGGCTACTGTGTTTAGTAATCAGATTTGTTCGTGACCGATATGCACGGGCAAAACGGCAGGAGGTTGTTAGCGCAGCCTCTTGCCACCCGCTTTCACGAAGGTCATGTGTAGAAGGACGCAGCATAACTATCACTGATGAGTTCAGGACAGCCAGTGGCTACGGCTCACTTTGGGTTGTGCTGTTGCTGGGCGGCGATGACGCCTGTACGCATTTGGTGATCCGGTTCTGCTTCCGGCATTCGCTTAATTCAGCACAACGGAAAGAGCACTCGGTGCATTTAAGCCAAGCCCCATAAGGGAGAATGCTCTTACCTGTTACACAGATATAAAAAATCCCGAAACCGTTATGCAGGCTCTAACTATTACCTGCGAACTGTTTCGGGATTGCATTTTGCAGACCTCTCAGCCTGCGATGGTTGGAGTTCCAGACGATACGTCGAAGTGACCAACTAGGCGGAATCGGTAGTAAGCGCAGCCTCTTTTCATCTCACTACCACAACGAGCGAATTAACCCATCGTTTGGTCAAACTTACCCAACTTTATTCAAAAAGTCAATATTATGCCGTTAATATGTTGCCATCCGTGGCAATCATGCTGCTAACGTGTGACCGCATTCAAAATATTGTCTGCGATTGACTCTTCCTTGTGGCATTGCACCACCAGAGCGTCATACAGCGGCTTAACAGTGCGTGACCAGGTGGGTTGGGTAAGATTGGGATTAGCATCGTTACAGCGCGATATGCGGCGCTTGCTGGCATCCTGGAATAGCCGACGCCTTTGCATCTTCCGCACTCTTTCTCAACAACTCTCCCCCACTGCTCTGTTTTTGCTATATCAACCGCACGGCCTGTACCGTGGCAATCTCTGCATCTTGCTCCCGGCGTCGCAGCACTACGGCAATAATCCGCATAAGCGAATGTTGCGAGCACTTGCAGTACCTTTGCCTTAGTATTGCCTTCAAGCTTTGCAACGCCACGGTATTTCCCCGATACCTTGTGTACAAATTGCATCAGATAGTTGATAGCTTTTTGTTTGTCATTCTGGCTGAGTTCGTGCTTACCGCAGAATGCAGCCATACCGAATCCGGCTTGTGATTGCGCCATCCCCATAGCAGCCATCACATCAGTACCGGAAAGAGAGTCAGAAGCCGTAGCCCGTGGTGAGTCGCTCATCATCGGGCTTTTTGGCGAATGAAATTTAGCTACGCTTTCGAGTCTCATCGTCTTCCCCTCTTGCCCTGTTTGACCATCAGGACGCCGTTAACTATTACATGACGCTCGCCTTTGCTGTCTCGGTTGTACTTGAGCACTGTTCCTCTTGCACAGGAAAGCATCCTCGCCACTTCGGTCTGATTGCCTCGTGTCTGGATAAGAAGCTCTGGTATCGTTTGAATTGTGGCGTTCATACGTTCTCCAGTTCGGTGATTTTTATTCCAAGCCTTCCGCCTGGTACTTTCACGCCACGAATTACGCGAATGTCATCGAATTGCTCGTCGTCTTCCGCAAATCCGGCGTGGATAAGGGAGTCGAGTAAACCCTTCAGGATGTTATCGAAGTCGCGGCGGCGGGAGTCTGGAACGTCTGCGATGACTTTGATGCGGAGTCGTGATTTGGTGAAAATGTCTAACTTAAGTTGGCGGATGATTTGCTGAACGTCTTTTCGGTATTTCTGGCCTTTATCGCTGATGTAGTATTGGCTTCCCCGTCTTCGCCAGTAGGTATTCACCGACGGCGGGTATGGAAGCACAAACTGATATTCGTTCATGGCTTAATCTTCCCCTCCTTCAGCAGTATCGCCTGCGTCCTGATCACGCCTTCGGGGTGGTAAAGTCTGGCGTCTTTGTTGTCGAGAATCCGGGTGCGTCGGTCGATCTCCGCGTGGCAGTCACTACAAGCCCATGCGCCGATCAGGTCGTCAGGCTTCATTCCCGTTCCGCAAATTCCAGCCATCCGGTAATGTGCCAGAACTGTAGTTTCAGGATTACCATTGCATACGCCGTAAATACGTACCTGGCATTCTCTGCCGCGTGCTTCTTTGCGTAGGTTAGCCATGACGTCTCCCACATTTCTCTTAGCATCTCCTCAACCACACACGCATATTTTGGCTGGTAATATCGGTATGCTCTCCGCTGTATTTCTTTTGTGAGTGCTTGCATCTCACATAAACAAATACGGCAAGCAATGGATATGCGAATAACAAAATAAATAACAGAGCTGTAGCAGCAGATACTTTCACAAAAAATGCAGGCAACTCTCTGACCTGATAGTCTGGAAAATCCAAGAATTCATCGATTATGTTGTTAGCAACATTGGCAGTTGCTATACATGCGACTGACAGACAATCAAGATAATTAAAGTCATATCCAGCCGCAGCAGCCCATGTTGGATTGTTTTGAAAATGTTTAAACGTTATTTGTCCGTATCGGCTATCGAATCTCTTCTTTTTCCTGGTATTTCTTACGACGTTTTGTCATAATTACTCCTGTGGATTGATCCAGTCTTTCTACATCAGGCCTCGAAGAATTCGCCGTTCTTCGGGGCTTTTTCTTTTGTCAGGTAATTGGCAAGCCGCTTAGTCAGCTCAGCCATTTCATCGTCTTCGATTCCGTATTCCAGAACAGCCAGCATCATGCTTACCTGCGAGAAGAAACCATTCTTCCATCGGCTTACCTGATATTCAGGACCCCCCATCGCTCGAGCGAATGTCTTCTGCCCCATCAGTGCCAGTTTGTTCAGCAAGGCTGACTCGATGCGAGCCGCTTTCTTGCTTTTAGTTGCAATAGTACCCATAGATAATTTCCTTAATGATTAGATAGAGTTGGCTTCGCAAAGAAACGCAAAACCATAGAGATTTGTTTCTGGTAATGCCCTTTTTCAGAGCGGGGATGTGTAAGAGCGGGAATGTCCTAAGCGGCTTTTCTTTTATCTGAACTCGCTACGGCGAGTTTTGTTTTATGGAGATGATAAATGCACTTCCGAGTTACAGGTGAATGGAATGGAGAACTATTCAACAGAGTTATCGAAGCAGAGAACATCAATGACTGCTATGACCACTGGATGCTATGGGCGCAGATAGCACATGCAGACGTAACCAATATTCGAATTGAAGAACTGAAAGAATACCAAGCCGCCTGATGGCGGTTTTTTATTGGAGACAAGAAATGTCAGATTTGGCTATGAAGGTTTTGAAATGGCAATCGACTGGCGATGTCGGCATCAGTAGCGCAACTCTTGCCTCAATCGCATGTGGACTGAAAAAGAATATCTATGGTCATCACTTCGGCGCTCCACATGACGCAGCCGATTTCCGACGATGCGTTGCACTTGTTGAGCAGATCCCAGAAATCAGAGATTCATTCGACAAGGTTGCAAAGCGCGTTCCGGCATTCAAAGGCATCCTCAACGAATGGGATTCCCTCGTTGCTCTGTTGAAGTCTGAAATGAAGATACACGGAAACAAAGCACCAGAGACTTACAGAAGAATTAGCGAGTTACGCAAGGACTAACCACAGCCTCACACTCGATGAGGCCTGTTCATTTCTCAAGATATCCAGACCTACCATCGCCGCATCAATGCGGTTTTTTATTGCCTGATTTGCAGGTTCGATTCCCTATTCGGAGATAGCACTCATGCAACACGAACTACAGCCTGATTCACTGGTTGATTTGAAATTCATCATGGCTGATACTGGCTTTGGTAAAACCTTCATCTATGACCGGATTAAGTCCGGCGACCTGCCTAAAGCCAAAGTTATCCACGGGCGAGCAAGATGGTTATATCGTGACCATTGTGAGTTCAAAAATAAACTCTTAAGCCGCGCCAATGGGTAAAATAGCGGGTAAAATATTTTTCACATCTAAAAAACACCATTCCAATCAATCCCCTGCCGCTTCAAGTAGATGTCTGCAGGGGACACCATGAATTCTTAGGCATCCAGTCAAAATTCTTTCATTTACCAGTCAGTTCATCCCTGGGCCAGGCGGTAAAACGGCACATTCCTCACTGTTGCAGTAAGATTGTCGGACACCATTGTCTGCTTTGTCGCTATCCACATCCCTGCTTTTCTCAGCCTCAACACATCAGCGGCAATACGCTGGCTGCCAAACCAGAAAAGCCCGTCCAGCGCAGTAACATCAAGGCCCGATTCCAGTGCCAGCTTCAGACGTTCACGCGGCGCTTTTACTGTTTTAGCAATCTGCTGATATGGCGCTTCGCTTGAACCTGCAGGACTAATGCGCCGGATGCGATGTGACAGGTGGTACTGAAATTCATCCGGGATCCCGCCGAGACTCGCTTTCAGGCTGTAAACACAGCCAAAGCGTTTGCCGTTAAAGATGACGTTTTTCTGACTAAGCTGCAGCTCTTCACGCACACTGGCAATCAGTTGCGGGGTACGGAGTAATAACAGGCGGAAAGGCAGCTCAAAGCTGGTCACGTAGTCCACATTCAATAAAGCAATACGCAGACGTTCTTGGGGCCCCGCCTTCATTTCCCGGCATTCAGCAATAACATCAGCCCACTGGCCGGTAAGACGGGAACACTCTCTCGCCTCAGTAAAACTGTATTTTTCAGCCTGATAATCAATACGCTCGGTCACACTGAATTCCCTTCTGGCCAGATTTCGGTATTGGTTGCTCACTTTACCACCGACAGGCTGCAGGCATTGTCAGTGGAATGAGAGAAACTTCTGCGGAAACGCTTCATTATTTGGTAAATCAATCATTAAAAATATTTTATGACTAAAATCAATTCACATGAATTATGACTATTGAAATATAGCTATGATTAATTTTTAGCCTACTCATCAGGGAAGCTACTCCCAAGCAGGCTGGTTAATACCGGTAACAATAAAAATTACCGGTGACATTGTCCGAAATGATTCATCGCCTAGAAAAAAGGAATTTATTCATATGATCAGAATCAAGACCTGTATCGCTACCTTGACCCTATGTACCTTACTAACTACTCCCGCATGGGGAGACACGCAATCGCCGATACGGCTGGTGATCCATGGTGGTGCCGGTACTATTACAAAAGATACCATCACACCAGAACAAGAAAAGCAGTATACAGAAAAACTCACTGAAGCTCTGAATGCTGGCTATGCCGTTCTGAATAAAGGCGGTAGCAGCCTGGAAGCCGTTCAGAAAGCGATTAATGTTATGGAGGATTCCCCTCTCTTCAACGCAGGTAAAGGCGCCGTTTTTACCCACGATGGCCGCAATGAACTGGATGCGTCCATTATGGACGGGAAAAGCCGAAAAGCCGGTGCCGTTGCCGGTGTAACCACTGTTAAAAACCCAATTAATGCGGCGTATGCCGTTATGACGCAAAGTCCACATGTTCTCATGGTCTCGACAGGCGCGGATACCTTTGCAAAAGAACAGGGACTCGCAATCGTTGATCCGACTTATTTCAAAACTGATTTTCGCTGGCAGCAATTACAGAATGCAATCAAAAAAGAAAAAGTGCTCCTGGATCACGACGGAAAGAGCGCAGCTCTGTTTGCTGATCCGATGATGTATGACTATAAATATGGCACTGTCGGTGCTGTTGCACTGGATAAAGAAGGTAATCTGGCTGCCGGAACGTCTACAGGCGGAATGACCAACAAACGTTACGGACGAGTAGGAGATTCACCTATCATTGGCGCAGGTAATTATGCCGAGAATGAAACCGTGGCGGTATCCTCAACCGGTTCAGGAGAAATGTTTATCCGCACGCTTACCGCTTATAACATTGCAGCCCAAGTGAAATACCGCAATATCCCTTTAAAGGACGCAGCACAGAATGCCCTGGATGAAGTTAAGGCGCTGAATGGCAGCGGTGGGGTTATTGTGCTTGATAAAGCAGGTAATTACACCATGTCCTTCAATTCTGAAGGGATGTACCGGGGAACCATAGGTAATGACGGAAAACCTGTTGTAGCCATTTATCGTTAATGATGTTTCCCCGCCATAAAGGCGGGGATGCTCTGTGACTCACGTCAGTCCCTTTCTCTTTTCAACAACCTCCCCTCGAATACCTGCAGGAAGAAATTACCAGGATGACCGACGCTATAAGTTGCACTCCCTCCGGGCAACATAATAAATATTGATTGAACTCATATACTTGAGTGTATCCACACTGATAATCTCGCGAGATTCATTTGTTGGCAGAAAGGGTCACTGTGTTAGAAATCTTTTCTTAACCCACTGAAAAATATTTAAAAATATTTTTCTCACATAAAAACGATGGTTCGTTCAAAACGGATCCGAATTTATTTGGGTTAAAAAAGGTACGGTATGAAAGTCACATGGACTGTTACCCCTGTCGGGTACCAGCGTATAGCTAAGCGTTGTCCATCATGTAATGTAAAACGCGAATTCGCACCTTCCGGAGCATTCAGAGTCAATTCGCAAAAAAAAGTGCTCGATATCTGGAGCATTTATAAATGCATCCACTGCGAATACACATGGAACATCTCGCTGTTTTCACGGCTTCACGTCAGCAAAATCAATCGCGAGCTGTATCATCGATTTATCACTAACGATGCCAGTACAGTTCACTATTTTGCCAATGATAAAGCGTCCCTGAACCGGAATAATGCTGAGCTTGCAGGTAAACCTGATTTTCGTATTCAGGAACAGTGGCAGGTCAGCATCAACAGCGGCCAGAACGTCACCGTCAGCATCAGACTTTCCCATTCTTTTCAGATTAATGTGCTATCGATATTGAAGCGACAGCTTTTACTCAGCACTGCAGAGATAAAGAAACTGATAGATGAAGGTCATATTCGCGGTGTTACGATGAAAGAACTTAAATCCCGAAAACTCATGACAAGACAATTGGATTTTAAGCTGTCAGTAGTCATATTATGTGCTCAGCGAAAAGTTGTTCTGAGCCAGCGTTAACAGTACGCAACTTACAATAAGGCGATGAGACTTAACCGACCCGGTATGTTGTCCGGGTCGGTTAAACTGCATCACGTCAGACAACAAAACGGTTAACCAGATCCTTCATGGTTGCCGACAGATTGTCCAGCCGCTGGCTGTCGCTCGCAGCCTGAGATACCAACGCCGCATTTTGCTGTGTGACCTGTTCCATCGGTCGCAATGCCAGGTTTATCTGGGTTACCCCTTGTGACTGCTCCGTCGCCACACGAGCGATATCCGCAATATATTGCTTCATACTGGTGGTATTATCCGCCGCAGCTTCCAGCGCGGTAGCAGATGCAGTAACCCGCTCAACACCCTCACTAATTTTGACCATATTCTGCGCGACCAGCTCACGGATTTGGTTAGCCTCTTTGGCGCAACGCTGCGAAAGATTTCTCACTTCACTGGCTACGACAGCAAACCCCCTGCCCATCTCTCCAGCACGTGCAGCTTCCACTGCCGCATTCAGCGCCAGTAAGTTAGTCTGAAACGAAATATCATCAATCGAGGTCACAATATTCGAGATTTTCTCACTGGAAGCGCGAATATCCCCCATGCTCTGGTTCGCCGCACTGGCAACGTTACTGGCCTGTCGGACCTCTTTTTCCAGTCTGATTGTCAGATGCTCAGCTTCGCGGGCATTATCCGCTGTTTGCGTAATCGCAGTTGATAGCTGCTCCATACTGGCCACAGCTTCTACTATTGATGCAGCCTGTTCATCTGTACGTTGAGCCAGATCCTGATTTCCCGCCGTAATACTGCTGCTGGCATCGGACAAAACCACGGAGCCTTGCTTAATCTCCTGTACGATATGCTGAATACTTTCCAGCATCGTGTTATAGGCACGATTAAGTGAGGAAAGCTCATCTTTGCCCGGGGTCGCCAGACGTTGAGTCAGATCGCCATTCATACCCGCAATCTTGCGTAGCGTGTCACTAAACTGACGGTGCATATTGATTGCGATGGCCCCTGCGAACGTCAATGATGCCAGGAGTGCTAACAGGCTAACAGCCATATATATTTGCCAGTTTTTTCGTGCATCTTGCGCGAGTTTTTCTGCATTCGCCAACAGACGATTCGCTGTCACATTTTCTATCTGCCGCATTACTTCAATACGCTGGGTTTGTACTTTAAACCAGACCGTAGGATCGACACCAAATCCACCGTTCTCGACATGGTTAAACGCGATCTCGCGAAATGCGAGGGCTTTTGACGCTTCTGCTGACTGTAAGCGGCTTTTCAACATGGCCGCCTGTTCCGGTGAACTCAGACGTAACGATTCTGCCAACCAAACGTTCTGTTTACTGACGACATCACTGAGTTGATGTAACTGTCCGTCGGCGAAATGGCCGGAGGAAAAGATATTTGATAACAGCGCCCGTTCAATACCCGCCTGTTCTTTCAAATTCAGCAGGTTGTAGTAGGCGGCGAACGCGTTTGCCATCTCGCCTGAATCCGTCAACTGCCCCAATCTACCCACAAAATTCAGCACATCAGCAATGACATTGGTATAAAACTTAACCACATCTGATGCTGGAAGCCCCAACTGCGTGACGTTTTCGCGGATGGTAGCGAGCGAAAGAATATTTTTCTTAAACGCAGCGACAGAAGTGGCGACATCCCCTTCCGGTAAGGCAGTATCGGACAGTGACCGCACAAATACCTCGATCTCGCGATCGGTCAAAGCCCGCTGTGCGTTTAACTCATCTTTGAACGTCTTCCCTTCAGCCCCCAGAAACCCGACACTCATGCCGCGTTCTTTTTGCAATTCATGCACTACATTTCCGGCACTGCGTGCGAGCGCTGTCAGTTGGGCAATATTCTCCATCTGCCGTTCTGTCTCAATGCGCGTTAATATTCCTGAACCAGCAAACCAACATAACGCCAGTAATAATGGTTGTAGCGCAATTATTAACTTCATTTTCATCGGCATTCGATAAACCCACCACATGCCACTTCCCTCCATTATCCATATATTCATTATGGTTATCGGCGTAAAGAAGCGGCTCTTTAAATTTGAACAATGGGCAACTGTTTGTTTTTTAGATTAAATTTTTGCCAAGATAACTCTATTTAATTACTTCAATTAGAATAAAACTCTAAATAATTAACACATGCGAATCTATGCTCCATTTTGCTAACTTATTTGGCATATTATTTTTTATTAAAGAATCAGGTAATCATCAACTGATTCAGATAGAGAGAGAAGCACATGACAGTGACAGCAGCCCGAGATAACAGCCATGGCGCGGCCATCATTCTGGCGTCCCGCCGAACGTTAAGGTTATAATCCTTACAACGATTTTTTGGATTAGAAGCGACAATGACAAAACTTACCCTACAAGAACAGATGCTTAAAGCGGGTCTGGTCAGCAGCAAAAAAATGGCGAAAGTGCAGAGAACGGCGAAAAAATCGCGCGTTCAGGCTCGTGAAGCCAGAGAAGCGGTTGAAGAAAATAAAAAAGCACAGGTCGAGCGTGATAAGCAGCTCAGCGAACAGCAGAAGCAGGCCGCATTGTCTAAAGAATACAAAGCGCAGATCAAGCAACTGATTGAGATGAACAAAATCACCATTTCCCGTGGCGATATTGGTTACAACTTTACTGACAATAACCTAATCAAAAAAGTTTATGTTGATAAGGTAACCCAGTCTCAGTTGATCAAGGGCCGTCTGGCCATTGCCCGCCTGACGGCTGAATGCAGCAGCGAGAGCGAATATGCCATTATCCCGGCTGTTGTCGCCGACAAGATTGCCCAGCGCGATGCAAGCTATATTGTTCTCAATTGCGAACTGAGCCAGGAAGCGAAGGACGAAGACGATCCGTATGCTGATTTTGTCATTCCTGACGATTTGATGTGGTAAGAAAAACACCCCGATAATCACCCAGAGTTCCGTCGCGTATTTCGGTGAACGCTAGCGCCGCCACCGAAATACCGTCAACCGCTCTTCTTCCCCACACGCCATCTGCTAAAACTTATAGTGTTCCTTGCTCAGTCCGTATTTTCTCATGCGCAAATACAGTTTCTTACGCGGAATTTGTAAATACTCCGCCACTTCATTAATACGTCCCTGATGAATATTAAGCGCTTCGGTAATGATCTGTCGCTCGTACTCGTCGACCCGACGATCGAGCGGTGTCGGTTCGGGCAAATGTAGCTGTGGATTCGCGGTTTCAGCCAGTGGCAATAACCCAACGGCAAAAAGCTCGGCGGCATTGGCCAGCTCTCGAACATTGCTTAACCACACGCGACGCCGCATTCCTTTTAGTAATTCCCCGTCAACCTCGGGCACGGGATGATTCAGGCGCAGACAGGCTTTCTGCAGATAATGGCGAAACAGCGGCTCAATATCATCCGGGCGCTGAGACAACGGCTGGCAACCAATTTGCGTCATCGCAAAACAGTAATAAAGTTCGGCCACAATCTGATTAGTTGCCGCCAGTTCCACCAACGAAGTGGCGCCAATGCCAATTAAGCGAAACGGACGCCGCTCCTGGCTTTGCAAATGCACCAGTTGGTGCTGCTGTTCGCGCGTCAGGCACTCAATATGGCTCAGGACCAGCGTTCCCCCTTGCGCCTGGGCAATAAGGTCATTGAGTTGCCCCGCATTCTCTAACGTCAATTCCCCGCGGATAAACGGTCCTTCAGCGCTGCGCCCAAGCTGATGCAAATAACGGGCTCCGGTCATACGCCCCGTTCCCGGCTCGCCATAAAACCAGACGGCAATATCCGTTTCAGCCAGTTGCCGTAAGCGCTGGCGGTACTGATTAACCCAGTCACTGTAGCCGACCAGTTCAACCTGGAGCTTTTGCTGGCAATAGTGACGACGTGTAATCACAGATTTTCTCTGACGCAACGCATCCTCTACCAACACCAGCAGTTTGCCTGGATCAACCGGTTTTTGCAGAAAATCCCACGCACCTTTCTTCACCGCGTCCACCGCCATCGGGACATCGCCATGTCCGGTGATCAACAGGATCGGAAGCTGATTGTCATCCTGATGAAACAACGTCATCAGGTCAATTCCATTACAGCCAGGCATACACACGTCGCTCAGGACAATCCCTGGCCAGTCGGCCTGCAGCCAATTTCGGGCATCAAAAGGGTTACTGCATGCGAATACATGATATCCCTCCTGTTCAAGCAACAAGGTGTAAGCGTCAAGAACATCGGCATCATCATCAATAAGCAGAACAGAATATTCATCACTCAACATCGTTTACATCCGTCAGATTAAATTGCAGAACGACGCAGGCATTGCGCCCCGGGGTCGACGCCAGGCGCAGTTCGCCGTTCATTTGCATCATTAACGATACACAAATCGATAAGCCAATACCGAGGCCAACATCCTTACTGGTGGTAAACGGTTTTAACAGTGATGGTAATAATGCTCCAGGCCAACCGGGGCCGTTATCGCTGATAAATACGCACAACCGGCTGCCTTCGGTCTGCCAGTGAACCTCTATTTTCGCCGCAACCGGACAGGCATCCAGCGCATTTGCCAGGACGTTTACCAGCACCTGCTGGATACGCACTTCATCACCAGCCACCCACACGCCCCGGTCTGGGAGCGTCAGCGTACCCTGCTGTGGCTTGTGTCGCATGGCCAACAGTTCCCAGGCAGCGTTGAACGTTTGTCGGAGATCGACCGGATGCAGAGGCGTGCCAGGTTCGGCCCGGCGAGCAAACTGACGCAGTGAACGGATAATGGCATCGATGCGAGTAATCAGCCCTTCCGCTTTGGTTAATGTGCTTCTGGCCTGAGCGGGTTGCCCCTGTTCGATTGCCCTCCCTGCCGTAAACAGGTACATCGACAGCGCATTCAGCGGTTGATTAATCTCGTGCGCCAGCGTGGTCATAGTCTGGCCGACCACCGCCAGTTTTGCCGTCTGGATCAGCTCATCTTGCGTTGCACGAAGATCGGATTCAATCTCCTTGCGCTCGGTCACTTCCTGCTCCAGCTGATTTTTTTGCGCACTCAACTGGCCCAGGGTATGACGCAGCAAGCCTGCAATACGCCCCAGTTCATCGCGTCCATATACCGGGATAGAGGCATCCGTTCTGCCAAGACCAATTTGCACCACGGCCTGGTTGAGCGCAGTAAAACGCTTAACCAGACGCGAGCGAATGAAGTAGTGGTTAAGCCCCCAGGCGAGAAGTAGCGCCAGCAGCGTCGCCAGCAGGATAAGTCCACCGCTGACGCGAACAATTTGTTCCAGCCGCTGGTTAAACGTCTGCATTTGCTGATGGCTACTCCCCAGTTGCGCTTCCAGCAGTATTCGAAAGCGCCCAAGCGTAGCCTCTCTGGCATGGCTGGCATCAACCAGCGCTTTTTGCGCTGCAACATAATCGCGCATCGTATCGGGCATTTTATTTTTCATCATCCCGATTTCCAGCAGCTCATCGATAGTTTGTCGCAGTGTGATAGTGCTGGGCCAGTCATCGAGGGTACGGATATTTTCATCCGCCGTTTTCTTCAGATTTTCCAGGTAGCGGATGTGATTCTCCACCAGCATGCCATCGTCGCTACCCGATTTCAGTTCATTGAGCCTGTCGCGTAAATCATCAACGATCTGGTTTTCAATTCTTGCCAGGGTGTAGACCTGCTGCTGCTCGTTTTGCACCTCTCGGGCACGTTTGAGATACAGCGCCGCATCACCATTTTTGGCCTCGATTTGATCCAGCAACGTCCCCTGCTGCCAGGTAAAATCCTGCACCAGTGAATTCAGCTCAGTAGTAAAATCATCATGTAGCCAATCAATGCGCGCGGAAAGCTCGCTCACTTTTTCGCGTACAAGGAACATGTTGTAGAGCACCCGGTCCAGTTCCGCCATCAGCGCCCGGCTATCCTGCAAAATCACCGCCAGCTGCTGCTGTTCTGCTGGTTGCAACCCCCTGCTCAGCACTTCGATTTTATCCAGATGCGAGATTATCTGATTGCGCAGTTGCAGCCTTACTGTTGTATTGGGAGCCAGCAGGAATTCATTTAGCTGGTCCACAACCAGGTTAAGATTTCCTTCAATCAAGAAAGCGGAATGCACGCGCGGGAAGTAATCATCAAGCGAATAGCGTATCTGCGAGCTCTGCTCATGCCAGGAGTACAAACTGACGCAGCTTACGCTCAACGTCAGTAATGCGCCCGTTAGAAAGGCTCCCCGCAGGCTGCTGCTGATGCTGAGTTGGCGAAGGCGTTGCAGTATCGATCCACCTTTCATTTTAATTCTTCCAGTTTTGATATCGCCTGACGCTGGTTTTTAAGAAACCAGAGCTGCCACTCCATCATCTGCTGTTCGGCAACGCTTTTATTATCAAACTGCGCAAGCCAGGCTTCATCTTCACTACTTTTGGCATCTATCGGAACGCTGGTCAGTAAGGCTCTGATTTCGGGTAGCGGGCGTTTCAGGCGTGCTTCCGCACTGTATAGTGCCCGCCATGCATCCTTCAGTTGCGCAAGACGGAAACTGATGGCGGTATCAAACATCCGCTGGACTAACTGTTGTCGCTTAAGGATCAGCCGATAATTAAGCGGAGGCTGGTTCAGTAAAATAGCCTGCTGAGCAGCGCGGGGATTATCAGATGCGAGCTGCGTTACCGGATATTTCCCCGTATTCGCATCAGCAAGGATCCGCTGTCCCTCCGGGCTTAACAAATAGCGGATAAAACGACGCGCTTCATTGGGGTGCTGGCTGTTCTTGAGAACAGCAACATAGGTTGGCGATACCGCCGAGCGTGGAAAATAGGTAAAAGCCAGGTGAGGATCGTTAAGCAACAGGTTGGCATAATTATCAATGACCGGCCCCGCCACGCCCAGGCCACTCTTAATTTTGTCGGCTACGCCAAAACTGCGTGATGAAATCGTCACCAGATTTCCAGCACTCGCCAGCAGCGTCGCCCACCCCTCTTCCCACCCTTTTTGCTGTAGCAATGACTCAACCATCAGATGGTTGGTATCCGAACGCGATGGGCTACTCATCAACAGCGCGTTCTGATATTTGGGCAGCGTTAAATCCCCCCAGTCGGCAGGAGGCGACAGATGCCGTGCCACCAGAGCAGAACGATTAATCAACAGACCAAAACCAGATATCGCCACTGCCACGGAGGTCGAACGGATAGAGTCTGGCACCAGCCGCTGGCTTTCCGGCAACGCATTTTCGAAAGGCGCCAACTTCTGATGCTCCTGCAGATGCTGCAACAGCATAGGGGATGAGGTCAAAATCAGATCAACATTTTCCGCATTCGCGGTATCCAGCAGTTGCTCCAACGAACTGCTGGTCCGGTTTAACGTGCGAATCATCACCGACCCCGGTTCAGTCTGCCAACGCTGAATAATCCAGGCCGTTGCCCCAGGGGAAAAGGTTGTCGCCATTACCAGCTCTTTACCCTGCGCCAGGCAACTCACCGACAACGACATAAAACAGAGCGAGAACGCCCAACAACGCCCCCGGCCCAAAAGTCTGTTTGTGATCCCGTTCATAAATACCAACATATGCAAAAAATAATATTGAGACAAAACTTACCCGTTTATCACCGACTGGGGGAAGAATAAGGTTATTCGTAGAATAACCAAACGGAAAGTGACGACATCGGTAAAGAATACCCGAAAACGCAGTCTGAATTTGTTAATATCCGCACACGCCGATGATAAAAGCGTTCGTAAAAGAATGGAATTGAAAAGCCATTATTTAAAAAGAGTCAAAATCAGCCACGCAATCCACAAATTGTGTCAATAGTGACTCATTTCATCAACTTGAGTTTCTCTGCCGTCTATTTCACTCTTCACTGCGAAAAATCCTGATATTCACATCAATATAAATTTAGGTGATGATATGTTATCCATATTTAAGGCAGGGCCAGCGGCAAATAAAGTCCCGGCGGAGAAAGTCCAGGAAACTTATGGCCGATACCGCATTCAGGCATTACTCAGCGTATTTCTTGGCTATCTTGCGTACTATATTGTGCGTAATAACTTCACGCTATCAACACCGTACCTGAAAGAACATCTGGATCTCAGTGCCACGCAAATTGGTCTACTCAGCAGCTGCATGCTTATTGCCTATGGGATCAGTAAAGGCATTATGAGTAGTCTGGCAGACAAGGCCAGCCCTAAGGTCTTTATGGCATGCGGCCTGGTTCTGTGCGCCATCGTAAACGTCGGTTTAGGATTCAGTACCGGATTCTGGATTTTTGCCGCTCTGGTCGTTTTCAACGGTTTGTTTCAGGGAATGGGCGTTGGTCCTTCATTTATTACCATCGCCAACTGGTTTCCGCGTAAAGAACGTGGACGCGTCGGCGCATTCTGGAATATTTCTCACAACGTTGGCGGTGGTATTGTCGCTCCGATTGTTGGTGCCGCCTTTGCCATTTTAGGGAGCGAGCACTGGCAAAGCGCCAGCTATATTGTCCCGGCCGGTGTTGCCGTACTGTTTGCTTTTATTGTGCTGATGCTGGGGAAAGGTTCACCGCGCCAGGAAGGCTTACCGGCTCTGGAACAAATGATGCCGGAAGAAAAAGTAGTATTAAATTCCCGACACGCTGTCCAGGCACCAGAAAATATGAGTGCCTTCCAGATTTTCTGCACCTATGTGCTGCGTAATAAGAATGCCTGGTATGTTTCACTGGTAGATGTCTTCGTCTATATGGTGCGTTTTGGCATGATTAGCTGGTTGCCTATTTATCTGTTAACCGAAAAACATTTCTCGAAAGAGCAAATGAGCATCGCTTTTCTGTTTTTTGAATGGGCGGCAATCCCTTCCACATTACTGGCGGGCTGGCTTACCGATAAACTGTTTAAAGGCCGTCGCATGCCGCTGGCCATGATTTGTATGGCGCTGATTTTCGTCTGTTTGATCGGCTACTGGAAAAGTGAATCCCTGCTGATGGTCACTATTTTTGCCGCCATTGTGGGTTGCCTGATCTATGTTCCACAGTTCCTCGCTTCTGTTCAGACGATGGAAATCGTTCCCAGCTTCGCAGTAGGTTCTGCAGTAGGACTGCGCGGATTTATGAGCTACATTTTTGGCGCATCGCTGGGCACCAGTCTGTTTGGCGTAATGGTCGACAAAATGGGGTGGCACGGCGGCTTCTATCTGCTGATGGGGGGTATTGTTTGCTGCATCCTGTTCTGCTACCTCTCTCATCGCGGTGCGCTGGAACTTGAGCAACAGCGAAAAAATGCTCAGCAAGAGGAAGCATCACTCCAGTTGGCGGATGCCCGGTAATTCATTTCGGTCTCACAAAAAAGTGCCAGCGATGCTGGCACTTCGATAAACTCAGATAAATAATAAATAACTCAAAGTGATAATTTATTGCTAAACGTAACATTGCAAATTATTGCTTACCATCCGCGACCATAAAGCGAATAATCAAACCACATGTCGGAGCAAGAAACAGGAATAATCCAGTTACCATTTCGTTACCATTGGTCAGCCGCATAGTAAAAACGTAAATTAATGCCGTAAGGATGGCCATGCCGAGAAAAGCGCTAATTGACGCCGCAGCGCCTATAACCTGCCAGATATAGCAACTGACGCACAGAATGCTCAGTATGAGAAAGGTCCAGAAATAGAGCATAGCGATACCTCCTGTCTGCCGTAAACTTAACGTAAGTCCTTACACTCCCTTAACTTTATATTCTAAGACAATTCCTATCTGCATGCAATTTGAGCAACATTTTATTCACAAAAATTATTCGACCGCTTACTATTACACTGTTTCTCCGTCGTTTATTTAATCATCATAAAAACAACGAATTATATATAGGCGAAATTTTGCCCTTAATCGCCCTAAAAACATTTACGAATCTTGAGTAATTATTTCTGGCTGACATTAATTTTCGGGTGTACATTGTGCGTCCGATCATTCATGCCCCCTCGTGGTTTTGTCCTGACTCAGTTTTACACTCTTTACAGGAACCAATGTCGCTCATGGCGGCCTAACGATCAGTGCAGAGTGTAAAGCGACAGGCAAAGAATCTTCGCGATACATCTATTTCGTATCAACAACAGGTGCTTATGTTCCCCCAATGTAAATTTTCACGCGCGTTTTTGCATCCGCGCTACTGGCTCACATGGTTTGGTGTTGGTGTGCTCTGGTTACTGGTACAGCTTCCCTATCCCGTATTGTGTTTTCTTGGTACCCGTACAGGAACGCTGGCTCGTCCATTTTTAAAACGCCGTGAATCTATTGCACGTAAAAATCTCGAACTCTGTTTCCCAAATCTGTCACAGGAAGAAAGAGACAAACTGGTCGATGAGAATTTCCGTTCGCTCGGCATGGGGCTGCTTGAAACAGGTATGGCCTGGTTCTGGCCGGACCGTCGGGTGCGTAAATGGTTTGATGTAGAAGGGCTGGACAACCTGAAGCGCGCTCAGATGCAAAATCGTGGCGTGATGGTCGTTGGCGTACACTTTATGTCGCTCGAGTTGGGTGGTCGCGTAATGGGGCTTTGCCAGCCAATGATGGCAACCTATCGTCCGCACAATAATAAGTTGATGGAGTGGATCCAAACCCGCGGTCGTATGCGCTCCAACAAGGCGATGATCGGCAGAAATAATCTGCGTGGTATTGTCGGCGCCCTGAAAAAAGGCGAGGCAGTGTGGTTTGCCCCCGATCAGGACTATGGTCGTAAAGGGAGTTCATTCGCCCCCTTCTTCGCAGTCAAAGACGTGGCGACCACCAACGGTACCTACGTGCTGTCACGATTATCGGGCGCAGCAATGCTGACCGTAACCATGGTGAGAAAAGCAGATAACACCGGTTACCGCCTGTTCATCACCCCAGAAATGGAAGGTTACCCGGCAGATGAAAGCCAGGCTGCGGCGTATATGAACAAAATTATCGAAAAAGAGATCATGCGTGCACCCGAGCAGTATCTCTGGATCCACCGTCGCTTCAAAACTCGCCCGATGGGTGAAGCTTCGTTGTATATCTAAAAAGAAAGGCCGTAAGGCCTTTCTTTTTTTCTACGGTTGAATTACTTAACGCCCCATTTGCTGTGCAGTTCAGCCATTCGCTCGTTGTAGTTGCGGGCGATGCAGGCTGATTTATCCTGTTCCTTCCAGCACTCGTTACGCCCTTTCACCCAACCGCGCTGCTCTGCTTTCAGCGTCGGGTTATTGCTCGATTTAACCAGCGCCTGCTTGTAGGCCCCGTTTAACGCTAAATCCATTTCTGAGAGCGAAGGACTCTGGCAGATAATCTCTTCGATACTGCCCTTTGCAACCGCAGCGCAGGAAAAAGAGGGTCCAGTGCTGGTCGATTTTTTGGCCCCAGAAAAGTCAATATTATCTTCAGGCAGGCATACCCCGTGCTTTCGATTCGGCCCACTCCAGGAAACGTCCGGATTTCCGTCATCTTTACGAGAAATAGAAACCGTATTGTTGCCGCTTTTGGCTTCCCAGTAATTTTCATTGAAGGCCTTCACCGTCGCCTTCGAGCCATCAATCCAAACATTGCCTTTGCCATCACTATTCACACCACCAATACTTGCGCAGCTGAAATTAAACGCCAACGGTGAGGCCGCCATCGACGTCAGTGGCGTAAAAACGAGTGCTAACATCATTAATCTGGTCATTTTTAACCTTTTCATTATCTCATTCCGCGAAAAATTAACCGCATTAACATCATGGCGATATGAGAATTCTCCGAGTAACCATTCCGTCGCTCAATAGCAATTTATTACCGGCAGAAATTAAACTGTCGCCGAATCACGACAGTTGTAAGTTATTAAAATTAAATAAAAAAATGCCTCTTGTCTCTCCTCATTTTTAGGCGTACATTAGCGCCGTCTGGAGCATTAAAGCTCAGAATTCTGAGGTGATGCAGCCAAGCAAATGAGGGGTATTCTCCCTTTCGTTCGCGAGTGCATCAGCTCTCTGTCAGGTAAGCATATGTTCATTTAGACGTACCCCAGGTACGCGGAGAGATGAAAAGTGAAATATTTCTTTATGGGCATTTCTTTTATGGTCATCGTTTGGGCCGGTACTTTCGCCCTGATGATCTAAATTAAAAGACGCAGCCAAAAAAACAGGAGCCATCAGGCTCCTGTTTTGCATTTTGGGGAAACATTCTGTCAGTCGGTACTTTCAGAAGCCGATTTTGCACTGGACGGTAACAGGCCATCTGCGCGAAACATCGCCTTGATACCGCGAATAGCCTGGCGGGTACGGTCACGGTTTTCAATCAATGCAAATCGCACATGCGTATCACCATAATCACCAAACCCAATCCCTGGCGAAACGCATACCTTCGCTTCGTTCAGCAGCTTCTTGGCAAACTCAAGTGACCCCATCCCGGCGTATTGCTCTGGAATTTTCGCCCAAACGTACATTGAGGCCTTTGGCATCTCGACCATCCAGCCTGCTTCATGCAGTCCTTTGACCAGCACATCACGACGACGTTTATATTGCTCAGCGATATCCCGCACACACTGCTGATCGCCTTCCAGCGCGGCAATTGCCGCAACCTGCAGTGGCGTAAAGGTCCCGTAATCGTGATAGCTCTTGATTCGCGCCAGCGCGTTCACCAGCGTTTTGTTGCCCACCATAAACCCGATACGCCATCCCGCCATGTTGTAGCTTTTCGACAGGGTAAAAAATTCAACAGCGACGTCGCGAGCGCCGGGTACCTGCATAATCGATGGTGCCTTCCAGCCGTCATAAACAATATCAGCGTAGGCCAGGTCGTGAACCACCAGCACGTCATAGCGTTTAGCCAGGGCCACCACTTTCTCAAAGAATTCCAGCTCGACGCACTGCGCGGTCGGGTTGGATGGAAAACCTAAGATCATCATCTTCGGCTTCGGGTAACTTTCGCGTATTGCGCGTTCCAGCTCATTAAAGAAGTCGACACCCTCAACCAGCGGCACTGAACGCACCTGCGCTCCGGCAATCACCGCGCCATAGATATGGATGGGATAACTTGGGTTGGGCACGAGGACCGTATCACCGTGATCGAGCGTTGCCAGCATCAGGTGCGCCAGCCCCTCTTTGGAACCGATGGTCACAATGGCTTCGGATTCAGGATCGATCTCAACGTCATAGCGTTCCTGGTACCAGCGGGAAATCGCCCGACGCAAACGCGGAATGCCGCGTGAGGTGGAATAACCGTGAGTATCCGGGCGCTGCGCCACGGTACACAGTTTTTCGACAATGTGAGGAGGCGTGGCCCCATCCGGGTTCCCCATACTGAAATCGATAATATCTTCGCCGCGCCGACGCGCAGCCATCTTCAGTTCAGCGGTGATGTTAAAAACGTACGGGGGAAGGCGATCAATACGCGTAAAGCGACGTTCAGGGCGGGAGTCAGCCATAATATCCTCAGATTAACGTTAGCGCCCGGACCGTCCGAGCGACGCTGCCACGATGGTGGCACGTTTAGAAAATAGCCTGAATAATTTCCTTCTGTCGAGAGGCAAAACAAAATATTTTTTCCTGACGAAAAAGAGGAACAGCTGAGCAAAATGAGGAAATAACCATTTTCACAACCCGCCAAAAATTACCATCATTTAACATTTTGTTGTTAAATACATTACCTTGAACGCAGTGCTCACAGGACAGGTATTGTAAATACAACAATCATGCAACAATCCCCTTTTAATATTATGGTTTTTCCCCATTAGCTCTGAACTGCGGGGGTGCTGGTCATCCTGCCTCAGGTTACCTATCATAGTGGTTTAACCCTTGCGCAAGAGTCACCCGTGCACGAAATATTCAATATGCTGCTGGCGGTATTTGACCGGGCAGCACTGATGCTGTTCTGTCTGTTTTTCCTGATTCGTATCCGCCTGTTTCGCGAACTGTTGCACAAGTCAGCCCACTCCCCAAAAGAGCTGCTCGCCGTTACCGCGATTTTCTCCATGTTTGCCCTATTCAGTACCTGGTCAGGCGTACCGGTAGAAGGTTCTCTGGTCAATGTGCGTATTATCGCGGTCATGTCAGGAGGGATCCTGTTCGGTCCATGGGTTGGCATTATTACGGGGCTGATCGCAGGCACCCACCGTTACCTGATCGATATTGGCGGCGTAACTGCCCTACCCTGCTTTATTACCAGCATTCTGGCTGGCTGCATTGCCGGGTGGATCAACCGTAAGATCCCCAAAGCGCAGCACTGGCGCGCGGGTATTTTAGGCGGAATGCTGTGCGAATCACTGACCATGATCCTCGTCGTCGCCTGGGCACCCACCACCGAACTAGGGCTGGATATTGTCTCAAAAATAGGTATCCCGATGATCCTCGGCAGCGTCTGTATTGGTTTTATCGTGATGCTGGTACAAAGCGTTGAAGGTGAGAAAGAAGCCAGCGCTGCAAAACAGGCCAAGCTGGCGCTGGATATCGCCAACAAAACGCTGCCGCTCTTTCGCCAGGTCAACAGCGAGTCGTTACGTCAGGTGTGCGAAATTATTCGCCACGATATCCACGCAGACGCGGTTGCCATCACCAATACTCAGCACGTTCTGGCCTATGTTGGCGTTGGAGAGATTAACTACCGCGATAACGATGACTTCGTCAGCCCCACCACGCAGGAGGCCATAAATCACGGTAAAATCATCATAAAAAACAATGATGAAGCACATCGCACCCCGGAAATTCACTCTATGCTGGTGATCCCGCTTTGGGAGAAAGGCGTCGTGACCGGCACGCTGAAGATCTACTACTGTCACGCTCATCAAATCACTTCCTCGTTACAGGAAATGGCGATCGGTCTGTCGCAAATCATCTCCACCCAGCTTGAAGTCTCCCGCGCAGAGCAACTACGAGAAATGGCAAATAAGGCAGAGCTACGCGCGCTGCAAAGCAAAATAAATCCCCATTTTCTGTTTAATGCCCTGAACGCGATTTCATCGTCGGTGCGGCTTAACCCGGACACCGCACGTCAGCTCATTTTTAATTTGTCGCGCTATCTTCGCTATAATATTGAATTAAAAGACGATGAGCAGATCGACATCAAGAAAGAGCTGTATCAAATCAAGGATTACATCACCATCGAACAGGCCCGCTTTGGCGACAAGCTGACCGTTATTTATGATATCGATGAAGAGGTAAGCTGTTTTATTCCCAGCCTGCTGATTCAGCCGTTGGTCGAGAACGCTATCGTCCATGGGATCCAGCCCTGCAAAGGGAAAGGTGTGGTCACCATCAGCGTTGCGGAGTGCGGCAACCGGGTACGGATTGCCGTACGAGATACGGGTCATGGTATCGACCCAAAAGTGATTGAACGGGTCGAGTCCAATGAAATGCCGGGCAATAAAATTGGTCTGTTGAATGTGCACCATCGCGTTAAGCTGCTCTACGGTGAGGGATTACATATCCGCCGTCTGGAGCCAGGCACAGAGATTGCCTTTTATGTACCTAATGTGCACTCGCCCGCAGCCGCGCCAACTACATTATTGCTTTAACCAGGAGTGAAGTCGTGAAAGTCATCATTGTTGAAGATGAATTCCTGGCCCAACAGGAACTGAGCTGGCTGATAAAAGAGCACAGCCAGATGGAGATTGTCGGCACGTTTGACGATGGTCTGGACGTGCTGAAATATCTCCAGCACAACCGCGTTGACGCCATTTTTCTGGATATTAATATTCCCTCGCTGGACGGCGTATTGCTGGCACAAAATATCAGCCAGTTCGCACATAAACCCTTTATTGTGTTTATTACCGCGTGGAAAGAGCATGCTGTTGAAGCCTTCGAACTGGAAGCTTTTGACTACATTCTGAAGCCGTACCAGGAATCACGCATTGTCAGCATGCTGCAAAAGCTGGAAGCCGCCTGGCAGCAACAGCAAACGGGAACGTCCCCTGTAAGTCCGGTGGCCCGCGAAAACGATACGATCAACCTGATCAAAGATGAGCGGATCATCGTGACCCCAATCAACGACATCTACTACGCTGAAGCGCATGAAAAGATGACGTTCGTCTATACGCGACGAGAATCATACGTCATGCCGATGAACATCAGCGAATTTTGCAGCAAACTGCCGGCTTCGCATTTCTTCCGCTGCCACCGCTCGTTCTGCGTAAATCTGAATAAAATCCGCGAGATCGAACCCTGGTTTAACAACACTTATATTCTGCGTTTAAAGGATCTGGAATTTGAAATCCCGGTTAGTCGGAGCAAAGTGAAAGAATTCAGACAATTAATGCATTTATAGTGCTGAAAAAGCGTGACGAATGGAAAGTACAGCGCACGCTTTCAGTCGTTTCCGCAACGAACGGGATAGCGGAACTAAGTTTGTAGTATATTGGTCGTCACTCTATTTTTTACAGGTGATGTCATGGCGAAGCTGAGCGAAAAATATCAACGTACGTATCTACGCGAATACGCAAAAGAAGCGGAAAAAAATGCCCTGATTTGGATAAGTACGGACGATTATTTAGCCGAGTGCCTGGATATTCATGAACAATGCCATCTGGATTATTCACTGCAACAACAGCTGAGTTCATGGCTTTTTATGCTGCGCATGAAGCGCAGCCCGGAGTTATTAGGATATAAAACCGCGATACAGTCAAATGATATGGAATCTCTACACTTATCCCTGAGACAGTCTGCGATGATTAAACATGTGACGCAGGGTGTGGACTCAGGCTGCGATCACAGTATTAATGTATGGACGACACTAGAGATTCTTGCCGCGGGTTTATTTGACCGAGTACCACTCTTATTGCCTGAAAAATTTGGTATGAGTGATAACGGTCACCCTGTTAACCTGGCCATGACGAATTTAATGATGGCGGTGTGGTACAAACGTGCAGACTTTGCAGTGGATGCCAGAAAAAGAGCGCAAAAGGTACTGGCCACGAAGCAGACAGCAAGCGATATGTTCATCCTCCGCTACCTGATGGCGCTCCTGGATGAGGATGTGACAGAAGCAGGGACACAACTCGATTTATATTGTAAAAGCGTATCTGCATTGAGAGAACCGGGACTAACTAAGCTCCATAAAATGTTCTGGCCATACGCGCACGGGTTATACAACATGGCTTATATTGTATTGGGCAAAGATAAAGCCAGCGCGATGCCAAAACCAACCGCAGAGTGTTTCATGGACGATCTGGCGGAATGGCAAAATAAAAATAACTATCGCCATGGCCCTCTATTTGTTGAATACCCTAAACCAATTGACCTTATTAACACCCTGATCTCATGCACGCCGCCAGAATGTTGTTTGCATCAACCCTATCTGGATACCGATAAAAAATATAAAAACACAAGATACCTGCATGCCGATTTATTTGAACAACAGATGATCAAGATAATTTTAGAAAATATGAACAGCCAGAACGACAAGGCCGGATAAGCGCTGAGCACCATCCGGCCCTGACCTTACAAAATGTGGCCCAGCGTCTGACGTAAATGCGCACCAGCGCCAAGTAGTCCAGGATTATCGTGCACGATCAGATACACCGGAATATCCTGCACGTAGGCTTTAAAACGGCCTTTATCTTCAAAACCACCGCGGAAGCCCGACGCTTTAAAGAAGTCGAGGAAGCGCGGCACAATACCGCCGGCGATGTACACACCGCCAAATGTGCCCAGCGTTAGCGCCAGATCGCCACCAAAACGTCCCATGATGACGCAGAACAGCGACAGCGCACGACGACAGTCAATGCAGGAATCTTCCAGCGCCCGTGCGGTGATATCCTTCGGCTGCAGATTTTCCGGCAGGCGTCCGTCAGATTTGACGATCGCGCGATACAGATTCACCAGTCCCGGACCAGACAGCACGCGTTCTGCGGACACGTGACCTATTTCCGCGCGCAGAACCTCAAGGATAATTCCCTCTTCCTCGCTGTTAGGCGCAAAATCCACGTGGCCGCCTTCACCAGGGAGGCTTACCCAGCGTTTATCCACGTGGACCAGATGCGCCACGCCGAGCCCGGTTCCTGCGCCATAAACAGCAATAGGTTTACCTTCAACAGGTTCCGCACCACCAAACTGGATTAAATGCTCTTTTTTCAGCATCGGGATCGCCATCGACACAGCGGTGAAATCATTGATGATTTCCAGATGGCTGAAGCCCAGGTTTTTTTTCATCTCAGCAATAGAGAACGCCCAGGTATGGTTGGTCATTGCCACCCAGTCGCCGGTTATCGGACAGGCAATGGCAATACAACCATCTTCAACGCTAACGCTATGCTCATCCAGGTACACGCGCACCACCGCCTCCAGACTTGGAAAATCCAACCCGGAATAGGTTTTTGCCTGCGAAATCTCGCCGCTGGCAATATCGCACAGAGCAAGACGCGCGTTGGTGCCGCCAACATCCCCTACTAAAGCATATTTTGTCATTCTTCCACTGCTCCGCTAAAGTCAGAATAAATCTTTGCCACACTGTAAATTCATGGGGACATAACAACAACGGTCTGAAGGCTGATGCCCGTGGAAAATCGATCCAGATCACACAATTACTTTATCGTTTCAGCACCATTTGCAGCGATGTCGTCAGACAGGCTGTGCAAACTATGTCTATGACTCTGTTTTAAGGAATAGAAAATGCTCCATCCGCGAGCCAGAACGATGCTCTTGCTATCAACCCCAGCGCTAATCATTGGCATAGCGTCCAGCCTGGTGTTGATCGTTGTGATGAAAGTGGCTTCCGTTTTACAGCAGTTTTTGTGGGAACGTCTGCCTGTTAGCATCGGTATAGCCCAGGACTCTCCGGTCTGGATTATCGGTATGCTGACACTCACGGGGATCATGGTCGGGTTAGTAATCCGTTACAGCCATGGCCACGCAGGCCCGGATCCGGCCTGTGAACCGTTAATTGGTATGCCGGTGCCAACGTCAGCAATACCGGGCCTGCTGGCAGCACTAATCCTCGGCCTCGCGGGTGGCGTCAGTCTGGGTCCGGAACACCCCATCATGACCGTAAATATCGCTCTGGCAGTGGCACTTGGTAGCCGCATGTTTCCGCGCATTGCAAAGCTGGACTGGACCATTCTCGCCTCTGCCGGTACCATCGGCGCGCTATTTGGTACCCCCGTTGCCGCCGCGCTGATATTTTCGCAAACGCTGAATAGCTCAAACGATGTGCCCTTGTGGGATCGCCTGTTTGCACCGTTAATGGCCGCCGCCGCGGGTTCGCTAACCACCAGCCTGTTTTTTCACCCCCATTTTTCACTACCCATCGCGCACTACACGCAGATGCACTTGATCGATATCCTCAGCGGCGCGGTTGTTGCTGCCATCGCCATTGCCGCTGGGATGGTTGCCGTCTGGTGTCTGCCGCGTTTGCACCATTTAATGCATCGATTAAAACACCCGGTGCTGATCCTCGGGGCAGGCGGTTTTATCCTTGGCATTTTGGGTGTTATCGGCGGGCCGCTTACCTTGTTTAAGGGACTGGACGAAATGCAGCAGATGGCGTTTAGCCAAACGCTGGGGACATCAGATTATTTCATGCTCGCCGTGATCAAACTAACGGCATTAGTGGTTGCAGCGGCGAGTGGTTTTCGCGGCGGACGAATCTTCCCGGCGGTATTCGTTGGCGTCGCGCTTGGCCTGATGCTGCACGCCCATGTTGAAGCGGTGCCGGCTGCCATCACGGTTTCTTGCTCTATTCTCGGGCTGGTGCTGGTCGTCACCCGTGACGCCTGGCTGAGCCTGTTTATGGCAGCAGTGGTGGTGCCAGATTCCACCCTGCTGCCGCTGCTGTGCATCGTCATGCTGCCCGCCTGGCTGTTGCTGGCGGGCAAACCGATGATGGTCGCTGAGCGCCCTGATAAATAGCTATCCGCCGTTGCGAGATTCCAGCGCACGGGTCACCGTGCGCAATAATTCAGGAAGATCGGCTTTCGGTAGCACCACCTCAATTAACGACAGTCGTTGCGGATGGGACAACCGGGCCAGCACCTCTTCCAGCTGTACCGCCTGCTTCACCCGCCAACATTCGGCCTGACATTCACGACTAAACGCCTGCGGCACCGACGTCCAGCTCCAGGCGGCGATGTCGTTATAGCGCTGATTTGCCCCGTGTATGGCCCGCTCCACGGTATAACCGTCATTGTTGAGCAGTAAAATAACCGGCGATTGCCCGTCTCTGAGCATGGAGCCCAGCTCCTGAATGGTGAGCTGCGCCGCGCCATCACCAATAATCAGGATCACCCGACGGTCCGGACAGGCCGTTTGCGCACCGAATGCCGCCGGGAGCGCGTAGCCGATAGATCCCCACAACGGTTGAACCAGTACTTCCGCCCCGCAAGGTAGTGAGAGCGCAGCCGCGCCAAAGGCGGCGGTTCCCTGATCGACGAGGATAATGTCATCAGGCTTCAGAAACTGCTGCACCGTGTGCCAGAAGTTTTCCTGCGTCAGTGGGCCCTTCTCAACCTGAACACGCCTAATTGGCGGACGTTCTGGCGGTAGAGAAAACGACATTTCCAGGCACAACTCACGTAATGTGGTGACCGCCTGCTCCATCGGGATGTTAAACCAGTGGGATCCAATTCGTGACGCATGGGGCTGAACGTCAATGGTGCGATCCTGCGGTAGCTGTTGTGTAAACCCAGCAGTGAGGGTGTCGACAAATTGTGTGCCGACACACATTATCGTATCGGCATCTTCTATCGCCTGACGTACATAATCGCTGCTGGCTCCAGCGCTGTACGTGCCAACAAACGCCGGGTGACGCTCATCAAACAGTCCTTTGCCCATCAACAACGTGGCATGAGCCATCGGCGTTTCCGCCATCCAGCGCTGTAAAACCGGCTGCAGACCAAAACGCAGCGCGAGGAAGTCGGCCAGCAACGCTACGCGTGGGCTGTCCAGCAATCGTTCACGGGCATGGTAGCGAAACGCCTCTATCACGCTGCTTTCCGGCTCGCTCAGAGGAACTCTCATAATATCATTCGGTGGCGTAGCAGGCTGTTTAGCCACATCAGCAGGTAGCATCAGATAGCCCGGCCTGCGCTCGCTGAGCATCATTCGCAACACACGGTCAATTTCATAGCAGGCATTTTGTTCATCCAGTATCGCGCTGGCCGTTGTTACTGCCTGCTGCATGCGGTAAAAATGCTGAAAGTCACCGTCACCCAAAGTGTGATGCATCAACTCTCCGCGACGCTGCGCGCCGCGACAGGGTGCGCCGACAATATGCAAAACAGGAACATATTCCGCGAAGCTACCCGCGATACCGTTAATTGCGCTTAACTCCCCCACACCAAACGTGGTGAGCAGCGCCCCAACCCCGGATACCCGGGCATAGCCATCTGCCGCATAAGCCGCATTCAATTCATTCGCACACCCGACCCAACATACGTTGGGATGTTCAATCACGCGGTCAAGAAACTGCAAATTATAATCGCCCGGCACACCAAAGAGATGGCCGACACCACAGCCTGCCAGCCTGTCCAGCAGATAATCAGCAACGGAATACGGGGTTTGCATGACAGCTATCCTTCTGACGGTAACCTCATGTTGAGTATCGAAGAACTGTGATGACTGTCCAGGAAAGTCGCTGTGAAGGGGTGGAAAGCAGGATTTACAGTTTTGGCGGTAAAAATTCATTGAAGAATCGACGGTGTAACCGTATACACTGAAAGGCACACGCATCGTGGAAGGGGGGTGACATGGTTTATCACGCAGATGAAAATCGTTATCAGACAATGGAGTACCGCCGCTGCGGTCAGAGCGGCCTCAAGCTCCCGATTGTCTCTCTGGGTTTGTGGCACAATTTTGGCGATACCACACAGGTCGAGAACAGTCGCGCATTGTTACAGCGCGCATTCGATCTGGGGATCAACCATTTTGATCTGGCAAATAACTATGGTCCACCACCGGGTTCGGCAGAACGTAATTTTGGTCGGATCCTGCAGGAAGATTTTTTACCGTGGCGAGATGAGCTTATTATCTCCACAAAAGCGGGCTACACCATGTGGGAAGGCCCCTACGGTGACTGGGGTTCACGCAAATATCTGATTGCCAGTCTCGATCAAAGCCTGAAGCGTCTGGGGCTGGAGTATGTCGATATCTTCTACCACCATCGCCCCGACCCTGAAACACCGCTCAGAGAAACCATGCGCGCGCTGGATCACATCGTCCGTCAGGGCAAAGCGCTGTACGTCGGGTTGTCTAACTATCCGGCAGATCTTGCCAGGCAGGCGATTGAAATACTCGACGATTTAGGTACGCCATGCCTTATTCACCAGCCCAAATATTCCATGTTTGAACGTTGGGTCGAAGGTGGCTTGCTGTCGTTATTACAGGAAAAAGGTGTCGGCAGTATCGCCTTCTCACCGCTGGCTGGCGGACAGTTAACCGACCGCTATCTGAACGGCATTCCTGCGGATTCTCGTGCGGCAAGCACCAGTCGCTTTCTGAATCCGGACCAGATCACTCCACAAAAACTGGAAAAAGTGCGGGCGCTGAATGTGCTGGCAGAACGACGCGGGCAAAAGCTTTCCCAAATGGCGCTAGCATGGGTGTTACGGGATGACAAAGTCACGTCCGTGCTGATTGGCGCGAGTAAAACGGCGCAGATTGAAGACGCTGTCGGTATGCTGGCAAACCGTCACTTTACGTCTGAAGAGTGCGCGGAGATTGATGCTATCCTGAGTTGATTGAAATAAAGACACATTTATTAACAAAAAGTGCTCTCACTTGCGATTTAAGAGTTAAGGCGATGAAACGGGGCTTTACTGCCCCGTAATATTACGTTAACAGGCCGGCTACGGCTCGATCGTGAAGGAGAGAAAACATGTTCAGGTCACTGATTCTGGCGGCAGTCTTATTGGCTTTTACACCGCTGGCCGCGAACGCTGGCGAAATCACCCTGCTGCCATCAATAAAATTACAAATTGGCGATCGCGATAACTACGGTAACTACTGGGATGGCGGCCGCTGGCGCGACCGGGATTACTGGCACCATAACTATGAGTGGCGCAAAAATCGCTGGTGGCGTCATGACAATGGCTACCATCGTGGCTGGGACAAACGCAAAGCTTATGAGCGTGGTTATCGTGAAGGCTGGAACGATCGTGACGACCACCGCGGTCGCGGGCGTGGCCACAAACATCATCATTAATGTAACAAAAGGGCCAACGGGCCCTTTTGTTTTTACAAACCGAGTGCGGTTCCTACCAACAGCCAGATATTGAGCGCCACCACCAGCACAACAATCACCCAGCCTACCTGTTTTACCCAACGGGTATTCACCAAATCGCCCATCAGCTTACCGTCACTGGTAAAGATCAGTAGCGGCACCAGCGCCAGTGCAATACCAAAACTGAGCAATACCTGGCTCATCACCAGAATACGCGTCGGATCCAGTCCCATCAAAATCACAATAAATGATGGCATCATAGTAACGGTACGGCGTACCCAAAGCGGAATGTGAAAGCGGATAAACCCTTGCATCATCACCTGCCCGGCCAACGTACCGACCACGGTAGAAGAAAGTCCCGCAGCCACCAGGCTTAAACCGAATACCGTCGCCGCAGCGTGACTCAACAGCGGTTCAAGTGTCAGATACGCTTGATCGAGATCGGCAATACCGGTATGCCCGCTAAAGTGAAATGCAGCGGCAGCCGTCGCCATCATCGCAAGATTGACAAATCCAGCAATCGTCATGGCGATTGCCACATCCCATTTCGTGGCCACATAGCGCTGTTGACGTGTTCCGCCGTGCAGATGCTGAGTTAAGGAAGAGTGCAGATAAATGACGTGTGGCATGATAGTCGCGCCGAGCACGCCAGCCGCCAGGAACACCGCTTCAGAATTAGGCAGGCTCGGGATAACCATTCCCTTGCTAAGTTGCGCGAAGTTCGGCTGGGAAAAGATCAGTTCCACAATGTAAGCCGCAGCTACAAACAGCAGCAAGCCGCCAATCACTTTTTCCAGCGGTTTTTGCCCACGGCGCTGCAACATCAGAATCAAAAAAGTCGCGATACCGGTGAGCACGGCCCCCTGCAATAACGACACGCCGAGGATCAATTTGAAACCAATCGCGGCACCAATGAATTCAGCAAGGTCTGTCGCCATGGCGATAATTTCGGCCTGCACCCAGTAGAACCACACCACCGGACGAGGATAGTGATCGCGAATTTGCTCCGCCAGGTTTTTACCCGTGGCAATACCCAGCTTTGCCGACAGCACCTGAATCAGCATCGCCATCAGATTTGCCCAGACCACCACCCACAATAGTTTATAGCCAAAGCTGGCCCCTGCCTGGATGTTGGTGGCGAAGTTGCCCGGATCGATGTAGCCGATCGCCGCGATGAACGCAGGTCCCATTAATGCGAGCTTCAACTTGCGCGCTGCCCGTCCAGTGCTACTCTCAACGCGATCGTTAGTCATTTTAGTGCCTCAGAAACATAGCCTTTGCTATGTTTCAAGCTACGCCTGTTGAGAATGATTATCAAATTCATTTTAATGGGTGAAGTTGATTTCTCTGATAGCGTTTGTCTATGGATCGATAAGGATTCTGGAAATACCGGTGAGATGTTTAATTATTGTTATGAGATTAGCACAATGACATAACTTTTCACTTCCATACTAAACATAACAGAAGTGTATCACCGATCACTAATTTTGAATCTCGTCACAGGTCCTTATTATAGTGTGTGTTTGATCTCGTTTTCTTTATGGTTGTTACATAGAATGTGCACGAAAACTAAACCTGCCTCATATTTGGAGCAAATATGGACCGCGTTCTTCATTTCGTCCTGGCCCTTGCCGTGGTTGCGGTACTCGCACTGCTGGTAAGCAGTGACCGTAAAAAAATCCGCATTCGTTATGTTATTCAATTGCTTGTTATTGAAGTGTTACTGGCATGGTTCTTCCTGAACTCTGATGTCGGTCTGGGCTTCGTGAGAGGCTTCTCCGAGATGTTTGAAAAACTCCTCGGATTCGCTAATGAAGGGACAAACTTTGTCTTCGGCAGCATGAACGACAAAGGCCTGGCATTCTTCTTCCTGAAAGTGCTGTGCCCAATCGTCTTCATTTCCGCTCTTATCGGTATTTTGCAGCATATCCGCGTTCTGCCGGTTATCATCCGCGCGATTGGTTTCCTGTTATCCAAAGTGAACGGTATGGGCAAGCTGGAATCCTTCAACGCCGTCAGCTCCCTGATCCTGGGTCAGTCCGAGAACTTTATCGCCTATAAAGATATTCTCGGCAAAATGTCTCGCAACCGTATGTACACCATGGCTGCAACGGCGATGTCGACCGTTTCCATGTCTATCGTCGGCGCGTACATGACCATGCTGGAGCCGAAGTACGTGGTTGCAGCGCTGGTTCTGAACATGTTCAGCACCTTTATCGTGCTGTCGCTGATCAACCCGTACACCGTTGATGCCAGCGAAGAAAACATTCAGATGTCTAACCTGCACGAAGGCCAGAGCTTCTTCGAAATGCTGGGTGAATACATCCTGGCAGGTTTCAAAGTGGCAATTATCGTTGCAGCGATGCTGATTGGTTTCATCGCGCTAATCGCAGCCCTGAACGCCCTGTTCGCCACCGTGACCGGCTGGTTTGGCTACAGCATCTCCTTCCAGGGCATCCTGGGCTACATCTTCTACCCTGTTGCATGGGTAATGGGTGTGCCGTCCAGCGAAGCGCTGCAGGTGGGCAGTATCATGGCAACCAAACTGGTTTCCAACGAATTCGTTGCGATGATGGATCTGCAGAAAATTGCCGCCACGCTCTCTCCGCGTGCAGAAGGTATCCTGTCCGTGTTCCTGGTCTCCTTCGCTAACTTCTCTTCCATCGGTATTATCGCCGGTGCGATTAAAGGTCTGAACGAAGAGCAAGGTAACGTGGTTTCCCGCTTCGGTCTGAAGCTGGTGTACGGCTCTACGCTGGTGAGCGTACTGTCTGCATCTATCGCCGCACTGGTGCTGTAAGCGTAAGATAACGTCGTATTGATAAGACCGGGGAGATTCTTCTCCCCGGTTTTTTTATGCCTGCTATTCAGCAAACCGAAGAGATACAGGGTGGAAACAGAAACAAAAAACCCCCGCTTTTCAGCGAGGGTTTAAATTTTGGTGGAGCTAAGCGGGATCGAACCGCTGACCTCTTGCATGCCATGCAAGCGCTCTCCCAGCTGAGCTATAGCCCCACGATGCTATTACGTACGTACCAAATTTATTGGGATTAAATTTGGTGGAGCTAAGCGGGCTCGAACCGCTGACCTCTTGCATGCCATGCAAGCGCTCTCCCAGCTGAGCTATAGCCCCATTACGTAAAGCTTGTCGAGTTGACGGGCGGCATCATATGAATTCCCTTCGCGTGTGTCAACGGCAAAATTAACTCATAGAATTCAATCGCTGAAAAAGCAGTCAAATGAAGAACATTGCGTAACAACTCGCATTCAGTAGTTAAACGCGTCACGGTTTCTACTAAAATGGTGCTATAAAATGAGCCACTAATTAACCCCACGACTATTCAGGGAATCGTTATGTTCAAGGAACGGATGACGCCAGAAGAACTTGCTAATCTGACCGGATACAGCCGACAGACCATCAATAAATGGGTGCGCAAGGAGGGTTGGGCTACATCACCAAAACCAGGCGTACAGGGCGGTAAAGCGCGTCTGGTTCACGTCACCGAACAAGTTCGTGAATACATTCGCAGTGCTGAGCGTTCAGCCGAAGGTTTATCAGATAATTTATCGTTATCCGGCGATACCTCTATCGAAGCTCTACTGATTAGGCTCGCCAAAGAGATGACTCCGTCAGAACAAAAAATGTTTACGTCACTGATCCTGCGTGAAGGCATTACGGGTTTGTTACAACGCTTAGGGATCCGCGACAACAAATAATATGAAAAAATTACGCAGCAAAATGACGACCGAAGAACTGGCGGAATGTCTCGGGGTTGCCAAACAAACCGTCAATCGTTGGATCAGAGAACAAAACTGGACCACCGAAAAGTTTCCCGGCATTAAAGGGGGTCGTGCAAGACTGATCCATATCGACTCCAGCGTCCGTACGTTTCTGCTCAATATTCCGGCTTTTCGCAAAGCCCCTGAAATTTATCAGGCTGAGGAACCGCTGGCAGAATACACCCACGTGGTGCGTAGTCACGCCTGTCGCCAGATAATTAGCGCACTGGACAACATGTCCCCAACGGAACAAGAAAAGCTGGCAATGTATATTTCGCGCGAAGGTATTCGCACTTTCCTTACCCGTCTGGGTATTGATGAGTCTGAATAACAGGCAAAAAAAACGGCAGGATGCGCTCCTGCCGTTGTTTCATCGCTCAACCGGTCTTACTGCTGGCTTTCACGCTCAGCAATAAACGCCAGCGCTTTATTAATACGCTCAATGCTGCGGGATTTACCAATCGCATGCACCGTTACGTCTAACGCCGGAGACTGACCCGCGCCGGTTACGGCTACGCGCAGCGGCATCCCAACTTTACCCATACCCACTTCCAGCTCATCAGCGGTTGCCTGAATCGCGTGATGCACGTTTTCTGCCGTCCACTCGCTGATAGCAGCCAGCTTATCGCGAACCACTTCCAGCGGCTGACGCGCTACCGGACGTAGGTGTTTCTTAGCTGCATCCGCATCGAACTCAGCAAAGTCTTCGTAGAAGTAGCGGCAGCTCTGCGCCATCTCTTTCAGCGTTTTGCAGCGCTCACCCAGCAGTTTAACCAGCTCAGACAGCTGCGGGCCGACGCGAGTATCGATATTTTCCTGCTCAATATGCCATTGCAGATGCGTTGCCACATATTCAGGTGCCAGCGAATTAATGTAGTGATGGTTCAGCCACTGCAGTTTTTCGGTGTTGAACGCACTGGCAGACTTGCTCACCGCACCAAGGGAGAACAGTTTGATCATCTCTTCACGGGTGAAGATTTCCTGATCGCCGCTGGACCAGCCCAGACGCACCAGATAGTTCAGCAGCGCTTCCGGCAGGTAACCGTCGTCGCGATACTGCATAACGCTGACCGCACCGTGACGTTTAGAGAGTTTTTTACCGTCGTCGCCGTTGATCATCGACACGTGTGCATAAACCGGCACCGGCGCATTCAGCGCTTTCAGGATGTTAATCTGACGCGGAGTGTTGTTGATATGGTCCTCACCACGAATAACGTGGGTGATTTCCATATCCCAATCGTCGACAACAACACAGAAGTTGTAGGTCGGGGAACCGTCAGTACGGCGGATGATCAGATCGTCCAGCTCCTGGTTGCTGAATTCGATCGGCCCACGGATCTGGTCGTCAAAAATAACGGATCCATCCTGCGGGTTGGCAAAACGCACCACGCAGGGTTCATCAGCAGCATGATGTTCATGGCCGTGGCGGCAGCGACCGTCGTAACGTGGCTTCTCACCATTTGCCATCTGCTCTTCGCGCAGTGCGTCCAGACGCTCTTTGGAGCAGTAGCATTTATACGCGGTACCGGCTTCCAGCATCTCATCAATCACGGCGTTGTAGCGATCAAAACGTTTGGTCTGGAAGTACGGGCCTTCATCCCATTCCAGATTCAGCCAGTTCATGCCATCCATAATGGCTTCAATAGCTTCCGGAGTGGAGCGTTCGAGATCGGTGTCTTCAATACGCAGCACAAACTCACCGTCATGGTTACGTGCAAAAAGCCAGGAATATAGAGCAGTACGCGCACCACCGACGTGCAGGTAACCTGTCGGGCTTGGCGCGAAGCGAGTTTTGATTTTCATGAAATGGCCTTACGTTTATAAAGATGCCGACAACCGGCAAATCCTGGAAAGATTATCAGGCTCGTATTCTATCACTGTGGTCTGATTCCTCAATGTTGTTCAGGTTGGAACATCACGCTTTGCCATTTTCGTATACAAATCATGCTGCATGGATTGATTTGCGATCGTTTTGTTTAAATTTACGACGAACGAACAAATTCTTTAGAAAATGCGTTGACTCATTTTCAACTCTCCCTATAATGCGACTCCACACAGCGGGGGTGATTAGCTCAGCTGGGAGAGCACCTCCCTTACAAGGAGGGGGTCGGCGGTTCGATCCCGTCATCACCCACCACTTCGGGTCGTTAGCTCAGTTGGTAGAGCAGTTGACTTTTAATCAATTGGTCGCAGGTTCGAATCCTGCACGACCCACCAATGTAAAAAGGCGCCCTAAAGGCGCCTTTTTGCTATCTGCGATTTATAAGATTCGAACCTGCATCGCCTGATGCGCTACGCTTATCAGGCCTACAGACAATACCGCACACGTAGGCTGGATAAGACGTCAGCCGCCATCCGGCACAGACAATACCGCACGCGTAGGCCGGATAAGACGTTAGTCGCCATCCGGCACAGACAACACAACACGCGTAGGCCGGATAAGACGTCAGCCACCATCCGGCACAGACAACACTACACACGTAGGCCGGATAAGACGTCAGTCGCCATCCGGCGCAGACAACACAACACGCGTAGGCCGGATAAGACGTTAGTCGCCATCCGGCACAGACAACACAACACGCGTAGGCCGGATAAGACGTCAGTCGCCATCCGGTGCAGACAACACAACACGCGTAGGCCGGATAAGACGTCAGCCGCCATCCGACACAGACAACACAACACGCGTAGGCCGGATAAGACGTTAGTCGCCATCCGGCACAGACAACACTACACACGTAGGCCGGATAAGACGTCAGTCGCCATCCGGCACAGACAATACCGCACGCGTAGGCCGGATAAGACGTCAGTCGCCACCCGGCACAGACAACACTACACGCGTAGGCCGGATAAGACGTCAGTCGCCATCCGGCACAGACAACACAACACGCGTAGGCCGGATAAGACGTCAGTCGCCATCCGGCACAGACATCACATCGTCAATGCCGCTACCAGTTTCTCCAGCGCGGGTGTCGCCTGCAGTTGGTCATACACAATATACAAATCCGCCGGAATACGTTCCTCTAACGGTCGAAATACCACGCCAGGCCAATTCATCTGCGCATAGCTGTCAGCAATTAACGTAATACCAATCCCCATGCTGATCATCGCCAGCACCGTTTGCGGCTCCCTCACCTCACGAATAATCATCGGGGAAAATCCAGCACTCAGGCAAACTCGCTGCAAAAATGCCCAGTCAGTATGAATGGAAGGCATTGTGACAAAATATTCATTTCTCAACGCCTCCAGCGGTATGGACTCACAGGCAGTAAGAGGATGTTCTTCCGGCATGGCAACCAGAAAAGAGGACTCATGCAAACGCAAACTGGTAAACCCGGGAGAAAGCTCCGTAGCCATCCGCCAAATTCCCGCATCCAGTTCACGCCGTTCCAGCATCGTCATCTGCATCGCGGGCATGTTCTCGCGAAACAGCACCTCAACATTGGGATTATCCTTCATAAAACGCCGCATCACCGGACGCATTTTTCCCCACATCGCTGTACCGATAACGCCAAGCTCAATTCGCCCTGCCTCACCACGACCAATTTGCTCCACTCTCGCCAGCGCCTGATTAGCACTGGATAACAGTCGGCGCGACTCTTCCATCAATATCTTTCCCGCGTGAGTTAACGCCACGCTGCGGGAATGACGGATAAATAGCAAAGTGCCGAGCTGTTGCTCCAGCTCTTTAATATGGGTACTGAGCGGCGGTTGCGACATATTCAGGCGAGCAGCAGCACGTCCAAAATGCAGTTCTTCTGCGACAGCAAGAAAATAACGCAGTAACTTCAGATCGATGCGGTGCGTGCGTTCCATGGATAATGCGCTCCTGAAAAAAGGATAATGCGCAAAGTTACCACATTGCCTCGCAGAAAATGAAACGGCGGGTATCAGAACCCGCCGCCAATGGAGTGTTAATGTGCCGGTGATTTCTGTGCCAGTCGTTCAGGCTCATGCTTGTACTTAAAGAACAATGCAAAGATAACCGCCAGAGCCAGCGCATACGCGGCAAACACCAGCCAGATAGTTTGCCAATCCTTGACGCCATCGACAGAAAAATAGTCCACCGCCATACCACTCAGAATTGATCCCACCCACGCGCCAACGCCGTTTACCATCGTCATAAACAGCCCCTGCGCGCTGGCGCGAATGTTAGAGCTAACCTCCTGCTCGACAAATACCGATCCCGAGATATTGAAGAAATCAAACGCACAGCCGTAGACGATCATCGACATCAGCAGCAGCACAAAACCAAACGGCGACGGATCGCCAAAGGCAAAGAAGCCAAAGCGCAGCGTCCATGCCAGCATGCTCATCAGCATCACCGTTTTAATGCCAAAGCGTTTAAGGAAGTACGGGATAGTGAGAATAAAGCCCACCTCCGCCATCTGTGAAACGGAAAGCAATATGGAGGGGTACTTCACCACAAAGCTGTCGGCAAATTCCGGGTTACGGGCAAAATCATGCAGGAACGGATTGCCAAAGACGTTGGTGATTTGCAACACCGCCCCCAGCATCATCGCAAACAAAAAGAAGATTGCCATCTGCGGTTTTTTAAACAGGACAAAGGCGTCCAGACCGAACTTGCTGGCAAGCGTGGTGTTTGCTTTCTTCTCAGCAACCGGAATTTTCGGCAACGTAAGCGCATACAGAGCCAGCAGCAGCGATGCGCCTGAAGCGATATACAACTGCGCGCTGCTCAGTTCCAATCCCATCAAGCTGACAGTCCACATCGCCACAATAAACCCAATGGTGCCAAATACACGAATTGGCGGGAACGCGGTGACCGGATCCTGACCTGATTGCGCCAGGCACGAGTATGAGACGCTATTCGATAACGCAATCGTCGGCATATACGCCATTGCGTTAACCAGCATCACCCAAAACATGGTCTGCGGATCGGTAACGGTTGTGGCATATAGCAACACGCCCGCACACACCAGATGACAAAGCATATAGGCGCGCTCGGCGCGTAGCCATTTATCGGCAATGATGCCCATAATGCCCGGCATGATAATCGCCGCCAGCCCTTTCGAACTGTAAATCATACCGACGTTCGCACCGGTAAAATCCAGGGTATTAATCATGTAGGAACCCAGGGTTACCAACCAGCTTCCCCAGATGAAATATTGCAAAAACGACATGAGCTTTAAGCGAGATGCGATACCCATTTTTCCGTTCCTTGCCATAAAGTAAGACCCCGCAAGCGGGGTCATTTTTTAGTTATTCAGGCCAGTTTGCGCAAGAATCCGCAGATCAAATTGATGAAATTCTGCCGGGAGAGTTCCGCTGCAGCCAGCGTCTGCGCGTGAGATAATTTAACATCACCCAGACCTTCCGCCAGGTTGGTGATGGCCGCCACCGCAACCACTTTCAAACCGCAGTGGCGCGCAGAGATAACTTCAGGCACCACCGACATCCCCACCACGTCACCACCGATAATTTGCATCATGCGGATTTCTGCCGCGGTTTCAAAGTTCGGCCCCGGATAAGAGACAAAAACCCCTTCACTCAGCGGGAATCCTTCCTCAGCGGCAACAGTTTGCAGGATCGCGCGGTAGTCAGCATCATAGGCATTCGCCAGTGAAAAGAATCGCTCGCCAAAACGCTCATCGTTTGGCCCTACCATCGGCGTACCCGGCATCGTATTGATGTGATCGCTAAGCGCAACGAGGCTACCCGGTCCGACTTCGGGACGCAAAGAGCCTGCAGCATTGGTGCAAAACAGCAGCTCACAGCCCAGCAGCTTCAGCGTACGAATGGCATCCGTCATCACCGTCATACCGCGACCTTCATAGAAATGTCCACGTCCTTTCATACAGGCCACCGGAATTCCCGCCAGATTTCCCAACACCAGTTCACCAGCATGACCGTGTACGGTACTCACCGGGAACCCTGGTAGTTTCTCGTAAGAGATGGCAACCGCATCCTCAATTTGATCCGCCAACGCCCCCAGGCCAGAGCCGAGGATAAAGGCTACGCGCGGCGTAAAATCCGGTTTGTAACCACGAATGATATCAGCGCTATACCAGGGATTTTGCGAGAAAAGAGAGTGGCTCATGAGATGTCCTTAATACTGAGTAATCGAAATAACGTAGCGTACCGCATTGTTATAGCGAGACTACGCAATCGATTACCAATACCGTTTATCCCGATAACCGATAGTAAATCGGTATAGATGGCATGTGCTAAATCGGCCTGAACTCACATTTTTTTTCTGCCAGAAATGGCAAGGAGTACCAACACATCAGGAATTCGTCAGACGAGTGGGCAGACAAAGCCCGCCTTGCAAATGACTGACAAACATTTGTTGATTATTAATAAGCGAAAGCAGGTACAACAACACACTTTCGCTAATCAATAATTAAAACGGGGGAAACAGCTGTTTACTTCTTATAGAGTTCGCTGGTCACTACAGCCTGAGAACCATTGCCTATAGAAGAGAAGTTCTTAATAACAAAGAAATCAGCACCTTCTTTATCTGCCATTTTCGAAATTTTGTGCATACATTGATTCACCGTATTTTCCGTTACGGTGATTGACTTGACATGCTTTAAACTATTGGCTTCTTGTTGCGAGATTTCTGTAGCAGCAAAGGCAGACAGACTGAGAAAACACAAAGAAGCGGCCAATGATGTGACTAATGTCTTTTTCATAACTATCCTCATAACTTACATATTAATATTTGAGCATCAAGATATACTCTTCACATAATATTGCAAACAAAAACCCTCCTATTTATAAAATAGACGAATCGACAAACATTGAAGAGTAATGAACATCATATGTATTATTCAATAGGTTTATTATAGTGGGTTAAATATTTCATAATAAACGCAGAAAAATAACACTAAATATCCACGAGGCATTTAGTGTTATTTGCAATTAATTACCGGCCACTTCGTTAAGAAGGGTTGTCAGGATGCTAACTGGAGCAACAATATTATGTGCAACACCATAGTCAAACTCCAGAACAGTACTTGCATCCTGATAATCTATATGGGTATCACCATTGTCATCCTGCCAAATAACCACCCGTAGGGGTAACTCTATTGCCGCATGAGGATTTGCTTGCATGGCAGGAGTACCACCCTTTGGGTTACCAAACAGAAATAACATCGTCGGTCGCAGAGCAAGACCTGCTTCCGTTGCCGCTTGCTGTTGATCAACCTGCACAAAAATACGAATATTTTTAGCATTTAATACGCTGACGAGTCTGTTTACAGTATCATCAAAATTGAACTTACTAGGCAGCGTTTTTGTCCGCTCCGGCTTTCTCATCTGTCGTTCCTTTATTTATAGAATATTCATGAAAATACCCGCCAGCGAATGACGGGTATTGATAAATGCTAGCACAGTTATTTAGGCGTCACTTCGACAGAGCCCCAGCTGATACCATTTGGGTTGTTGTCTACCGGGAGCGTGTTCACTACCTTATGCTCATTAATGTCAATCTTCGAAACAGAGTTTGCAAATGAGTTAGTTACGTAAGCATACTTGCCATTTTTATCGACAACCACGCCATGGGCCCCATCGCCAGTGGTGATGGTTTTCGCTACCGTAAGGCTTGCGATATCAATCATGTTTATTGTGTTACCCGGCTTGCTCTTCGAGCCCTGATTGGTTACCAGCATGCTTTTACCATCCGGAGTGCCAAACAGCTGGATTGGTACGGTACCGACATTAATTTTCTTCACAACTTTACGCGTTGCTGTATCAATCACCGCTACAGCGTCTTCACCAGACAGGGAAACAAACACCCGTTTTCCGTCCGGTGAGAAACCTACCTGGGCTGGCATTTTACCTAATGGGATCTGCGCGACTTCTTTATTACTGGCTGTATCGACAACGGATACCGAGCCCCCTTTCATATTCGCGATATAAACTTCTTTACCGTCAGGACTCACTCTGAGGCCATGAGGGAATTTACCTACATTAATTGTCGTTAAATTTTTCAAATGTTCTGCATCAATCACGCTGATAGTGTTATCTGCACTATTTGAGATATACGCCATTTTCCCATCAGGGGTGACGACAACATGCGCAGGGTGTGCGCCAACCGGAAGTTTTGCAATAACCGTATCATTTTCGGCATTAATAACCCAAACTTCGCCATGTTCCTTTTTGCCTGCATGAGAATCTTTGCCCATATCCATTTTCTCAGAATGAGCATCTTTACTCATATCCATATGTTCAGAGCCTGATGAATGTGTCCCGTTAGCACCAAGGTTGGTTACCCAAACTGTTTTATTGTCTGGTGACACCTGAACGTTATGCGGCATTTTACCAACATGTACTTTATCTACAGTCTTTAAAGACGCAGCATCAAGTACATTAACTGAATCTGCACCTTCATTTGCTACATACACTCTGTCTGCTGCAAACGTATAACCAGACCATGCCAGCATACTAATTTGCATTGCAATTAAAATTTTATTTTTTCTTATCATCGCCGCCAATACCCCATTAGTTAAATATATTTACCGGATTAGTTTCAGCAACCAGCTATTGTAGGATTATTTAACATGTCACTAATATTACTCCATCGGGATCGTGTTAATTCTACCTATAACGAGTTACTGTATAAATTGCTTAGTCATTTCATTAATCAATCGCTATACATCATTGTATTAGATACTGCTATCCGTACTTGCGTATAAAGAGTATCAACCTTCCAGCAAGTGGAAGGTCAAGAAAAAAAGTAATAATTTAAAATAGCCTTACAAATCCGCAAGCTAAGCAATTGCCTAAGAATATCGCAGGAGAATTTATAAATATAAAGAGGTAGTCCGGTGCCGGGTAAAAATATAAAAGTTAACGATCAGTTCATCGATACTGAAAGCCAAACTTAACGACATGACAAACACCAGCCATATCGTTAAAGCTGGTACAAAGGATCCCGTGCCCGACCGGCGGTTAATTCACTGGCCTGCATCCGTACTACGTCCCACAGCGCCTGGGCCGCAGTCGATAAAGAACGATTTTTACGTCGTGCCAGCATCAATTGTCGTTCCACAACCGGCGTCAGGCGTTTAACCTGCAAATGGCTGCCCTGTGGCAGAGGAAGCGCCAGCGCAGGCAGCACGCTGATACCAATCCCCGCCTCAACCATCGGGAAAAGCGTGGCAGGATGACCTATCTCCTGAACGATATTGGCCTCAATGGAAAAGTGAGCCAGTGCCGCATCGATCAACGGTCGACTGCCGGAAGCGTAATCCTGTAATACCAGGCGCTCATGATATAAATCCTGCCAATTTACCCATTCGCGTTGGGCTAGCGGATGATCCTCTCGACACAACAGCAGGAACGGTTCGGATAACACCGCTTCACACTGTAGATCGGTCACAGCACCTGGATCTATCACAATGCCAAAATCCACCTCGCCCTGACGAATACTCTCCAGCACCCACTGTTGCGGACGATCGTGCAGCACAAAATCGATTGCTGGATAAAGCTGATTACTCTGGGCAATACACTGTGGAATAAGGTGAGCAGATATTGTCTGGCTGGCGGCAACGCGCACCGTTCCGGTTAACTGCGTTCCCACCTGGCCTGCTTCGCGCAGCGTGCTGTGCAGTTCATCCAGAATACGTTCCAGCCGCGCCGCCAACTGGTGCCCTGCTTCTGTCAGCACCACTTCCCGCGTTGTTCTATCTAACAACCGCACACCCGTCTGCCCTTCCAGCTCTTTAACGCTGTGGCTGACCGCAGACTGGCTTAAGCCAATGATATCCCCCGCCCGGCTAAAGCTTTTGGCCTGAGCGACGGTAACAAAAATACGGAGCTGACGCAGAGAGTAATTCATCTATTCGATTCATATATGGATGCAATAAATCAATTTTATTTCTCAAACAGAAAAACGCAAAATGTTCCTACCGAATTTCAGGAGCTTTTATGAAACTTTTTCGTATCCTTGATCCGTTCACGATAACGTTGATTACGGTCGTTTTACTGGCGTCCTTTTTCCCGGCCGAAGGTGGCTTTGTACCTTTCTTTGAAGGCTTAACCACCGCTGCCATTGCCCTACTGTTTTTTATGCACGGGGCGAAGCTTTCGCGTGAAGCCATTATTGCCGGCGGTAGTCACTGGCGTTTACATCTGTGGGTGATGTGCAGCACGTTTGTTGTTTTCCCGGTGCTGGGCGTTCTGTTCGCCTGGTGGGCACCGGTAAATGTTGACCCGATGCTGTACACCGGTTTCCTGTACCTGTGTATTTTGCCGGCCACGGTGCAGTCGGCAATCGCTTTTACGTCGCTGGCGGGGGGTAACGTTGCTGCCGCCGTGTGTTCCGCTTCGGCCTCCAGCCTGCTGGGTATTTTTCTCTCGCCGTTACTGGTTGGCCTGGTAATGAATATGCATGGCGCAGAAGGCAGTCTGGAGCAGGTGGGGAAAATCATGCTGCAGCTGCTGCTGCCGTTCGTACTGGGACATCTTTCACGTCCGTGGATTGGTAACTGGGTGTCCCGACATAAAAAATGGATAGCCAAAACGGACCAATCCTCCATCTTGCTGGTGGTGTACTCCGCCTTCAGTGAAGCCGTGGTTAACGGGATCTGGCACAAAGTGGGGATTGGCTCACTGCTGTTTATCGTGGTGGTCAGCATCGTATTGCTGGCAATTGTGATTGGCATCAACGTCTTTGTTGCGCGGAAATGCGGCTTCAACAAAGCCGATGAGATCACCATTGTCTTTTGCGGATCGAAAAAGAGCCTGGCGAATGGGATCCCAATGGCAAATATTCTGTTCCCGACGTCAGTGATAGGAATGATGGTGCTGCCGTTGATGATCTTCCATCAAATTCAGCTGATGGTGTGTGCCGTGCTGGCACGTCGCTACAAGCAACAAACGGACGCATTGCAGGCGCAGCAGAAAAGCCACGCCGCAAAGGCTTAGAGCGGGCGTTTCAGGGGCTGCACCAGTTGCGTCAGCCCTTCAGTTTTAATCAGCAGCGTGATTTGCATCAGCTCGCCGAGCTTGCCCGCCGGGAATTCATCCTTACGGGCAAACCACAGCAGATACTCTTCCGGTACATCAATCAGCCGACGCCCTTTATATTTGCCAAAGGGCATCACGGTATTGGCGATTTCAACCAGCTGCTCTTTTTCCATCTCAGGCACCCAGTAAGCGGATCATTTCAGCTTCATCGATCACGGCAATACCCAGTTCCTGCGCTTTTGCCAGCTTCGAACCCGCCGCTTCACCGGCAATCACCAGGTCGGTTTTCTTCGATACGCTGCCGGCCACTTTTGCACCCAACTCAGTCAGTCGCGCTTTGGCGTCATCGCGTGACATCAGGCTCAGGCTCCCGGTTAGCACCACCGTTTTCCCCGCGAAGGGGCTGTCGATTTCTTCAGCGTTGATGACCACCGGCGCTGGCCAGTGAATCCCCTGCGCCAGCAGTTGGACGATCACCTCGCGGTTACTCTCTTCAGCAAAGAAATTAAACACGTGGGTCGCTACCACAATGCCGACATCCGGCACTTTTTGCAGCTCTTCAATAGAGGCCGCTTCCAGCGCCTCAAGGGTGCCAAAATGCGCCGCCAGACCAGCCGCCGTAGCTTCGCCGACTTCGCGAATACCCAGCGCGTAGAGGAAACGGGCAAACGTCGTTTCTTTTGCTTTTTCCAGCGCATTCACCACGTTTTGAGCCGATTTCGGCCCCATACGATCAAGACCGGTCAGCTTACCTGCGGTCAGTGTGAAGAGATCCGCTGGTGTGTGGACATACTCCTTCTCGACCAGTTGATCGATAATTTTGTCGCCCATGCCGTCAACGTCCAGCGCGCGGCGGGAAACGAAGTGTTTCAGCGATTCCTTACGCTGCGCTCCGCAGATTAAACCACCGGTACAGCGAGTAACCGCTTCGCCTTCCACACGCTCAACGTCTGAGTTGCATACCGGACAGTGTGTGGGAAACTCAATTTCACGCGTATCGTCCGGGCGCTCGGAAAGCACGACATTCACTACCTGCGGGATGACATCGCCCGCACGGCGAATGACGACTTTATCGCCAATACGCAAACCAAGACGCTCAATTTCATCCGCATTGTGCAAGGTGGCGTTACTGACCAACACCCCGGCAACCTGAACTGGCTCAAGGCGGGCGACAGGTGTAATCGCCCCGGTACGTCCAACCTGAAACTCAACATCACGTACGAAGGTCATCTGCTCTTGCGCCGGGAACTTAAAGGCCACCGCCCAGCGCGGCGCGCGGGCAACAAAACCCAGTTGTTCCTGCAACACCATAGAGTTGACTTTGATCACCACACCGTCGATATCGAATCCCAGCGTCGGTCGGTCTTCTTCAACCTTGTGATAGTAAGCAAGTACTTCCTCCGGAGAGTCGCAAAGCGTAACTCTGTCGCTCACCGGCAATCCCCACTCTTTAAATTGCAGCAGACGGCCCAGGTGGGTATCAGGCAGCACACCACCTTCCAGCACACCAACGCCATAGCAGAAGAAAGTAAGCGGTCGCTTCGCTGTGATACGCGGATCGAGCTGGCGCAATGACCCGGCCGCTGCGTTACGCGGGTTAGCAAACACTTTGTTGCCAGTGCGGCGGGCCTCTTCGTTAATTTTTTCAAATCCGGCCTGCGGCAGGAACACTTCACCGCGCACTTCCAGACGCGTCGGAATGTTATCGCCTCGCAGTTTTAACGGGATCGCACGGATGGTGCGCACGTTCGAGGTAATATCCTCACCCGTAGTACCATCACCACGCGTTGCGGCACTGACCAGCACACCGTTTTCATACAGGATACTGACCGCCAGCCCGTCCAGTTTCAGTTCGCAGCACCAGGTTAGTTTATCCGTACTCTTTAGTCTGTCCTGCACGCGCTTGTTGAAGGCGAGAAAACTCTCTTCATCAAACACGTTATCCAGCGACAGCATTGGCACTTCATGGCGAATCTGGCTGAACGCTGCTAACGGAGCGGCGCCAACACGTTGGGTTGGCGAGTCGGGGGTGATAAGTTCCGGATGCTGCGCTTCCAGCTCGCGCAGTTCACGCATCAGGCGATCGTATTCCGCATCGGGAATTTCCGGCGCATCCATCACATGGTAGAGATACTCATGATGGCGAAGCGTGGTTCGCAGTTCTGTCAGTTGTTGTTCGATTGATTCCATATCGCACCATCAATGATAAAAAACCCCCGACAGGCGGGGGTTTAGCAAGGATATGTCACGCCAGAGGAAAATCAGGCGTGAGATTCTTTAACTTCGCGGATGCGGTCCTGATACTCGCGCAGTTTCTGCGGCGTCATCATGCGACGTTGATCGTCGAGCACCACACCACCCACTTCATCGGCAATGTGCTGTGCGGACTGCAGCATCAGCTTAAAGTTTTGCAGCTCGTCACCGTAGGACGGAACCTGCATAAAAATAGTCACGCCAGGGGTGCTGAAATCACCCGTCATTTCGGGGTCAAACGTTCCTGGGTTAACCATATTGGCAAGGCTGAACAGCGAAGGACCGCTGCCATCCGGGCTCAAATGACGATGGAAAATATTCATATCGCCAAATTTAAAACCGGCTTGCTGAATGCTGTTGAGCAGCACTTCACCGTTGAGCTCACTACCGTGATGCGCCGCAACGTTCATAATAATGACCGCTTCTTTACGCTGCGGTTTTTCAGCAACAGGCGCTTCTTCAACTACCGGCTCAGGCTGCGGTTGATGTTCAACGGCAGGCTCTGCGGGCTGGAAAGCCTGCGGCGCAGGTTGCGGTGCTTGCTGCACGGGCTGCTGAACCTGCGGAGCAACGGGCTGATGCTGCATCGGCTGCTGCACAGGTTGTTGCTGAACAGGCTGATGTTGCACCGGCTGCTGCGGTTGCACGGGCTGCGGCTGCTGCTGAGCATGCGGCGGCGGTACCGGCGCTTGTGCAGGCTGCGGCGCGGATTGACGCGGCTGAGCAGACGCATAAGGCGGCTGGTACTGGTGTTGCGGCGACTGAGGAGGAACACCATGTTCCTGCGCGTTACCGGGAGCATGATTCACACGATGAACGCGAACTTCGCCCACGCCTTCGTCTTCCTCGACGTTGTCGTCGAACGAATCCTCGTCTTCACGTTTAGACTTCATGCGTTTCAGTGGGCGATCGCGGAATATAGAAGACCGCTCTTTACGGCTAGTCCAAAAACCATGTACCAGTAAAGCGATTATGGCGATCGCGCCAACAATGATTAATATCAGACGCAAATCCTGCATCATTATATTCTCTGTTGTTCTAACACCTTGCCACCACGGCAAACATTTACTCACTAAGAGTATTTGTCGATTACGCCAAGTGCAAGTGCACTCTTGGCTTTCACGGCATAAAGATGAACAAAATTGTGCTTTTTGCTGTTTTTTCGAACATTTCTGAACAGCTTAACGCTCAACAACCCGGTAAGATACGCAAAGTTTACCAGAGCTTATATAACAAGGAGTATGTCCTGACCATGGTTTCATCATCTGCAGTCGTACCTCGCAGCGGCCTTTATTACTTTTCACAGGGATGGAAGCTCATCACCCAACCGGGCATTCGTCGCTTTGTCATCCTGCCTTTGCTGGTGAATATCCTGCTGATGGGCGGCGCATTCTGGTGGCTATTCACACAACTCGATAGCTGGATCCCCGCGCTGATGAGTCACGTCCCTGACTGGCTTCAGTGGCTCAGCTACTTGCTGTGGCCGATTGTCACTATCTCCGTACTACTGGTGTTCGGCTACCTGTTTTCCACCATAGCCAACTGGATTGCCGCGCCGTTTAACGGTCTGCTGGCAGAACAGCTGGAAGCACGCTTAACGGGCGCAACACCGCCTGATACCGGCGTTCTCGGCATCATGAAAGATGTTCCCCGTATCATGAAACGTGAATGGCAAAAGCTGGCATGGTATCTCCCGCGCGCCGTCGTGTTGCTGATCCTCTATTTTATTCCGGGTATTGGTCAGACCGTCGCCCCAGTGCTGTGGTTCCTGTTCAGCGCGTGGATGCTGGCCATTCAGTACTGCGATTATCCGTTTGATAACCATAAGGTGCCTTTTAAGGAGATGCGCGTCGCGCTGCGCACACGCAAGGTCACCAATATGCAATTTGGCGCATTGACCAGCCTGTTCACCATGATTCCGGTGCTCAATCTGTTCATCATGCCGGTCGCGGTTTGTGGTGCCACGGCGATGTGGGTAGACTGCTATCGTGCTAAGCACGCGTTATGGAAGTAATGCAAAAATGTGTAAAAGCGGGCTGGCTTATGCCCGCTCTTATTCCATACTGCAACGCATTATTTCCTGGTGGCATATAGATATACGAATTCCTTACTTCCCCATACTTTCTCAACAGGTATGCTGAAGCGGTATCCCAATTTCATACAGTTAAGGACAGGCCATGAGTAAGATTTTTGAAGACAACTCGCTGACTATCGGTCATACGCCGCTGGTTCGACTGAACCGTATCGGTAACGGACGCATTCTGGCGAAGGTGGAATCACGCAACCCAAGCTTTAGCGTCAAATGCCGTATCGGTGCCAACATGATTTGGGATGCCGAAAAACGTGGTGTACTGAAACCGGGTGTAGAGCTGGTCGAACCAACCAGCGGCAACACAGGGATTGCGCTGGCCTACGTTGCCGCAGCTCGCGGTTACAAACTGACTCTGACCATGCCTGAAACCATGAGCATTGAGCGCCGCAAGCTCTTAAAAGCGCTGGGCGCGAACCTGGTGCTGACCGAAGGCGCAAAAGGTATGAAGGGCGCGATTCAGAAAGCGGAAGAAATTGTGGCCAGCGATCCGGAAAAATTCCTGCTGCTGCAGCAGTTCAGCAACCCGGCAAACCCGGAAATCCACGAAAAAACCACCGGCCCGGAAATCTGGGAAGATACCGATGGCCAGGTTGATGTCTTTATTTCCGGCGTCGGTACCGGCGGTACGTTGACTGGTGTGACCCGTTACATTAAAGGCACTAAAGGCAAAACCGATCTGATCACCGTCGCGGTTGAACCTACCGACTCCCCGGTTATCGCCCAGGCGCTGGCAGGTGAAGAACTCAAACCAGGCCCGCATAAAATTCAGGGCATTGGCGCAGGCTTCATTCCGGGTAACCTTGATCTGAAGCTTATCGATAAAGTCGTTGCCATCACTAATGATGAAGCTATTTCTACTGCGCGTCGCCTGATGGAAGAAGAAGGTATTCTGGCGGGTATCTCTTCCGGTGCTGCGGTTGCTGCCGCGCTTAAGCTCCAGGAAGATGAAACCTTTACCAATAAGAATATAGTGGTTATTCTACCGTCATCGGGTGAGCGTTATCTGAGCACTGCACTGTTTGCCGATCTCTTTACAGAGAAAGAACTGCAACAGTAGTGCCAGCATGTTAAAAACGCGTAAAAAAGCACCCTTTTGGGTGCTTTTTTGTGGCCTGCTTCAAAGTTTCAACTCGCCTGGCATTGATTCAGCCCGCCGGAACTGGTATTTAACCAAACTAATTATTTTGATGCGCGAAATTAATCGTTACAGGAAAAGCGCTAGCTGAATCGATTTTATGATTTGGTTCAACTCTTCCTTTCGCGGCATAATGTTTAATGACGAACGAAACGTCAGCGGCAAGAAGTTGCCAGCAACGGATTGCACCGAACTCCTTTTGTGTCGCGTCCAGTTTACGCCGATGCTAACAATACAGGCTAAAGTTGAGCCGCCAGGCTAGACTTTAGTTCCACAACACTAAACCTATAAGTTGGGGAAATATAATGTTCCAGCAAGAAGTTACCATTACCGCTCCGAACGGTCTGCATACTCGCCCTGCTGCTCAGTTTGTTAAAGAAGCAAAAGGCTTTACTTCTGAAATTACTGTGACTTCCAACGGCAAAAGCGCTAGCGCCAAAAGCCTGTTTAAACTGCAGACTCTGGGCCTGACTCAGGGTACCGTTGTCACCCTGTCCGCAGAAGGTGAAGACGAGCAGAAAGCAGTTGAGCATCTGGTTAAACTGATGGCTGAACTCGAGTAAGTTCAACGAGTTCTTTTAAATATCAGTCACAAGTAAGGTAGGGTTATGATTTCAGGCATTTTAGCATCCCCGGGTATCGCTTTCGGTAAAGCATTGCTGCTGAAAGAAGACGAGATCGTCATTGACCGGAAAAAAATTTCTGCCGACAAGGTTGATCAGGAAGTTGAACGTTTTCTGAGCGGTCGTGCCAAGGCATCTGCGCAACTGGAAGCGATCAAAACCAAAGCTGGTGAAACGTTCGGTGAAGAAAAAGAAGCCATCTTTGAAGGGCATATCATGCTGCTCGAAGATGAGGAGCTGGAGCAGGAAATCATAGCCCTGATTAAAGATAAGCACATGACGGCTGATGCAGCTGCGCATGAAGTTATCGAAGGTCAGGCCACAGCCCTGGAAGAGCTGGATGATGAATACCTGAAAGAACGTGCGGCTGACGTACGTGACATCGGTAAACGCCTGCTGCGTAACATTCTGGGTCTGGCAATTATTGACCTAAGCGCTATCCAGGACGAAGTTATCCTGGTTGCCGCAGACCTGACCCCGTCTGAAACCGCACAGCTAAACCTGAACAAGGTGCTGGGTTTCATCACTGACGCGGGCGGACGTACCTCTCATACCTCTATCATGGCGCGTTCTCTGGAACTGCCTGCCATCGTAGGTACGGGTAGCGTCACCTCTCAGGTGAAAAACGACGACTATCTGATTCTGGATGCCGTAAACAACCAGGTTTACGTCAATCCGACCAACGACGTTATCGAGCAACTGCGTGCCGTTCAGGAGCAGGTTGCGACCGAGAAGGCGGAACTCGCTAAGCTGAAAGATCTGCCGGCTATCACGCTGGACGGTCACCAGGTTGAAGTTGTTGCTAACATCGGTACCGTTCGCGATATCGAAGGCGCCGAGCGTAACGGCGCTGAAGGTGTGGGTCTGTACCGCACCGAATTCCTGTTCATGGACCGTGAGTCGCTGCCAACTGAAGAAGAACAGTTTGCTGCGTATAAAGCCGTTGCTGAAGCCTGTGGCTCTCAGGCGGTCATCGTCCGTACCATGGACATCGGCGGCGATAAAGAGCTGCCGTACATGAACTTCCCGAAAGAAGAGAACCCGTTCCTGGGCTGGCGTGCCGTGCGTATCGCCATGGATCGTAAAGAGATCCTGCGTGACCAGGTTCGCGCTATTCTGCGCGCCTCTGCTTTCGGCAAACTGCGTATCATGTTCCCAATGATCATCTCTGTTGAAGAAGTGCGTGCACTGCGCAAAGAGATCGAAATCTACAAACAGGAACTGCGCGACGAAGGTAAAGCATTTGACGAGAGCATTGAGATTGGCGTGATGGTGGAAACACCAGCTGCGGCAACAATTGCGCGTCATTTAGCCAAAGAAGTTGATTTCTTTAGTATCGGCACCAATGATTTAACGCAGTACACCCTGGCAGTTGACCGTGGTAATGATATGATTTCACACCTTTACCAACCGATGTCGCCATCTGTGCTGACGCTGATCAAGCAAGTTATTGATGCTTCTCATGCTGAAGGCAAATGGACTGGCATGTGTGGTGAGCTTGCAGGCGACGAACGTGCTACACTTCTGTTGCTGGGGATGGGTCTGGACGAATTCTCTATGAGCGCCATTTCTATCCCGCGCATTAAGAAGATTATCCGTAACACGAACTTCGAAGATGCGAAGGTGTTAGCAGAGCAGGCTCTTGCTCAACCGACAACGGACGAGTTAATGACGCTGGTTAACAAGTTCATTGAAGAAAAAACAATCTGCTAATCCACGAGATGCGGCCCAATTTACTGCTTAGGAGAAGATCATGGGTTTGTTCGATAAACTGAAATCTCTGGTTTCTGATGATAAGAAAGACACCGGAACTATTGAGATCGTTGCTCCGCTCTCTGGCGAGATCGTCAACATCGAAGACGTGCCGGATGTAGTTTTTGCTGAAAAAATCGTTGGTGATGGCATTGCTATCAAACCAACCGGTAACAAAATGGTTGCTCCTGTTGATGGCACCATCGGCAAAATCTTTGAAACCAACCACGCTTTCTCTATCGAATCCGACAGCGGCATTGAGCTGTTTGTTCACTTCGGTATTGATACCGTTGAACTGAAAGGCGAAGGCTTCAAACGCATCGCTGAAGAAGGTCAGCGCGTGAAAGTGGGCGACCCGGTTATTGAATTCGATCTGCCGCTGCTGGAAGAAAAAGCCAAGTCTACCCTGACTCCGGTTGTTATCTCCAACATGGACGAAATCAAAGAGCTGATCAAACTGTCCGGTAGCGTGACAGTGGGTGAGACTCCGGTTATCCGCATCAAGAAGTAATTCTTTTTGCAGAGAAAGATGGCGCCAGCAGGCGCCATTTTTTTTATCTGATGGATATCAAAACCCTGCCGGATGGCGCTACGCTTATCCGGCCTACAGCAAACTCCGTAACGTAGGCCGGATAAGACGTTCTCGTCGCCATCCGGCATTAAATCTGTGAGGTGACCGGTCGGTAACACGCCTCGCGCATCAGAATCTTCATCCCTTCCGGCCCGCTTTCCAGCATCCGTCGCTCCGAGTCTGCCACTAACAATTCACAGTCGTAGCCACCCGCAATACCAAACATGGCCCGCGCTACACAGATATCTTCCAGCGCTGCTGCCCCGTTGGTGTCAAAATGTCCAACCATACGCCCATTCTGGCGAACTACCAGCCGGTAACTCTTCATCGCGCCTCCCCTGCCGGTGGCAGAATTAATTCATCACAACCGCACAGGTGCGTCCACGTCATCACGTCCAGCACCCGCTGCGCGGCGTCGTGAGTCGCGGTCGTCAGCGTTTTCCCCAGTACAAGGCCGCTCACCAGCTCTGCACAAAACAGATCGCCAGTCCCCTTCAGATCCGTTTTCACTCGCGGATGGGCTAACACCTCAACCGTTTCAGCCGTCACCACCGCAACGTTAATAATCTCTTCGGTATCCCCCGGCGCGCTGGTTATTACCACCCATTTCAGGGTGTCAGTGAGCAGTGATTGTGCCGCCGTAATGGCTTCATCAAGCGTACTACACGGCTTTCCGCTTAGCATTTGCAGCTCGAACACGTTCGGCGTCAGCCCCTGTGCCAACGGCAGCAGGTGCTGACGATAAGCTTCCGGGATTTCGGCTTTCACATACATGCCGCTATCCGTATCGCCAATCACGGGGTCGACCAAAATGCATAGGTCCGGATGCGTGGCCCGAACGGTTTCCAGCCACTGTGCCAGCAAGGCGATTTGCTCCGCGCTGCCCATGTAACCTGTAGTCACCGCCTTTAGCTCACGCAAGGCATCACGCTCGCTTAAGGCGCGGAGATAGCCGCTAAACCAGTCAGACGGAATAACACCGCCGTAAAAGGTTTCATAATGCGGGGTATTACTGAACAGCACCGTGGGTACTGCCGTCACGCGTAACCCCTGCGCTTTAATGGCCGGGACGGCGATGCTGTTACCTACGCTGCCATACACCACCTGTGACTGGACCGCGACGATATCGGTCTGTAACGCCCGATTCGTGTCGTCAAAGAGCACTGACTGGATATCACTCTCCTGCTCCATAAATTTCTCCTCTCGCTGGACAGCGGGCCTACGCCTCACTATTATCGTCATATGCTAAAATTCATTTTGTCATAGGTCAATAATGATCGACGGAAAAACCGCTAACGAAATTTTTGACAGTATCCGTCAACATGTCACTACAGGCACGCTGGCAGCAGGCGAAACGTTGCCGCCAGTGCGGGAACTGGCAACGGAATTAAACGTGAACCGCAATACTGTCGCGGCGGCTTACAAACGCCTGGTCACCTCAGGGTTGGCGCAGAGCCTGGGACGCAACGGCACGGTGATTAAGGGGATTACTGCCCCCGTTGCGCTGGAAGGTGGTAATCCGGATACCCCGCTTATCGATCTTTCCGGCGGTAATCCAGCGCCCTCGCGTCTTCCTGACCTGAGTAGTTATTTCGCGAAGATAAATAAGAATCCGCGGTTGTACGGCGATGCCGCTGTGTCACCAGGGCTTAAGGTATGGGCATCACAATGGATGCAAAATGCAATGCCCGGCAAAGGGGAAATTGATATCACCAGCGGCGCCATTGATGCTATCGAACGGCTACTGTGCGCCCATTTACTGCCTGGTGATAGCGTTGTCGTAGAAGATCCATGCTTTTTGAGCAGCATCAACATGCTGCGTTATGCTGGTTTCTCCGCCAGTCCGGCCAATGTTGACCACGAAGGCATGCTGCCGGACCAACTGGAACTCGCGCTACAGAAAGGTGCGCGGGCGGTGATTCTGACACCGCGCGCGCATAACCCGACAGGATGCAGCCTGAGCGCTTCACGCGCGGCGCAATTGCAGGAAATCCTGGCCCGCTATCCGCAGACGCTGGTGATCGTCGACGACCACTTTGCGCTGCTATCTGCTTGCCACTGGTATCCGGTGATTGCGAAGGAAACCACGCACTGGGCGATTGTCCGTTCGATGTCAAAAACGTTAGGTCCGGATTTACGCCTGGCCATTGTGGCCAGCGATCCGCTCACTTCAGGGAAGCTACGTTTACGGCTCAACTCCGGCAGTCAGTGGGTCAGCCACCTGCTGCAGGATTTGGCCTGCGCCTGCCTGAGTGACGAGACTTATCAACACACGCTGGCGCAAACTCAGCAGTTTTACGCCACCCAGCAGCAAAAGTTGACAGCAGCGCTACGGCGACATGGCATTGAGTTGCCCGTTGGTGACGGTCTGAATATGTGGCTACCGCTGGATGATAACAGCCAGGCGATCGCTTTTGCGCTGGCAAAGTCCGGCTGGCTGGTGCGGGAAGGCGAAGTTTTTGGCGTCAATACGCCTGCCCACGGCCTGCGTATTACGCTGTCAACCTTAACTGACAGCGACATTGATAAGCTGGCGGCTGATATTCATCAGGCGCTAAAACGCTAACAGGAGAGAAAAAGTGCGAGTTCATTTTGTTATTCATGAGTCTTTCGAATCTGCTGGCGCGTATCTGTCGTGGGCCGAATCACGCGGCTATAGCGTCAGTTGGTCGCGCGTTTACGCCGGAGAAGCGGTCCCTGCGAACGCCGATGATTTCGATATGTTGGTGGTGTTTGGCGGTCCGCAGTCACCACGAACCACGCTGGCAGAGTGCCCGTACTTTGATTCTCAGGCCGAGCAGCATCTGATCAACCAGGCGATTGCGGCACGTAAAATTGTGGTGGGGATCTGCCTGGGTTCACAGTTAATCGGCGAAGCGCTGGGTGCGAAGGTGTGCCAGAGTCCGGAAAAAGAAATTGGTCACTACCCCATCGTTCTGACCGAAGCCGGTCAACAGAACCCGCTGTTCAGCCATTTCGGCTCATCGCTTATCGTCGGTCACTGGCACAACGACATGCCGGGGTTAACCGACCAGGCGATAATTCTTGCTACCAGTGAGGGCTGCCCGCGACAAATCGTGCAATACGGTAATTTCGTCTATGGTTTCCAGTGCCATATGGAGTTCACAGCTGACGCGATTGAAGGATTAATTCAGCACTCAGAGCAAGAGTTGGCTGAAGCTGAAGGGAAACGCTTCATCCGCCCGGTTGAAGAGATGCGCGCCTGGGACTACCAGCAAATGAATGAGAAGCTGTGGCAATTCCTGGATAAGCTGGTGGAAAAACGTAACGATTAATCATCCCTGGCCGGATAAAACATTATCCGGCCATCGTGCCAGGCAGTTACCTGATGGCGCTGCGCTTATCAGGCCAAAAAGTTAAATTCCCAGCCCCTGATTAAAGTGCTCTTCACCAAAGACGCCGGTCGAAAGGTAGCGATCGCCGCGATCGCAGATGATCGCCACAACTACCGCGCCGGGCGTAGCACGTGCAACGCGTAACGCGCCCGCGACCGCGCCGCCAGAGCTGACACCGCAGAAAATTCCTTCACGCACGGCCAGTTCACGCATGGTGTTTTCCGCATCGTTCTGATGAATATCCAGCACCTCATCCACCAGCGAGGCGTTAAAAATGCCCGGCATATATTCCGCAGGCCAGCGGCGAATTCCCGGAATACTACTGCCCTCTTCCGGCTGCAGGCCAACGATAGTGACCGCTTTTTCTTGCTCACGCAGAAAACGCGACACACCGGTAATGGTGCCTGTCGTTCCCATACTGGAGACAAAGTGGGTAATACGACCTGACGTCTGCTGCCAGATTTCCGGTCCGGTGGTGGTGTAATGCGCGTACGGGTTATCCGGATTATTAAACTGATCCAGCAGCTTGCCTTCTCCACGCTGCGCCATCTCAAGGGCTAAATCGCGCGCGCCTTCCATCCCCTGCTCTTTGGTGACCAGAATCAGCTCGGCACCATAGGCGCGCATCGCCGCACGGCGCTCCTGGCTCATGTTGTCTGGCATCAGCAGCTTCATGCGATAGCCCTTCAGCGCGGCGATCATTGCCAGCGCAATTCCGGTATTACCGCTGGTCGCCTCAATCAGCACGTCGCCTGGCTTAATTTCTCCGCGTTTTTCCGCTTCGACGATCATCGACAACGCGGCGCGGTCTTTCACCGAACCTGCGGGATTATTGCCTTCCAGCTTGACCCAAATTTCACTACCGTTATCCGGCGCCAGACGTTGTAATTTCACCAGAGGCGTATTGCCAATTGTTTGTTCTAATGTGTTCACGTTTTCAGCTCAATAAAAATGCCGGGTGGCGCTGTACTTACCCGGCCTACAGGTCATGCTGCACCTGGTAAGCCCGGTAAGCGCAGCGCCACCGGATGATAACTATACGAATTAACCTATCAGGCGCTTTGCGCCAGGGCAAGTTCCTCTTCCCGCGTTTCAATACGCTGGTCGCCGTTATACAGGCGCGCATTTTGCAGCCCGACAAACAAACGTTCGCCGCGGCCAGGGGAATCATCGCCCTGCATGACTACCGTCAACGGTTCGTTATACCACCCAAGAGGTTGCACAACTAATTGGGTGTAGTGCCCTTTCGGGCTGGCTTCCAGCACTTGTACCGGCAACGGCGAATCCAGGCTGGTACGACGGCTCACGTCCACTTCCCACGGGCGCAGGAACAGATCCACCGGTCCCTGATAGCCAGGCGTATAACCCAGCGGCCAGCGGTGTGCGCCCACATGGAATTGGCCGCCACGAATCGTCCCCTGCAGGCGGTTAACCTCACCCATAAATTCCAGGACGAAACGAGTAGCCGGTTCGCGCCATACCTGATCCGGCGCATCAGCCTGTTCGATATGACCCTGACTCATCACCACTACGCGGTCTGCGACTTCCGTTGCTTCTTCCTGGTCGTGGGTAACAAACACGCTGGTAAATTTCAACTCTTCATGCAACTGACGCAGCCAGCGACGCAGCTCTTTGCGCACCTGCGCATCAAGCGCGCCAAACGGTTCGTCGAGCAGCAGGATCTGCGGCTCTACCGCCAGCGCACGCGCCAACGCCACGCGCTGTTTTTGCCCGCCGGAGAGCTGTGCCGGGAAACGGTCCGCCAGATGAGCCAGTTGAACCATTTCCAGCAGTTTGGTCACTTTTGCTTTGATGGCCGCCGCATTCGGGCGCTCACGCCGTGGCAGGACCGTCAGACCAAACGCGATATTGTCGAAAACGGTCATATGACGAAACAGCGCATAGTGCTGGAACACGAACCCCACCTTACGGTCGCGGGCGTGCAATCGGCTGACGTCGGTACCGTGAAAACGGATATGCCCGCTGGACTGATGCTCCAGCCCGGCAATAATGCGCAGCAGCGTGGTTTTGCCCGAGCCGGATGGCCCCAGCAGCGCGACCATCTGACCTGAAGAAATATCCAGCGAGATATCGTTCAGCACCTGGGTGCGACCAAAAGACTTCTTAATATTGGCAATCTCAATGCTCATGATTTTCCTCCTGCTGCGCGCGTTTTTCCTGGTTCTCCAGACGCCATTGCAACATGCTCTTCAAAAACAGGGTAATAATCGCCATCAGCGTTAATAGCGCCGCGGCGGTAAAGGAGCCGACCGTGTTGTAGTCCTGCTCCAGTAATTCAATCTGTAGCGGCAGCGATAGGGTTTCGCCGCGAATCGAGCCGGAAACCACTGACACCGCACCAAACTCACCAATCGCACGGGCGTTGGTCAACACCACACCGTACAGCAATGCCCAACGGATATTCGGCAGCGTAACGCGGCGGAACATCTGCCAGCCGGATGCACCCAGCAACACAGCCGCTTCATCTTCATTGCTGCCCTGGCTTAACATCACCGGCACCAGCTCACGCACCACAAACGGACAGGTAACGAACACTGTCACCAGCACCATCCCCGGCCAGGCAAACATAATTTGCAGGTTATGCTCATCCAGCCATCCACCAAGCGGGCCGTTAGAGCCGTAAAACAGCAGATAGACCAGACCGGCGACCACCGGCGAGACAGCAAATGGAATATCCAGTAACGTCAGTAGTAGTTGGCGTCCTGGGAAGTTAAAACGGGTCACCAGCCAGGCCAGCAACACACCAAACACCAGGTTCACCGGCACCGCAATTAGCGCAATCAGCACCGTCAGCCAGATGGCATGCAGCATGTCCGGATCCGCCAGGTTCTGTAATACCGGCATTAATCCCTTGCTGAACGCCTGCACGAAGATGTAAATCATCGGCACCAGCAAAATAAACGCGGAGACCAGCATGCCCGTGCCGATCAGAAACCATTTCCCCCAGTTGATGCGGGGTGCGCCATAGCGTTTCAATTGGGTAATGTCTGCCATCAGTGACCTACCACACGTCGACCAAAGCGACTTTGCAGAGTGTTAATTGAAAACAGCAGCAACAACGAAGCCCCGAGGATCACAGAAGCAATCGCGCTGGCGGCCGGGTAGTCAAACTCCTGCAAGCGAACAAAAATCATCAGCGAGGTCACTTCCGTCTTCCATGCGATGTTTCCGGCGATAAAAATAACCGCGCCAAACTCACCGAGGCTGCGGGTAAACGACAGCGCAACGCCCGCCACCAGCGCAGGAGACAGCTCCGGCAGCACTACTTTACGGAAACTTTGCCAGCGCGTAGCACCGAGCGTTTCAGCTGCTTCTTCATATTCCGGGCCTAACTCTTCCAGTACCGGTTGCACGGTACGCACCACAAACGGAATGCTGGTAAAGGCCATCGCTACCGCGATACCGAGCCAGGTGTAGGTCACCTTGATATCCAGCTTCGCCAGCCACTCGCCGTAGAAGCCATTAACCGAAAACAGTGACGCCAGCGTCAGACCTGCCACCGCCGTAGGCAGTGCGAACGGCAGGTCCATCAGCGCATCCAGCAGCGTACGGCCCGGAAAGCGATAGCGGGTTAAGATCCACGCCATCAGCAAACCGAACACGCCGTTAAAAATCGACGCCACAAACGCCGACAGCAGCGTCACTTTATAAGCCGCCACCACCTGCGGATTGGTAATCACATCCCAGTATTGCGCCCAGCTCATTTGCGCCAGTTGCATCACCAGCGCGCTCAGCGGCAGCAGCAATATCAGGCAGACAAACAGCAAGCTGGTGCCCAGGCTCAAAGTGAAGCCGGGCAGCACACGTCGGGAAGAAACAGCAAACATTTACTTACGCCCCGCCGCCAGCAGTTTGTCCAGCTCACCGCCGCTGACAAAGTGCGTTTTCATCACTTCAGGCCACGAGCCAAACTTATCTTCCACACGGAACAATTCGGTCTGCGGGAATTTATCTTTCAGCTTGTCCATTACCTGCGGGTTATTCACGCGGTAGTAGAAATCGGTAATGATGGTTTGCGCCTGCGGGCTGTACAGCCAGTTCAGGTAAGCTTTCGCCGCTTTTTCAGTACCGTTGGCCTGCACATTTTTATCTACCCAGGCCACCGGGAACTCCGCCAGAATGTTGACCTTCGGCACCACCACTTCGAAGCCCTGGTCTTCGTACTGTTTACGGATATTGTTCACTTCCGATTCAAAGGTAATCAGTACGTCGCCCAGACCGCGCTCCACGAAGGTGGTAGTTGCACCACGACCGCCGGTATCAAATACTTCCACGTTTTTCAGAAACTGGGTCATGAACTGTTCGGTTTTAGCTTTATCCCCACCGTCCGCTTTATCTGCCGCGCCCCACGCAGCCAGATAGGTATAGCGTGCGTTACCGGAGGTTTTCGGGTTCGGGAAAATCAGCTTCACGTCCGGGCGAACCAGATCGTTCCATTCGTGGATATTCTTCGGGTTGTCCTTACGCACCAAAAACGCCATGGTGGAATAGAATGGCGAACTGTTATTCGGCAGGCGGCTTTGCCAGTCGGCAGGGATCAGCTTGCCTTTGTCATGCAGGATCTGCACGTCGGTCACCTGGTTATAGGTCACGACGTCAGCTTTCAGCCCCTGCAAAATCGCCAACGCCTGTTTTGATGACCCGGCATGAGATTGTTTAATCGTCAGTTTGTCGCCGCCGTTATCCTTCGCCCATTGCTGTTCAAACGGCGGATTAAGGGCGGCAAACAGCTCGCGGGAAACATCGTATGAACTGTTCAGCAGTTCCGTTGCCTGCGCCTGCCCCACCAGCAACAGCATGGCTGCCAGCGTCAGTGTTCTTTTTTTCAGTAAGTTAACGGCCATTGCGCACCCTTATAAATTAAATGACTTTCTTATGGTCATCATATTTATAACCAGTGCTAAAGGAGTAACGGTTTTATATACCGTTTGATGATTTGAAAGTTGAAAAGAGAATAAGGGGTACCTCCTCCCCAGCACATGGGGAGGAGACCGGCATCAATCAGACGCCGACGCTTACGCTTTCAGGCAAAGTGCTGCCGCCATCAATCACGTTTTGCGTGCCAGTTAAATAACTGGACTCATCCGATGCCAGGAACGCCGCCAGTTCACCGACCTCAAGCGGACAGGCCAGACGACGCATCGGGATCGCTTTCGCCATTTCGACTAAAACGGATTCAGGATCTTCCGGGTTAGACTGACGCGCAATGCTTTCCGCCATCGGCGTACGAACGTAGCCAGGGCAAATGGCGTTCACGCGAATGCCGGACTGCGCATATTCTACCGCCAGGGATTTGGTCAAACCGATGATCGCGGCTTTCGACAGCGCGTAGGCCGTTTCGCCCGGGTCAGCAACCATATCGCCGGTCACCGATGACATCATCACGATGCGCCCATCTTTGCGCGCAATCATCTCCGGCAGAACGGCTTTCGTCACGTTCCAGACGCCTTTAATGTTGATATCAATGTGGAAATCGCGATCTTCATCGCTCATATCAAGGAAGTTGCCGAGGCGGCATACGCCGGCATTGTTCACCAGAATATCGATTTTGCCTTCAATCTGCTTCGCGCGCGTCACCGCTTCCTTGACCGACGCAAAATCTCTGACGTCAGCGTGAACGGCTGTGCAACGGTGCCCTCGCCCAGCCAACTCATCCGCCAGTTTTTCAATCTCATCGGAGATATCCAGCAGGATTAAGTTCGCACCATGGCGGGCAAACGTTCTGGCGATACCCTCGCCAATACCCTGAGATGCGCCCGTAATCAATGCTGTTTTGCCCGTGAGTTTTCCCATTTCAATATTCTCCTTTTGAATATGAAGCCTTCGCTTCATTCACGCAGAAGATACAGCAATAACAAATTAGTGCTGAGGAATAGCTCACTAAATCAGGTTAATCTCAGGTAAAAAAAATCCCCGACGATGCGGGGATGTCTATTTCGTGGCCGATAACAGGCTCAGCTCACCATTACAGCGCCATTAAACGGTCCAGCGACGGTGCAAAGTAATAGCCGCCGGTTACCGGTTTGGTGAAGCGCAGCATCGCATCACGCTTACCGTCGGTGTCACCAAACATGCTCAGCAATTGTTGTTCAATGTTGTGCAGACGAGCGCAGTAGGCGCAGAAATAGAGACCATGCGTGCCGCTGGCAGTACCGTATGGCAGGCTCTGGCGCACAATTTTCAGCCCTTTACCGTCTTCTTTGAGGTCAACACGGCTCAGGTGAGAGGTGACCGGACGGTCATCACCGTCGATCTCTTCGTTGGCTTCCTTGGTGCGACCAATCATCATTTCCTGGTCATGGATGCTCATGCGATTAAGCTGCTTCAGGTTATGTTCCCAACGCTGCACAAACACATAGCTGCCACCGGCATCCACGCCATCTTTGATAACAGCAACTTCACGGCGCGTTTCTTCGCCTGCCGGGTTTTCCGTACCGTCAACAAAGCCGCTGAGATCGCGCTCTTCGACCCAACGGAAACCGTGGATTTCTTCTTTAACTTCAATACAGTCGCCAAATGCTTCCATTGCCGCCTGCGCAACGGAGAAATTCACGTCATGACGCAAAGAGAGAATGTGGATCAACACGTCATATTGGGTTGCTGGTGCCAGACCTTTACCGTAAGGGATAAAGTCTTTTAACTCTTCAGCACCGACGCCGCCGCTCAATGCACGCCAGGTGTTGTTGCCAAAAGCGACAACCGCGCCCAGATGCGCATCCGGGAACTTAGCTTCAAAGGTCGCCAGCTTATCGGCGAAGGTTTTGCTGGCCGCACGCAGGGCATCAACGTCGCCTTTAACATTGGCTTCAATCCAAATCGCCGCACGGCAATGTTCTGGCAAAATGCCACTCTGAACCTGAGACATTGTTCCTCCTGAAAAAAAGATGCCACGACATCGTGGCATTGATGGGCGCTATTCTACCTGTTTTTTTAACAAGCCGATTTGTTCAGACGCAAATTAACGCCGCCAGATAATTTTGCTTACTTTCCACGCTTTCAGCGTGTCGTCAGACGGCATTATATCCTCAGGCCCGCTCCATTCACCGGAAAAAATATAGCTAATATGTTGACTTCCTTCAGCTTTACACTCAACGCCCGCGCTGTCATCTCCGGTTGCTTTTTGGCAATTACCGAAAGCTTTAGTGTAAAGGTCGCTAAACGGTGTACCGATTTCGACACCCGCGGCTGACGAAATATCGTGATCTAATACATCAATACGACTGATGGTTCCCTGGCTGCCGTTGATGACTATCGCCAGCTTGTCGTCTTTCATCGCTTCATAGAAGCGCACCACATTACCGTTATCGGTCTTCATTCCGCTACGCAGGCGGTAATCGCCGTCCAGCGCATCAGCAATGGCTTTTTCATCCAGCGGCGTAGCGCCCGTTAACGCTCCGACGCCCTGCTCTGTGACCTGCGTTGAAGAACCAAACCAGTTCCACGGATTGGCGGCAGACCAGTTCACCGAGGACAACGTTGAACACCCGGCCAGTAGCAGCGGCATCGCGCATAAAGTCAAACGCAGTGATTTCATTTCACTTCCTTCCTTAATTATCAACGGTGCTTGGAGTCCGGTTTCCCCAAAAAGTGCCGTTATTCTTTCTCAAGGGAAAAACAGGCACGCAGACGTTGATTGGTTAACAGCCAGATCAGCGCGACGATATCCGCCACCAGCAGCGCCAGCCCGACGCCGTTGAGCGGATCGCCTGCCAGCCACATCACCGGCTGCCAGCACAGCAGCACCAGTTGAGCGAGAATCAATAATCCGCGCAGCCAGCGCCAGATCACCGGAAACGCAAAGCGTCGCCCACTGAGTAAAAACGCCAACACGGCGGGAACGCCGGGAAGCAACCCCAGCCAGAATGCGTCATGATCGGGATAAAACAGATTCAGCAAGGTGTTGCCCTGCTCACGGGAAGAACCGGCAATCACAAACAAAACCCAGGTGCGTGCCTGCAACAGCAGTACGCACCAGAAGAGAAAAGGCAGGCGCAGACGCCCATGACCGTCATAGTCGGCCGGATGAAACTCAGTACTCTTCATCTTCGATCAAACGCTTGCCCAGATTGAGTACATCCGCATGTTCATAGCCCAAACGTTCATACATGCCCTGTACGACGTCGTTATCGTCACGCACCATGATTTGAATCTTCGGACAACCGCGGGCAATGAGCTTTTTCTCCAACCGGTTGAGCAGCGCATTGGCAATACCGCGTCCGCGAAACTCAGGATGCACGCCCAGGTAATAGGCGGAACCGCGATGCCCGTCGTATCCGCCCATCACCGTGCCGACCACCTCGCCGTTCACTTCAGCAACGAGGAACAAGCTGACGTCATGATTGACTTTGCGTTCGATGTCCATTTCAGGGTCGTTCCATGGACGCAGCAAATCACAACGCTCCCAGAGGGTGATCACCTCTTCGAAATCTTCCTGGCGAAAAACGCGTATTTCCATGGTATTGGGTACCTTTTCAGGACGTTAAAAAGCGATTATGGCGCGAACGGCTGATTTAGCCAATATCTGACGCGAAGCGGCGGAAAAAATGGCATAATACGGAATTGTCACGTATTGAAATGAAAAGTAAAACAATTCTTATCCCGATCCGTCGCAACGGACAACGCGATACGATATAACGTTTAGAACCTTTTTTTTACAACTCAGGCCGTATGAGCACTTTTAAACCACTAAAAACACTCACATCGCGCCGCCAGGTGCTGAAAGCCGGGCTGGCCGCCCTGACGCTGTCAGGCATGTCGCAAGCCATCGCTAAAGAAGAAGCGCTAAAGACCAGCAATGGACACAGCAAACCGAAAGCGAAAAAATCAGGCGCTAAACGCGTGGTTGTCCTTGATCCGGGTCACGGCGGTATTGATACCGGCGCCATTGGCCGTAACGGTTCCAAGGAAAAACATGTGGTACTGGCGATTGCCAAAAACGTGCGATCGATTCTTCGTAACCAGGGGATTGATGCGCGTCTGACCCGCTCCGGCGATACGTTTATTCCGCTCTACGATCGCGTTGAGATTGCCCACAAACATGGTGCCGATCTGTTCATGTCGATCCACGCCGACGGTTTTACCAATCCGAGCGCTGCGGGTGCTTCGGTCTTTGCCTTATCCAATCGCGGCGCCAGTAGCGCCATGGCGAAATATCTGTCCGATCGTGAAAACCGGGCCGATGAAGTCGCCGGAAAGAAGGCCACTGACAAAGATCATTTGTTGCAACAGGTGCTGTTCGATCTGGTGCAAACTGACACCATAAAAAACAGCCTGACGTTAGGCTCGCATATTCTTAAGAAGATCAAGCCGGTACACCGTCTGCACAGTCGCAGCACGGAACAGGCCGCCTTCGTGGTGCTAAAATCACCTTCGATTCCGTCGGTCCTGGTCGAAACCTCGTTCATCACCAACCCGGAAGAAGAACGATTGCTGGGTACGGCGGCGTTTCGTCAGAAAATCGCCACCGCTATCGCCAATGGCATCATCAGCTATTTCCACTGGTTTGATAACCAGAAAGCACACTCGAAGAAACGTTAACCATGAAGCCCGATGCACAGCGCGTAAAACAGTTCCTGCTCAGCCTGCAGGATGAAATTTGTCAGCAGTTATCCACCGTAGACGGCAGCGAATTTGTTGAGGATAACTGGCAACGCGAAACAGGCGGCGGCGGGCGCAGTCGGGTGTTGCGTAACGGCGGTATTTTCGAGCAAGCAGGCGTCAACTTCTCCCACGTCCACGGCGATGCAATGCCGGCCTCGGCTACCGCGCATCGCCCGGAGCTTGCCGGGCGCAGTTTTGAAGCCATGGGCGTCTCGTTGGTGGTGCACCCGCAGAATCCCTACATTCCAACCAGTCATGCCAACGTACGGTTTTTTATCGCGGAAAAACCGGGGGCCGATCCCGTGTGGTGGTTTGGCGGCGGCTTTGACTTAACGCCCTACTACGGCTTTGATGAGGATGCGGTTCACTGGCATCGCACGGCGCGGGACCTGTGCCAGCCGTTTGGCGATGACGTTTATCCACGTTACAAAAAGTGGTGCGATGACTACTTCTTCCTCAAGCACCGCAACGAGCAGCGCGGCATTGGCGGGCTGTTTTTCGATGATTTGAATACCCCTGATTTCGACCACTGCTTCGCTTTTATGCAGGCGGTAGGTCAAGGATACACCGAGGCGTATCTGCCCATCGTCGAACGCCGCAAAATGATGAGCTGGGGCGAGCGCGAGCGTAATTTCCAGCTTTATCGTCGTGGGCGCTATGTGGAATTTAATCTGGTGTGGGATCGCGGCACGTTGTTCGGTTTGCAAACCGGCGGGCGCACGGAGTCGATTCTGATGTCGATGCCACCGCTGGTACGCTGGGAGTATGACTGGCAGCCGGAAGCGAACAGCCCGGAAGCTGCCCTTAGCGAGTTTATTCAGGTCCGCGACTGGGTGTAATTGCCTGATGGCGCTATGCTTATCAGGCCTACAACAACGGCAAACCCGTAGGCCGGATAAGACGCGTTAGCGTCGCATCCGGCACAATAATCTCATCATGCCCACTGGCGCATACGCTGATGCAGCGTCAACGACGGTTTCTCCGCAAACAGCTGCTGGTAGTCGGTGGCAAACTGCCCTAAATGCCAGAATCCCCACTGCATGGCGGCGTCTTTCACCGTCGCACTCTGCGACCATGGGCTTATCAACTCACGGCGAACGGCGTTCAGGCGAATACGTTTCAACCAGGCATTCGGGCCAATACCGAGGATCGCGTGAAAGGCGTTTTGCAACGTCCGGCGGCTAACGTGCAGCTGATTGCATAAGTCGAGCACGGTCAGCGGCTCTGACATATTTTCCAGCACATATTCGCGCGCACGTGACAGCAAGCGACGATAGCTCTGATGGCTGATGCTTTCCGCAGTCATAATCGGCTGCGCTTCTTCCAGCATGGTGCCCATCGCCAGCAGCAGGTTATCCCCCAACACTTTACGCACCGCGGGTTGGTGAAGGTTTTCAGGATTCTCACTAAACGTCGCCAGCGCCTGCTGCACAAAGCCCCATAGCGCGGCTTTGTGTTGTTCTTTAACTTCCAGCGCCGACTGATTGCGCAGCATATGTAGCACCCTTTCCGGGTTATGAAGGAAGTTGGCCTGACGAGCAATGGCCTCTTCCGAAATGACGACACCCAAAATGGTGTAATCATCCGGCGTACTCAGTTCAAACTCCGTCCCGCCTGGGCGGGTGGCAATTTCAGCGCTACCCAAACACTGGGTACCAATAAATCCCTGCTCGCCGCGCGTGGCCGGAATGCCAAACCAAAATGAGTTTGGCCAGACAAGGCACGACTGACGCAGCGCCAGTCCGGTGTATTCACGGAACACCTGAATATCATCGAGCAGGATTTCCGTGAACTCGCCATGAAATTTTCCCGGATGCAGCTGGTCGTAGATCTGCTGCCAGGCGGTAATCGTCAGCGCGTGCTCATACACATCCGTTGTTCGCCGTTGGTGAACGTTGTCCACTTCCACTTTCGGCGTCAGTTTAACGTCTTCGGGTAATACTTCATGATAAAGATGGTGCAAGTTTGCAGTACGGTTCTTTTTCATGATCTTTTAAGCCGGAAGCTTCAACGAAGCCCCCGGCCCTCCGACAGGTTAATTTTTTAAGCGGTAGCGACTACTGCGTTTACGCAACGCTCCATCAGAAAAGAGCTGTTCCAGCGCATTTCTGGCTTCATCAAGTGACCAGCCAAAGTGGGCCGCCACTTCCCCTGCCGTCATTCCTTGACGGACCGATGCTAACAGCGTCAGAAGTTGGGCAGAGGATTCAGACGTCACTGGGGCGTCCTGTGTCTTCTCTGGTTTCACTTCTGTTTTCGCTTCTGGCTTCTGTTCAGGTTTCTTCGGCTGGCGTTTAAAATCGCCGATCAGCCACTGGGTGTCATCGTCCGGCCGGCCTATTTCCTTACGGCTGATAACACGGCCCGTACGCGCTGCGGCTGCACTGCCAGCATCCAGCGCTGCGCGGCATGCCGCCAGATCGCCTTCCACCACCAGCGTCAGCCGACCAGGATCGAGCACTTCGTGGCTAAGCAGACGCACGTTCGCGGCTTTCAGCATGGCATCGGCCGCGTCCACGGCAGCCACCATGCCATCCACTTCCAGTAATCCCAGTGCATTGATCATCACTACCTCTCTTACGCGCGCTGGATTGGATTACGGGCAATATCCAGAACGGCATCGGCAAAGGCGTTACATGCGGCTTTACAAGCGGCCTGGCTACCGGTCAAAAACGCGGCTGAATAGTTAGTTTCTGACGGCGGTGGTACATAGGTCACCAGTTGTACATCGGCAGATTTCAGCGCGGCATCAATACCAAATGTCGCTTCCAGCGGCGGTGCTACCAGATACGCCATCGGATCGCCCAGTCGGCATCCCGCGGTTGCGGAGAGATACGAACCGGTACGCGAAACCACATGCGCCAGGAAGGCGGTATCTTCTGCGTCATTCGCCCACTGGAATGCCGCCCCGCTTTCAATATTGGCCACCATCGCGTCCAGACCCGCGCGAACTTCGGCCGGGTTTGGTCCACCGAGCATAATCAGCACTTCGCCCGATGTTGGAGAGGGACTGTGCGCCGCACCGGCATACAGCGAGCGGCCATAAACCACTTCGACCATTGCCTGTTTTGTCGCTTCGTCTGCGGCAATATACGCCACGTCATCAGAATCTGCTGTGATGAGTCCGAGGCTACGTATATGTGGCGGTAATTTAAGTTCGCGGGCAAAACCGTCATTTACCGAGGCAATCACACGCATTGCGGTGACTGAAGGTCTAATTAAATCTAATGCTGGCATGATGCCTCCTTAACGGGTCATATTGATGCCGGATGCTTTTTGCTCCAGCATGCGCTTGGCCAAATCCACAATCACCGCCGCCGCTTCAACCGGTGGCGTACCGCCCTGGTGAATGTTCGAGATACAGGTACGATCAGCTTCAACGGTGGTCGCCACACGCGGCGAATAGACGGCATAGCAAGAAAGACTTTCCGACTGGCCGAGGCCCGGACGTTCACCAACCAGCAGGATCACCGCTTTTGCACCCAGCAGTTCGCCGATCTGATCTTCGATTTTCACGCGCCCATAGCGAACAAAGAACGGCGTCCCGACCTTCAATCCGGCCTGTTTTAAGCCCGACAACAGCGGCGGCAGGATCTCTTCATAGTTAGCGGTAATCGCGTCGGTAGACAGGCCATCAGAAATAATCACCTGCACATCCGGATTCATTACACACTGTGATTTCAGTGCTTCAATGGCTTCCGCACTCAGACGACGCCCCATATCCGGACGCGTCAGATACAGGTTTTTGTCGCTGATTTCCGAGCGCACTTCCAGCAGCCCCTGGGCTTTTACCCACTCTTCCGGCACTTCTTTCAATACCGTATCTTTCGAACGCGAGTGGTCAGCCAGGAAACGCAGCAGCGCCTGGGTACGCGGACGAGGACCGGCACGACCGGTACATACACGCGCAGCGGTGCTACGACGAAGTTCAGTCAACACCTCTGCACGGTGCGGATTCTCAACGCCAATCCATGCTTTGGCTTCGGCTGAGCCTAAGTCCATCGCGCAGCTTTCACCGGTCGGCGCGGCGCACTGCGTGGTGCTGCATTTTGCTGGTGCTGACGGTTCTTGAGCCTGCGGTTGAGACTCACCCATTGACGCCATTACGCTGCGTACAATTTCTTCAATCTGTTTTTGATCCATCGTGTGTCATCCCCGCGTCATCAGAAGAACAGTGACGGATCGCCCGCCCGTTTGGTCAGGCGACCGTTTGCCATAATGCCCATGGTTTCCAGCCAGCGTTCAAACTCCGGCGACGGACGCAGGTTCAGCAGCTGACGCACGGTCGCGGTGTCATGGAAGGCGGTGGTCTGATAGTTGAGCATGATGTCGTCACCGAGCGGCATGCCCATGATGTAGTTGCAGCCAGCGGTGGCGAGCAGAATCATCAGGTTTTCGTTAAGGTTCTGGTCAGCATCAGCATGGTTGGTGTAGCAGCAGTCGCAGCCCATTGAGATGCCGCTCAGCTTGCCCATAAAGTGATCTTCCAGACCCGCGCGAATAATCTGACGGTCGTTGTAGAGATACTCCGGCCCGATAAAGCCCACCACGGTGTTCACCAGGAACGGATCATAGTGGCGTGCCAGCCCGTAGTTACGCGCTTCCATCGTCACCTGATCGGCGCCGAAGTTCGCGCCCGCGGAAAGTGCAGACCCTTGCCCGGTTTCGAAGTACAGGCAGTTTTCCCCGGCGATACGGTTGAACTCAGCGCCCACTGCGCGCGCTTCATCCAGCATGGCCAGCTCAACGCCAAACTCTTTTAAGCCTTTTTCGCTACCGCAGATACTCTGGAAAATCAGCCCGCCCGGCGCGCCGCGACGAATCGCTTCGATCTGGGTAGTCACGTGTGCCAGTACGCAGCCCTGGGTCGGGATGTTGAATTTGTCGATAACGCCGTACACGGTATCCAGTACGCGGCTTAAGTTTTCCACGTCATCCGTTACCGGGTTTACGCCGATCACCGCATCGCCCGCCCCGAAGGACAGCCCTTCGTAGATTTGTGCGGCAATACTCTGCACGTCATCACGGGTGTCGTTCGGCTGCAAACGGCAGCTGAAGGTGCCCGGCAGACCGATGGTGGTATTGGCCTTTTTGATCACCGGCATTTTCTTACCGCCGTAGATCAGGTCCGCGTTAGAGCAGATTTTTGCTACCGCAGCGACCACTTCCGACGTTAACCCTTTGCGCGTAAACGCAATGTCATCAACGGAGGTTTCATCGCTCAGCACGTACTCGCGCAGCTCGCTGATACTCCAGTTTTTGATACGGTTATAGGCCGTCTCGTTGACGTCATCCTGAATCAGACGAGTAACACAGTCCTCTTCATAGGAAATCACCGGGTTATTGCGGATATCCGCCACCGTCATTTCCGACAGTACCTGCTTGGCCGCCACGCGCTCCTGCGAACTGGTTGCGGCCACTCCTGCCAGCACATCCCCCGAACGCAGTTCGTTGGCTTTTGCCAGCACCTCTTTAACATCCTTAAACTGATAAACATTGCCGAACAATGTGGTCTTTAGTTTCATAAGTCGTTCCCTCAGGAAGGAAATGCGAGTGATTTCACCGTCACCGGCACAACCGATCCGCCAAAAAGAGGCGTACCAATGTCGATATAGTCCCCCGCCCGGACAACCACCTCATCGATGACTGCCAGCGGGTGTTGCTGTAACTGTGGGCGTAACAGCATGCCCAGGGCCTTACCAAAATCCTGCTCAGCTACCACCAGCAGGGGATGCGGATTCGGATAGCGCGCGACAAAGGCCAGCAGCGCATCAATCACCGTTAACAGCGCGGCATAGCGCACCGGCAGCGAACCGGGCAGCGCCAGCACGTAGGCGTCCGTTTGCGGGTCCAGATCGAGCTGCATTAGCGCCTGTTGCCAGGCGGCCACCAAATCAGCCTCATTAACCGGAATCGCCACCGGCAGATTGCGCAGCGGAAGCGCCACGCCTTCCAGCCAGATGGTGCTGCCCGAAAGCGACAGCGTATGCGCACCGGCGCCAATCACCGTGGCGCGCACGGTTTGCGCCGGGAACTGCACGTTCATCTCACACAGGCGCGGATGTTCATGCAGTGCCGTTGCTAACAGCGGGCCAATGTCGGAAAAACAGAACGGATCGGCTGGTTGGTTGCGGTAGCACTCGCCCACCCCGCCGGACAACGTAATCACTTCCGGTTTCACGCCCGCCGGTAACAGGCCGGTTTGCATCAGCGCCTGCGCCAGCGGTGATAACGTGCCGTCAATCACCTCCACAATCAGCGCCGCCATCCGTCGGGCTACCTGAACAAGCTGCGCCGCATTGAGGGTTCGGGCGTCGGTGCCCGGACCAAATACGTCATCAACAATCATCTGCCCCGGCTGATGCGCATGTACTACTCGTCCCTGGCCGTTCGTTTCCAGCAGTCGCCCGCCGACGTTGAGGCAAGCCGAACCGCTGACCTTTCCAGCATCAAACAGAACGTAGTTCGACGTACCGCCACCGATATCGATGTTCAGTACGCGGCACAACTTCTGCTCGGACAGGGTTTGTGCCCCCGCACCGTGACCGGCAATCACCGATTCCAGATGCGGACCGGCGCTGGCCACAACAAAATCCCCCAGCGACTGAGAGAGCGTCATCACCGCCGGACGCGCATTACGGGTTTTGGCACTTTCTCCGGTGATGATGATCGCGCCGGAATCGACAGTCTCAGGCGCAATACCCGCCGCCTGATACTGGGCGAGGATCAGCGCCTTAAGTTCGGCCTCTTTCAACCCGCCCTGCTTATCAACGGGGGTAAAGAACACCGGGCTTTGCCAGCTAATTTCGCGTTTGATGAATTCGTAGCGCGGCACCTGCGACACTGCCGCACGGTTGACTAACTCAAGGCGCGAGAAAATCACCTGAGTGGTAGTGGTGCCGATATCGATACCGACGCTCAGTAGCTGGCGAGTATTCACGATTGCGCCTCCGGGTTGGTTTCTACTTCTGCTGGCACATCTTCATCTTTCGGTACCAACAGCATAGCCACACCAATCGCCGTCACGCCGCCAATCAACTTGCCGACAATCATCGGGAAGATCATCGCGTTCATGTTGGCAGCGGCGAAGCCTAAGTGGTCACCCAGAGCAAAGGCCGCGGAGACCGCAAAGGCGCAGTTGATCACTTTGCCGCGGGTATCCATATTCTTCATCATGCCGAACATTGGGATGTTGTTCGCCAGCGTCGCAACCATACCGGCAGCCGCAATATTATTGATTTTTAACAGGTTACCGACGCTCATCAGCGGTTTTTCAAACCAGCGGGTCAGCAGCAGTACCATTGGGTACGCACCGAGCAGTACGCAGGAAATAGAACCGATAACTTCGATGGCGCGCATCACTTCACCCGGCTTGTCGCCCGGAGCCATGAAGATAGGATCAAGACCTGGGATCAGCTCCCAGCCGAGCAGGAATTTGACCACCGCTGCTGCCAGGCCGATGGTGATCAGCGCCACCAGGAATTTCGCGAAGATCTGGAAGCCGTTGATCATTTTTTCCGGGATGAATTTCAGTCCCAGCGCCACCAGCACAGCCACGATCAGCACCGGGATCATATTCATCAGGATCAGCGCGAAGGTGAACTCCACCGGCTGTCCGTTGATTTCGACGCCGGAGTACATCGCAATCAAACCGCCCGCAATACAACCAATCGGAATGGTGACAATACCCGCCAGCACGCCCAGCGCCAGATAACGACGGTCAGACGGTTCAATAATCCCCAGCGCAACCGGAATGGAGAAGACCAGCGTCGGCCCCATCATCGCCCCGAGGATCAGGCCAGAGTACAGCCACGCCGCAACGTCGCCGCCCGCCAGTTCTTTCGCCAGGAAGAAGCCGCCCATATCGCACGCCAGCAGCGTTCCGGCAAACATCGACGGGTTCGCGCCCAGCATTTCATACAGCGGAATAATTACTGGCCCGAGCACATGCGCCAGAACCGGTGCCAGCGCGGTCATACCGACCATCGCCAGACCCAGCGCGCCCATCGCCATAAAACCTTCTTCAAACTGGCCGCCCGATCCCTCAATACTCTTACCAAACTTACCGAGGAAGCGTGCCGAACCGCCGAACTGCGACAGGATCCTGTCCACGGCGGCAATCAGCATAAAGAACATCATGATGTACATGATGATTTCGTTAATTCCCATAGCCCCTACTCCCTGTCATTTGTGATTTGTAGGCCGGATAAGACGTTTACGTCGCCTCCGGCATTAACGCCGTGTTATTGCCGGATGGCGGTGCGAGCACCTTATCCGGCCTACAGGCATTACCCGGCAGCCGCGTACAGGTCGATGATCTGTGCCTGCGTGGCGGTCCGTGGGTTACTGCGAATACAAATATCCTCCAGCGCGGCGTGAGCCCATGCGCTGTACTGCTCGGGCTTTGCCCCAACGTCAGAGAGTCGTTTGGTCTGGCCCACTTCGCTAATCAACTCGCTGACCGCGTTGATAGCATCACGATCGTCCGATTTCTTGTTGGTTAACGCGCGTCCGATATGGCTAAAGCGCTCACGACACACCATGCGGTTGAACCCCATTACCGTGGGAAGCAGCATGGCGTTAGCCTGTCCGTGTGGAATGTGCAACGTCGCCCCCGGCTGGTGCGCCATCGCATGGCACAGGCCAAGCCCAGCGCTGGAAAACGCCATCCCGGCCATACAGGAAGCCAGCAGCATGCTTTCGCGCGCCGCCAGATCCTGACCGTAGCCGACGGCCTTCGGCAGCGATTTACCGATCATCGCTATCGCACCAATCGCCAGGCTGTCGGTAAACGGCGTCGCGTTCAGTGCGCTATACGCTTCAACGGCGTGCGTCAGTGCATCAATCCCGGTCATCGCCGTTACGTGCGCAGGCACGCCTTCCGTCAATGCGGCGTCAAGGATCGCCACATCCGGCATCAGGGTTGCGTGGGCCAGCACTTTTTTGAGTCCGGTCGCGGCGTCGATAATCACCGTGACGTTCGTGGTTTCTGAGCCCGTTCCGGCGGTAGTCGGTACGGCAATCAGCGGCAGACGCGGGCGTAACACGCTACGCTCGTCCATGTCAGCCAGCGTCTGGGTAGGATTGGTCACCAGCAACGCCACTGCCTTGGCGGCATCCAGCACGGAACCGCCACCGAAAGCCACGACGCCGTCGCACTTTGATTCACGCAGTTGCGCGACTGCCGCGCAGACGTCCGTAATGCACGGTTCACCTACCGGACATGGCCACAGCGTCATTGCCACACCTTTCATCGCCAGGCTGCGCTCCAGTGCGGCGGTCATCCCCGCCTGATGCAGAAAGCTGTCAACCATGACGAACATATGCGTCAGTCCGCGCGTTTGTGCTTCCTGTCCGCAGGTACTAAGCGCTCCCAGTCCACATAACGTAACCGGGGGAACGCTAAACGTTTTTACGCGTTGCAGATTCAGGGTATCGAATGCCTGAAAGAGCGCGGTCTGCAATTCAGCTTGCATAGATTCCTTCCGCTTTTTCTTTTCCGCTGTTTGCAATCGCCAGCGGAGTCATAAACAGGCTGTGCTGGGGTAAATGCACCTGCAGTTCCGGGAAACGCTTACGGAACAGTTCATCAACGCCTGGCTGCATACAGGAGCCACCCGCCAGCCACAAATCAGCGACATCCTGTCCGGCAATATGGTGCGCCACGATTTCCGCCATCTTTTCGTAGACAGGCTTCACCACCGGCCAGATTTCTTTGCCATTGCTGCGCTTGTACTGCTCGGCTTCTTCCAACTGGATACGACGGTTCCCGGCCAGCGTCAGAGAGATATGGTGCCCGCCGGTCGCTTCATCAGCGGAGTAAGTCACTTTGCCCTGTTTAACAATCGCAATCCCGGTAGTGCCACCACCAATATCCACCACGCCGGCGTTATCAAGCTGCAACAGATCCGCCACCGCGGTTGGTTCGTCGAGGACATGGCTCACTTCAAGCCCGGCAGACTCCAGCACGTTAATAGAGATGCGTGGGTCAGTTCCCGGTGGAAACGAGGTTGCCGCATGGGTAAAACGGCAACCCAGTTGTTGTTCGAGCGTATCGAGATGGCGACGAACGATGGTCACCGCACCAAAGAAATCCCAGACGATGCCATCGCGCACGACATCGGCCCAGTCCAGGCAAACCGCGACCGGCTGTCCGTCACTGTCCACAACCATCGACACCACATCACACGTTCCCAAATCAATGCCCAACCACAGCGGTGAATCGCTCTTTGCGGGCGTCTGGTTACATAGCGTTGCCGCTTTTAGCAGTCTGGGTGTCAACCAACGTTGTTCGTCGTGCGCCATCTCATTTACTCCTTATACAATTCTGAAGGCGTCTACCAACACACAGCGACGCAGACGCACAAACGTACGCGCACTGGTCACCCCTTCCCCGGTTGGTGTGGTAATAGTCATCGTGGTCCAGCCTTCACCGCCCAGTCCAAGACCGGCAATGCACGGTCCGTTCTTAACGAAGATGCTGGTATCAATGGCGTTTGCCATACGGTTCATATTTTCGATATTGCGTGAGTGCATCGCCGCCGTATGGTGGCAGCCGCCTTCCAGCTTGACCGCCAGTTCAATGGCTTCATCGACGTTGGCAACTCGCACGACCGGCAGCACCGGCATCATCAGTTCGGTAACGGCAAACGGATGCGTCGCGGAGGTTTCGACGAATAACAGACGGGTTTGCTCCGGTACGTTCAGACCAATCGCCGCAGCGATTTTTCCGGCATCGCGCCCGACCCAGTCACGACTGACTGTGCCTTTACCGCGCTCATCGATATTTTTCAGCAGCACCGGCTGCAGCTGTTCGGCCTGAGCCGCGGTCAGTTTCACCGCATGCTGGCTTTCCATCAGACGCATCAGTTCATCAGCGACGCTATCGACCACGATCAGCACTTTTTCGTCGGCGCAGATGATGTTGTTGTCAAACGATGCACCTTTGACTATCGACTGCGCCGCACGTGCCAGGTCAGCCGTTTCATCAACCACCACTGGCGGATTACCCGCACCAGCGGCAATCAGACGTTTGTTGGTGTGCTTACGCGCGGCGTCCACCACGGCTTCACCACCGGTCACCACCAGCAGGCCGATACCTGGGTACTTGAACAGACGCTGGGCAGTCTCGATATCCGGGTTGGCAACCGTCACCAACAGGTTTGCCGGACCGCCTGCGGCAACCACCGCCTGGTTAAGCAGAGTGATAGCGCGCTGAGAGACTTTTTTCGCCGCCGGATGCGGTGCGAAGACCACGCTGTTACCAGCGGCAATCAGGCTGATGGCGTTGTTAATGACGGTCGCGGCCGGGTTGGTGGATGGAGTTACCGAGGCCACCACGCCCCACGGTGCGTTTTCAATCAGCGTCAGACCGTTATCGCCGGTCAGAACCTGTGGAGACAGGCATTCCACACCCGGCGTGCCGCGCGCCTGCGCCACGTTTTTGGCAAATTTATCTTCGACGCGTCCCATGCCGGTTTCAGTGACGGCAAGTTCCGCTAATTCTCTGGCGTGCTTTTCGCCCGCCTCACGTAGGGCCGTGATAGCCAGTTGGCGCATGGCAACGCTTTTCAACCCCTGCTGGGCCAGTTTTGCTGCCGCCACTGCGTCATCCAGGGAGGCAAAAACGCCCATTTCTTGAACGGCACTGACGTGTTGGCTGCTGTCTTTCATTTTCAGCAGTACCGCTTTCACGACCTGTTCAATATCCTGTTGATTCATGATTTTCTGCCTTATTTATGGAAGATCACCTGACCACCTGCCACCACTTCATCGACAATGCCAATCACGCACAGATCGACAGGCGATGATTCATTCCGGTGCGCCTGACGGGCGGAGCTTCCGCTGACCAGCAGCACCCACTCTCCGGTTCCCGCCCCGATGCTGTCGATAGCAACAGCACATTGCCCGTCGGGATTTCCCTGGGCGTCAATCATTTCCACCATCAGCAACTTGTCGTGCGCGAGCCCCTGATGGCGTACGGTACAAACAATTTGTCCTGTAACGATTGCCAGTTTCATACGCGCCTCCGTGGCATATTTCAGGTAAAACCTCCCCCTACCCCCCGCAGAAGGTAATGTGAAAAGGAGAGAGGGTGACGCCAGCAATGAAGTCTGTGGCGTCACATGGACGACTTACATGTCGTTGCTGTCGCCTTTAAAGCTGATCGGGAACACTTCTTCCAGATCGCCGTGCGGACGTGGGATCACGTGTACTGAAACCAGCTCGCCAATACGCTGTGCAGCCGCAGCACCTGCGTCCGTTGCAGCTTTACATGCCGCTACGTCGCCACGGACCATGGCAGTGACCAGACCGCCACCGATCTGCTTCACGCCAACCAGTTTCACCCGTGCCGCTTTAACCATTGCGTCAGAAGCCTCAATCAGTGCAACCAGGCCCCGGGTTTCAATCATTCCTAATGCTTCCATTGTGTTTTCCTCTCATTAAGGGGTCCAGAACGGGACCTAAACAACCAGTGTTTGTGAGGCGTTTTCACGACTCACGTCAGTCTGGCGCGGCACTGCTGCCACCAACGCCAGTTCGATAATTTCCTGTACGCTACAGCCACGAGAGAGATCATGAAGCGGTGCGGCAAGCCCTTGAATCAACGGACCTACTGCGCGATACCCTCCCAGACGCTGAGCGATTTTGTAGCCAATATTGCCTGCCTCGAGCGATGGGAAGACCATCACATTGGCATTGCCCTTTAACGGACTGGCGGGCGCTTTTTGCGCTGCGACATCCGGAACAAAGGCGGCATCAAATTGCAGTTCTCCGTCCACGGTAAGCTGCGGGGCACGCTCACGAACGATCTCGGTCGCCTGCTGCACGTTAGCGACGTTAGGATGGCGAGCACTGCCATTACTTGAAAACGACAGCATGGCGACGCGCGGCTCTTCACCTGTGATCGCCTGCCATGTCTGCGCGCTGGCAATTGCAATATCCGCCAACTGTGCGGCGGTGGGCTGCGGCACGACGCTGCAATCGGCAAAACCTAATGACGGACCAAGGTACTGCGGCAGCATCAGGAAAATTGACGACAGCGTTTTACAGCCAGGCTGTAGCCCGATAATGCGTAATCCGGCACGCAGCACGTTCGCTGTTGATGAGAGATTGCCCGCAATACAGACGTCAGCTTTACCCGCGCTGACCATTGCAGCGGCGAACATCAGCGGATCGTTGAGTTTTTCCAGCGCATCCGCAGGCGTTTTATCTCCCGCGCGAGCCAGCCAGCGCAGCGCAAACTCTTCGCGCATTGGCTGATTGCTTTGCGGATCGATAACCTGAATGCCATCCATTGCCACCCGGTGGCTGAGGGCAAACTGGCGCAGCGCAAACGGGCTGGCGACGAGAATGGGATGTGCCAGACCGTGCTGATGCAGGTAATTCGCCGCCTTCAACACCCGGACATCCAGCGCATCCGGGAACACCACCCGTGCCGGTGAGCGTTGGGCGAGTTGACGAGCACGTTCAATGATCATTGCTTCTCCCCCAGTCGCTGTTGAATTTGGTTAACCGTCAGCGGATGCTTCGCAACGCTCAGAATCATCATCACGTAGACCGTACTGGAAAGGCGGTTGAGCGCCTGCATAATGTCCGGTCGCATAACCTCAAAACTGCGAGTGATGAACACCTGGGCCGCCACCGTCTCCGTTTCACGGACTTTGGTACGCAGCAGATTAAGCAGCGCGCAATCACGTCCGTGGCTGGCTTCAGGCACCAGATGGTCGTGGTCCAGATAGCGCAGCGGTTGATGAGAAAGACGGTGTAAATCTTCGTCACTTAAACCCACGACAGCTTGTGCTGCCAGCGGCTCATCCATGGCGTCAGCGCGCATAATATTGCCCAGGCGCGAGCGGATATCCGCCAGCCACGGCTGCCACGGTTCTGCCATCTCAATCTGCAACCACACAGCCAGGGCGATGGTGCTGTCCAGCGCGGCGCGAAATCCCAGCCGAGGGTCACTTTTGGCGACCATCTTGTCCGCCGTCAGATGCGTCAGGGTGTCCGGTTTCTTCGCCACCGGTTGATGGCACAGTTCGCAGCTGGCCTGTGGATGCGTATCACTGCTGGTTAACCCATGCACCGGCTGCGGCTGCTGTTCTTCATCATCAATAAACAGGCTGCCCTGCTCGTCGATAAACTTAATACGCAGATGTCGGCTTTCCAGTAATTCCCGGGCAGACGGCGTCAGGCGAGCGTCAGCGGGGAGATGAATTTCAGCCCCTTCGCTAAGCGTATGATTCGCTCTGAGCCATGCTTCGGTAATGAAATCCTTCATACATCCGCCTTAGCAGGACTGCCAGTTCGCAGGCCAGGCCACATACAGAAACTTCACCGTCGATGGCGTACCAAATTCGATGCTGGAACCTTTCGGGATAAACATTACGTCCCCGGCTTTTGCAATCATGATTTCACCTTCGTGGCGAACGTGCAGCTCGCCTTCCAGAATCATGTCGATTTCGTCGTAGTTCAGCGTCCATGGGAAAAAGGCGTTATCCCACTGCATAAACCCGGCGGCCATGCTGCTACCGTCCTGGTCGGTCACCAGATCGGTTAAGCCCACGCAGTGCGGCTGCGCGCCGTCAAAACGACCAAACTTCACGCTGCTGCCGTCGATGACTTTGACGCCGCCTTTGCCGGTTACCGAGCTAAAGCTGGGCTGCATTCCGCCCTGCTCCAGCGACTGCTTCTCCTTCATAACTTTGTCCATCAGCTGGGCGACCAGGCTTTCGGTAAACTGCCCTTCCGGTAACTGCGCAATGATGGTTTCGCGAATGCGCTGGCTTTCCGTTTTGCCATCATCAACCGCCGCCGGTACAGCAGCAGTTGGCGCGGATTCATCGCATTCACTGATGGTAACGCCCAGCAGCTCCGCAACTTCGCGCGCCTCCGGGGTGATGATGCTGGCGCGCAGAACAACCGACATTTCCTGTTCGCCGCGTGCGTGGGCCGCACGAATATCGTTAGCTGTGATGAGTTTTTTCACCTGCCCTTTCCTCCTTTTGGCTGAGCTCAGTCAGATAATCCACCAGGTGCTGCACGCTGCGCGGGTCATGGCTATTGAGCTCAAAAATCGGCTCCTGAAAACCCATCCCGCGAAGTAGTTGTCGCGTTGCGGCGACGTCGGCATCCGGCATGTCCGTTTTACTGATAACGGCGATTTGTCGTTTACTGGCGCCGATATCCAACAGCCCGGCAGGTAAGCGACTTTCTTTATCATTTGCCGCGTGTATATAAATCAACGTATCGACATCCTGCAGCGTGGTAATTAAGGCGTGATACCAGCGCGGATGGCTAAAATATTCCCCTGGCGTATCGATATCGCCATTTTCATTAAACTCCACGGCCTGTGTTTTTCTGGCGAGGGAATAATTCCCCTGTAGCGCATTAAAGAGCGTTGTTTTCCCCGCCCCCACCGTACCGACAAATGCAATACGTTTCATCGCCGCCTCTGATTAACTTTTTGTCAGGTTGCACAAAGTGAAATTTAATAATCGACCCAGACCGCTTACCGTCTGTAATAACGCTTCTTCTACTGCGCCTACCGAACCGTAGATCACCAGTGCGCCGCTGAATCTATCGAGAAAACCGATATGTACATCCGCCGCCTTCATGGCTAAGTCACCGGCAATCATCGCGGTTTCGCCTGGCGTCAGCGTCATGATGCCGATAGCGCCCGCTTCGGGAACGCCGATCTTTTTCGCTAATTCCTCGCCGGGGTGCGCAATGAGATGCGCCAGCGTGACCTGTTTCCCCGGCACAAATTCCTGAATAATGCGTTCTTTTTCCATTGCTCACCGCCTCCGCTAAAACTGCCCTCATCGTGGCAATTTTTTGTCAGAGTAAATAACAAAATTCGGCAACCAGGTTTAAAAGGTGAAGTAGATCACTAAGAAAGGGAAAATAAAAAGGCGCGGGAGAAACCCGCGCCGGAAATAAATTAAAGTGAAATTACAGCGGCTGCGTTTGGGCTTCTACAACCGCCAGCGCCACCATATTAACGATACGACGAACAGAGGCGATCGGCGTTAATACGTGAACCGGTTTCGCAACCCCCATCAGCACCGGGCCAACCGTTACGCCTTCAGAACTGGAAACGCGTAGTAAGTTGTAACTAATACGGGCAGCTTCCATATTCGGCATCACCAGAATATTCGCTGAGCCTTTCAACGGACTGTCCGGCATGCGGTCATTACGGATGCTTTCCACCAGCGCGGCGTCGCCGTGCATTTCGCCGTCAATCATCAACTCTGGCGCGCGCGCCTTAATCAGCTCCAGCGCGTCGCGCATTTTGCTGGCCGACGGACAGTTAGAGGAACCAAAGTTGGAGTGCGACAGCAACGCCACCTTCGGTTCGATACCAAAGCGACGCACGGTCTCTGCCGCCATCACGGCGATTTCCGCCAGTTGCTCAGGCGTAGGATCGTCGTTGACGTAGGTATCGGCGATAAAGGTGTTACCGCTTGGCAGCAGCAAGGCGTTCATCGCCCCGGCAGTATGCACGCCGTCGCGATGACCAAATACCTCTTTCACCACGCTGAAGTGCTCATGGTAGTCGCCAATCGTACCGCAGATCATCGCATCCGCTTCGCCGCGCTGTACCATGATTGCGCCGATCACCGTAGTGTTGGCAATCACCGCACGCTGCGCCTGCTCCTGGGTAATCCCACGACGCTTCATAATCTGGTAGTACTCGCTCCAGTACTCTTTAAAGCGCGGATCGGACTCATTGTTGACGATTTCAAAATCGACGCCCGCTTTGATCTGCAGACCCAGTTTCTGGATACGCATTTCAATAACGCTTGGACGACCGATCAGGATCGGCTTCGCCAGCCCTAACGTGATCAGCTCCTGGGTAGCATGCAGTACGCGCGCTTCTTCCCCTTCCGTCAGCACCACGCGCTTCGGCGCTTTGCGTGCCAGGGAGAAAATCGGCTTCATGAACAGGTTGGTTTTGTAGACGAATTCAGTCAGCTTATCGATGTAAGCGTCAAAGTCGGCAATCGGACGCGTTGCCACGCCGGAGTCCATCGCCGCTTTCGCCACAGCAGGGGCGATTTTGACGATCAGACGCGGGTCGAACGGTTTCGGAATGATGTATTCCGGGCCGAAGCTCAGGTCCTGATCGCCATAAGCAGAGGCCACCACTTCACTCTGCTCGGCATGCGCCAGCTCAGCAATGGCGTGCACCGCCGCCAGTTTCATCTCTTCGTTGATGGCCGTCGCACCAACGTCCAGCGCACCGCGGAAGATGAACGGGAAGCACAGGACGTTGTTAACCTGGTTCGGGTAGTCTGAACGACCGGTACAGATGATGGCGTCGGAACGCACCTCTTTTGCCAGCGGCGGCAGGATTTCCGGCTCCGGGTTGGCGAGTGCCAGAATCATTGGCGCACGCGCCATCTTCTTAACCATTTCCTGCGTCAGCACTTTCGGGCCCGAGCAGCCGAGGAAAATATCTGCGCCGTCAATGACATCATCCAGCGTACGCTTACCGTCATCCACCACCGCGTAAGCCGCTTTGGTTTCCGCCATGTTCGGTTCGCGGTCTTTGTAAATCACACCTTTGGAGTCACAGACCACAATATTGTGTTTCTGCATACCCAGCGCTACCAGCAGGTTCATACAGGCAATCGCCGCCGCACCTGCACCAGACACCACCATGCGCACGTCAGAGATATTTTTCTCAACCACCCGCAGACCGTTCAGAATAGCGGCAGTACTGATGATTGCCGTACCGTGCTGATCATCGTGGAAGACCGGAATATTCATGCGCTCGCGCAGTTTTTGCTCAATGTAGAAGCACTCCGGCGCTTTAATATCTTCGAGGTTGATACCGCCAAACGTGGGCTCCAGGGCCGCAACCACATTGATAAACTTATCCGGATCGAGTTCATCGACTTCAATGTCGAACACGTCGATCCCGGCGAATTTCTTAAACAGAACGCCTTTACCTTCCATCACCGGTTTGCCGGCCAACGCGCCAATGTTGCCGAGACCCAGCACCGCTGTGCCGTTGGAAATAACCGCAACCAGGTTGCCGCGCGCGGTATATTTGTAGGCTGCCAGCGGATCCTTTTCAATTTCAAGACACGGTGCAGCCACGCCCGGCGAGTAGGCCAGCGCCAGGTCGCGCTGCGTTGCCAGAGGCTTGGTCGGAGAAACCTGGATTTTACCGGGTACCGGAAATTCGTGGAAATCGAGGGCGCTTTGTTTTAACTGGTCATCCATCTTGTTGTTCCTTTCACGTATCTATCAAAAAAGTGGCGCGGGTAACCATTCTACTGAGCCGCACATTATCACCTCAGTCAACGGTACAAACTTTGAAGGTCCCCAAACTCTCACCATTCAAAGAAAGAATTTGTTATCAATTTATAACAACCATGTTACCTGCTTAATCCAGCAATACCATGCCTGTCTGCTATGCTTTTTGCTGACAACGCCCGCAATTTTCCCAAAAGTGTGAATCACAACACGCATCTAACACTTTACTTTTCAAGGAGTATTTCCTATGACCCGTAAAGAGCTTGCCAATGCCATTCGTGCGCTAAGTATGGATGCCGTCCAAAAAGCTAACTCCGGCCACCCTGGAGCACCAATGGGGATGGCCGATATCGCCGAAGTTCTGTGGAACGATTTTCTACGCCATAACCCGACCGACCCCACCTGGTACGATCGTGACCGGTTTATTCTGTCCAACGGCCACGCCTCAATGCTGCTTTACAGCCTGTTGCATCTTTCCGGTTACGACCTGCCGATCGAAGAATTAAAGAACTTCCGTCAGCTCCATTCGAAGACGCCAGGGCACCCGGAAATTGGCTACACGCCGGGCGTGGAAACCACGACAGGACCGCTGGGTCAGGGTTTAGCCAACGCCGTCGGTATGGCCATTGCCGAACGTACGCTGGCAGCGCAGTTTAACCAGCCGGACCATGAGATTGTTAACCACTTTACCTGGGTCTTTATGGGCGACGGCTGTCTGATGGAGGGTATTTCACACGAGGCTTGTTCGCTGGCGGGCACGCTGGGGCTTGGCAAACTCATTGGCTTCTACGATCACAACGGCATCTCGATTGATGGTGAAACCGACGGCTGGTTTACCGACGATACCGCGAAACGTTTTGAGGCCTATCACTGGCATGTGGTACACGACATTGACGGTCATGACCCAGAGGCGGTGAAAAAAGCCATTCAGGAAGCGCAGGCTGTTACCGATAAACCATCGCTGATTATCTGCCGCACGGTGATTGGTTTTGGCTCACCAAATAAAGCAGGGAAAGAGGAAGCGCACGGCGCTGCGCTGGGCGAAGAAGAGGTGGCACTGACCCGGCAGAAGCTGGGGTGGCATCATCCTGCTTTTGAGATCCCCAAAGAGATTTACCGGGCGTGGGACGCACGCGAGAAAGGCGAAAAAGCGCAACAGGGCTGGAAGGAGAAATTCGCAGCTTACCAACAAGCCTACCCGGAACTGGCGGCAGAGTTTTCTCGCCGGATGAGCGGTGGGCTGCCGAAAGAGTGGGAGGCAACAACACAGAAATATATTACCGAGCTGCAGGCCAATCCGGCCAAAATCGCCACCCGTAAGGCCTCGCAAAATACCCTTAACGCCTACGGGCCTATACTGCCAGAGCTGCTTGGCGGATCGGCGGATTTGGCCCCCAGCAACCTGACCATCTGGAAAGGCTCCTCCTCTCTTATAGAGGATCATGCAGGAAACTACATCCACTACGGCGTGCGTGAATTTGGTATGACGGCGATTGCCAACGGTATCGCCCATCACGGGGGCTTCGTACCGTACACCGCTACGTTCTTGATGTTTGTCGAATATGCCCGAAATGCCGCGCGTATGGCGGCGCTGATGAAAGCCCGACAAATCATGGTTTATACCCACGACTCAATTGGTCTGGGGGAAGATGGTCCTACGCACCAGGCTGTTGAACAGCTCGCCAGCCTGCGCCTGACGCCTAATTTCAGTACCTGGCGACCGTGCGATCAGGTTGAAGCGGCAGTAGGCTGGAAGCTGGCAGTCGAACGTCATGACGGGCCAACGGCGCTGATCCTCTCGCGGCAGAATCTGGCACAGGTTGAGCGCACGCCAGAGCAGGTGCAGCAAATTGCCCGCGGCGGCTATGTGCTCAAGGATGGCGGCGGTAAGCCGGATGTTATTTTGATTGCTACCGGTTCAGAAATGGAAATCACGCTGCTGGCAGCGGAAAAACTGACCGGCGAAGGTCGTAACGTGCGGGTGGTTTCTCTGCCCTCAACCGATATCTTCGACGCCCAGGATGAGGCGTACCGGGAGTCGGTCTTGCCGGCAAACGTCAGCGCGCGCGTGGCGGTAGAAGCAGGAATTGCCGACTACTGGTACAAATATGTTGGACTGAAAGGGGCGATTGTCGGCATGACGGGTTATGGGGAGTCAGCACCGGCGGACAAGTTGTTCCCATTCTTCGGCTTTACGGTGGATAACATCGTCGACAAAGCGCACAAGGTGCTTAACGCGTGATCCACAGTGTGGGCCAGGCATCTGGCCCATGCCAGTTATCGCAGCTTGGCTCCTGGGCATAGCGCACCAGGCGAAAACGTTGACCGTCGTAGCGCCAGCGGGTCTGGATACCGCAATCTGCCAACCCTCGTCCTTTAGCGAGGGTGACCAGCTCCCGCGACTTCTCGTCAAACGTAGCGTTGGTCAGCTCCATATCGCGACTTTCTGCATCCGTTTTAAACGGCAGGCTTAACCGTACCGCGCGTGAAGTCAACGGAGTCGTACGTGAAACCACCCACGCCAGATCGATGGTGTTATACGCCCCGGCCTCACAACCAATCATCAGCAGCGCTTTATCATCCGTTAGGGCCGTGACGCGCATCTCGCGACGCAGCGGATCGATAGAGCAGCGAATACCGTTGATCCGCCAGTTACCATAGTCCAGCAGTTCACTGCGCTCCTGCTGCGTGAGAGGCGTTGGCGTTGGATTAATGACCGCTACACCTTTCAGCGCGGGGGCCGGAGGTACGCTGAGCGGAGGCTCGTCACCTTTTTCAATCCATGCAGTTTCGCTCCCCACCCGTTTTTGCTGGGCGTCGATAAACAACAACGCGGCTTTTAGCCCGGCCAGCGAAAGGTTTTGCGCACCTTTTTGCAGGGTAATCGCCTTCGCGTCCTGTATGGTTTGTAAAAATGCGCTGATGGTGGCGGGATCATCGGTCGTCAGCTGCCAGGGAGTTATGCGCCAGTGCTCGCCGCTCAGCGAGAGTGGCGCACCATCCAACAGCAGACGCGGCGCAATATCGCTCTCTTTGACGCTGGACGATTCCAGCCCGCCCAGCTCAATACGCAACACGGCGTCGGTATGTGCCCCAGCGCTGCGGCTCAAGGTCATGACCAGGCCGTGGTGCTCTCCGGTATTTCGCGCCACGCAAAAATTTTGGTTATTACACGTTACCTGCCAGTCAGAAAACGCCTGTTGCGCGGGCGCAGCCCACAGCAATCGGGCAGGTAGCAACCCGAGCAGGAAAAGGAGAATAACGCGATAGCGCATGAACGGTACAACCCCGAAGTCAAAACACACAGCCTAAGCGGTATCTTCCTTGCGCGACTGATGTGGCTCAATAAGAATCGTCGGATTGGCCGTAAATTTGTAAAGAAATATAAATCCCGCGCATTAGTCCATGAGATGCGATGACTGCAAATAGTTCAGCAATAGCACCGTTTTACCGTCACGGATCTCACCCGTTTTGATCATGTCCAGCGCCTGTGTGAACGGCAGTTCCAGAACTTCAATATCTTCATCTTCCACGCCGCCCCCCGCGTTTGTCCGCTGACTGTCACGGTATTGCGCGATGAAGAAGTGGATTATTTCCGTCACACCGCCCGGCGACATGTATAGCTCAAACAGTTTACGTACTTCACCCACTTCAAAGCCGGTCTCTTCAATCGCCTCTTTTCGAATACATGCTTCCGGTTCGTCGTTATCCAGCAGCCCGGCGCAGGTTTCAATCAGTTGACCGTCTTCGTTACCGTTGACCCATGTCGCAACGCGAAACTGGCGGATGAGCACCACCGTTTTCTTCTCCGGGTTATACAGCAGGATTGTGGCGCCGTTGCCACGATCGTAAACCTCACGTTTGTGACGGATCACCTCTCCATTCTTACGGGTCAGGTCATAAGTGATATTGCGCAGGACGAAGTAGTTATCGGAGAGGACTTTATCTTTGATGAGGGTAATTTTTTGCGACATACCGGCTCCACAGCAAGAAGTGAGAAATAATACTACGCCGTGAAACCGGGTTTGTCTTGGAACAATGTAGGCCTGATAAGCAAAGCGCCATCAGGCATTCATGCGGCACATTGCCGGATGGCAACGCTAACGCGTTTTATCCGGCCTACTCGCCGATTAATGAGATTTGACTGATTTTACGCCCAGCCAGTCGACGATCCCCTGGGCGGCGTGCCGCCCTTCCGCCATGGCCGTCACCACCAGGTCTGCACCGCGTACCGCGTCGCCACCGGCAAAGATTTTCGGGTTACTGGTTTGATAACGGTATGCACTTTCAACATCGGCGGCAATGCGCCCCCAGTTATCGACCTTAACGCCATGCGACTCCAGCCACGGCATGCCGTGTGGGTGAAAACCAAACGCCATAATCACCGCATCTGCGGGCATGACAAACTCACTCCCGGCAATGGGAACCGGGCGACGACGGCCCTGCGCATCAGGTTCGCCAAGTTGGGTACGTAAGAAACGCACACCGCTGACTCGCCCATCGGCATGCAACACCAGCTCAACCGGCTGAACGTTAAACTCGAAATTTGCCCCCTCTTCCCGGGCGTTCTTCACCTCTTTTTTTGAGCCGGGCATGTTGGCTTCATCACGACGATAGGCGCAGGTCACCTGGCTTGCGCCATGACGCAGGGCGGTTCGCACACAGTCCATTGCCGTATCGCCTCCGCCCAGCACAACCACGTTTAGTCCGGCGGTGTCGATAAACGGTTCTTCAGGCAGTTCCTCCAGCCCCATCACATGCTTGGTGTTGGCAATCAGGAACGGCAGCGCATCATACACGCCTGGCGCGTCTTCATTTGGCAGGTCCGCCTTCATGGAACGATAGGTTCCTACGCCCACGAACACGGCATCGTAATCCTCCAGCAGCTTTTCAAGCGCGACATCCTTACCCACTTCACAGTTAAGTTCAAAATGAATGCCCATGGCGCTGAAGATTTCACGGCGACGCGCCAGCAGCGATTTGTCCAGCTTGAAGGCCGGAATACCGAACGTCAGCAAACCGCCAATTTCAGGATGGCGATCGTAAACGGTGGCGCTGACGCCGCTGCGCGCAAGCACATCCGCACAGGCCAGACCCGCCGGACCCGCACCGATGATGGCAACACGCTTGTCCACTTTCTGCACATGGCTTAAGTCCGGTCGCCATCCTTTACTCAGCGCCCGATCGGAGATGTAACGCTCAATATTACCGATGGTAACTGCGCCATGCTCGCTACGCACCGTACATGCCCCTTCGCAGAGTCGATCCTGCGGGCATACGCGTCCGGTCACCTCCGGCAGGCAGTTGGTCTGGTGAGAAAGCTCAACCGCCGCGTCGATATTCCCGGCTTTGACCAGTTCAATCCACTGCGGAATGTGGTTATGCAGTGGACAGGTCCATTCGCAGATACTGTGGTCGCCGCATTTCAGGCAGCGAGAGGCTTCGCGCTCCGCCTGCGCCGTACGAAACGGCAGATAGATCTCTTCAAAGCTGGTTTTCCGGGCCTCAATCGCCAGTTTATCCGGCTCCCCGCGCGCAGGCGTCGCCTGCATTTGCTCACGTTTAGTGATGACATGTGGAACAAAATCGGTAGTGCTGGCATGCCATGGCTGGCTTTCCAAACTTGCGGTACGCAGCCTGCGCGCTTTTGACAGACCGGTAAGCGAATTTTCCGTCACCAGTTGTAACGCCTGCGCCGGACAGTTCTCTACGCAGGCGGGTCCCTGTTCACGCCCTTGGCACAGATCGCATTTGTGCGCGGTAGCTTTCACCTTCCCTTTGGCGACGGGAGTGAGTACGATCTGCATCGTGCCGAAAGGACAGGCTACAACGCACGATTTACAGCCAATACACTTTTGCGGGTTCACCTGAACGCTGTCGTTATCATGGCTAATTGCCCCGTTTGGGCAACTTCTGGCGCAGGGTGCATCTTCGCAGTGGTGGCAGGTCACCGCGCTGCGCTGCTGCTGATGCTTAATGACGGTAATTCGGGGCTGAAAATGCCGTTGGCTCAGGACATGCTGTTCGCCATTGTGAGCCATGACGCAGGCGACCTCACAGGCATGGCATCCCAGGCACTGCTGGCTATTGACCATAATAAAACGATTCATGGCTTCCTTCTTTTTTGGTTGCAAAAACCTTATTCTTTATAAGAGTGTTATTAACCGACACGGAAGGAAGCGGCAATGTTCATTTGCCCAGGAAGCACAACTATTTATCCAGAACCTGTGGCAGATCAATTTATTTCATCGCATATGAAATTGTGTTTCAGTTACCATCCAGTTTCATGGCGTTTTATTAACATTTATCAAATACACCGCATCGTTCACGCTGTTTTCAGGCGCGACGTGTATTGTGTGAGGATGCACAAGTGACGGTAAAGCGTCCGGTCTCGGCCAGTCTGGCTAAAGCTTTTTTCTACATAGTGATGCTGTCGATTCTCTCAACGGGTATTGCGCTGCTCACGCTGACCAGCAGCTTGCGAGATGCCGAAGCCATCAACGTTGCTGGCTCATTGCGCATGCAAAGCTACCGTCTGGGTTACGATCTACAAAGCCAGAGCCCGCAGCTTAACGCCCACCGCCAGCTTTTCCAGCAGGCGCTAAACTCGCCAGCATTACAGAATCTGAACGCGTGGTATGTGCCACAAGCGGTAAAAAGCCGCTATGGACGTCTGCATGCTAACTGGCTGGAAATGAACGCCCGCCTGATCGACGGCGATTTAAAATGGTACCAGGCCAACATCAACAACTACGTCGATCAGATCGATCTCTTCGTGCTGGCGTTGCAGCATTATGCCGAACGTAAAGTAATGCTGGTATTTGGCATCTCGCTGGCGGGCGGGATCGGCATATTCACCCTCGTCTTCTTTACCCTGCGGCGCATTCGCCAGCAGGTGGTACGTCCGCTGAATAAACTGGTGATGGCCAGTCAGCAAATTGAACACGGTCAATTTGATATCCCACCGCTGGATACCGGTTTGCCTAATGAACTGGGGTTGCTGGGCAAAACATTTAGCCAGATGTCGAGTGAATTACACAAACTGTATCGCTCGCTGGAAGCGTCTGTGGCCGAGAAAACTCACGATCTCCACGAAGCCAATCGCCGTCTGGAGGTGTTGTATCAGTGCTCGCAGGCGTTAAATACCAGCCAGATTGACGTGCACTGCTTCCGCCATATTTTACAGATCGTCCGCGAACATGACGCCGCGTATTTCCTTGAACTCACCGTCGGTGATAACTGGCGGATTAGCGAAGGGACTAAAAGCCTCGAGCTACCGATGCAGATCCTGCCTGTCACCATGCAGGAAACCGTCTACGGCGAACTGCACTGGCAAAGTCCAAACGTCAATGCTTCTACTCCGCTGCTCAACAGCGTCTCCTCGATGCTGGGACGCGGGTTGTACTTCAACCAGGCGCAAAAACATTTTCAGCAGCTGTTGTTAATGGAGGAGCGAGCGACGATTGCACGCGAGCTGCACGACTCGCTGGCGCAGGTGCTCTCTTATTTACGCATTCAGCTCACGTTGCTTAAACGTTCAATCCCGGAGGATAACGCCCCGGCGCAAAGCATTATGGCGGATTTCTCCCAGGCGCTGAACGATGCCTACCGTCAGCTACGCGAACTGCTCACCACCTTCCGTCTGACCTTACAGCAGGCAGACTTACCCTCCGCCCTGCATGAAATGCTGGAAACGCTGCAAAATCAAACCTCAGCTAAACTCACACTCGACTGTCGGTTACCCACGCTGGCGTTGGATGCGCAAATGCAGGTGCACCTGTTGCAGATCATCCGCGAAGCGGTGCTGAACGCCATTAAGCATGCCAGTGCGAGCGAAATTGCCGTCAGCTGCGTAACGGCTCCGGACGGCAACCACACGGTTTATATCCGCGATAACGGCATCGGCATTGGCGAGCCGCATGAGCCTGCAGGGCACTATGGACTCAATATTATGCGTGAGCGGGCGGAAAGACTGAGCGGCACGTTGACCTTCTCTCAACCTTCCGGAGGGGGAACGTTGGTGAGCATCAGTTTCCGTTCGGCTGAATCAGACAGTGAGCTAACGTAAAGAACCGCAAAGCGCCGTCGGGTCTGGATCCAGGCCTGACGGCGTTGGCACGAAAGGTATGCTGTAAACGGGCATGATAATTTACATTATCTTCTTTTTTTCTCCACGTTTGACCCGTACCTTGCCGCTAAAGTGAAGCAAGCCATACCCATAACGATACGCAGAAACACGAGGTCCTCTTTTAATGGCGAATTTTTTCATCGATCGCCCCATTTTTGCCTGGGTGTTAGCTATCCTGTTGTGCCTGACAGGAGCCCTGGCTATTTTTTCACTGCCCGTTGAGCAATATCCCGATCTGGCACCGCCAAACGTGCGGGTCACCGCCAACTATCCTGGCGCTTCGGCTCAGACTCTGGAAAACACCGTCACCCAGGTTATCGAGCAGAACATGACCGGTCTCGATAACCTGATGTACATGTCATCGCAGAGCAGCGGGACAGGTCAGGCTACGGTTACGTTGAGCTTCGTTGCCGGAACCGATCCTGACGAGGCCGTCCAGCAGGTGCAAAACCAGCTGCAATCGGCAATGCGTAAACTGCCGCAGGCGGTACAGGATCAGGGGGTCACGGTGCGTAAGACCGGGGACACCAATATTCTGACTATCGCCTTTGTCTCCACCGATGGCTCAATGGATAAGCAGGACATCGCCGACTACGTCGCCAGTAACATTCAGGATCCACTCAGCCGTATTAACGGCGTAGGAGATATTGACGCTTACGGCTCACAGTACTCCATGCGTATCTGGCTTGACCCGGCCAAACTGAACAGTTTCCAGATGACCGCTAAAGATGTGACCGACGCTATCGAGTCACAAAATGCGCAGATTGCCGTCGGACAACTTGGCGGTACGCCTTCGGTGGACAAGCAGGCGCTGAACGCGACGATCAACGCCCAGTCGCTACTGCAGACTCCGGATGAATTCCGCGCCATTACGCTACGCGTCAACCAGGATGGTTCAGAAGTTAAACTGGGCGATGTGGCGACGGTCGAAATGGGGGCTGAAAAGTATGATTACCTCAGCCGCTTTAATGGAAATCCTGCCTCCGGCCTGGGCGTGAAGCTGGCTTCAGGCGCCAATGAAATGGCGACAGCAACGCTGGTCATTAACCGTCTGAACGAGCTGTCACAATATTTTCCGCATGGGCTGGAATATAAGGTGGCTTATGAAACCACCTCCTTTGTCAAAGCCTCAATCATCGACGTGGTAAAAACCCTGCTGGAAGCTATTGCACTGGTATTCCTCGTGATGTACCTGTTCCTGCAAAACTTCCGCGCCACGCTGATTCCCACCATCGCCGTTCCCGTCGTCCTGATGGGTACCTTCTCCGTGCTTTACGCCTTTGGCTATAGCGTTAACACCTTGACGATGTTTGCGATGGTGCTGGCGATCGGCCTGCTGGTCGATGACGCCATTGTGGTAGTGGAAAACGTCGAGCGTATTATGAGTGAGGAAGGACTCTCACCGCGGGAAGCCACGCGGAAATCGATGGGACAAATCCAGGGTGCGCTGGTCGGTATCGCCATGGTGCTGTCAGCGGTGTTTATCCCGATGGCCTTCTTCGGCGGCACTACCGGGGCTATTTACCGCCAGTTCTCGATTACTATCGTCTCCGCCATGGTACTGTCTGTTCTGGTGGCGATGATCCTGACCCCCGCTCTGTGCGCCACCCTGCTCAAACCGCTGCATAAAGGCGAGCATCACGGACAAACCGGTTTCTTCGGCTGGTTTAACCGGATGTTTAATCGCAACGCCGAGCGCTACGAAAAAGGCGTCGCCAGGATCCTGCACCGCAGCCTGCGCTGGATACTGATCTACGGCCTGCTGCTCGGCGGAATGGTTTTCCTGTTCCTGCGCCTCCCAACCTCCTTCCTACCGCTGGAAGACCGCGGCATGTTTACCACCTCGGTACAGTTGCCCAGCGGCTCCACACAGCAGCAAACATTGAAAGTGGTTGAGGAAGTGGAGAAGTATTACTTCACCCATGAGAAAGACAACATTATGTCAGTCTTTTCCACAGTCGGTTCTGGCCCTGGCGGGAACGGTCAAAACGTGGCACGTATGTTTGTCCGCTTAAAAGACTGGGATGAGCGCGACACCACTACCGGGACCTCTTTCGCCATCATCGAACGTGCGACCAAAGCCTTTAATAAGATTAAAGAAGCCCGCGTCTTCGCCAGCAGCCCTCCGGCTATCAGCGGCCTCGGAAGCTCTGCCGGTTTCGATATGGAGCTGCAGGATCACGCCGGTGCGGGCCATGATGCGTTAATGGCCGCGCGCGACAAACTCATTGAGCTGGCAGGGAAAGACACGTCCCTGACCCGCGTTCGTCATAACGGTCTGGACGACAGCCCACAGTTGCAAATTGATATCGATCAGCGCAAAGCCCAGGCGCTGGGCGTTTCCATCGACGACATCAACGACACATTGCAAACGGCCTGGGGTTCCAGCTACGTCAATGACTTTATGGACCGGGGCCGCGTGAAGAAGGTTTACGTGCAGGCGGCAGCAAAATTTCGCATGCTCCCGGACGACATTAACTTGTGGTACGTCCGCAATAACAACGGTGGCATGGTGCCTTTCTCGGCCTTTGCGACTTCACGCTGGGAAACCGGTTCACCACGTCTGGAGCGCTATAACGGCTACTCCGCGGTCGAGATTGTCGGCGAAGCCGCGCCTGGCGTCAGTACCGGTACGGCAATGGACATAATGGAATCGCTGGTGCGCCAGTTACCGACAGGGTTTGGCCTCGAATGGACTGCGATGTCTTATCAGGAACGGCTATCGGGCTCTCAGGCCCCTGCCCTGTACGCCATTTCTCTGCTGGTCGTGTTCCTGTGTCTGGCGGCACTGTACGAAAGCTGGTCGGTACCCTTCTCCGTCATGCTGGTCGTGCCGTTGGGGGTCATTGGTGCGCTACTGGCGACCTGGATGCGCGGCCTGGAAAACGATGTGTATTTCCAGGTCGGGTTACTTACCGTTATCGGGCTATCGGCGAAGAACGCAATATTGATTGTTGAATTCGCCAATGAGATGAACGAGAAAGGACACGATCTGCTCGACGCCACGCTCCATGCTTGTCGCCAACGTTTACGCCCAATTCTGATGACGTCACTGGCGTTTATCTTCGGGGTGCTGCCGATGACCATCAGCAGTGGCGCTGGCTCCGGCGGTCAACATGCGGTGGGGACTGGCGTAATGGGCGGGATGATTTCAGCCACTATCCTGGCGATTTACTTCGTTCCCCTGTTCTTTGTGCTGGTGCGCAGACGCTTCCCATTGAAGCCACGCCCAGAATAATCGGACACAAAAAAGGCGACTTACGTTGAGTCGCCTTTTTTTATCCTTTACAGGATATGAATTTCTTCCAGAAAATTATTTACGAAGCATCACTTCGATAAAGTCTTTCCAGTTCCCCAGTTCACGTTCAATCATAACAACCTCTCTTATTATTATGGGCATTCTACGAAATCATCATCATTAAAAGAAGGCAATTTAACCGATGGTTGCGATTGATTCCTCCAGTGTTTGGGGTTTATGTGATCACTATGCGCTATACCCATAAATTTTATGTGACTTACTGCAATATTTTGAAATATTCATACATCATCTACTACTTTTGCAATTCTGATGGAAAAACAGGCTGATGCAAACAGGCAGATTCTGATTTTTAGTTATACGGTATTTTTTGGAGCTTTCAGGAATCATTATTCACTGTTGTTCAACAATGTTATATTTTTCTATAACGATTGAATGACAATATGTATTATTCATTGCCACAGAATAAAAGAATAAATATTCAAATTACGTCAATAAGGATTCAAATGATCACCCTTTACGGCATTAAGAATTGCGACACGATTAAAAAAGCCAGACGCTGGTTGGAGGCTCAAGGTATTGACTACTGCTTTCATGATTATCGCGTCGACGGTCTGGACAACACGCTATTACAGTCCTTTATCAGCGAATTAGGTTGGGAGGCGCTGCTCAATACGCGTGGAACCACCTGGCGTAAACTCGATGAATCCACGCGCAGTCAAATCACCGATGCGGCTTCCGCCACCGCGTTGATGATTGAAATGCCAGCAATTATCAAACGCCCATTGCTCTGCGCGCCGGGTAAGCCTATGCTGCTTGGTTTCAGTGAATCCAGTTATACTCTGTTTTTTAATGAGGTGTAGTCTATGTCGTGCCCGGTCATTGAGCTGACACAGCAGCTTATTCGCCGTCCTTCCCTGAGCCCGGATGATGCCGGGTGCCAGGCGTTAATGATTGAACGCCTGCGCGCGGTAGGTTTTACCGTTGAGCGAATGGACTTTGGTGACACACAGAATTTTTGGGCATGGCGCGGTAAAGGTGAGACCCTGGCATTTGCCGGTCACACCGACGTAGTGCCTGCCGGCGATGTCGATCGCTGGATCAATCCACCGTTCGAACCGACCATTCGCGATGGCATGTTGTTCGGGCGTGGCGCTGCCGATATGAAGGGTTCACTGGCGGCGATGGTCGTGGCCGCAGAACGTTTTGTCGCCCAGCATCCAAATCATCAGGGTCGTCTGGCCTTTTTGATAACGTCTGACGAAGAAGCCAGCGCCAAAAACGGCACCGTGAAGGTGGTTGAAGCGCTGATGGCGCGTAATGAACGACTGGATTATTGCCTGGTGGGTGAGCCATCCAGCACGGAAATCGTTGGCGACGTGGTGAAAAATGGACGTCGTGGTTCACTGACCTGCAACCTGACCATTCACGGCGTGCAGGGCCACGTAGCCTATCCGCATCTGGCCGATAACCCGGTACACCGCGCGGCCCCCATGCTCAACGAACTGGTGGCGATCGAGTGGGATCAGGGTAACGAATTCTTCCCGGCGACCAGCATGCAGATTGCCAATATTCAGGCTGGAACCGGAAGCAACAACGTTATCCCTGGAGAACTGTTTATCCAGTTCAACTTCCGTTTCAGCACTGAGCTGACCGATGAGATGATTAAAGCACGGGTTCACGCGCTGCTGGAGAAACATCAGCTGCGTTATACCGTCGACTGGTGGCTTTCCGGTCAGCCGTTCCTGACCGAACGCGGTAAACTGGTGGATGCAGTGGTGAACGCCATTGAGCACTATAATGAGATTAAACCGCAGTTACTGACTACAGGCGGGACGTCCGACGGGCGTTTTATTGCCCGCATGGGGGCGCAGGTAGTAGAACTTGGGCCGGTCAACGCCACTATTCATAAAATTAATGAATGTGTTAATGCCGCCGACCTGCAGCTGCTTGCCCGTATGTATCAACGTATCATGGAGCAACTCGTCGCCTGATGAGTGTTCCTGTAAGAGGAAATGAGCATGGACTGGCTGGCAAAATATTGGTGGATTCTGGTGTTGGTGTTTCTGGTAGGCGTGCTGCTGAACGTGATTAAAGATCTCAAGCGCGTCGATCACAAGAAATTTCTTGCCAACAAGCCGGATCTTCCCCCGCATCGTGACTTTAACGATAAATGGGACGACGACGACGATTGGCCGAATAAGGACCAACCGAAGAAATAATTAGTAGGCCGATAAGTCCCGTAGGCCCGGTAAGCGTTAGCGCCGCCGGGCATTACGTGCCGGATGGCAACGCTTCGCGTTTTATCCGGCCTACGGTGATCAATCAGATCATGGTAATCACATCATCATCGTGAGGCTTACCGCCGCTCAGCGCTTCATCAAAGTAGTGCTTCGGTACGGTAAAACGCAGATGATCGAGCGCAAACTGCATACTGCGTTCATCAATGGCGTGCCCCAGATTTTCGACGATATCCAGCGTCACATCCCCACCGGCGCGAATTAACGCTTCCTGCGCGGCAACGGCATGAGATAACTCAATTACCCGGTCTTCACCACCGTGAATCAAATGCACCGTCGTCGCGGTGGTTGCAGCCTCTGGCAAGGTGGCATAGCGGCCATTGAAGGCGATGACCCGCGATGCCAGCCCCGGCTCAGCTTTGATGCTCTCAAGTGACATAATTGAACCCTGAGAAAAACCAATCAGCGCGGTTGCCTGCGGCGAAACGCCGCTGTGCTTCTGCCAGTAGCGCACGGTTTCGATAAACACCGGCATAATGGCGTCAACACGAGCCTGACGATTCTCTTCTGTTACGCCCTGCACCGAAAACCACTGACGTCCGGACGTCGTCCCGTAAGGCTCTGCTCCACCAATGCTAACGATTAGCGCATCCGGAAACAGCGGCGCAAACCAGGTGCCAATTTCGCCCATAGCAACCGGGTTATCGCCGACGCCATGAAACAGCAGCAGTAGCTGTTGAGCGGGTTTATCGGGACTTTGAACAACAAAATGGTCATGTTTCATGGCGTTCTCCTTAGCTGATGAGAATCATTCTACGCCGCTTAACCGCAATGACCATGCCAGGAAATTGAAGAAGTTAGTGAAAAAATTGCCATTGCATAATGCGATTATGTAGCCGCTGTTCACGCTCTGCATCCAGCTGATTTAATGCCTGCGCCGCTTCGGCGCGCTGAATGACCAGCAACGCTTTACGACCAGAAATCTTGAGCTGTTGGCACAATTCGGCGTCGCTACGTTTAGCCTGGATGCGTCCGCGCAAGGCCGGAAGAGGTAACTCACTGTGCTCAAGCAGACGACTCAGACAGCCTAGCGACGTCAATAATGGCCGATGCGCGAAGGCAAACCCAGCCAGCTCAGCCCAGTCATCCTCATTAAGCGTAGTCTCTTTCAGTGGGACCAGCGGAATGCTCTCACCGTTCCATTGCGCAAGGATTTTCGCATCACGACGCAAATGCTGGTGCTCCCGCTCGGCAAGGCGTTTCCCCGCTTCGCTAATGGGAAGTAACGCCATGGCGGTATAACAGCCGCTGCTGGCTTCCCGATGATTTCCCATCCGCACCAGCACAAAACCGCAGCGTTGCCAGAAACGCCATAGTTCAGCCGTATAACCAAAGCTGACGGACAGATAATCACACTGCATGGAATAACGCAGGGCCTGCATAATCAACTGCTGTCCGATACCTTCTCGCTGGCGAGCAGGATGAACCGCAATTCGACTGACCCGTCTCCCGACGAGCGTCGCCGCCAACGGGTCACCACCGTGCGCCGCCAGCGACTGCGCAACCAGATTCCCTCTCGGTCGACGATATCCGGCCCAGACGGCCTGGCTTAATTCCGCGGATAGTCCCCCTTCATCGACCAACCAGACAGCCCCCGCCACTGAGTCAGCGGTTGATGCCTGAAGAAAATGCTGACCAGGCGCGTCCATCATCCGCCGCAGGTCCAATGGCGAGGTGCGATAATGCGCTCCAGAAAGCAGCTGGTATACCGCTAACGGCAGCGCCGGATTAGCATGCCAGGACTGTTGCTCAAATGCCGAGAAGTGAAGCTCCCCCAATGGGGCATGCGTGAACGTTTCATCATCAAACACCAGCACATCGCTGACGATTTGCTCCAGCGGACATCCCTGCGCCCAGCGTACCGGTTGTTGCAACTCATAGTGTTGAAGATTGGGGAAGCGGGCACAGAATTTCAGCAGGAAGCCTCTCCCCGTTCCCTCGTAGCCTTGTACTGTAGTGGTTAACAGCGTACGAGGAAAACGCGCCACCAGTTGGTGCAGCAGCGGCGCGGGGATCGCGGCGGCTTCATCCACAATTAGCCAGTCTGCGATTGCAGAACTGCTTAACAGCGCATCCGGGGCCATAAAACGGTAACGCTCTCCGGCAAATTGCGCCAGCACATCGGTTGCCGCTTTGGCAGGCGCTGTCACAATCGCAGTGCCATTTATCCGCGCTATGAGTTGCCCTGCCAGAGCGGATTTGCCCCGACCCCGTGCGGCCGTCACCGCAACCACACCGGGAGGCATAGCCAGCAAATGATTTAATATCATCGCCTGTTCTGGCTGGGGTTCGCCGGTTGCCGCGTGCCAGGCTGCGCGAGCAGGAAAGTGCGGACAGGCAACCGGCTGATGCTGCTGCCAGTGCAGAGCCTGTCTATCGCGGGAAATCACCCGTTTGACGTGTTCAATAAAGTGCGGTGTAGGGATCGGTTCAGCACAATCGCTCCAGCGTAGTGAATCCGCGTCCGGATGCGTGTGCCAGGAATGCCAGGGTGGGGTCAGCAAAACCAGCCAACTGCCAGCAAGCAGTGTGCCGCTTAAGGCGGCAAACGCCGCAGCGTCAAAACCCTGCCCTGCGTCAAAAACCGCATGACGAAACTCGCGCCCTAATAATGTTTTTAGCGCCTGCGGCGTACAGCACGGCTCGGTAGGGGCTTGCTCCCCTACCCACAGCCAGTCGCCGGGTAACGTGCTACGTAGCGCTAATGCCTGTTCCTGACACCAGTTATCCTCGCCGCTGATAATCAGCAGACGACGGATCCCTTCGTGGGTCATTTGTTCGGTTAACGCGCTCAGCGCCGTGTTATCGGACATCCCTGCCTCAGTATCTTAGATACCTTTACCAAAAGTATTACATTGCCCCGGATCGCCGCTATCAAAACCGCGTTTGAACCAGGTAAAACGCTGTTCAGAGGTTCCGTGAGTAAAGCTGTCCGGCACGACGCGTCCTTGTCCCTGCTGTTGCAGACGATCGTCACCAATGGCCTGTGCGGCGTTCAGTGCCTCTTCCAGGTCACCAGACTCCAGAACGCCCTGCTGCTGCATGCTGTGGCCCCAGACACCGGCAAAGCAGTCTGCCTGCAGTTCCATTCGAACGGAAAGACGGTTCACTTCTGCCTGTGAGGCATTCTGCTGCATCTGACGAACTTTAGGTTCAATGCCCAGCAGTTTCTGCACGTGGTGACCCACTTCATGGGCGATAACATAGCCCTGAGCAAAATCACCATCGGCGCCCAGCTTGTTTTTCATGTCGTCATAGAATGAAAGGTCGATGTAAACCGTACCATCTGCCGGGCAATAAAACGGTCCCATCACGGACTGACCCGCGCCGCAGCCGGTACGCGTCGCGCCCCGGTACATCACCAGCTTCGGCTGTTGGTAGGTGCGACCCATTTTTTCAAACTGCTGTCCCCAGGTATCTTCTGTTGTAGCCAGAATCACCGAGGTAAATTTTGCCGCTTCATCATCGTTTGGGCTGATGGAGCGTGATGATTGCTGTTGGGAGACCGGCTGGCCAGTCATTAGCCCGGTGAGATCCACGCCATAGTAACCCGCCACCAGCACCACAATCAGCAGGATGATGCCGCCTTTACCACTGGGCAGACGAAAACCAGGCCCACCCATAGAGGGGCCGCCAGAGCTGTTTCGTCTGTCTTCCACGTTGTCACTTTCACGACGCCCTTGCCAGCGCATAATCACCTCAACTTTTTATTCATTATGATGATGATCGTAGGCGGTTCGGAACAGGATTACCATAAGAAATAGTAATCAAATCAGGTGGGGTTAATGAGCCGGAGAGCGATCGCCGGCTCAGGGGAAGATTAGTCTAACTTCACACCCAGGCGATGCGCGACGGCTTCATAGGCTTCGATCAGGCCGCCCAGACTCTGGCGGAAGCGATCTTTGTCCATTTTATCCAGCGTTTCTTTGTCCCACAGGCGGCTACCGTCCGGTGAGAATTCATCACCCAGAACCACTTCACCTTTATACAAACCAAACTCAAGTTTGAAGTCGACCAGAATCAGACCAGCATCATCAAACATCTTTTTCAGCACGTCGTTAGCTTTGTAGGTCAGCTCTTTCATACGTGCCAGATTCTCTTTGCTCACCCAACCAAAAGTTTCGCAATAGGAATCGTTAATCATTGGATCGTGCATAGCATCGTTTTTCAGGAACAGATCAAACAGCGGCGGATTCAGCTCAATACCTTCCTCAACGCCTAAACGCTTAACCAGAGAGCCTGCCGCGCGGTTACGTACCACACATTCAACCGGTACCATCTCCAGTTTTTTCACCAGACATTCGGTATCAGAAAGCAGTCGCTCCATCTGGGTAGGAATACCCGCTTCTTGCAGTTTAGTCATAATGAAATGGTTGAATTTGTTGTTCACCATGCCTTTACGGTCAAACTGTTCAATGCGCGCGCCATCCCCTGCTGACGTATCATTGCGGAATTCGAGCACCAACAGGTCCGGGTTTTCCGTGCTGTATACGGTCTTCGCTTTACCACGATACAACTCAGCTTGCTTTTGCATCTTTATTACTCCTGGGTGTGAATTAACGATAAATATTGCGTTTTTCTGCCGACGCACACGTTTGCGTATCATATCAGAAAAAAAGGGCTGGAGTTATCCAGCCCTTTATTTTTACTTACTGAACGCTGCCTGGAAGACGGCGACCAGCGCGTCGTTCTGGCTTTGCGTCAGGGTATGCCCCTTCGGATCGATAAACTGCAAGCTGCTGCGGTTGTCTAAATCACCGACCTGCAGTTTATAGTCGCCGGATACCAGACCCGGATCGCTTGCGCCCAACTCCTGCCAGTTGCTATCGGACAGTGGTTTGTAGGTCACCGCGATGCTGCCCTGAGAACGGGTGCTGTCGGTTACCTTCATCCCCACTTTCTCAAGCGCTGCCGGCAGACGCTGCCACACCACGTTGAACGGCCCGCGTACCACCAGCATTGGTAAACCGGTGTCATCGGCGGCGCTCTGAACATCCATGGTGGCTGCAGAGCGGTTCTGCGCGGCATTCGCGGCGTCGGTGGCGTTCTTATCCAGACCAGCAGAGATAACGTTCATCATCTCAGCGCTGTAACGCTGCATTGATGCCGCATCGGCTACGGGTTTACCCGCCTGCTCGAGGTTAACCAGTTTCACCGTTACCGCTTGCTGATAGCCCTGCGGTTTAACCGAGATTTGATAACGTCCACGGTACTGCTCGTCTTCATCCAGACGGTTCCAGTCAACCCAGTCGGTGGTCAACGTCTGGCTGGCATCATCACGTTTGGTGATCGTGTAGTTTTTAGACTGAATGACGCTAACGACCTGCGGCCACAGTGTGTTGCCACGACCGTTTTCCACCAGTAATGTCGACGTATCACCCGCGATCTGTGTGCGAGCACCGGTGACTAATGCTAACGGCTGAGCCGGTGGACGAATATCCAGCGCTTTACCCACGGCACCACTGCCGTTGGTTACCGGGATATTATAGTCGCCCGACATAACCGGCAAAATCATCCCAGCTGGAGCATGAAGCTCAGCAAGCGGTGCGGCCTCCAGATAGGATTCATCACCGCTCACCTGGCGCTTATAGCGCGAGTCAGAGCTACAGGCCGCGAGCAACATAACAAGCGAAACACCCGCAACCTTGGCCAGGCGCGACTTTTGTACTGAGTAAGCCATCAAATCTCCCTAAACTTTACAGCAAACCGGCATGCTTAAGCGCCGCTTTGACGATTTCACGAGCATTGTCCGTGATTGGCGTCATCGGCAGACGTAGCGTATCGGTCGCCACAAGTCCCAACTCCTTACACGCCCATTTCACGGGGATAGGATTGGGTTCGACAAATAGTTTGTTGTGTAACGGCATCAGACGCTGGTTAATCACCCGCGCCTCGGCAAATTGCCCGGCTGCCGCCAGTTTGCACATTTCAGCCATATCACGTGCCGCAACGTTAGACGTTACGGAAATCACGCCATGACCACCGAGCTGCATAAAATCCAGTCCGGTCGCGTCATCACCGCTGAGCAGAATAAAGTCGTCCGAAACCAGCTCTTTGATCTGGTGAACGCGACTTAAGTTCCCCGTGGCCTCTTTAATAGCGATAATATTTTTAACTTTCGCCAGACGACCCACGGTTTCCGGCAGCATATCGCAGCCAGTACGGGACGGCACATTATACAGAATTTGCGGCAGGTCAGTATGCTCAGCGATGGCTTTGAAATGCTGGAACAAACCTTCCTGGGTTGGGCGGTTGTAGTAAGGCGTCACCGTCAGGCAGCCGACAACACCGCTGTCGTTGAAACGCTGCGTCAGACTAATGGCTTCCGCGGTCGCATTGGCGCCGGTTCCAGCAATCACCGGAATACGCCCGTCAGCCAGTTCCAGCGTCATCATCACCACATCGCCATGTTCATCATGACTCAGGGTGGCGGACTCACCGGTGGTGCCAACAGAAACGATCGCCGAGGTGCCGCTGGCGACATGATAATCAATCAGTTTTTTCAGGCTCGACCGGCAGACTTTACCTTTCTCATCCATCGGCGTAACAAGCGCGACAATACTTCCCGTGAACATGGGCCATCCTCTGTGCAAACAAGTGTCTCAATGGTACGTTTGGTACGACAATAAAAGCAAGCGACCAGAGCCGTTCTGATTGTTGTATGCATGTTTTTTTTATGCTTTCCTTATGATTACCTCACCGCTCAAAGGAAGAACAGGTTTGACATCGTCATCGCAACACTATCTGGTCATTACTGCGCTGGGTGCCGATCGCCCAGGAATTGTGAACACCATCACGCGTCATGTCAGCAGTTGCGGCTGTAATATCGAAGACAGCCGACTGGCCATGCTGGGTGATGAGTTCACGTTTATCATGTTGCTGTCGGGCACCTGGAATGCCATCACCCTGATTGAATCAACCCTGCCATTAAAAGGCGCAGAGCTGGATTTACTCATTGTGATGAAGCGCACGACCGCGCGCCCCCGTCCGGCAATGCCTGCTACGGTATGGGTGCAGGTCGATGTCCCTGATTCTCCCCATTTGATTGAACGCTTCACCGCTCTGTTTGACAGCCACCAAATGAATATTGCGGAACTGGTTTCACGCACGCAACCGGCTGAGAATGGAAAGGCGGCGCAGTTGTTTATTCAAATTACCGCACATAGTCCTGCGTCACATGATTCGGCAAATATTGAAGATGCGTTTAAAGCACTCTGTACAGAACTCAATGCGCAAGGCAGTATTAACGTCGTCAATTACTCACAGCATGATGAACAGGATGGAGTTAAGTAATGAACCCACTGAAAGCCGGTGATATCGCACCGAAATTTAGCTTGCCGGATCAAGACGGAGAACAAGTAAATTTAACCGACTTCCAGGGACAGCGTGTTCTGGTTTATTTTTACCCGAAAGCCATGACACCCGGCTGTACCGTACAGGCCTGCGGCCTGCGCGATAACATGGATGAGTTAAAAAAAGCGGGTGTTGAAGTGCTGGGGATCAGCACCGACAAACCAGAGAAGCTTTCCCGATTCGCGGAGAAAGAAGTCCTGAATTTCACGCTCCTGTCCGATGAAGATCATCAGGTTTGCGAGCAGTTCGGCGTCTGGGGTGAGAAGTCATTTATGGGCAAAACCTACGATGGCATCCACCGCATCAGCTTCCTGATTGATGCCGAAGGGAAAATTGAGCATGTGTTTGATGACTTCAAAACCAGCAACCACCACGACGTGGTAATGAATTGGCTGAAAGAGAACGCCTGACCGTGAAATGCCGGATGGAGGCGTGAACGCCTTATCCGGCAGATGACTGCCCGGTTACTCAAACGTCCCTTTCACGCACGCTTTCTGCTCCCTGACTACGGCTTTTCCCTTCGCCCACAGGTGATGAACTTCCAGCGCGTCGTTGAGCACCAGAATGTCCGCATCGCATCCCACCGCCAGACGCCCTTTATGCTCCAGTGCCAAAAATTCTGCGACCGTACGCGTCAGCGGACACAGCGCCTGTTCCAGCGGTATGGCATGAATCTTCACCAACTGGCGCACCGTCTCAGCCAGTGATTCAAACCCCGCGACACCGATGCCGGTGAGATTGCCAAGCTCATCAAATTCCGGCTGGCTGCCGTTGCCATCCGAACTAAGGGTAATGCGCGACAGCGGCACGTTCTGGCGCAGCGCCGTGGCGATAGCCGTGGCCGGGTCGACGGGCTCATCAATGCTGCTGGTAATGTCGATATAACCGCCTTTACGGGCATACTCCAGCGCCGCCTGGAACAACGGTTCCGCACGGTTAACGTGTGTCGGCAACAGTTTAGTAATCGGCACATCGCAGCAGTCGAGGATCTGGTACAACGGTTCCAGCATGCGCGGGCTGTCGCCCATATGGAAAACGCTGATCCCTGGTTTGCGCCCCAACAACCCGCCGACGCGCGACTGCGCCGCCATATTTGCCAGCGCCGAGGTATCCGGGGCTGAAGAACGATGGTCCGAAACCGCACATTTCACACCAATAACTTTATCAATCAGCGCCACATCGCGATCGATACTGCCGGTGATAGTCGGGGAAGGCAGAGAATACGCCCCGGTCAGCATCCATGCGCTGATGCCTTCAAACTCCAGCGCGCGGGTTTTTGCCAGCAGCGATTCCGGGTGACGGGTAATGCCATCGGTCCCCAGCAAACCCACCACCGACGTGACACCAGCTTCAACCAGCCGTGACAAGCGCACTTCCGGCGTGCGGGTATGCGGCCCCGCTTCCCCACCGCCGCCAATAAGATGGACGTGTTGATCGATAAATCCTGGGCATACAATCGCGCCGTCAAGATTGATACACTCGCAACCGGGAAAGTCTTCAGGAGAAATTGACGGGGCGATGGCAACAATTTTGCTGCCGGAGACCAGTATATCCTGTCGCCCTAAATCTTCCGGCGCATACACGTGTCCCTGCTGGAACAACGTCAAATCAAGAATTGAACAGTTCATAACCTTCCTTGTCAGGCAATAACCTGCATAACCCAAATAGAGAGCAGCGCATTAATGACGCATACCGCAATAATTAGCGGGTAATAACGAGGATGAACCCCCGCGGTCCCCAGACAACGGCCCACATTTTGCACCGGATTTCCCATCAGGTAGATAGCCGGTAACAACACCGTGGCATCATGTCCCGAAAGCGTACCGGCGACAACCAGGCTGGCGCACACGCCGACGCCGCCTCCCATACTCATCACCGCTGCCAGCAGCACAGTGGCAGATTCCCCCGGTAGCCCCCACAGCGCCATTACCGGCTCGCATACCCGCCCTACAACCTCGAGCAGCCCTGTCACCTTCAGCGCCTGAATAATCACAAACGCCATCACCACGTTAGGCAACAGACTGGTTGTTGCAATGGTAAACCCGCGCCGTGCGCCATCGATAAACATATCCATGACGTTTTTACGTACCTGCGTTGTCATCTCACGCCTCCTGCTGCATACGGCGATTTTCCAGCTGCGCGATCCACACACGCAACAGGTTCGCGCCCACAAATTTGAAGACAAGGATCACCGCCAGCGGCGTAATCACCGGAACGGTCACCATCGTAAACAGCGCTGCGCCAGATGAAAAATAGTTGGTAATGCATGCGCTGCCGCTGGTTTGCCAGCAGGCAAAAATAGCGCGTTCCTGCTCTGTGATAATGCCCTCTTCCGCCATTTCTTTGGTCATCCCGGCCGCGGCATCGGTATTTTGCAAATTCGCAATCAACGCCAGCGAACAAATACCCGGAATGCCCAGTAACGGACGCAGGACCGGCGTCATCAGCTGTTGTGCCGCGCGCAACCCACCCAGCCCTTCGGTGACAGAAATAATCCCGAGCGAAAGAATGACGGAAGGCGCCAGCTCAAGCGCGAATAAGAAGCCGTCTTTTGCCCCCATCCCCCCTGTGCCACGAAAAGAGACCGCCGTGTCGCCCGCAGCATTAATCTGCCCAAACGCACCGTTGAGGACGGTGAAGTCAAAGACCCGCCACCATTCGGTACTTTTCGCAAACATGCCGGAAAAAAGAATAATCGTAATAAAAAAAGCGAGATAACCGCCCCATCCCACCTTTTGCTGCGTGTGTGTGCTGTGACCCATTTTGTTCTCCTGTTGGCCTTAATCCTTGTGTGACTAAAAGACATCACGATGGTCAAGTTAAAGACAAACGCGGAGAAAAACGACACCAAAGGAGATTATTCAGAAAGAGTGGATAGAGGTCAGACAAGTTCAGATCCGGCGACATGATATCGCCGGATCTTGCAGATTAGGGTTCGTCAACGACCTGACCATCCGGCCAGGCATGCATTACCGCTTTGATTAACGTCGCCAGAGGAATCGCAAAGAATACGCCCCAGAATCCCCACAGACCGCCGAAAATCACCACGGAGAGAATAATCACCAGTGGGTGCAGATTGACCGCCTCGGAGAACAGCACGGGAACCAGCAAATTGCCGTCCAGTGCCTGGATTATCAGGTACACAGCAAAACAGCTCCAGAACTCAGTGCCAAGTCCGAACTGGAACAGCGCCACGCCAACCACCGGAATCGTCACCACAAAAGCGCCGATATACGGGATCAGCACAGAGAACCCGACCAACACCGCCAGCAGCAGCGAATAGTTGAGACCAAACAGCAGGAAGCCGAGCCAGGTCGCTACGCCGACCACCACCATTTCCAGCACCTTCCCGCGGATATAGTTGGTGATTTGCTGGTTCATCTCTTTCCATACCTGTCCCGCCAGCCCGCGATTACGCGGTAGCACCCGGCGCACGGCATTCAGCATCTGGCCTTTATCTTTGATCAGGAAGAACACCATCAACGGGACAAGCACCAGATAAACCGCCAGCGTCAGCAAACCGACCAGTGAGGCCAGCGAATATTTCACCACCGAATCGCCCATGGTGAGCATTCGCGAGCGCATATTTTCCGCCATCGCATCAATGATGCCCGCATCCATCAGCGCCGGGTAACGTCGTGGCAAGGTGGCGGCAAAATCAGACAATTTATTGAGCATGCCGGGCATGTCGCGGATCAGGTAAATTCCCTGCTGCCACGCAACGGGCATCACCACAAAGGCCATCAGCAGTAAAATACCGACAAACACCACCAGCACAATCGATGTCGCCCAACGCCGTGAACACCCAATATGTTCCAGCCGCACTGTCGGCCATTCAAGCAGGTACGCCAGCACAATGGCGACCAGCAGCGGCGCCAAAAGACCGCTAAAGAAAAACAGGATGCCAAAACCGGCAACAAGAATAATCAGCAGGGCGATGGCTTCGGGGTCGCTAAAGCGGCGACGATACCATTGCATCAACATTTCGAGCATAAAACCCTTCCATGAACCCAATAGCGGGATTGCGATCCCGAATTGTATCGAAATGTCACAAAAAAGACTTCGCTTTTTATGGCTGATTACGCAAAGTGAAAAGACATTTTTCCTGGGTGTTCATCGTCAGGTTTCGCAGTTACACTCCGTAAGCTTGCGGAGTGTGAACGATACTTCACAGCATCGGTCAAATGGCTATCTCAAAAAAGAATACAGGACAGAGGTTATGTTCAGGCAGTTGAAAAAAAACCTGGTTGCTACCCTCATTGCCGCACTGACTATCGGTCAGGTTGCGCCCGCATTTGCTGATACTGCGGACACCCTGCCTGATATGGGAACGTCGGCAGGCAGTACGCTTTCCATAGGACAGGAAATGCAGATGGGCGATTATTACGTACGCCAACTGCGCGGCAGTGCGCCATTAATTAACGATCCATTGCTCACCCAATATATTAATGCGCTGGGGATGCGTCTGGTCTCGCACGCCGACTCGGTAAAAACGCCCTTCACCTTCTTTTTGATTAACAACGATGAAATCAACGCCTTTGCTTTCTTTGGCGGCAACGTTGTCCTGCACTCTGCACTATTCCGCTATTCCGACAACGAAAGCCAGCTGGCATCGGTTATGGCGCACGAAATTTCCCACGTCACGCAACGCCACCTGGCGCGTGCCATGGAAGACCAGAAACGTAGCGCACCGCTAACGTGGGTTGGTGCGTTAGGTTCAATTTTATTGGCGATGGCCAGCCCGCAGGCGGGTATGGCGGCGCTGACCGGTACGCTGGCGGGTACACGTCAGGGGATGATCAGCTTTACGCAGCAAAACGAACAGGAAGCAGATCGCATTGGTATTCAGGTACTGCAACGCTCGGGATTCGATCCCCAGGCCATGCCAACGTTCCTGGAAAAACTGCTCGACCAGGCTCGTTACTCTTCGCGTCCGCCGGAAATTTTGCTGACTCACCCCCTGCCGGAAAGCCGTCTGTCTGATGCCCGTAACCGTGCCAACCAGATGCGCCCGGTGGTCGTCCAGTCGTCAGAAGATTTTTATCTGGCTAAGGCACGAACCTTAGGCATGTACAACTCTGGTCGTAACCAGTTGACCGATGACCTGCTGAGTAGCTGGTCGAAAGGCAACGTACGTGAGCAACGTGCGGCCCAGTATGGCCGGGCATTGCAGGCGATGGAAGCCAGTAAATACGACGAGGCGCGTAAAGCGCTGCAACCGCTGCTGGCGGCAGATCCTAACAATGCCTGGTATCTCGACCTGGCAACGGATATCGATCTCGGCCAGAAGAAAACCAGTGATGCCATTAACCGCCTGAAAAACGCCCGAGACCTGCGCACTAACCCGGTTCTGCAGCTCAACCTGGCGAATGCCTATTTACAGGGTGGACAAGCCAAAGAGGCGGCGACCATCCTGAATCGCTATACGTTTAACCATAAAGATGACCCTAACGGCTGGGATCTGTTAGCGCAAACGGAAGCCAACCTGAGCAACCGCGATCAGGAGCTGGCGGCGCGCGCGGAGGGGTATGCCCTCGCAGGACGTCTGGATCAGGCTATTTCGATGCTCAGCAGCGCAAGCTCTCAGGTGAAACTGGGTAGCCAGCAGCAGGCCAGATACGATGCCCGTATTGACCAGCTACGCCAGCTGCAAGAACGTTTTAAACCGTACACGAAAATGTAATTATCGAACCCTTGCCGGATGGCGACGCTGTAGCGTCTTATCGGCCTACGTCAGACGCAAAATGTAGGCCGGATAAGGTCTTTTGGCCGCCATCCGGCAGTATTGTTATGCAAGGAGAAGTCATGTCAGACGCGATTAAAATCTACCATAACCCACGCTGCTCCAAGAGCCGTGAAACGCTGGAATTACTGAAGTCCAACGGCGTGGACCCGGAAGTGGTGTTGTATCTGGAAACGCCGGCTGATGCAGCAACCCTGCGTGAACTGCTGCAAATGCTCGGCATGTCCAGCGCGCGTGAACTGATGCGCCAGAAAGAGGATCTCTATAAATCGCTTAACCTGGCGGACAAAAATCTGAGTGAAGATGCGCTGATTCAGGCAATGGTAGAAAACCCGAAACTGATGGAGCGCCCGATTGTGGTTGCCAAAGGTCAGGCTCGAATTGGACGCCCGCCCGAGCAGGTACTGGAAATCGTCGGTTAACCTGCAACCTGCCGCAGTCTGCTCGGCTGCGGCGCTTACAGCTTCAGAATTTCTTTTACGAACGGAATGGTCAGCTTACGCTGGGCGGTGATCGAAGCATGATCAAGCTGATCCAGCGTCATAAACAGCGTTCGCATTTCTCGATCCAGACGCTTTAGCAGAAAACGTCCCACATCTTCCGGCAGTTCAAATCCACGAAGTCTGGCGCGTAATTGCAACGCCTGCAGCTTATCTTCATCGGAAAGCGGTTGTAGCTTGTAGATTTGCCCCCAGTCCAGGCGTGAGGCGAGATCCGGCAACCCTAGATTCAGCTGTCTTGGCGGACGATCGCCGGTGATCAGCAAGCGCGTTTTCCCCGACTCCAGGATACGGTTGTAGAGATCAAAGATCGCCATTTCCCACAGCGAATCACCGGCCACACATTCGATGTTATCGATGCAAACCAGCGATAAATGCTCCATCCCGTCGAGCACCTCGGGGACGAACCAGGTGCGTTTGTCGAGCGGCACGTAGCCTACCGCATCGCCGCGCGCGGACAGTTCCGCACAGGCTGCATGCAGCAAATGACTACGGCCAGCGCCTTCACGCGACCAGAGATAAATATACCCGCTATGTTCCTGACGCAGCACGTTTTGCAGTGCAGCCAGTAAAGAGGAGTTATCCCCCGGCCAGAAACTTGCGAAAGTTTCGTCGTCAGGAAGATAAAGTGGCAAAGAGAGCTGTGCCGGTGTGTTCAGAGATACCTCAACCCAGGATTTCATAAAATCGCGTTGAGTTTAACACAGAAATACGTCGCGATAGAACCGGGCAGCGCTGCCGCCCGGTCAGAGATTTACTGTTGCGGACTGTCTGCATCTTTCGCGTCAAGCACAACTTCTTCCGGACGCAGCAGGCTGATAACTTTGAAAATCAGGCTCAGACAGACACCAACGATGGTCGCCAGCGCCATGCCTTTCAGCTCTGCGGCACCGATGTGAACTTTCGCGCCACTTACGCCGATGATCAAAATAACCGAGGTCAGGATCAGGTTCTGCGCCTTGTTATAGTCAACCTTCGACTCGATCAGTACGCGAATACCAGAAGCACCAATCACACCGTACAGCAGCAGTGATACGCCGCCCATCACCGGCAGTGGGATAATTTGGATCGCCGCCGCCAGTTTACCCACGCAGGAGAGCAGAATGGCGAAAATTGCCGCACCGCCGATAACCCAGGTACTGTAAACGCGGGTGATCGCCATTACGCCGATGTTTTCGCCGTATGTGGTGTTCGGCGTAGAGCCGAAGAAACCAGAGATTACCGTAGACAGACCGTTGGCAAACATAGAACGATGCAGGCCAGGATCGCGAATCAAATCTTTTTTCACGATATTCGCCGTCACCACCAGATGCCCGACGTGTTCAGCGATGACCACCAGCGCCGCTGGCAGGATGGTCAGAATGGCAACCCACTCAAAACGCGGCGTGTAGAACGTCGGCAGCGCGAACCAGTGGGCCTGCGCAATCGGCGTAGTGTCCACAACGCCCATCACGAAGGAGAGCGCATAACCGGCCAGCACCCCGATCAGAATCGGGATAATCGCCATAAAACCGCGGAACAATACGGAACCAAAGACCGTTACCGCCAGCGTCACCATAGAAATGATGATGGTTTTTGAATCCGGTAATTGCCCTTCAGCAGGCAGTAACCCCGCCATACCCGCAGCAACGCCAGCCAGCTCCAGACCGATGACGGCAACGATTGCGCCCATCGCCGCAGGCGGGAACATGACATCCAGCCAGCCGGTTCCTGCCTTCTTAACAATAAAAGAAACCAGGCAGAACAGGACGCCACACATAATGAAACCGCCCAGCGCCACTTCATACCCTAACGGCAGCAGCAGCAGTACCGGGGAAATAAAGGCAAAGCTGGAACCCAGATATGCGGGAATTTTACCCTTACAAATAAAGAGATACAGCAACGTACCAATGCCGTTAAACAGCAGAACGGTAGCCGGGTTGATGTGGAACAGGACTGGCACCAGTACCGTTGCGCCAAACATGGCGAACAGGTGCTGCAAACTAAGCGGGATTGTCTGTAAAAGCGGCGGTCTTTCACTCACCCCGATAGCACGGCGCGTCATAGTGTTTTCCTCTGAGTGTTGTTTGTTATTAGCCATTGGGTTGTTTTATTCAAAAAAAAGCCGACTCTTAAAGTCGGCTTCTTTTCACTTATTCGTTTACTTAGTACCAAAAATCTTATCGCCGGCATCGCCGAGCCCCGGAATAATGTATCCGTGCTCGTTCAGTCCCTGATCGATGGAGGCGGTGTACAGCTCCACATCCGGGTGCGCTTTTTCCAGTGCCGCGATACCTTCCGGTGCCGCAACCAGGACCAGCACTTTAATGCTGGTGCAGCCTGCATTTTTCAGCAGATCGATAGTGGCGATAACAGAGCCGCCGGTTGCCAGCATTGGGTCAACGATCAGCGCCATACGCTCATCGATGTTAGAAACCAGCTTCTGGAAATACGGAACCGGCTCCAGCGTCTCTTCGTTACGGTACATACCAACAACGCTGATACGCGCGCTCGGAACGTTTTCCAGAACGCCTTCCATCATGCCCAGGCCCGCACGCAGGATAGGCACAACGGTGATTTTTTTGCCTTTGATTTGGTCAACTTCAACTGGACCGTTCCAGCCTTCAATGGTCACCTTTTCGGTTTCCAGACCAGCGGTTGCTTCATAAGTCAGCAGACTGCCAACTTCCGAGGCGAGTTCACGAAAGCGTTTAGTGCTGATGTCGTTTTCACGCATCAGTCCCAGCTTGTGTTTGACGAGTGGGTGTTTGACTTCCACGATCTTCATACTCTTCTCCTTTCCTCAGACGAATGGCAACCACAAAAAAAATCGCCGGATTATACCGCTTTTCCTCTCTGGCGCAACACTGCATACGCTTGATATGGATCAACCAAAGTCATTTGCGTCTGAATGATGAGTATAAAACAAGCCCCGCACTGATGGCGGGGATCGCTGTCAATGCTATGAATTTTAAAGATATTCAGCATTGGTCTGGATGACTTTTTGATACCACGAAAAAGATTTTTTAGGTGAGCGCGTTAATGTCCCGCTACCGTCATTATTTTTATCGACATAGATAAACCCGTAGCGTTTTTTCATCTCCCCTGTCCCGGCAGAGACTAAATCAATGCAGCCCCACGGGGTATATCCCATCAGATCCACGCCATCTTCCACCACCGCTTTTTTCATCTCACGTATGTGGGCGGCAAGGTAGTCAATACGGTACTGGTCGTTAACTGTACCATCGTCCTCGCGCACATCAATGGCGCCAAATCCATTCTCCACAATAAATAGTGGCAGTTGATAATGATCCCAGAACCAGTTCAGTGAATAACGCAGGCCAACCGGATCAATCTGCCAGCCCCAGTCCGATTTCTGCACGTACGGGTTGGAAACCAGGCTTTTCGACTCGTCGTAATCCAGCTGTGTGTTGTCCGCCGTTGCCTGGGTCGCGAAAGACATATAATAGCTAAAGCCGATGTAATCAACGCAGCCCTTGGCCAGCGCCTGACAGTCTTCCTCGGTGATATCCAGTTCAAAGCCACGACGGGCAAAGTAGTTGAGAAGATGCCGCGGGTATTTGCCGCGCACATGGACGTCAGTAAACCAGTAACGCCGGTGCATGGCATTCATCGCCATCATCATATCGTCTGGCGCGCAGGTCAGCGGATAGATTGGACACATGGCAATCATGCACCCTATCTGTAATTCCGGGTTAATCTCACGCGCGACCTTTACCGCCAGCGCGCTTGCCACCAGCTCATAGTGCGCCGCCTGGTACATGACCGGCTCGCGGTCTTCGCCTGGCTGGTATTTCAGACCTGAGTTAGTAAAGGGCGCGAAATCTTCGTGATAATTTGCCTGGTTGTTAATCTCATTAAACGTCATCCAGTACTTCACTTTGTGCTGGTAACGAGTGAATACCACCCTGGCAAAACGGACAAAGAAATCGATAAGCTTGCGGTTGCGCCAGCCGCCGTACTCCGTCACCAGATGGTAAGGCATCTCAAAATGCGACAGCGTAATCACCGGCTCAATGCCGTATTTCAGGCATTCGTCAAACAGGCCATCATAGAACTGTAGGCCAGCCTCATTGGGTTGTTCTTCATCGCCTAAGGGAAAAATACGTGTCCAGGCAATAGAGGTGCGAAAACATTTAAACCCCATTTCGGCAAACAGCTTTATGTCGTCTTTATAGCGATGATAAAAATCGATGGCCTCATGGTTAGGGTAATTTTTACCGGCAATCACACCGTCGGTAATTTCACGCGCCACACCATGCGCTCCCGCGGTCATGACATCAGCAACGCTGACGCCTTTTCCGCCCTCCTGCCAGCCACCTTCCAGTTGATGAGCAGCGACAGCACCACCCCACATGAAATCTGCTTTAAATCCTGACATACCCTTCCCCTATCGTGATGACTCTGCGCAAAACGCTGTTGATGAGGTCCGCAACAGAAAACAGAAACCGGTTTCAGTACGATACTGTGCATTCGGCTAACAGGATTCAAGCACAAGACTGTACCCGGTTTCATTTTCGTGGCCCAGCTCAAACAAATAGATAAATGATTGTAAAATGCCGAAAAAACCAGCAGATAAAACTTGATGCAGAGCAGGCTCGCAAACGTTTGCTTTCCCTGTTAGAATTGCGCCGAATTTAACTTTTACTGCAAGTAAACATGTGGGGAAGCAGGCAGTGACCGATAAAACCTCTCTTAGCTACAAAGATGCCGGTGTTGATATTGATGCAGGTAATGCTCTGGTTGATCGAATCAAAGGCGTAGTAAAGAAAACTCGTCGTCCGGAAGTTATGGGTGGTCTGGGTGGCTTCGGTGCGCTGTGCGCATTGCCGCAAAAATATCGTGAACCGGTACTGGTTTCCGGCACTGATGGCGTTGGTACAAAACTGCGTCTGGCGATGGATCTGAAACGCCACGACACTATCGGCATTGACCTCGTCGCAATGTGCGTCAACGACCTCGTGGTTCAGGGCGCTGAGCCACTGTTCTTCCTCGACTACTATGCTACCGGCAAACTGGATGTGGACACCGCAGCCAGCGTCATTAACGGGATTGCCGAAGGCTGCCTGCAGTCTGGCTGTGCGCTGGTCGGTGGGGAAACAGCTGAAATGCCAGGGATGTACCACGGCGAAGATTACGACGTGGCAGGTTTCTGCGTTGGCGTCGTCGAAAAATCAGAGATTATCGACGGTTCAAAAGTGGCTGACGGTGACGTACTGATTGCGCTCGGCTCCAGCGGCCCGCACTCCAACGGCTACTCTCTGGTGCGTAAAATTGTAGAAGTCAGCGGTTGTGACCCAGAAACCACCGAGCTTGAAGGCAAGCCGCTGGCCGATCACTTACTGGCCCCTACCCGCATTTACGTGAAATCCATTCTGGAACTGATCGAGAAGGTTGATGTGCACGCCATTGCCCACCTGACCGGCGGCGGCTTCTGGGAAAATATTCCACGCGTTCTGCCAGACAACACGCAGGCAGTGATCGACGAATCTTCATGGCAGTGGCCAGCCGTCTTCAACTGGCTGCAAACGGCGGGTAACGTCAGCCAGCATGAGATGTATCGCACCTTTAACTGCGGTGTAGGTATGGTTATCGCCCTGCCAGCTCCGGAAGTGGACAAAGCCCTTGCTTTGCTCAATGAGAAAGGTGAAAACGCATGGAAAATCGGTATCATCAAAGCTTCTGATTCCGAACAGCGTGTGGTCATTGAATGAAAAACATTGTGGTGCTCATTTCCGGCAACGGAAGTAATTTGCAGGCGATAATCGACGCCTGCGAACAGAAAAAAATCAATGGCACCATACGTGCAGTATTCAGTAACAAGGCCGATGCGTTCGGCCTTGAGCGCGCACGCGAAGCGAATATTCCGGCACACTCGCTGGAAGCTGCCCAGTTTGCAAGTCGCGAAGCATTCGACCGCCAACTGATACAAGAGATTGACGCCTATGCACCCGATGTTGTGGTGCTGGCCGGTTATATGCGTATCCTCAGCCCGGCGTTTGTCGCTCACTATGCTGAACTATTGCTGAATATCCACCCGTCTTTATTGCCGAAGTATCCCGGCCTGCATACGCATCGCCAGGTACTGGAAAACGGCGATGAAGAACATGGTACCTCAGTCCATTTCGTGACGGATGAGTTGGACGGCGGACCGGTCATTCTCCAGGCCAAAGTCCCAGTATTTGAAGGCGACAGCGAAGATGACGTCACGGCACGGGTTCAGGCTCAGGAACATACCATTTACCCGCTGGTGGTAAGCTGGTTTATCGACGGTCGCCTGAAGATGCGTGATAACGCTGCATGGCTGGATGGCGTTCGTTTGCCTCCACAAGGCTACGCCGCCGACGAATAATAAAAAAACAACCTGTAAGCCGAATGTCACCATCCGGCTTACAGGCATAACTACCTTTTCCGGTTAATACCACCGGTATTCATCTACGCTCCCCCTTTCTCTTTGCTATCAGACGGTTTATTGTCATATTTTTCTGGCACAGTTGGACATCTGAGAGCAATGCTCGCCATAATAAATCGGTAGTGTCCCGTGAATGAAACGGAGTAAAAGTGGTAATGGGTCAGGAAAAGCTATACATCGAGAAAGAACTCAGTTGGTTAGCGTTCAACGAACGTGTACTCCAGGAAGCTGCTGATAAGTCAAACCCGTTGATCGAACGGATGCGTTTCTTAGGCATCTATTCCAATAATCTCGACGAGTTTTATAAGGTTCGTTTTGCCGAACTGAAGCGCCGAATCATTATTAGCGAAGAACAGGGTTCAAACTCTCACTCCCGCCATTTGTTAGGCAAAATCCAGGCCCGCGTATTAAAAGCCGATCAGGAATTTGACGGCCTGTACAACGAGTTGCTGTTGGAAATGGCGCGCAATCAGATTTTCTTAATCAACGAACGCCAGTTGTCGGTCAATCAGCAAAGCTGGTTGCGTCATTACTTCAAGCAATATCTTCGCCAGCACATCACGCCGATCCTGATTAACCGCGAGACGGATTTAGTCCAGTTTTTGAAAGATGACTACACCTATCTGGCGGTAGAAATTATCCGTGGTGATACGATCCGCTACGCGCTGCTGGAAATCCCTTCCGACAAGGTTCCCCGTTTTGTGAATCTGCCGCCGGAAACCCCGCGCCGTCGCAAACCGATGATCCTGCTGGACAACATCTTACGTTACTGCCTTGACGACATTTTCAAAGGGTTCTTTGACTACGACGCACTGAACGCCTATTCGATGAAAATGACCCGTGACGCCGAATACGATTTGGTGCACGAGATGGAATCGAGCCTGATGGAGCTGATGTCATCCAGCCTGAAACAGCGTCTGACCGCAGAACCTGTACGTTTTGTCTATCAGCGTGACATGCCCAATGCACTGGTCGAAGTACTGCGTGAAAAACTGACGATTTCTCGCTACGACTCGATTGTTCCCGGCGGGCGTTACCATAACTTCAAAGACTTTATTAACTTCCCTAACGTTGGCAAAGCTAACCTGGTGAACAAACCGCTGCCGCGTCTGCGCCATATCTGGTTCGACAACGAGAAGTTTCGTAACGGCTTTGACGCCGTTCGTGAACGCGACGTGCTGCTGTATTACCCCTATCACACCTTTGAGCACGTTCTTGAACTGCTGCGCCAGGCCTCTTTCGACCCGAGCGTGCTGGCTATAAAGATCAACATCTACCGTGTGGCAAAAGATTCACGCATCATAGATTCAATGATCCATGCCGCGCACAACGGTAAGAAAGTCACCGTGGTGGTGGAATTGCAGGCCCGCTTCGATGAAGAAGCCAACATCCATTGGGCCAAGCGTCTTACCGAAGCAGGCGTTCACGTCATCTTCTCCGCGCCAGGCCTGAAAATTCACGCCAAACTGTTCCTTATCTCGCGTAAAGAAGGTGATGAAGTCGTGCGCTATGCGCATATCGGGACGGGGAACTTCAACGAAAAAACGGCACGCCTGTATACCGACTACTCGTTGCTAACTGCCGATTCGCGCATTACCAACGAAGTGCGTCGGGTGTTTAACTTCATCGAGAACCCGTATCGCCCGGTGACGTTCGATTATCTGCTGGTTTCCCCGCAGAACTCACGCCGTCTGCTGTACGCGATGATCGACAAAGAAATCGCCAACGCGCAGCAAGGACTGCCTTCCGGCATTACGCTAAAACTGAATAACCTGGTCGATAAAGGTCTGGTTGACCGCCTCTATGCGGCCTCAAGCTCTGGTGTGCCGGTCAATTTGTTGATTCGTGGTATGTGTTCTTTGATTCCGAATCTGGAAGGTATCAGCGACAATATTCGCGTTATCAGCATCGTTGATCGCTATCTTGAACATGACCGGGTCTATATCTTCGAGAACGGGGGTGACAAGCAGGTGTATCTCTCCTCCGCTGACTGGATGACAAGAAACATCGACTATCGTATCGAAGTTGCCACACCGCTTCTTGACCCGCGCCTTAAGCAACGCGTGCTGGATATTATCGATATCCTGTTCAGCGACACGGTGAAAGCCCGCTTTATTGATAAAGAACTGAGTAATCGCTACGTACCGCGCGGAAACCGCCGTAAGGTTCAGTCACAATTGGCGATTTACGATTACATCAAATCACTCGAGCAACCTGACTAAAGATATGCCAATACACGACAAGACTCCACGACCGCAGGAATTTGCTGCGGTCGACCTTGGTTCAAACAGTTTCCATATGGTCATTGCCCGCGTGGTTGATGGCGCAATGCAAATTATTGGGCGACTGAAACAACGCGTACATCTGGCGGATGGCCTCGGCGAAGATAACAAGCTGAGCGAAGAGGCCATGGAGCGCGGGCTAAGCTGTTTATCACTGTTCGCCGAACGTTTGCAGGGGTTTCCTCCATCAAGCGTATGTATCGTGGGAACCCATACTTTGCGTCAGGCACTGAATGCGACTGATTTTCTCAAGCGAGCGGAAAAAGTCATCCCCTACCCAATTGAGATTATTTCCGGCAACGAAGAAGCCCGATTGATCTTTATGGGCGTTGAACATACGCAGCCGGAAAAAGGTCGCAAGCTGGTTATCGATATCGGCGGCGGCTCAACAGAACTGGTGATCGGGGAAGATTTCGAGCCTAAACTGGTCGAAAGCCGCCGTATGGGTTGCGTCAGCTTTGCCCAGATGTATTTCCCGCGCGGTGTAATTAACCGCGAAAACTTCCAGCGTGCCCGCATGGCGGCTGCGCAAAAGCTCGAAACCTTAACCTGGCAGTTTCGCATTCAGGGCTGGAACGTTGCGCTGGGCGCATCGGGCACCATTAAGGCAGCCCATGAAGTGCTGCTGGAGATGGGTGAAAAAGACGGTTTTATCACCCCCGAACGTCTGGACAAGCTGACATCTGAAGTGTTGAAGCACGCGTCATTTGATGCGCTCAGCTTGCCGGGGTTGTCAGAAGAAAGAAAAGCAGTGTTTGTACCCGGACTCGCGATTCTGTGCGGCGTTTTTGACGCGTTAGCTATTCGCGAACTTCGCCTTTCTGATGGTGCGTTACGTGAGGGCGTGCTGTACGAGATGGAAGGCCGTTTTCGCCACCAGGATGTTCGTAGCCGTACCGCCAGCAGCCTGGCGAACCAGTACAACATTGACAGCGAACAGGCCCGGCGCGTACTAGAAACGACGATGCAAATGTACGACCAGTGGCATACGCAGCAGCCAAAGCTGGCCAATCCCCAACTGGAAGCGTTACTGCGTTGGGCAGCAATGCTGCATGAGGTTGGGCTGAACATTAACCACAGCGGTTTGCATCGCCACTCTGCGTATATCTTACAAAACAGCGATCTGCCTGGTTTCAATCAGGAACAACAGCTGATGATGGCAACATTAGTTCGTTATCATCGCAAAGCGATTAAGCTCGACGACTTGCCCCGCTTTACGCTGTTTAAGAAGAAACAGTTTCTGCCGTTAATTCAGCTGCTGCGCCTGGGCGTGCTGTTGAATAATCAGCGTCAGGCGACCACCACACCGCCGACTTTGACCCTGATAACCGACGACAGCCACTGGACCTTACGCTTCCCGCATGACTGGTTTAGCCAAAATGCGCTGGTGCTGCTCGATCTGGAGAAAGAGCAGCAATACTGGGAAGCCGTAACAGGCTGGCGACTCAAAATTGAAGAAGAGAGCTCACCCGATATCGCCGCATAAGATCTCAGCAGGTGTCAGTTCATCTGGCACCTGCTTTTCCAGCGTTTCATTCAACGGCAGTGGCTCACCAATCAGATACCCCTGCATGTAATCAATCCCCAGTGAAATCACCGCACTGCGTATTTCTTCGCTTTCGACGTACTCCGCAACCACCAGCATTCTTTTCATCCGCGCAAGATGGCAAATAGAGGCCACGATTTGGTAGTCGAGGCTGTTCGAAACAATATTGCGAATAAAGCTACCGTCAATTTTCAGGATATCGGCATTCACATTTTTCAGCCGCGCATAGCTGGCATATCCAGTACCAAAATCATCAATCGCAATCTGACAGCCCAGTGATTGCAGCTGCAGCAACGTTGCCTGTGCCTGTTCCGCATTGGTCAAGGCATTGCTTTCCGTCACTTCAAAGATAAGTTGCCATGCTTCAACCTTGTACTTATTCAGTAACTGATTGATGTCATTAGGAAGTCGCGCGCGACATACTGAGGTGGGTGATAAGTTGATAGCAAACCGGTGGGCGGGCATTTTTTCCCGATTCTGCGCCATAAATTTCAACGTATTTTCAATCACCCACAGATCGATACGGGATGACAAACCAAACTCATGGGCTACCGGCAAGAAGCTATCAGGGGCGATAGTTTCACCGTCATCCCCCTCAAGCCGCAGGAGGATTTCGTGATAAACGTCGCCACGCACGCCAAAAATCGGCTGCGCCTTCAGGAAAAAACGATTGTTCTCCAGCGCCTGCTGAATACGGTTCATCATCGCAACTTTATCTTTCAGGTCGCGTTGCAGGTGCATCACACCACGCCGCTGCAAATTCTCTGGTGAATTGGTTGCCAGCGATAATTCGGCAATGGTACTTAACTCTCCCAGCAACAAATAGATATGGTTAACAGGAGAACGGACATAGCAAAAGCTGATCCCAACCTGCGGTTGCAAAGGCATTCCGTCCCAGACAAAACGAAACTGCTTGATATGCCTGTCCAGTGCTTCAATGCGCTCCTGGTGTAGCTCAGTGTTAAAACGCAGGATTAAATCATTACCTGACAATTGATAGACATGCTCATCCTGTTCAAGCAACGGTGTTATCCACTGAGCCAGTTTTTGCTTGTACTGGATACGCAGCATAATGCCGTAATTTTTCACCAGCAGCTCCATGCCCGGAACACCCAAAAAGCAAAGCACTGACCATGGCGCGTTTTTCAAATCCCGGTTCAAAGCGCGCAAATTCGGAATATGCACCATAGGGTCAAAGAAGGCCAGGCGATGGTTGCGCCGGGTAACAAAACGTTGACGCGTTGCCAGGACAGCAATGAAATTCACGATGAAGGAAAAAACCAGATAACTTGATGAGGTAATGGCAAGCTGCGTATCGTAACCCGAATACCATGGCATATAGCGCTGATAATAATGAATTGCGGTAATAAGTACGACCGCCCATATCACCGAAATAAATCTATAACCGTAACGCATTGCCCCCCACAGCATGACGGGAAGTAACAGTGACAAGGTATAATTAGTGCTAAATATTGAGCTTTGTTCATTGAGCGGCATACACAACATTGCCATTAGCACAGTCAATATAATCAACCAGACCGCAAACTCTGTTTTAGTCACTTTGGTATCAAACTGCTGCTTTAACTGAGAAAAATAGCCTCTCAGATGCAAGGGGTTGCGAATTGTTCGAATGATGAAATAACACAGCGGCACACCTACAAGATTCCCCGCGAGTATGGACTGATAGTTGATCAATGTGCCTGTATTGAAGGGCATAACGCCCACCATGCCGGATTTGCTTTCATAAACACCCACAAATGCAGCAAACTGGAAGAGTATCAGAAACAGCGTTGCCGGGCAGAAGACCTGCCAGAACATACGCTGAAACATCAGGTGAGAATCCCCGTGGGAAACGTTGTTTCGTCGGGGAGAAAATACTTTATATCCTCCCCAGCTAAGCACGATTATAACTATAAAGTGCGAAATTATTGAAAGTGTTTCAAATAACCCGACCTGCGGATATTTGTACCAGATAATGGAAATGATAATACCTGGCAATGCCGCCCAGCCAAAAAAAAGCATCAGGCTAATCATCAGCGCTAACGGCAGGTAGAAAAGAATTACGGTCCCCGTACTAATATGGGCATAGGTGGTGGCAGTGCTCAATATAGGCAACAACAAAGAAGGTAAGATGAGAGGTAATGCCCACCATCTATCTCTAATACCAATATAATTTTTATTGAGTTTCATAGATGCTCAGTAGAATCCCACACATCCTGTAGGGGGTATTCAGACAGGCATCCCACCTGACCTTAAAACGATAAAGTAAAATACATCACAATGATTCATCGATTTTAGTTGTCAGCAAAGTGTGATGCTTGATACATATCAAAAAACATCCCCCTCATTCATCAATTATTACTCTTTTCATTATTTTTTATCGTTAATACATTATTCATGCAAATAATAATATTAATTTCCATAACATAAGAAGATAAAACAACTGAAGCAATTTTACATAAGGAAGAATTGACCATTCCCTCACAGTGTGCCTTAATGTGAGTATCGCCCTCAGTTGGGTACACTACAAGGAACCTTTTGTGAGCCAGGTTACCAGCCTACGCAAACGACACCGATTTAACAGTCGCATGATCCGGATCGTACTGCTTATCAGCTTTCTCTTCTTCTTCGGACGCTTCGTCTACTCCGCCATTGGTGCGTGGCATCACCACCAGGACAAAAAAGAATCTCAGCAGACCACTCAGCCGCAACAGACAGCTCCTGCACAAACCGACGAACATTGATCGCTCGCGCCTGTGATACCCCCAGCATTAAGATTCCTTACCGGATGGCTAATCGCCTGACATTTAACCATCCGGTAAGGGATTTGAGTGATGAAACTTTACACACATCCCCCCTCTCTCGCTTAATTATCAGATAATCGGCCGTATTTTTCGCACAAATGCACAATCTTTTCATCCCACTTCACCGCACCATTCGCGCTGATTTTACGTTCCGGTTTAGCGGACATAAAAAGACAAACAGTGCTCAAATAAACGCTAATTAATATCACCAGCAAATATCACTGACGCAAGCATTTATATTTCGCATGAAAATTAAATAGTTATTTGAATTGTTATCATTTTTAAATTCTACAGGGTAATACCATGAGTGGTTTTTTATTATTCCCGAAAATAAGAAGCGGCCTTGAGTGGATCGCCGGGCACAGCGATGCTGTCATTCAATTCGGCTGGAATATCGTTGCCGCCGTGATCTTATTGTTTATCGGTAAATTTATCGCTCGTCTGCTCTCTCGTGGGCTGGAAAAGTTACTGCTTAAACGTAAAGTCGACAGAACGATCATTCAGTTCTTCACCGCGCTGGTACGTTACATTACCCTCGCCTTTTCCGTCGTCGCCGCATTAGGTCGCATCGGTATTGAAACATCCTCCATTATTGCCGTCATCGGTGCCGCCGGACTAGCCATTGGCCTCGCGTTACAAAGCTCGCTTTCCAACTTTGCCGCTGGCGTGCTGTTGGTTTCCCTGCGGCCTTTTCGCGCCGGAGAAGTAGTGCAGATTGGTGCAGTCACCGGAACAGTAGAAAAGGTGCACATTTTCTCCACCACCCTGCTAACCGCAGACAGCAAAGAAGTGGTGATTCCAAACGGTAAGATCATCGCTGACAACATCATTAACTATTCCCGTCACCCTTTTCGTCGTATCGATCTGGTGATTGGTGTGGGTTATCAGAGTCGGATTGCAGAGGTTAAGCAAGTTATTAATCACATTATCGAGCAGGACAGCCGCATCGATAAGCAACGTGGGGTAACCGTTCGTCTGGGCGAACTGGGCGCTTCAGCGTTGAATTTTTACGTGCGCGTATGGGTGCCCAATATCGAATACTGGAATACCTATTACGATCTGCTGGAAAACATTAAAGAGGCGCTGGACGCCAACCACATAGACCTACCCTATCCACAGATGGATGTGCGTATTCAGAATGTCACACCTCAGCAGCAGCCCCAGCTGCAACTGGTCGATTAGCGTACTTTCCTACAGAACATGCGCCTGAAGTATTTGCTGAAGTATTTTCTGAAATGCGTGCAATAAAAAACCCTCTATAAACAGAGGGTTTTTTGCATATTACCGGTTCAAAAAACCGCTAACGGAAAGGGATATCATTCCCACTCAATGGTAGCTGGCGGCTTACCGCTGATGTCGTACACAACGCGGGAAATACCGTTCACTTCGTTGATAATGCGGTTAGAGACGCGGCCTAAGAAGTCATACGGCAGGTGTGCCCAGTGCGCGGTCATAAAGTCGATGGTTTCGACCGCACGCAGGGAAACAACCCAGTCGTACTTGCGGCCATCGCCCATCACACCAACGGAACGAACCGGCAGGAACACGGTGAACGCCTGGCTTACCTTGTTGTACAGGTCAGCTTTGTGCAGCTCTTCAATGAAGATAGCATCCGCGCGACGCAGCAGGTCGCAGTACTCTTTCTTCACTTCGCCAAGCACACGCACGCCCAGACCCGGTCCCGGGAACGGGTGACGGTACAGCATGTCGTACGGCAGGCCCAGCTCCAGACCAATCTTACGCACTTCGTCTTTGAACAGCTCACGCAGCGGTTCAACCAGACCCATCTTCATCTCTTTCGGCAAACCGCCCACGTTGTGGTGAGATTTGATAACGTGCGCTTTGCCGGTGGCAGATGCCGCGGATTCGATCACGTCCGGGTAGATGGTGCCCTGCGCCAGCCACTTAACGTCTTCCAGCTTCAGCGCTTCTTCATCGAATACTTCCACGAATACGCGGCCAATGATTTTACGTTTAGCTTCTGGGTCGTTCTCGCCTTTCAGCGCGTCCAGGAAACGCTTTTCGCCTTCCACGTGAACGATGTTCAGGCCAAAGTGGTCGCCGAACATATCCATCACCTGCTGAGCTTCGTTGAGACGCAGCAGACCGTTGTCGACGAACACGCAGGTCAGGTTTTTGCCGATTGCACGGTGCAGCAGCATCGCGGTCACGGAGGAGTCAACGCCGCCGGACAGACCGAGGATAACTTTATCATTGCCAACCTGCTCACGAATGCGGGCAACGGCGTCATCGATAATTTTTGCCGGCGTCCACAGCGCTTCACACTGGCAGATGTCGCGCACAAAACGCTCCAGCATGCGCATGCCCTGACGGGTGTGGGTAACTTCCGGGTGGAACTGCACGCCGTAGAAGCGTTTTTCTTCGTGCGCCATGATAGCGAACGGGCAGCTGTCGGTGCTGGCAACGGTCACGAAACCTTCCGGAATGGCGGTCACTTTGTCGCCGTGGCTCATCCACACGTCCAGCAGCGGTTTGCCGTCTGCGGTCAGGGAGTCTTCAATACCACGGACAAGCGCGCTGTCGGTTTGAACTTCAACCTGCGCATAGCCGAATTCACGTTCGTTAGAACCTTCAACATGACCACCGAGCTGCATTGCCATGGTCTGCATGCCGTAGCACACGCCGAACACCGGCACGCCCGCATTGAAAACGTATTCCGGCGCACGCGGGCTGTTTTCTTCGGTGGTACTTTCCGGACCACCGGAAAGAATGATACCGCTTGGGTTGAATTCGCGAATTTGTGCTTCCGTAACATCCCATGCCCACAGTTCACAGTAGACGCCCAGTTCACGTACGCGACGTGCAACCAGCTGAGTGTACTGCGAGCCGAAATCGAGGATGAGAATGCGATGTTTATGAATATTGTCTGTCATTGACGCTAATTCCGAGGCAAGTGAAACAAATTCGCCCGGCATATAGCCGGGCGCGGAAACTTATCAGGAGCCCATGCGGTAGTTAGGGGACTCTTTGGTGATGGTCACATCGTGAACGTGACTTTCCTGAATACCCGCACCGCTGATGCGTACAAACTCTGCTTTCGTTCGCAGCGCGTCGATAGTACCACAGCCGGTCAGACCCATACAGGAGCGCAGGCCGCCCATCTGCTGGTGAATGATCTCTTTCAGGCGACCTTTATAGGCAACGCGACCTTCGATACCTTCCGGGACCAGTTTGTCAGCAGCGTTATCGCTCTGGAAGTAACGGTCAGAAGACCCTTTGGACATCGCGCCCAGAGAACCCATACCGCGGTAAGATTTGTAAGAACGGCCCTGGTACAGTTCGATTTCGCCCGGGGATTCTTCAGTACCCGCCAGCATGGAGCCAACCATCACTGCGGCAGCACCAGCAGCAATCGCTTTAGCGATGTCGCCGGAGAAACGAATACCGCCGTCGGCGATAACCGGAATACCGGTGCCTTCCAGCGCTTCAACGGCATCAGAAACGGCAGTGATCTGCGGAACACCGACGCCGGTCACGATACGGGTAGTACAGATGGAGCCAGGGCCGATACCCACTTTAACTGCGCTGCAGCCAGCTTCAGCAAGCGCGCGAGCACCTGCGCCCGTAGCAACGTTACCGCCGATGATCTGCAGGTCAGGATATTTAGCGCGAGTTTCACGGATACGCTGCAGAACGCCTTCAGAGTGGCCGTGAGAGGAGTCAATCAGCAGAACGTCTACGCCAGCGGCAACCAGCGCGTCTACACGCTCTTCGTTACCTGCGCCAGCACCTACCGCTGCACCAACGCGCAGACGACCATGCTCGTCTTTACAGGCGTTAGGTTTACGTTCTGCTTTCTGGAAATCTTTTACGGTGATCATGCCGAGCAGGTGGAAGCTGTCATCAACAACCAGCGCTTTCTCAACGCGTTTTTCGTGCATTTTGGCAAAAACGACATCGCGCGCTTCGCCTTCACGAACGGTCACCAGACGCTCTTTTGGCGTCATATATACGCTAACCGGCTGGTTCAGGTCAGTCACAAAACGCACGTCACGGCCGGTGATGATGCCGACCAGTTCGTTATCTTCAGTCACTACCGGGTAGCCAGCAAAGCCGTTACGCTCGGTCAGTTCTTTCACTTCGCGCAGAGTAGTGGTTGGCAGTACGGTCTGTGGGTCAGTTACCACGCCAGATTCGTGTTTCTTCACGCGGCGAACTTCTTCAGCCTGGCGCTCGATGGACATGTTTTTGTGGATAAAACCGATGCCGCCTTCCTGGGCCAGGGCAATTGCCAGGCGCGCTTCCGTCACGGTGTCCATTGCTGCGGAGAGCATAGGAATGTTCAGGCGAATGGTTTTCGTCAACTGGGTGCTGAGGTCAGCAGTATTCGGCAGAACGGTAGAATGAGCGGGAACGAGGAGGACGTCGTCAAACGTCAGGGCTTCTTTTGCGATACGTAGCATGGGCAATATCTCACCTGGGAGGTTATTAAATATTGCCGCGGCATTATACAGAGCGTAACCGATTGCATCCACACTTTTTTGCAAAAAAACCTTGCGCTCCTCTGTGAGCATGTTACTTTCGACTGAATAACTTGCTGATTTAGAATTTGATCCCGCTCACATGTTATCCTCTCAGACCACCTCAATTTTTACCGTAAGCCGCCTAAATCAGACGGTTCGTTTGCTGCTTGAGCAGGAAATGGGACAAGTTTGGATCAGCGGTGAAATCTCGAATTTCACTCAACCGTCCTCCGGTCACTGGTATTTCACGCTCAAAGATGACACCGCCCAGGTACGCTGCGCGATGTTTCGCAACAGCAATCGACGGGTAACGTTCCGCCCACAGCACGGTCAGCAGGTCCTGGTACGCGCCAACATTACGTTGTACGAACCGCGTGGCGACTACCAGATAATTGTTGAGAGCATGCAGCCAGCTGGTGAAGGTTTGTTGCAGCAAAAATATGAGCAACTCAAAGCCAAACTGCAGGCTGAAGGGCTATTCGATCAGCAGTTCAAAAAATCACTACCCTCACCGGCTCACTGCGTTGGGGTCATTACCTCGAAAACCGGGGCTGCGCTGCACGACATTCTCCACGTGCTGAAGCGCCGTGACCCATCCCTGCCCGTTATTATCTACCCGACCGCGGTCCAGGGCGACGATGCGCCAGGACAGATCGTTCGCGCCATTGAGCTGGCGAACGCGCGGGGCGAGTGCGATGTGCTTATCGTCGGGCGCGGCGGCGGTTCTCTGGAAGATTTGTGGAGTTTTAACGATGAACGCGTAGCACGGGCAATCTTTGCCAGCCGCATTCCGGTAGTAAGCGCCGTCGGCCACGAAACAGATGTCACTATTGCCGATTTTATTGCAGATTTACGGGCGCCTACGCCATCAGCAGCGGCGGAAACTGTCAGCCGCAATCAACTGGAACTGCTGCGTCAAATTCAGCATGGCCAGCAGCGTCTGGAGATGGCGATGGACTACTACATCGCCAACCGTACTCGTCGCTTTACCCAGCTTCATCACCGTTTGCAACAGCAACATCCGCAACTGCGTCTGGCCCGTCAGCAGACCGTGCTGGAGCGGCTGCGTCAGCGGATGAATTTCGCTCTTGAGAATAAGATTAAGCAGGCCAATCAGCGCCAACAGCGCGTAAGTCAACGCCTGAGCCAGCAAAACCCACAGCCGCGAATTTATCGGGCGCAAACCCGTATTCAGCAACTGGAGTACCGTCTGGCAGAGAATATCCGCGCGCGTTTAAGTGCACAGCGAGAACGCTTCGGTAATGTGGTGACGCATCTTGAAGCGGTGAGTCCTCTCTCGACGCTCGCTCGCGGCTATAGCGTCACTACCGCGACCGACGGCAAAGTACTGAAGCAGACCAAACAGGTAAAAACCGGTGATGTGCTCACTACCCGCCTGTCAGACGGCTGGGTAGAGAGCGAAGTGAAAGGCGTAACGACGGCAAAGAAAACGCGTAAGAAAAAGCCAGATTAGACCGGCACAAACTCCACACGTTTCTTCGAGATCAGACCATGGCCATTCTGACAGAAGTAGTCCACCGCCCCGCAGGCTTTTAACACCTGGAGTGGCTGATGGCACTCCGGGCAGCGCGCTTCTAACGGAATATCTTTTTTACAGTTTTCACAGTGTGCCACACCGTTTTGTGGTTCCAGTTCTGCATGACAATCCGGGCAGGTCATCGACATGGTGACTCCTTTAAATGGTGTTCAATTCTGCGCTAATTTTACCATGATACGCTTAGTGTGAACCACGCAACTGTTGCTGTAGGATCAGTAATCGTTCTACCTCATCCAGCCTGCGCTGCGTGGTGCGGCTCACCTCCTGCGGGCTGCGTTCAAACAGACTTTGCGTCCCCAGAATATGTTCCGCCAGACAATGGGCATAAATCGTACCAGGCAGACACCAGCGTTGCACAACATCACCGTCAATCAATTCGAGCACATCGTCGGCACCCCGTCGGTCGTAGCTGATGATACGCCCATCACGCAGATAAAGGCGCAGACCTTTTTGTCCGCCAGCAGGCCCCGCGTATTTATTCAGCCAGATATCCAACGGTACACCGCTAATCAGTCCTTGCAGATGCGCCTCTCCTTCAGCCGTGGTCAGGTCACCCTGGATGATGTTACGTCCCAGACGGTCTTTAGCGCTCTTCACCTGCAGGGTCATGCTGTCATTACCGCCCAGGTAACGCACTGTTTCACGCAGCATGGCCAGTACGTGTGTGCCAATGTCCAGAATCACACCGTCCGGGTGGCGAAGCTCACGCGTATCTGGCTCACCAGTGGCAAAGTTGAGCGCGATCGGCTCTCCTGTAGCGTTATATCCGCTCGGCTCCTGCAAAAAACCGTCGATTTTAACAACGTCTGAAAAGTGAGAGACAAGTGCCTGTTGTGGGTTATCGCCCTGCCACTGCGCACCGAGTTTTCCCAATGCCAGCTGCATTGCGCCATTACGCGCCATCCAGTGGTCGAGCGCCAGCACACGGTCGGCAGCGTCGGGTTGCTCCAGCAGCGTTTTCAGTTTTTCAATTTGGGAAAGCGTGGCAACAATCGGTTTTTCAACCACGATTCGTGCGATGGGAGCGGCCAGCGCCTGTTCAAGCACATCGAGATGATGCAGAGAAGCGGTGGTGATAAACAGGGTATCAAGCGGTGTTGCAAGAAGTTCAGCGAGCGATGCACAGCGTGTCACACCAGCGGGCTGTTTTGCGGGTTGCACGTCAAATCCCACACAGCACAGGGAATCACCGTAAAGTTTACGCAATGCGGGCAAGTATGCCGTTTCAACGACTGCGCCAAGCCCAACAAACCCTAACAGCATGTTCTCACCTCGTAAATGAATTGGCCGGGACATCACGTCTGCCCCGGCACAATCGAGGTGTTATCAGGCGCTAGTAGCCGGTTTAGTTTGCGTATTCTCCAGCATGCGACGGATCGGCACAATGAGGACGATCAGTACCGCGGCGCAGATAAGCAATGCAATCGAGCAACGAGCGAAGAGATCCGGCAGCATATCCAGTTGGTCGGCCTTCACATGACCACCAATCAGACCTGCGGCCAGGTTACCCAGCGCACTGGCGCAGAACCACAGGCCCATCATCTGCCCGCGCATTCTTTCCGGGGCCAGCAGCGTCATGGTCGCCAGACCGATCGGGCTCAGGCACAGCTCACCAAGCGTCAGCATCAGGATACTGCCCACCAGCCAGAATGGGGAGACGCCTGCGCCACCGTTACTGAGAACGTTTTGCGCTGCCAGCATCATCAGACCAAAGCCTGCAGCGGCACAGAGAATACCGATAACGAACTTGGTGATGCTGCTCGGGCGAATGTTCATGCTCGCCAGTTTCGGCCACGCCCAGCTGAATACCGGTGCCAACAGAATGATAAACAGTGCGTTTATCGACTGGAACCAGACCGCCGGGATTTCAAAATCGCCGATCATACGGTTAGTGTAGTCGTTAGCGAACAGGTTGAACGAGGTTGGCTTCTGCTCAAACGCAGACCAGAAGAACGCGGCGGAAACCAGCAGGATAAAGCAGACCAGCAGTCTGGCGCGCTCTTTGCGGTTCAGACCAGCAAAGACAAACAGGTAGATAAAATAAAGCGCGACGGAGGCGGCAATCACATACACCAGCATACTGGCAACCGCGACCGGATTTATCACAATCACGCCCTGCGCAATCAGCGTAACGATAACAGCTACGCCGACGGCCAGCGCCAGCAGCCACGCGCCCACACCGTTACGTTTCACTACCGGGCTGTTCCAGGTTGAGTCCAGACCCACTTCGCTGTCATAACGTTTCATCGATGGAACGGCAAACACGCGGAAGATGATCAACGCCACCAGCATCCCGATACCACCGATGCCAAAGCCCCAGTGCCAACCGTGGGATTTAATCAGCCAGCCGGAGATCAGCGGCGCGATAAACGATCCCATATTGATGCCCATATAGAACAGCGAGAAACCGCCGTCGCGACGCGCATCGCCTTTTTTATACAGCGTGCCAACCATCACTGAGATACAGGTTTTAAACAGACCGGAACCGAGCACGATAAACATCAGGCCGATAAAGAACAGGTTGTTCCCCATAATGGCCGAGAGCGCGATCGACAAGTGACCGAGCGCAATCAAAATGGAACCGTACCACACCGCTTTCTGTTGGCCGAGCCAGTTATCCGCCAGCCAGCCACCTGGCAGCGCGGCGAGATACATCGTACCGGCAAAGATACCCACAATCGCCGAGGCATTTTCACGCGCCAGCCCCATGCCGCCGTCATAAACGGTAGCAGCCATAAACAGGATCAGTAACGGGCGAATGCCGTAAAACGAGAAGCGCTCCCACATCTCTGTGAAGAACAGCGAGCCGAGCGGGTAAGGATGACCGAAGAAAGTTCGGCTTTCTTTTTGATTAACAGAGGATTGCATAATTCTCCCGAAAGTTATGTCGTCGTGCGTGTAAACACCGCGATGTACGCCAGCCAGTTACGTATCTGACCGATTTTTTACATGCGGCGAAAAGTTATTTAACCATTTGATAACCTAAGGCTAGTTTTGTCTAGTACCAGCCCCCGGACTTTAAGATGAAAACTCGACAAATGTCTACTTTCTTAGATTTAAACTTGGCAAAAAACGAATAGTGATTGACTTTACACAGGGGGAGATCAGCAATGGGCAGACGAAAAAAAACCCGCGACAAGCGCGAGTTTTTATCTGCATCAGCAACAGTTACTTGCTTTTTTTGATGTGCTTAATCAAACGCTTACGCTTACGCATCTGAGTCGGCGTCAATGTATTACGTTTGTTCGCAAACGGGTTCTCCCCTTCTTTGAACTGAATACGGATCGGCGTCCCCATCACGTCCAAAGACTTGCGGAAATAGTTCATCAGATAGCGCTTGTAGGAATCCGGCAGGTCTTTGACCTGGTTGCCGTGAATCACCACGATTGGCGGGTTATAACCACCGGCATGGGCATATTTCAGCTTCACACGACGACCACGCACCAGAGGCGGCTGATGATCTTCTACTGCCATGGTCATGATGCGCGTCAGCATCGCGGTGCTCACGCGACGTGTAGAGCTATCGTATGCTTCACGGACCGATTCAAACAGGTTACCCACGCCGCTACCGTGCAGAGCTGAGATAAAGTGTACGCGCGCAAAATCAATAAAGCCCAGACGGAAGTCCAGCGTCTCTTTGACCTGCTCTTTTACTTCCTGCGTCAGGCCATCCCACTTGTTCACAACGATAACAAGTGAGCGCCCACTATTGAGGATAAAGCCCAGCAGCGACAGGTCCTGATCGGAAATCCCTTCACGCGCGTCAATCACCAGCATCACAACGTTGGCATCTTCAATTGCCTGCAGCGTTTTGATTACTGAGAATTTTTCTACCGCTTCGGTAATTTTGCCGCGCTTACGCACGCCCGCGGTATCGATGAGCACATATTCGCGTTCATCGCGCTGCATCGGAATATAAATACTGTCACGCGTGGTTCCCGGCATGTCGTAAACCACCACGCGGTCTTCGCCGAGAATACGGTTAGTAAGCGTGGACTTACCTACGTTCGGACGGCCGACGATTGCCAGTTTAATCGGCAAATCCTGCGGGTTGAAATCGTCCTCAGGCTCTTCTTCGCCGTTTTCTTTGGCTTCAAGCTGCGCCCAGTATTCTGCGTCTTCATCCACTTCTTCCTGAGGAGCAACGTCATCCATCCACGGCAGCAGAACATGCTCCAGCAGGCTGAGAACACCACGACCATGGGACGCCGCGATCGGATAAATTTCACCCAGACCCAATGAGTAGAAATCAACAACCGCCTGGTCAGGATCGAGTCCGTCAGTTTTGTTGGCGACCAGGAACGTCGGTTTCTGGCGCGAACGCAGATGTTTAGCAATAGCTTCATCCGCTGGCATCAGGCCAGCACGCGCATCCACCATGAACAGCACAACGTCTGCTTCTTCGATAGCCAACAGCGACTGTTCCGCCATACGGGTTTCAACACCGTCTTCGGTGCCATCAATACCGCCGGTATCAATACAGATAAACTCACGGCCTTCAATTTCCGCACGACCGTACTTACGGTCACGAGTCAGACCCGGGAAATCCGCAACCAGCGCATCTCGGGTGCGAGTTAGACGGTTAAATAACGTGGATTTGCCAACGTTAGGGCGCCCGACAAGCGCGACCACAGGTACCATGTTTAAAGCCTCATTTAAAAAATCATCAGACAACGGGCACATTTTTTGCCCCGTTGTTAAAAACAGTAAAACGGCTCCTGCACCAGGAGCCGTTTTTCAAAGCGAGCGGCCGGGACGATTAACGCGTAATAGAGTACAGCGTACCGTCTTTCGCCTGGATCAGCAGTTTACCATCAGCAGAGACCGGCTCGGTCAGGAAACCTGAGCTGTCGACTTTCTGCTGGGCAACAAAACGACCATCGTCAACGTTAATCCAGTGCAGGTAGCCTTCGCTATCACCGACGACCAGATTGCCATTATACAATACCGGGGACGTCAGCAGACGGTGTAGCAGATCGCTTTGCGTCCACAGCGTCACGCCGCCGTCGGTGGTCAGTGCCAGTACGCGGTCGTTCTGGTCAACCAGGTAGATACGGTTGCCGTCGACGATAAAATCATTCACCGAGCCCAGTTCGCGTTTCCACATAATCTGACCGCTGCGCAGATCCAGCGCCGTCAGGTTACCATTATAAGCCAGCGCATAAACAACGCCATTGACGATAACCGGCGTGGTATCAACGTCGCTCAGACGATCGATTTCCGTTGGACCTGTCGCCTGAGAAATACGTTGCTGCCAAATCATCTGGCCTTGCTGCATCAGCACGGCGCTCACGCGACCGTTATCACCGCCGACAATAGCTGCGCCAAAGGCGGTCGCTGGGGCAGATTCGCCGCGCAGTGACAGAGAAGGCATGTCGAGGTTAACGGTCCATTTGATAGCACCATCAGCTTCGTTCAAGGCCTGCAACTGACCGTTGCTGGTGTGGATCAAAACTACGCCATCGCTCACAACAGGACGAGACAGCGCTTCACCGGCGACTTTCGTCTGCCATGCGGTGGTACCGTCGCTGGTATTCAACGCATAAACCTGTGCTTTTTCGCTGCCAATGTAAACATGTCCGCCGGACACGGTTACACCGCCAGAAAGCTGTGCAGATGCACGGGAGAACCAGCCGTCTTTCTCACCCAGATTCACAGACCAGACTTCTTTACCGTCGCCTGCGTTCAATGCTTTCACTACACCAGCGCGATCGGCTGCATAGACAACGTTATCCGCCAGCGCAGGGTGAAGATTGGAATAGAAATCACCAATACCGTTACCTACGGAGGTGCTCCATTCCGTAGACGGAGTAAACTGGTTTTCAACCACCGGTAATGGGGACATCTTAACGACATCTTCTTCGCCACTAAACAGTGAACAGCCGCTCAATAGGGTAACGGAAAGCAGCCCTGGCAGAAGTAATTTACGCAATTGCATCGGGTCCCTCTCAGATGGACAAATTATTGATTTTCATCTGCATCATTTCGCTCAGAGCAGGAGAGGCATCGCTTTTCACACCCGCTTCCCATGCGCTACGCGCACCTTGTTTGTCGCCTTTGCTCAGCAACGCTTCACCGCGCAGATCGGCAACAATGGCCGTCCACCCTTCACCTTTAATGGTGTCGAGTGTTTTCAGCGCGGTATCAGCCTGTTTAAGTTGAACCTGAACACGAGCCAGACGCAGGTTAATCACCGCTTTGAGATTTTCATCGCTGGTCGCAGCCAAGCCCTGTTGCAGCTGACTTGCGGCTTTCTCAAGTTCATTTTGGTCAACAAACTGCTGCGCAAGTTCCAGTGAAGCTAGCGCGCCGTAGGTATTTTTATTTTCTGCAGCAAATTTCTCAGCGGCAGGAATGCTGTCCGGTTTACCCGCGCTAACCGCAGTCACCGTATTTTGATATGCCAAAGAAGCAGAGCGTGCGGACTCCGTCTGATGGCTGGTCCAGTAACGCCAACCAACCAGCGCGCCAACCCCTAAAATGATCCCAACAGCCAGCGCCTTGCCGTTTTCAGCAAAGAAGCGTTTTACCGCATCAACCTGGTCGTGTTCGTTCTCGTAAATTTCCACGCTGTCCTTCTCCTTAGCCCAGTAAAGTGCGCAAATGCGCGGCAACGCTATCCTGCGCTACTGCCGTTTGCTCACCAGAGCGCAAATCCTTCACTACAACAGTACCGTCAGCCACTTCGGACTCGCCCAGTACCAGTGCAACGCGGGCGCCCCACTTATCGGCACGGGCAAACTGTTTCTTAAAGTTGCCGCCACCGTGGTTTGTCATCAGTTTCACACCAGGAACTTCATCGCGCAGACGTTCTGCAAGCGTCATTGCCGCCGACTGCGTGTCCGCCCCTGAAGCAACCAGGTATATATCGACAACAGGATCTGCGTTAAATTCCGGATTAACTGCCTGAACTAACAAAACAAGTCGTTCCAGCCCCATAGCAAAGCCCACGGCTGGCGTTGCACGACCGCCAAGTTGCTCAACCAGACCGTCGTAACGCCCACCGGCACACACGGTACCCTGAGAGCCCAGGCTACTGGTGACCCACTCAAATACGGTGCGGTTGTAGTAATCAAGACCACGAACCAGGCGCTGATTGACGGTGTAGGCAATGCCTGCGGATTCCAGCAGTTTGCACAAGCCCGCGAAGTGCTCGCGAGAGTCGTCATCAAGATAGTCGCCCAGTGCAGGCGCGTCGTTGAGCAGCGCCTGTACTTCCGGGTTTTTGGAGTCGAGAACGCGCAGCGGATTGGTGTACATACGACGCTTGCAGTCTTCGTCCAGTTTCTCTTTATGCAGTTCCAGGTAGGCGACCAACGCATCACGGTAGTTAGCGCGGGCTTCAAGCGAACCGATTGAGTTCAGCTCAAGGCTAACATGCTGAGAAATACCCAGCGCGCGCCACCAGCGAGCGGTCAGCATAATCAGTTCCGCATCGATGTCCGGGCCTTGCAGGCCAAATACTTCGACACCCAGCTGATGGAATTGACGATAGCGTCCTTTCTGCGGACGTTCGTGGCGGAACATCGGCCCGATATACCACAGACGCTGTTCCTGATTGTACAGGAGACCATGTTCGATGCCGGCGCGTACGCAGCCCGCAGTCCCTTCAGGACGCAACGTCAGGCTGTCGCCATTACGGTCCTCAAAGGTATACATCTCTTTTTCAACCACGTCGGTGACTTCACCGATCGCGCGTTTGAATAACGGGGTCTGCTCTACAATCGGCAAGCGGATTTCACTGTAACCGTAGCTACCGAGCACGTTTTTGAGAGTGCCTTCAATGCGCTGCCAGATGGCGGTTTCGCCAGGCAGATAATCGTTCATGCCGCGAATGGCTTGAATGTTTTTTGCCACGTTTATTCTCTTTATGAATATAAAAATGAACCCTCAGCGCTAACCCGAACAATGCGGGCGCCATGCGGGTTCAATCATACACGGGAAGCACGCCGCTTCCCATCACGTTGTTATTTTTCAAGCTGCTGCACGTCGATACGACGCGCTTCGTCCAGAATACTCGCTTTAGCGCGGATGCGGGCTTCAAGCTGCGTAATCATATCGTCGTTATCGAGTCTGTCCTTACGCACGCCGTCTTCATACAGGCCGCTTTTCTTGTTACCGCCCGTCACGCCCAGCGTAGAAACCAGCGCTTCACCAGGACCGTTTACCACGCAACCGATGATCGAAACGTCCATTGGCGTAATGATATCTTCCAGGCGTTGCTCCAGCGCGTTAACCGTACCAATAACGTCAAACTCCTGACGCGAACAGGTTGGGCAAGCGATGAAGTTGATCCCGCGCGCGCGAATGCGCAGCGATTTCAGGATATCGAAACCCACTTTGATCTCTTCCACCGGATCGGCTGCCAGAGAAACACGCAGCGTATCGCCGATCCCTTCAGATAACAGCAGGCCAAGGCCGATCGCGGACTTCACCGAACCACTACGCAGGCCACCGGCTTCGGTGATCCCCAGATGCAGCGGTTGATCGATCTGTTTCGCCAGCAGGCGATAGGATTCTACGGCGAGGAAAACGTCAGACGCTTTAACACTGACTTTGAATTGATCGAAGTTCAGACGATCGAGGTGATCCACATGGCGCATAGCGGATTCCAGCAGCGCCTGCGGCGTCGGTTCACCGTATTTTTCCTGCAGATCTTTTTCCAGCGATCCGGCGTTGACGCCGATACGGATAGGAATATTTTTATCACGAGCGCAATCCACCACCATGCGAATACGCTCTTCACTGCCGATATTACCTGGGTTAATACGCAGGCAATCAACACCGTATTCCGCTACCTTCAGCGCGATACGATAGTCGAAGTGAATATCGGCAACCAGCGGGACGTTAACCTGCTGTTTGATAAGCTTGAACGCTTCTGCGGCATCCATTGTCGGTACAGAGACACGAACAATGTCTGCGCCTACGCGTTCCAGCGCTTTAATCTGATTAACCGTCGCTTCCACATCCGTGGTACGCGTGTTAGTCATAGACTGTACGGCGATGGGCGCACCATCGCCGATCGGCACGTTCCCAACGTAAATGCGTGTCGATTTTCTACGTTGAATTGGAGCCTGGTTATGCATTAAAAAATCTCCCGCATTGCCGTCTGTTACTGAGCCGGTGATTGTTCGGCATTAACGGTCAGACGCGCAACCTGGTTAGTTCTGATAAAACGACTCAGATCGACAGGTTTACCCTGGAACTGAATCTGCACTGCCGCCGGGGCGCCAATTTTCAGTTTGTACGGCGCTTGACCGGTCAGGTTTAGATTGCCGTCTTTACGCTGCATCCCGCTGAACAGTTTTTTACCGGTCGCATCGGTTACTTCCAGCCAGCAATCGGCGGTAAAGTTCATCACCAGCGCGTTAGGATCGGCTACAGGTGTAGTCACACCTGCCTGATCGGTCGGCAGAGGAGCCGCTGTAGCTGGCGCTGTTGGCGCTGCGGTTGCGGTATCGACGTTAGCCTGAGATGGGGCAACAACGGCGTTCTGTTGCGCATCAGCGGCGGGTGCCGGGGTCGCAGCAACGTCTGGCGTTGGCGCTGCGTCCGCTACCGCACCATCGTCAGGAGCCGGAGGGGTATCCTGCCCTGCTGCTGCGCTGGTATCTAACGGTACGTTCTGCGCACCCTCTTTACCGGCATTCAGCTCAGCAGAGGATTGATCGGCCATGGTGGTGATCTCTTCCTGCTGTGCTTTATGGTTCTGCCACCACCAGGCGCCTGTCAGTCCGACAACGACAAACAGTACCAGCCAGGTAAAGGTCATTAACCAGCCGTCGCGTTTCTTACGACGTTTGCCGAGCGAGAAGCTCTGCATCGGTGCGACTTTAGCTGGTCGAATCGGAGCCTGTTTTTCCAGCCCTGGCAACAGTTCTTCTTCAGGAATATGCACCAGACGCGCATAAGAACGGATATACCCGCGCAGGAATGTTGAAGCAAGATCGGCTGGCGCCTTATCCTCTTCAATATCGCGTACCGTGGAGACCTTCAGGCAAAGTCGCTCCGCGACTGCCTGCTGGCTGAATCCGAGTTGTTCACGGGCATTGCGCAGACGAACGCCGGTGGATAGTGTTTCATTTTTGTCGTGCGTGGCTTCAGTATTCATTCGCTACAGCTGCGTAAATTTGGGTTCTGATGCCGGCGAGCCACAATGCTCACCCACACCGCGAAACATCTGGTCAGTTAACCTTCGTCAGACAGTATAAAACGGTCAGACTATCAATGACAAAACGGCGTAAACCTGAGGGCTAAACACTTGTTACGCCGTTACATACTGCCTTAAAGTCGACAAAAACGCACCGTTATTATTGACCTGACGACGACAACAAAAAACCTCATATGGCTTACGTTGCACTACGGTACAGGAATTATACCGTAGTGCGCCAACATCAAACGGTCTTAATCTCGATAGCGTCGCCCTGCATACGCTTACGCAGAGTACGCTTGGTACGGTCGATAACGTCGCCCGCCAGCTGACCGCAGGCTGCATCGATGTCATCACCACGTGTTTTACGCACGATGGTAGTGAAACCATAGCTCATCAACACTTTGGAGAAACGATCGATACGGCTGTTAGAACTACGGCCATACGGCGCGCCCGGGAACGGGTTCCACGGGATCAGGTTGATCTTACACGGCGTATCTTTCAGCAGTTCTGCCAGCTGATGCGCGTGTTCAGTGCCATCATTGATGTGATCTAACATCACATACTCAATGGTTACACGACCCTGGTTAGCGTTGGACTTCTCCAGATAACGACGAACCGCGCCAAGGAATGTTTCGATATTGTACTTTTTGTTGATAGGTACAATTTCGTCACGAATTTCATCGTTCGGCGCATGCAGAGAAATCGCCAGCGCGACGTCAATCATATCACCCAGCTTATCCAGCGCAGGGACAACGCCTGAGGTGGAGAGCGTGACGCGACGCTTGGACAGCCCAAAACCGAAGTCATCAAGCATGATTTCCATCGCCGGAACCACGTTGGTCAGGTTGAGCAGCGGCTCGCCCATCCCCATCATCACCACGTTGGTAATAGGACGCACGCCCGTAGCCTTTACCGCACCAACGATCTTCGCCGCGCGCCAGACCTGGCCAATGATCTCAGATACCCGCAGGTTACGGTTAAAGCCCTGTTGCGCCGTAGAGCAGAATTTACACTCTAATGCGCACCCGACCTGTGAAGAAACACACAGGGTCGCACGATCGTCTTCCGGGATATACACCGTTTCAACGCGCTGATCGCCAACCGCGATAGCCCATTTGATCGTACCGTCAGAAGAACGCTGCTCTTCCACCACTTCCGGGGCGCGAATTTCAGCCACTTCTTTCAGCTTGTTACGCAGCACCTTGTTGATGTCAGTCATGTCATCAAAGTTGTCGCTGCAATAGTGGTACATCCACTTCATGACCTGATCGGCACGAAACGGTTTTTCGCCCATCTCTTTGAAGAATTCGCGCATTTGCTGACGGTTCAGATCCAGCAGGTTAATTTTTCCATTTTTATTTGGAACCGCAGGAATGACGACTTCAGAGGTGTTAACTAATTCAGACATAATTTTTTCCGGCCTCGTTGTTACACGTTGTGGCCCGTGGAGGGTTAAAAAGAAACGCCCCGGCAAGCGATCTGCTCTTCCGGGGCGTTGCATTGTACAAAGTCTGGCGCAGGGATGCCACGTTTGCACGAAGCATTAGCGAAAATAATATGTAAAGGAAGATCGTAGGCCTGATAAGACGCATCAGCATCGCCATCAGGCAAAGCAGAGCCGGATGCGCAAATGCTTATCCGGCCTACCCCACGAGCTTATTAGCGAGTGCGCGGGCAAACCTCACCTTCACCAAAGAAATAGGCAATTTCGCGCGCCGCTGACTCAACGGAGTCGGAACCGTGAGTACCGTTCTCGGTGAAGCTGTCAGCATAGTCTGCACGCAGAGTACCGGCCAGCGCATTCGCCGGGTTGGTTGCGCCCAGCAGATCGCGATGACGCTGTACGGCATTTTCGCTTTCCAGAACAGAAACAACGATCGGACCGGAGGTCATGAATTCAACCAGACCGTCAAAGAACGGTTTGCCATCGTGCTCAGCATAGAAGCCACGTGCCTGCTCAACGGTCAGGTGCAGCATTTTAGTGCCGACAATTTTGAACCCTGCTGCTTCAAAGCGCGCAAAGATGCTCCCAATAACGTTTTTTGCCACCGCGTTTGGTTTGATGATGGAAAAAGTACGTTCAATAGCCATGATAACCTCTGTAATGTGTTCTGTTGTTGTCTATATAGATGTACGACCTGGCGCGGATTATAAAGAGCATCCCGGCAATTGACTATTGATGAAGGTAACATTTTTTTAAAATAAGATGAATTCTAGCAACAAACAGTCACCAACTGGTCTACTGCATCGAAAATCTCACCGTCGCTACCTGACCAGCGTCATCCATCACCAGCAGTTGATAATCCCCTTTAGTCGCCAGCCGTAGCGTAAGACGACGTCCGCGTTCATCCAGCCTTTCACCGTTAAGAAACCACCAGCGTTCACCGCTCCCACCGCTGGTTTGCACCGGCAATGAGGCCTGAGCAGAACCGGGTAAACGCTTCACAATCGCGCCATCACGAATGCCTGTCAACTGCAACGGCTGTGAAGCGCCTTGTCCCAGCGGCGGACACGTGGCAGAAACTGGCGGTAATCTCGCCCCACGGCGTTCTGATTCCGGTAGCCATGGCTCCAGCGGCAACGGCCAGACGATTAATGTTTGCTCGTGCGCCTGCGGGCAATCCGCCGCCACACGTTTGCCTTCATCATCCAGCCAGACAGGAAAACGAATGCCATTAACCCCTTCCTGCTCGGGCAATAATAACGTTGGCGGCTGACTGCCATCCAGTAACCAGGTTGCCAGACGGCGACGGCAGTTGCTGTCTCCTGGGGCAAGGGATTGCCCGCCCGGCCAGCACACCACGCCGCGACTCACGGAATCAGGACGTGGATCTTCCGGCTGATTGGTCCCGCGAGAGAGCAAAAGATTGTTGACCTGATTGAGCAGCGGCACGGCGCTGGCAAATCCAAACTGGCCCACCACCGGCGTTCCGTCTGGTCTGCCAGTCCAGATACCGATCACATAACGAGCGTTAACGCCAATCGCCCACGCATCGCGATAGCCATAGCTGGTGCCCGTTTTCCACGCCAGCGGAACCACTCTGCTCAGTGCGTTATCCGGCAGCGGTTGCGCTTCGTCGGCCATAATACGGCGAATAATCCACGCCGCACCCGCCGACATCAACGGACGTTCAAGCAGTGGGTCACCCGGCTGCAGACGTAGTTTTCCCGCTTTTCCCTGGCGGGCAAAGGCGCTGTACGCTGCGGCCATATCTTCCAGCCTTGCCCCCGCACCACCTAAAATCAGCGACAGATTTGGCGCAGCCCCTGCGGGCAGATACAGCGGTAAGCCGACGTTACGTAACGATGCGGCAAAGCGCTTCGGACCATAGGCTTCGAGCACCTGCACGGCGGGTAAATTCAACGACCTTACCAGCGCTTCACTCATGCTCACCGGGCCATGAAAACCGCTGTCAAAATTCCCCGGTCGATAATCTCCGGTTCGCCGCGGGACATCCTGCAACAACGAAGCGGGATGAATGAGTCCGTCATCCAGCGCCAGACCGTAAACAAACGGCTTCAGCACCGAGCCTGGCGAACGGATCGCATTCACCATATCCACATGACCAAAGCGGGAGTCGTCATTCATATCTACCGACCCCACCCAACCACGCACGCTCATATCGGTGTGATCGACCACAATCATTGCCAGCGAACTGCGTGCAGGTAAGCGCCCCTTCCAGTTCTGCGCCAGCTCTTCCAGTTGACGCTGCAATCCGGCATCAAGGGTAGTCACGATTTTATCGCTCCGGCTTTTTCCCAGCATCATGCGTGAGAATAACGGCGCTAACTGCGGCATTTGCCGGGGCGCCAGCCAGACCGGTTCTTCACGTGACTCCTGTACCTGTCTGGCAGGCCAAATACCCTGGCTCGCCATACGCTCGAGCACTTTATTACGCGCTGCTTGGGCACGGTCCGGCCAGCGATCTGGACGCAGGCGACTTGGTGCCTGTGGTAAAACAGCCAGCAGCGCGGCATCGGAGTAACTCAATTGCGCGGGTGATTTGCCAAGATAGGCCCAACTTGCCGCCCCCACGCCCTGCAGCGTACCGCCAAACGGCGCACGGTTGAGATACAGTGTCAGGATGTCGCGTTTGGAGAGATGCCATTCCAGCTGCAATGCGCGCCAGAGCTGGCGAAACTTGCCGCCGAAGGTTCGCGGATGGGGATCGAGTAATCGTGCGACCTGCATGGTGAGCGTACTGCCGCCCGAAACCACACGCCCAGAGGAGAGGTCCTGCCATGCTGCGCGCAGTACTGAAAACGGATTGACGCCGGGATGCTTCCAGAACCAGCGGTCTTCATAGTTAATTAACGCCTCAAGGTAGCGGGGCGACACCTCATCAATCGTTACCGGATACCGCCAGATACCTTCGGCATCGGCAAAGCGCCAGAGTGGCGTACCATCATGTGCCACCACGACCCGTGCCGGATCGACTTCGCGCAAAGGCAGCGGCCAGATTTTATCTGCCGCCCAAACTGCCGCCACAATCAATAGCGCAACGGCTGCCAGCCAGAGCCAGCAGCCGCGTTTACCCAACCGGCGCATCATTTACGGTCTGACAATCAAAAGTCCCTCTGTCGCACCGGTCGCGCGCCACTGCGGAACATACATTGATTCCACCTGTGGGACGGGAACCTGGTAGGTCCCCGGCGTTACCGCTCGCGCCAGATACACCAGCGTAACCGGTTGTCCTTCATTGACCGCCACCGCAGCGACAAAACGATCGTCACGGAACTCAACGTGCTGGATATCTGCCTGCTGCATCTGATTAAGCAAATTCGCCACTTCGCTACCGCTATCCTGCAGGCTGGCGCTGCCGTTGGCCAGATTCTGGTTTTCCAGTTCCAGTCCTGCTGGCAGTAAGTCAACCACCAGTGCATCCGGCACGTTCTGGCTGGCTTTCACCTCCAGCCAGACCAGCACCAGCTCGCCGCTGCGCAGAGAATCCAGTGATTTACTGTTTCCGTCGAGCCCCAGGATTTGACGCTCAATATGCAGAACGTTGCTGGCAGGTGTCGGTGAGGTTTGCGGATAACCGCTCACATCCAGACGCAGCCACAGCGGTTGATTACCGGTATTGGTGACGCTCAGCGTAGACAGCGCATCGGCATCCAGATTACGCGTCTGTGATTTCTCCCCGGCTAACGGTTGCTCCGAGAGTGACGTTTGCGCCTGCCATGTGCCTGGCAAGTCCTGTAACGTACGCGCGGCAAGGAACAACGCATTATTTTCCTGAGTCGAGAGCCAGCGCTGCCCAAAGGCCTGTTCTGACAACGTGTTCAGCAGCGTATTCTGCACGTCAGGTTTGAGCTTGTTCTCTTCGAGCAAGGCCAGCATCAACGCGTTATCCCGTAACGCACTGCCGTAATCCGCCATCCACTGTTGCGTATCGCGGCGCGGCGTATTCAGCGCCAGCGTCAACGCCTGTTCACTGCGGTTAGCATCGCCCATATTTTTCAGCGCGATCCCCAGTTGCAACAGCGGTAAACCAGAAGCCGCCTGAGCGCGTCGCTCCCAGATTTCACGCAGTGCGCCAAGCGGGGCTTTTTGCTGACGCGCCAGAACCAACGCGGCGTAGGCTTGTACGGCAAATCGGCTTGCTGAAGAGTCGTCGGTATAGCGAATCGACAACATTCCTGGATCCTGCAAATAGCGCAGCAGCCGCTCGTTGCCACGGTTAATCACCTCAACCGGGACGCTGTAGCCTTGTTCGTTCGCACGGACGAGGAAATCCATGACATACGCAGTCAGCCAGTACTCTTCTGATCCGTTTTTATCCCACAGCGCGAAACCACCGTTATCACGCTGCATCTGCACTAAACGAGAAATCCCAATATCGACTGCCGCGCGGCGTTTTTCATCGCTGTCGCCCACAATACCTAACGCCTTCAATTGCGCAGCATTGGTGTATAAGGATGGGAACAACCCGCTCGCCGTTTGCTCCAGGCAGCCGTAAGGGTAAGCCTTCAGTTCGCGGATATAACGCGCCAGATTCAGCGGCGGCTTACCGCTGAACAGCAGTTGTCCCTGCATCGTTGCAGGGGAGAAATTGGTCAGTTCTTCGCCCGGAAGCTGCCAGGTTGCGCCCGGTTGAAGTGCGACACCGTTATTAACGGTTTGCGCCGGGAACGCCGGACGCACGCCAATCTTCCACTGTTTATGCTGAACTGGCAGCGTTTCACCCGGTAAAGTCAGACCGCTAATTTCTGCCTGAATTTCGCCATCGCCAAACCCCTCCCGCGCACGCACCGGAATAAACAACGTAGTCCGTACGCCTGGTGCCAGATTCAATGGAGCAGGATCTTGTCCCATCAGCTCCAGTAAACCGCTGGCCGCGAGCTTAATATTCAGTGTTTGCGGTTTGTCAGTCAGGTTAGTCACGTCCAGCGTCAGTCGCGAGGTATCGCCTCCCGCCAGAAAACGCGGCATATTCAGTTCAGCAATTACCGGCGCGGCAACAATCACCTTGCTTTCACTGCTGCCAAAGTCATCCGCCGTCCAGGCCTGTGCCATTACCCGTAGCTCGCCGTTGAAATCACCAATCGGTAGCGTCACCGTACCTTCGCCCTGCTCGTTGAGCGTGACCGGCAGCGCCTGTTGCGCCACGATATTGACGTGATTGACCGGTGGCTTACCGCCGCGTTTTAATTCATCGCCATCACCACCAAAACGCAGCGCCGCCAGCCGCCCTTGCCCTTCGATCACCTGGCCGTAAATATCATAAATATCCGCGCCATAGCGTTTTTGTCCGAAAAATGCCTGCCACGGATCTGGCGTGGCGTAATCGGTAATGTTCAACACCCCGCTATCAACGGCAGAGACCAGCACGTTAACCTGTTTTGGTACGTCGCCATTTTTGACGCTGGCTTTAATCTTGACGGTCAACGACTGGTTTGGACGTATTTTCGCCGGGTTTTCCAGCGCCAGCGCCAGACGACGGTTTTCATCACCTAACGGCAAATGCAGTAAACCAACCGCCCGTTTTGGCGTGGCCGAACGGGACTTGTCGCCAGGACGAACCACCAGCGCACTGAGATACAAATCGTGGCGATTCCAGGTTTTATCAATCGGGATGGAGATATCGAGACCATCCGCCGGTACGTCTATTTCTTGCCACCACAGCGGGCCTTCGCTGGATTCCACCATCGCATAACCTTTGCCAGCAGCAGGAGCGGCAACGTGCAGCTTCATGGTATCGCCAGGACGATAGCTGGGTTTGTCCAGTTTCAGAGTCACGCGATCGGGACGCACAGCCCCACTGCCGTCGCTGTTATCCTGCCAGCTATAACCTGCCCAGAAGCGTACGCTGCTCACCGCATCATTCGGGGCTTTCACTTCCAGACGATAGGCACCCCACTCAACCGGGAAGCTGACTTTACCGGTTTCATCGGCCTTAAGATCCAGAGTCTGCTCACCTTCAACCAGATCCTTTTGATCGAACTGTGATTGCCAGCCCTCGCCTTCAGACCAGTTCCAGTAATAATCCCGGCGCTCGCGGATCAAACGCACCTGCAAACCGGACACCGCTTTTTTCTCGCCCTGCGCATCGGCATAAACAATGTCGAAAGCGGCGTTGCTGTTTTCATCAACGATAGGCTGATTCACAGTGGTATCAGTGCGGTAGTCATAGACGGCTTTTGCCGCAAACTGCGGACGAATACCCGGCAGCGTGTCCGCAGGCCAGATGGCTTGTTCAGCCCGACGCGTCACCGGGCGACCACCTGACTCCAGCAGGCTGGCTTGCAGGATCACCTGTAACGGGGAGTGCGTCTCCTGCCATTGGCTGTTGGTGGTCACTTCGCCGCGACCGTGTTCATCCAGCGTAAGCTGAACTTCATCGAGGCTGCGGGACAGGTTTTCTTCGGCAATATTACCAAACTGGAACCCCGGCAATGCCTGCACCGCTTCGCGCAGCGGGCGCAGGAAAAGCTGCCCTTGCAGAGCATTGCCGTTAGCGGGCGCGCCGTACAGGTAGTAGCCCACTACCGAGAACTTCACTTCATCAGCCGGAGCCACCGGAATCTTATTAGCGGAGAGATTGAGCGCCATCCGCTCAGGCATAAAATCTTCGACGTGGAAATCCCACATACGTGACTGGTTGTCGCCCGTATTAGCACGAATATGCCACATACCGGTTGGCGCGTTGGTGTCCAGCGGCCAGCTAAAACGGTACAGACCGTTCTCCGGCTGGCTAACCACCGAACGTAACACTTGCCCGTCGGGCTTCACGACCTCCAGCTTCACAGGCTGGTCGGGCAACGTTTTGCCGTCGCTGTCACGCAGTAATCCGTTGAGGATCACCGTTTCGCCAGGACGATAGAGGTCACGGGGACCAAACATAAAGAACTGTTTGCTGTATCCCGGTGCACCGGCAATATCAAATTCAGCCAGATCCAACGCCGGGAGTTTCAGATCCAGCAGCGTGGTTTGCCCGTCTTTGCGGGCCAGCAATAAAGCCGCGTCTTTATCAGTCTCCAGTTTGACATGACCCTGCGCGTCGCTGGTAGCCTGCGCCAACGTCTGTCCTTTTTCGTTGAGTAAGGTGACCTCTATACCCTGCTGCGCAGCGCCGTTTTCCAGACTCTGCGTAAAGACATCCAGTTGATTATGGTAACGGTGCGCAGACACACCAATATCGCTGAGCGTGAACAGCGTAGCGGCATTACTGTAGTTGTATTGTCCAGCCTGATTCATCACCGCGATGTAAACTCCTGCTTGCTGCAACGGCTTGATATCGCTCAGCGGCAGCAGCAGCTTCTCACGGGTGTTACGCGCAGGATTGAGGTCAAAGCGTCCGGTATACACCAGTTCCGCCATTTTCAATAGATTGTCAGATTCCCAGTTCGTCAATGAATTGCGGTATTCCCACTGGCTGACAAATGCGCCGAGCGATTCAGGCTTCACACGAAAGAAGTTCACATCCACACTGTTAACGTTGAGGGCCATTACCGGCAGGCCTTCAATTACTTTTCCCGGCAACAGCGAGCCGCGACTGGCAAACCCAACGCTTGGCTGTACATCACGGGTGGTAATGTTTTTTTCATAATCAATAGCGAACGTCGCTTTATTCAGCGCCAGCAAATCACGCTCAATGGTCACCACCAGTTCCCGGTTAGGTTCCAGATGGCGTAAGCGCAGCTCTTTCAGATTTGGCGCCAGCTCCCAGGCACCATCCACTTTGCCGCTTTTTTTATCAACAACGTGCACGACGCGGGAAAAATCTTGTTCTGGATCGAGGGGAATGGAGAAGGTCAAAACGAGCGTTGCCGCACCGTCGAGCTGGACCTCTGAGGCATCCAGCAGCGTCAGCGACTTGCCCTGGCTTTGCTGCATCAGCTTTTGTAATTGAGCTTTATCTTTTGCTGGCGCAGTCTGTGCCGCAGGCGCATCAGGTTTCGCAGCCGTCGGTGATTTTTCGTTATTATTATCGCACCCGACCAGTGCCAGCATCAGCATGCAGGCCGCTACGCGTAAATGTTTCATTTTTCATCCCTGGCCGTAGTGGCCCGTTAGCTACGTAGAACAACTATTATGCGTCAGATTTCCGGCTGTGGAAGTCAGTAACTGAACAACGTTGTCTTAATTTAAGTGATTAATGTGGATTCACCTGACAAATCAGCCTGTTTTACTTGTCGCTTTACGGTAAACATCCGACAATTTGCCAAAACCTGGTAAAAATGGAGATGCCTATGACCACCGCCTTCTTTGTCGCTGCCGACTGGCTTGCCGAACACATTGACGACCCGGAAATACAAATTCTTGATGCCCGGATGGCACCTCCAGGACAGGAAGATCGCGATGTTGGCGAGGAGTATCGTGCGGGCCATATTCCTGGCGCAGTATTTTTTGATATTGAAGCGCTTTCCGATCATACCTCACCGCTACCGCATATGATGCCACGCCCCGAAGCCTTTGCCGTTGCGATGCGCGAGCTGGGCGTTAATCAGGATAAGCATCTGGTTATCTACGATGACGGTAATCTGTTTTCCGCGCCACGCGCATGGTGGATGCTGCGGACATTTGGCGTCGAAAATGTCTCCATTCTGGCAGGCGGTCTGGCAGGCTGGAAGCGCGATGAGTTAATGCTCAAGGAAGGCGATGAGGATTTACCTGAAGGTGAATTTAACGTGGCCTTTACGCCTGACGCAGTTGTGCGCGTTACCGATGTACTGCTGGCCAGTCATGAAAAAACGGCGCAGATCGTCGATGCCCGTCCGGCTGCGCGTTTTAATGGCGAAGTTGACGAGCCGCGTCCTGGTCTGAAACGTGGTCATGTGCCGGGTGCGCTTAACGTACCGTGGACAGAACTGGTTCGTGACGGCGAACTGAAAACCACCGATGAGCTGGATGCTATTTTCTTCAGCCACGGCGTGAGCTTTGACCGCCCTATTATCGCCAGCTGCGGCTCCGGCGTAACGGCTGCCGTCGTCGTGCTGGCACTTGCCACGCTGGGCGTTTCTGACGTCGCATTGTATGACGGCGCATGGAGCGAATGGGGAGCGCGCAACGATTTACCGGTAGAACCGCAATTATAAAGCTGGAAAAGCCGGATAGCGCTTCGCTTATCCGGCCTACAATTTAGATAATCCGGTTCTGTTTAAAGTCGCGCAGGAAACCGCCCCAGCGGCGTTCGTAGAACGGTGCGATATGCTCAGTGATAAAGTGGCTCACGCCCTTCTCACCCTTCTTCACCTGGCAGATATCAATAGGTTCATCGCCCGGCAGCGTATCGGTCGCGACGCTGCCAGCAGCGTGGATGATCTCTTCAATATCCCCTTCCGCTTCAATACCAATCAGCAGATTCGGCTGGGCTTCCGCGCTTTCTTTGATTGAGCAGAGAAACGCGCGTTTTACCGGCTTAATGGTTTTAAACAGCGTAGTCAGCGAGTCAATCATCTGCGCCGGTGGTTCAGCGACTTCAGAGAGGATCAGCGATTCACCACCTTCCAGTACTTCCTGGGTGCTGAGCGGATTCCCCTCTTCCCCCATCAGCAGGCTGATTTCACGCGGCATAAATTCTTTGCCGGTCGGCAGTTTCGCGTTGAGAAAGAGCGTTTCGCCGAGCGTCATTTCAAACAACGTACGCACCGGCATAACGACAAATGCTTGCTCATCTTCCACCGCCTGCTGCAGGGCTTCCAGAGAAGTGAAGAACGGGATCACGGTCGTTCCGTCTTCTTTTTCCCAGTGCTGCAGGTCGAGAGCGCTGTCTTCAACCACCGCCTCGCCTTCTGCGGCAGTACCCGGCACCCAGACTGTGGATTCCAGTAAAGTACGGAAAAATGCCGGACGATGCGCAGGCTCTGTTGCCGCTTGTTCCAGCAATGTTTCTAATTCGTTTTTTGTTTCGGACATAAGTATCACAAATTGGATGAATACATGTAGGCCGGATAAGCGTAGCGCCATCCGGCAATACAGTAATAAATTATGCGGTCAGCAGATTCGCAATCGTGCGCACACCCAGACCGGTTGCGCCCGCAGACCACTGCTCAACCGGCGCTTTGCGATAGGTTGCAGAGCAGTCGATATGCAGCCAGCCCTGCTGGTAGTTTTCCACGAAATGGGACAGGAAGCCCGCCGCGGTGCTTGCGCCAGCCGGGTAAGCCGCGCTACCGGTGTTATTCAGTTCGGCAAAGTTCGACGGCAACTGGCTACGGTGAAACTCTGCCAGCGGCAGACGCCAGAACGGTTCGTTTTCTTGCGCCGCACTTGCCAGCAGGCGAGCAGCCAGCTGATCATCAAAGCTAAACAGCGCGTGGTAATCGTTGCCCAGCGCGGTTTTCGCCGCGCCGGTCAGCGTGGCAGCATCAATGATCAGTTCCGGTTTCTGCGCACTGGCATCGATCAGGCCATCGGCCAGCACCAGACGTCCTTCGGCATCGGTATTCATCACTTCAACTTTTTTACCGTTGCGATAGTGAATAATGTCGCCGAGCTTAAAGGCGTTGCCGCTAATCAGGTTATCCGCGCAGCACAGATACAGCTTCACGCGCTTGTTCAGACCACGGGTGATGGCAAATGCCAACGCGCCGGTGACCGTTGCCGCACCGCCCATGTCGGACTTCATTGAGTCCATAAATGCGCTTTGCTTGATGCTGTAACCACCGGAATCAAAAGTAATTCCCTTACCAACCAGGCAGGCATAAACCGGGGCTTCTTTGTCGCCTGTTGGGTTGTAGTCCAGCGCCAGCAGCACTGGAGGACGTTCAGATCCGCGACCCACGGTATGCAGGCCCATGTAGTTCTGCTCGCGCAGATCTTCACCTTTGGTGATGCGGTAAGAGACATTATCGCACGCGACGGAGCACAGCAGATCAACAGCGCGCTGCGCCAGCTGTTCCGGGCCCAGCTCTTCTGCCGGGGCGTTAATGGTATCGCGCACCCAGTCAATAATCTTCAGACGGCTATCCAGCTCTTTGCGCTGCGCTTCGTCCAGAGCGGCCCACTCAACTTTGCGGGTGCCTTTTGGTCCCTTATAGCCCTGCCAGAACGCCCAGCTACGTTCGGTATCCCAGCCTTCACCGTCCAGTTGAACGTGTTTAATACCCAGGCCGTCGATTTTACGCGCAGCACGCTGGATAAGGCCGAGGTCATCTTTTCCGTTCAGGTGCAGGGTAATGCCGTCATTATTAATGCTGTATGTCGCCTTTTCACCCCAGCGGGCATCGGCGGGTTGCGTGGAAAGCGTAATTTTCATGGCTTCTGTCATTTTATTTATCCTTATTTTCGCGCATACAGGAAAACGGGCCACCCGTGGGCAGCCCGTTGACTTATTCGGCTTCGTCCAGCCAGACCAGCAAAATGGCCTCAAGGATTTTTTCGTTCGATGCCTGAGGATCATCATCGAACTCTTCCAGGTCACAGATCCACTGGTGCAGATCGGTGAAACGAACGGTCTTGGGATCGAGATCGGGGAAAGCGTCATACAGCGCCTCGCCGATTTCGCGGCTATCGGTCCACTTCAGTCCCATACTACCCTCTGTTAATGCTCACGCGCATGATTGATTGTGTAACGTGGGATTTCGACCACTAAATCGTCCTCGGTTACCCGCGCCTGACAGCTTAAACGGCTCTCCGGCTCCAGTCCCCAGGCTTTATCCAGCATGTCGTCTTCTTCTTCTGTGCTTTCCGGCAAAGAATCAAAACCTTCACGCACGATGCAGTGGCAGGTAGTGCAGGCACAGGATTTTTCACAGGCGTGTTCAATCTCGATCCCGTTACGCAGGGCAACGTCGAGAATGGTTTCGCCGGTCTCAGCTTCCAGAACTGCGCCATCGGGACAGAGATCCTGATGAGGCAAAATAACAATCTTTGGCATATTAAACCTCGTCCACGGAATGGCCTTTCAGCGCGCTACGGACGGATTTGTCCATGCGGCGAGCAGCGAATTCCTGGGTTTGTTTGTCTACGTTTTTAATGGCTTGTTCTATCGCGTCAACATCGTCACCCTGTGCAACCTCGCTCAAGTGCGCGGCGGCGGTGTCGATAGCCTGACGTTCTGCGGCGCTTAACAGCGCGGCATCAGCGTTCAGCGCACCGGATAAACTCTCCAGTACGCGTGCCGCTTCGACTTTCTGTTCTGCCAGCATACGGGCTTTAACGTCCTGCTCGGCAAAACTCATCGAATCCTGAATCATGGAGGCGATTTCACTGTCGGTCAGACCGTAGGACGGTTTAACCTGGATTGAGGACTCAACGCCTGTGGATTTCTCCATGGCGGTGACGCTCAGCAGCCCATCGGCATCCACCTGGAAGGTCACGCGGATATGTGCGCCGCCTGCTGGCAATGCCGGGATGCCGCGCAGCGCAAAACGCGCCAGTGAACGACAGTCCTGCACCAGCTCACGCTCGCCCTGCATCACGTGAATGGACATCGCGGTTTGGCCATCTTTAAAGGTGGTAAAGTCCTGCGCGCGCGCCACTGGGATAGTGGTGTTACGTGGGATCACTTTCTCCACCAGACCGCCCATGGTTTCCAGTCCCAGAGACAGCGGGATAACGTCCAGCAGCAGCATTTCGCTGTCCGGTTTATTTCCGACCAGAATATCCGCCTGGATTGCCGCACCGATAGCGACCACTTTGTCCGGGTCAATAGAGGTCAGCGGCGTACGGCCAAAAAATTCACCGACGCGTTCACGTACCAGAGGCACGCGCGTTGAACCGCCAACCATCACCACTTCCAGCACATCTTGCGGCTCCACGCCCGCATCTTTCAGCGCGCGACGGCAGGCCAGCTGCGTACGCTTGACCAGTGCGGAAATGAGTTCATTAAAGGTTTCACGGGTGATTTCACCCTGCCATCCTGCCACGTTAACCGTTACAGAATCAGCGTCGCTAAGTGCGATTTTCGCTGCAATCGCGGCATCCAGCAGTTCACGCTGTACGCGGTTATCGCTGCGATCGGCCACGCCCGCCTGCTCGCGAATATAATCGGCCAGCAGATGGTCAAAATCGTCGCCGCCGAGCGCGGAATCACCGCCGGTCGCCAGCACTTCAAACACGCCGCGGCTCAGGCGCAGAATAGAAATATCAAACGTACCGCCGCCAAGATCGTAGACTGCGATCACGCCTTCCTGACCGGAGTCCAGACCATACGCGATCGCCGCTGCGGTCGGTTCGTTCAGCAGACGCAATACGTGCAGGCCCGCCAGACGCGCGGCGTCTTTGGTCCCCTGACGCTGTGCATCGTCAAAGTAAGCCGGAACGGTGATTACCACGCCGTCCAGTTCGCCGGACAGCGATTCGGTAGCCCGCGCGGCCAGCGCTTTCAGAATATCAGCGGAGACGCGCACCGGATTAAGCAAACCGGCAGCGGTTTCAATCATCGGCAGACCGTTTTCGCTCGCCTGGAACGTATATGGCAGATGCGGGTAACGCGCCTGGATATCCGCCAGAGAGCGGCCCATCATGCGTTTTACCGAGCTAACGGTGTTTGCCGTATCCAACGCTGCATTGGCGCGGGCATCGTAACCGACAGAGTAGCCCTGCTGCTGATAGTGAACCACTGACGGCAACAGGTGGCGACCTTCATGGTCTGCCAGCGTTTCGGCCTGGCCGCTGCGTACGGTAGCAACCAGGGAGTTGGTGGTGCCTAAATCGATACCTACCGCCAGACGACGCTGGTGCGGCGCGGCGCTCAGACCAGGCTCACTAATTTGTAATAAGGCCATTTTCGCTTCCGGAAATTAAAAATCGAGCAGTTTTTCTTCGAGTTGTTCTGCACTGCTTCGCAGTTTATCGAGAAAACGCAGCTTACGCACGGTATCTGCCGCTGCGTCCCACGTCTCGCTATCCAGCTGTTCCACCATCAATTGATGGCGAACGTTATACATTCCGCTGACGCGTTTCATAAACGCATCTAAACGTTGACTGTCTTTTGCCTGTTCAATCTCGTCCAGCTCTTCACGCAGCTCAAGTTGCTCCATCAGGAACGCGGTATCGCGCACCGTGTGCTGCTCGCTGCGGATATCAAAACCGTGTAAAGACAATAAGTATTCGGCGCGCATCAAAGGATGACGCAGCGTTTGCCAGGCCTGGTTGATAGTGGCGGACTGCGAAACCGCAGCAAGTTGTTCCGCCTGGGAACCGCTGGCGAATTTATCAGGATGATACTGACGTTGTAGATCCTGAAAACGTAGGCTCAGCGCCTGAGTATCGAGCTGATAACGGGCCGGTAAGCCAAAGAGGGTGAAGTAGTCCATAACATTCTCAGGGCATCGATTCTCTGTTGTTCGATGAGGCAAAACCAGAGAGTCAGGTAAAACAAACCCCACGCGCAGGCGACCACGGTGGGGTTATCAGTAAGCGCGTTACACGTGGAAGCTTTCGCCGCATCCACATTCGTCTTTCACGTTCGGGTTAGTGAACTTAAACCCTTCGTTCAGACCTTCTTTGACGAAGTCTAACTGCGTACCGTCGAGGAATTGCAGGCTCTTACCGTCGATCACGACTTTTACGCCTTTGTCTTCAAACACGGTATCTTCAGCCGCCGGCTCGTCAACAAATTCCAGTACATAGGCCATACCTGAGCAGCCGGAGGTTCTCACGCCCAGACGCAGACCAAACCCTTTACCGCGGTTTGCCAGGAAGGTATTTACACGCGCTGCTGCACTGTCGCTTAAGGTAATCGACATAATAAAACCTCAACTCTTAATTATTTTGCTTCACGTTTGCTTTTGTAATCCGCAATCGCGGCTTTAATCGCGTCTTCAGCCAGAATAGAGCAGTGAATTTTCACCGGTGGCAGTTCAAGCTCGTCGGCGATATCGGTGTTTTTAATCGCCTGTGCTTCGTCCAGAGATTTCCCTTTTACCCATTCGGTAACCAGAGAGCTGGAAGCAATAGCGGAACCGCAGCCGTAAGTCTTGAAACGCGCGTCTTCAATGATACCCTCATTGTTGACTTTGATCTGCAACTTCATCACGTCGCCACAGGCCGGTGCACCCACCATGCCGCTGCCCACGTTCTCGTCGCTGTTGTCAAAAGAGCCCACGTTACGTGGATTCTCGTAATGATCGATTACTTTTTCGCTGTAAGCCATGCTGAATTCTCCTTATCGGTACCGATTAGTGATGTGACCATTCAATGCTGTTCAGATCCACGCCCTGTTTGAACATTTCCCACAGCGGAGAAAGGTCGCGCAGGCGGCCGATGGAGTTGCGAACCAGATTGATGGCGTAGTCAATCTCTTCTTCGGTAGTGAAACGACCTAAAGAGAAACGAATTGAGCTGTGTGCCAGCTCGTCGGTCATCCCCAGCGCGCGCAGCACGTAGGATGGCTCCAGGCTTGCAGAAGTACATGCAGAACCGGAGGATACAGCCAGGTCTTTCAGCGCCATAATCAGCGACTCGCCTTCAACAAAGTTGAAGCTGACGTTGAGAATGTTCGGTGCGCCCTGCTCGAGGTCACCGTTGAGGTACACCTCTTCCATATCTTTCACGCCGTTCCACAGACGGTTACGCAGACTGCGCAGGCGCGCCATCTCGGTTTCCATCTCTTCTTTAGCGATACGGTATGCTTCACCCATGCCGACGATCTGATGCACAGGCAGCGTACCGGAACGCATACCGCGCTCGTGACCGCCGCCGTGCATCTGCGCTTCAATACGAATACGCGGTTTACGACGAACGTACAGCGCGCCGATACCTTTCGGACCATAGATTTTGTGGCCGGAGAAGGACATCAGGTCAACTTTCAGTTGGCTCAGATCGATAGGCAGTTTGCCCACGCTCTGGGTCGCATCAACGTGATAGATGATGCCGCGAGCACGGCACATTTCGCCGATAGTCGCGATATCCTGCACCACGCCGATTTCGTTGTTCACGTGCATGATGGACACGAGGATGGTGTCGTCACGCATTGCTGCTTCAAGTTCTTTCAGGTCGATAATGCCGTTACGCTGCGGGGCGAGGTAGGTGACTTCGAACCCTTCGCGCTCCAGCTGACGACAGGTATCCAGCACGGCTTTGTGTTCGGTTTTGCTGGTGATGATGTGCTTGCCTTTTTTCTGATAAAAGTTGGCTGCACCTTTAATCGCCAGGTTATCGGATTCAGTCGCACCGGAAGTAAATACGATTTCACGCGGGTCAGCGCCCACGAGGTCGGCAATCTGGTTACGGGCGATATCTACCGCCTCTTCAGCCTGCCAGCCGAAACGGTGTGAACGAGACGCTGGGTTACCAAAGTTTCCGTCCAGGGTCAGACACTGCATCATTTTCTCGGCAACACGCGGGTCCACCGGCGTGGTTGCGGAGTAGTCGAGATAGATCGGTAATTTCATTGCTCTATAAACTCCGTACATCGCTTCAATGCAAGGAATCAGGCAACCGGCTGGATGTACGACCGAGTTAACGGGGTGTGTAGCACCCCGGCCTGATTCTAAAATACTTTTATTATGCGCGTAACTTAACGTCGATCGCGTCTTGAGCACGATTAGTGCGTGGAGCGTCATGGGTATGCTGGCGACCAGACACATCCAGGACTTCCTGATTATTTACCAGTTCGCCCAACGTAATGTTGTTGAGGAAACCGGTCAGACGATCGCTCAGATCGCGCCACAGCGCGTGGGTCAGGCATTTATCGCCGCCCTGACAACCGCCTTTGCCCTGGCAACGGGTCGCATCTACAGACTCGTCAACAGCGCTAATCACTTCACCTACTGCGATGCTGCCGGCATCTTTACCCAGCAGATACCCGCCGCCTGGTCCACGTACGCTGGAAACCAGACCGTTTTTACGCAAACGGGAAAACAGCTGCTCCAGATATGACAGGGAAATTCCCTGACGTTCAGAAATATCAGCCAACGGTACCGGGCCCGTTTCGGAGTTGAGCGCAACGTCCAACATTGCGGTCACGGCGTAACGCCCTTTTGATGTCAGTCTCATGTCTTACTTAGCCTCAAACTCGCCCCTGCCCGGGGTTTTTTATTGTAAAATGGGGGTATTGCATAGCAGGGGCAAGTCTGACATTCCCGACTAAATCAGTCAACTATTTACTTGACTAATTTAGTCAGGTATTTAACCTTCAGTGCCATTTTCACTTGCCGGATGCGCTTCGCTTATCCGGCCTACGAATCGTGCGGCCTGTAGGCCGGATAAGCGAAGCGCATCCGGCATTAGTACAGTTACTTGCTTTTATTCTGCTGCTCGATTGAAGCTAAAATCCCGCGCAGGATGTTCAGTTCCTGGCTCTCTGGACGCGCACGGGTAAACAGACGGCGCAGCTTATTCATCACCTGCCCCGGGTGCCCTTCGCGGATAAACCCGGTCGACAGCAGCGTTTGCTCCAGATGACCGTAAAAACGCTCTAAATCATCGACCAGCGGATACTCTGCTTCTTCGTAATCTACGGTCTTGTCGCTTTCCTGCGTCGCCAGCCAGGCCATGCGCACCTCATAAGAGATGACCTGCACTGCCATCGCCAGGTTGAGCGAACTGTATTTCGGGTTCGCGGCAATGGCGACGTGATAATGGCACTTCTGCAGCTCTTCGTTGGTCAGACCAACACGTTCACGACCAAAGACCAGCGCCACCGGCGAGTTCGTCGCTTCAGAGACACTTTTTAAACCGCATTCACGCGGATCCAGCATCGGCCACGGCAGCGTGCGGGAACGCGCACTGGTGCCTACCACCAGGCTACAGCCCGCCAGCGCTTCATCGAGCGTATCGACGATCTGCGCGCTGCCGATCACATCACTGGCACCCGCTGCCAGGGCGATGGCCTGGGAGTCCGGTTTAACCAGTGGATTTACCAGCCACAGATTGGTTAAACCCATGGTTTTCATTGCGCGGGCTACAGAGCCCATGTTGCCAGTGTGAGAGGTTTCCACCAGCACGATTCGAATATTTTGCAGCATTGTATTTCTTCGGCTAAAGATTATTCGGGCATATTATCATAAAACGAAGACATATTCCGAACTCGCTGCTATACTCTGCGCCGTTTTCCCGTTCTTTAACATCCAGTGAGAGAGACCGATGCATCCGATGCTGACCATCGCCGTGCGCGCAGCGCGCAAGGCGGGTAATGTAATTGCCAAACACTACGAAACCCCAGACTCTGTAGAAACCAGCCAGAAAGGCAGCAATGATTTCGTGACTAACGTCGATAAAGCCGCCGAAGCGATTATTATCGAAACGATTCGCAAATCTTACCCACAGCACACCATCATCACCGAAGAAAGCGGTGAACATGTTGGTGAAGATTTGGATGTTCAATGGGTTATCGATCCACTGGATGGCACCACCAACTTCGTAAAACGTCTGCCGCACTTCGCGGTATCCATCGCAGTACGCATCAAAGGCCGTACTGAAGTCGCCGTTGTTTACGATCCAATGCGTAACGAACTGTTCACCGCAACCCGTGGCCAGGGCGCACAGCTGAACGGCTACCGCCTGCGTGGCAGCACCGCCCGCGATCTGGATGGCACCATCATCGCCACCGGTTTCCCGTTCAAAGCCAAACAGCACGCCGCTTCTTACATGAAAATTCTGGGCAACATGTTTACCGAATGCGCGGACTTCCGCCGCACCGGTTCTGCTGCGCTGGATCTGGCCTACGTTGCCGCAGCCCGCGTTGACGGTTATTTCGAAATTGGCCTGCGCCCGTGGGATTTCGCCGCAGGTGAACTGATTGCCCGTGAAGCTGGCGCACTGGTTTGCGACTTTACCGGTGGTCATAACTACATGGCGACCGGCAACATCGTTGCAGGTAACCCGCGCGTAGTGAAAGCCATGCTGGCTAACATGCGTGATGAACTGAGCGATGCGCTGAAGCGTTAATCGTTTGATGCCGGATGGCGGCTAGCGCCTTATCCGGCCTACCAGGGAATTCCCCGTAGGCCTGATAAGCGAAGCGCCATCAGGCATTCATCCTACAACAGTGCTAAAACGGTCTTATCCCTCGCCCCACCGGCACCGCACTCATCCACATCACTACCGCAGCAGTGATCAGCACCGCACCACCGGCTAATGCCAGCGTCGTCCAGCCAATCTGTCGCCACAATACCGGCGCTTTATGCCCGCTAAGTTTCACCGCCAGCGAGCGGAAACTGTGTACCAGCAGAGCCAGTGACGTAATCGTCAAAGAGGTTCCTGCCGCCATCGCCAGCGCCGACGCCATACCCCAGCTAAACACGCCAACCACTTTGCTGAACAGTAAAACCATGATGGCCCCCGAGCACGGGCGCATCCCCATAGACAGCACGATCATCAACCGGGCACGCCAGTCATCACCATTTTGCAGCTGTTCAGGATCGGGCAAATGCTGATGCCCGCAGCCGCAACCCTCGTGATGCACATGATGCGGCGTGAAGGCAGTGAATTTTGGGCGGCGCAGCAGCTGGCGCAATTTCTTCAGCGCACGGACGCACAATAAAACACCCAACACGCCAACCAGAGCATAACTCCCTTTCTCCAGCCAGAAACTACTCATATGTAGCTGTCGTGCAGGCAACTGCAAGATGGTAAGCACCACAACCACCAGTCCGATAGCGACCAACCCCTGTAATAAAGATGAGGCCAGCGTCAGGCCAATACTCGACTTCAGCTTCGAGGGGTGCGTTGCCAGCCAGGTGGTAATAACGATTTTTCCATGTCCCGGCCCCAGCGCGTGCAGAACGCCGTAGAGAAAACTAAATAGCAGCAGCGATCCCCCGGCCTGGGCCGGCCTGGCAGCAACCGCTTTCAGCAACCCGCTCATCTGTTGGTTAACGTCGCGCTGCCAGACGACACTTTTCATCATCACCTGCGGCCAGGCCTGCCATAGCCACAGTATGCCGCCTGCCGCCAGCAGCAAAAAGACAGCCAGCGGCCATAGCATGAGCCAGCGACGTCTGGCTGCGCGTTGTTGATACACTACTGACATTGCAGCGTTACCGTCTGTGCAAACTGTTTACCCAACTCCATATCCTCCGGCGGTGCGTCTTCTTTATCCAGCGACTGCGCAAAGCTCAACGTTTGTTCATTGGGCGTCGGCGTATGTACTGAAATCAGGCATTTTTGGCTTATGGACTGCCCCAGCCTGGCGTCGCTATCTTTGTCATAGCTCATATCAACGTAGTAGGTCGGGTCGAAGGTTGAAATGGTATATTTTTGACCACTCAGCGGCTGAGCTTCGGCCAGCGGCAAAACGAACGTCAGCACTGCCTGGTGTTCCTCCCGCGACATGCCATATTCCGTCGGCCTGTTTTTAAACTTTACCTTTTTCCCGTCGTGCCACACTTCGGTGAAATAGTGCTGCCCGAGAACGTTGGCCATCACTTCCGCCGCCAGTTTCTTCCAGATCTCATCACCAGGTTTGGCATTTCCCGCATCGTAAAGCAGATCCGCCGAGGTAATTTCATCCATCGTCCAGCGCATTTTCAGCGCGACGAACTGGTCATTCTCGCTCACTATCTCAGTTTTCAGATGGATAAAGCTGTGGGGATGCGCGCCTGCGCCAAAGGACAGAACAGCGAGAAACAACGTGATAATGATACGTTTAACGCCTTGCATGAGTGCTCCACGATGAAAATCTACACCGCCACAAATAATGATGCCGGGTTTGGCGAAAGTGTGCTGAGGATACCATTGAACGAAAAAATATTGAGCACCCTTTTCCGGTATCGATTCAGTTCTCAATTTCGATAATTTCTTCTTCGGGAAATTCCCCCCAAACACCTTTTAGGCGTCAAAACTTAAGCCAAATGATAACAAAATGTTAATTAATAGTTTCATTTTAATATTTAATTAACACTTAATTTGAAAACCTGAATGTAAAACTATGCAAATTTAACTAATTATTAACCATTTTATTTCTATAAATTCACAATAATGGGCGCATATCACATTTACCAAACTTATGATTCATTCCCTCTTCCATTCATTGTTAACTTCACGCCGTGACATGTCCTGCCCCCTACGAAAGGTACAACTATGAAATTCAAACTCGCATTACTCAGTGCAACCCTGGTTTCTGCATGCATGTTGTCCGGCACGTCCTTTGCGGCGGAAAAATATGAAATTGCTGTGGTTGCCAAAGTCACCGGGATCCCATGGTTTAACCGGATGGAAACCGGCGTAAATGAAGCAGCAAAAAAACTGGATGTGAATGCTTACCAGACCGGACCTTCAACGCCGGACCCGGCGCAGCAGGTGAAAGTGATTGAGGATCTGATCGCCAAAAACGTTAATGCGATCATCGTGGTGCCGAATGATGCCAAGGTCCTTGAGCCGGTACTGAAAAAAGCGCGCGATAAAGGCATCGTGGTGTTGACGCACGAATCCCCGGATGAGCAAATTGGCCAGTGGGATATCGAAACCATCGATAGTGAAAAATACGCACAGGCTAACGTCGATGAGTTAGCGAAAAATATGGGCGGCAAAGGCGGATATGCCATCTATGTTGGTTCGCTGACGGTCCCACTGCATAACGCGTGGGCGGATTATGCAATTAAGTACCAGAAAGAAAAATATCCGGAAATGTTCGAAGTCACTTCACGTCTGCCGGTCGCGGAAAGTATCGATAAATCCTACGCCACAACGCTGGATCTGATGAAAACCTACCCGCAGATGAAGGGCATTATCGGCTTCGGCTCGCTGGGTCCAATCGGTGCGGGTCAGGCTGTGCAGAAAAAACGCGCCAAAGATAAGATCGCCGTCGTCGGGATCGCCATGCCAGCGCAGGCAGCACCTTACCTGATGCGCGGTGATATCAAAAAAGCGCTGCTGTGGGATCCAAAAGACGCGGGCTACGCGCTGGTCACCGTTGCCGATCAGCTGTTGCAGGGCAAAGAAGTGAACGCCGATCTGAGTATCGATGGTTTAGGGAAAGCCGATATCGACACGGAGAAGAAAGTGATCCGCTTTAACAAGATCCTCGAAGTCACCAAAGACAACGCACAATCACTTGGTTTCTAAGGCTTTAGCCAACACCAGGGAACCTTAACGCCGACCGCCTGGTCGGCGCTATCAACCAAACTAACACTCAGCGTCCCCCCGGACGCGCGCAGGGGTATTGTCCATGGCAGACACCACCGCATTTATCACTCTTGAGAATATCAGCAAACAATTCCCGGGCGTGCTGGCGCTGGATAACGTGAATCTGACGCTGAGAAAAGGCGAAGTTCACTGTCTGGCGGGTCAAAACGGCTGTGGTAAAAGTACCATTATTAAAGTGATCTCCGGGGTTTATCACCCAGAAAAAGGCGCGCAGATTTTACTTGATGGCAAATTGTTCCATCACCTGACGCCGCAGCTCTCTTCGCATTATGGCATTCAGGTTATTTATCAGGACCTGTCATTGTTCCCCAACTTTAGCGTCGCAGAAAATATCGCGGTCAACCGCTATCTGCCGGGTGGCGATATCTGGGTGCGTCGCGGCGCCATGAAGCAGCAGGCGCTGGCAGCCATGAAACGTATTGGGGTGAATATCGATCCCGATAAAAAAGTTGAAAAACTCTCAATTGCTGATCGACAGCTGGTCGCCATTTGCCGGGCGATTGCCGCCGATGCGCGTCTGGTGATTATGGACGAGCCCACCGCCTCGCTAACCCGCCAGGAGGTTAATGGCCTGCTGCGAGTAGTTAATGAACTGAAAGCGGCCGGAATTTGCGTCGTGTTTGTCAGCCATCGTCTGGATGAGGTGATGGAAGTGGCTGACCGCATCAGCGTAATGCGCGACGGCAAACTGGTGGGCACATACCCTGCCAGCGAACTCGACAGCCACGAGCTGGCCTTCCTGATGACCGGACAACGCTTCCACTACAGCCCGTTGCCGGAAAGGCCCGCGATTGAGCAAGAGCCGCTGCTTGAGCTGCGCAATCTCAGCCGCAGAGGTAAATACCAGAACATTAATCTGTCGCTGCACGGCGGCGAGATCGTCTCCATTGTTGGTCTGCTGGGTGCCGGGCGCACTGAGCTTTGTCTGAGCCTGTTTGGTATGACGCACCCGGAAAGCGGCGAGATTCGCATTAACGGTCAGCCGGTTACTCTGCGCAATAACCATGATGCCATCCAACACGGGATCGGCTATGTCTCAGAAGATCGCCTGACGCAGGGGCTGATCATGGAGCAGTCGATCTACGACAACACCATCGTCACGGTGTTTGATCAACTGCACACCGGTAGCGGTCTGCTCGATCATCGTAAAGCGCAAAAGTTGGTCGCCGATTTAATCCGCGAACTGAATATCAAAGTGTCCGATCCGCACCTGCCGGTCAAAACCCTTTCCGGCGGTAATGCCCAGCGTATCGCCATTGCCAAATGGGTGGCGACCAATCCCCGCATCCTGATCCTCGACTCGCCTACCGTCGGCGTGGATATCGCCAACAAAGAGGGTATTTACCAGATAGCCCGCGATTTGGCTGAACAAGGTATGGCGGTGCTGATGATTTGCGATGAAATCCCGGAAGCGTATTACAACAGCCACCGTGTGCTGGTAATGCGTCGCGGCAAGCTGGTGGCGGAATTTAATCCTCATCAATGCCGTGAAGAGGAGATTGCTGAAGTGGTCGAGGTAATCAATGAATAAGATGCATCTCTCCCGTTTAATCGGGCAACATGAGTTCTGGCTGGGCCTGCTGGTTGTAGCCCTTGCCGTTGGGCTGAGCATCAGCACCGACGAGTTCTTGTCTTTGGGGAACCTGACGGATGTGGCCACCAGCTACGCGATTCTCGGCATCCTGGCCTGTGGGCTGTTTGTAGTGCTGATTTCCGGTGGGATCGACATCTCATTTCCGGCGATGACCGCGATAGCCCAGTATGCAATGGCCAGTTGGGTTATCGGTCACGGCGGCAACTTCGCGCTGGCGTTAATCATCGCCATTGCGGTGGGCCTGCTGCTTGGGCTGATCAACGGTTTTCTGGTCTATTGGCTACGCGTTCCGGCAATCATCATTACCATCGCCACGCTGAACGTCTACTACGGTCTGCTGGTTTACGCCACCAAAGGCACCTGGCTGTACGGCTTCCCGGACTGGTTTATGAACGGCATTAACTGGTTCTCGTTCACCGCGGCGGATGGCTACGACTACGGTTTGACCCTCCCCCTGCTGTGCCTGGCGGCGGTGATCATTTTTACCGCCGTGCTGATGAACTATACCCGTCTTGGCCGTCAGGTTTACGCCATGGGCGGCAACCGCGACGCGGCCTCGCGCCTGGGGCTGAATCTGCTGAAGCTGCATTTTTACGTCTATGGCTACATGGGCATTCTGGCAGGCGTTGCCGCCGTGGTTCAGGCGCAAATCACCCAGTCAGTTGCGCCCAATTCGCTGCTCGGCTTTGAGCTGACGGTGCTGGCGGCGGTAGTACTCGGCGGAACCAGCATGAGCGGCGGGCGCGGTACGTTGACCGGAACCCTGCTCGGCGTGGTTCTGCTGGCCTTCTTACAAAATGGCCTGACGCTGCTCAGCGTCTCCTCTTACTGGCACACCGTGTTCAGCGGCGCCATTATCCTGGTCAGCATTAGCGCCACGGCCTGGAATGAAAAACGCAAACTGGCAAGGGAGCTTTGAGATGAAAACAATCGCCAGATTTTTACCCGGTGATGCCATCATTCGTCTGCAATGCGTGATTATTGTGATCGTCGCCCTGGTCTTCTCAGCCCTGCTCGGCAGCCGTTTCTTCAGCGTCGCTAACTTCCAGTCGATTGGCTCACAGCTACCAATCCTCGGCATGCTGGCTCTCGGGATGGGCATGACCATGCTGACCGGCGGCATTAACTTGTCGATTATTGCCGGTGCGAACGCCTGCTCGCTGGTGATGGCGGCGATTATCGTCACCCATCCGGATAACCCGCTGTTTCTGGTGCTGGCGCTGCTGGCAGGCGCTGCCGTAGCGGTGGCTATCGGCACGCTCAACGGTGCGCTGATTGCCTGGGTCGGGGTCTCGCCTATTCTCGCCACGCTCGGCACGATGACGCTTATCTCCGGGCTGAATATTCTGCTTTCCAACGGGACGGTGATTTCCGGTTTCCCGACCGCCATTCAGTACCTTGGTAACGCCACGATTGCCGGTATTCCGGTGGCGCTACTGCTCTTTTTCCTGGTGGCAATCCTGCTGTGGGTACTGCTGGAACACACCACGCTTGGGCGCAGCCTGTATCTCGTTGGTTCCAATGAACAGGCTACCCGCTACAGCGGCGTAAATACCGTACGGGTACAAATTTCGGTGTACGTGATTTCTGCCCTGCTCGGCTGGGTCGCCGCCATTTTGATGATGGCGAAATTCAACTCAGCTAAAGCCGGATACGGTGAATCCTACCTGCTGGTCACCATCCTTGCCTCCGTCCTCGGCGGTATCAACCCGGATGGCGGCTTCGGGCGCATTATAGGCCTGGTGCTGGCACTGATTGTGCTGCAAATGCTGGAAAGCGGCCTTAACTTGCTGGGGGTCAGCAGCTATCTGACGATGGCGCTGTGGGGCGCGGTGCTGATCCTCTTTATCGCATTACAGAATCGTAAAGCCTGATTTCAGGAGAAAAAATTATGGCAAGTTACTTTATTGGTGTGGATGTCGGAACCGGAAGCGCCCGTGCTGGCGTGTTTGATCTCAACGGCAGAATGGTCGGTCAGGCCAGCCGGGCCATCGAGATTTACCGCCCGCAGGCCGATTTTGTTGAGCAGTCTTCCGATAACATCTGGCAGGCGGTGTGTAACGCGGTTCGCGATGCGATTAACCAGTCGGATATCAACCCTATCCAGGTTAAAGGTCTCGGCTTTGACGCGACCTGTTCACTAGTGGTGCTGGACAAAGAAGGTAAACCGCTGACCATTAGCCCGTCCGGGCGCAGCGAACAGAACATCATTGTGTGGATGGATCACCGCGCCATTACTCAGGCCGAGCGCATCAACGCCCTGCATCATCGGGTGCTGGACTACGTTGGCGGCATTATCTCCCCGGAAATGCAGACGCCAAAACTGCTATGGCTGAAGCAACATATGCCCAACACCTGGGCCAATGCGGGATACTACTTTGACCTGCCCGATTTCCTGACCTGGCGCGCAACGGGCGATGACACACGCTCATTGTGTTCGACGGTGTGTAAATGGACCTATATGGGCCATGAAGACAAATGGGATGCCAGCTATTTCCGCCAGATTGGGCTGGAAGATTTGCTGGAGCATGATGCTGCCAAAATTGGTCGCTACGTGAAAACCATGGGCGAACCGCTCGGTCACGGGCTATCCGCGCGCGCCGCCAGCGAAATGGGGCTGATTCCGGGGACCGCTGTCAGCGTCTCGATCATCGATGCCCACGCCGGTACCCTCGGCACGCTCGGGGCAAGCGGTGTTTCCGGCGAGGTGGCGGATTTTGACCGTCGTATCGCGCTGATTGGCGGCACTTCCACTGGACACATGGCGATTTCCAAAGAGCCGCGTTTTATCGGCGGCGTCTGGGGCCCTTACTACTCAGCCGTGCTGCCAGAATACTGGCTTAACGAAGGTGGACAGTCAGCAACCGGGGCGTTAATCGACCACGTTATTCAGTCGCATCCTTGCTACGAAACCCTGCTGGCGCAGGCTAAATCTCAGGGGCAGACCATTTACGAAGTGCTGAATGCGCTGTTGCGTAAAATGGCCGGTGAACCGGAAGATATCGCATTTTTAACCCGCGATATGCACATCCTGCCCTATTTCCACGGCAATCGCTCGCCGCGCGCTAACCCAACGCTCACGGGCGCCATCACCGGACTGAAACTGTCACGTACGCCGGAAGATATGGCGCTACAGTACCTTGCGACCATCCAGGCCATTGCGCTGGGAACCCGCCATATCATTGAAACGATGAATCAAAGCGGCTACACCATCGATACGATAATGGCCAGCGGCGGCGGGACGAAAAACCCAATCTTCGTTCAGGAACATGCCAACGCCACCGGCTGCGCGATGCTGCTGCCTGAAGAGAGCGAAGCCATGCTGCTGGGTGGCGCCATGATGGGAACTATCGCCGCGGGCGTTTTCGAAACCTTCCCGGAAGCGATGTCGGCGATGAGCCGGATTGGTAAAACGGTTACCCCGCAAACAAATCGCATTAAGCAGTACTACGATCGCAAATATCGGGTATTCCACGAGATGTATCAGGATCATATGAAATACCGCCAGTTGATGCAGGAGGACGCATGAGCGACTCCTGGTCTCAGGCCACCGGCGTATTTCAGCTCTATAGCGATGCCCTGGCGGGTCTGGGGCAGCATCTGACTGAACCGCTCTGGCAGTCGCTGATGGCGGAGCTGCGCGGCTGTCAGGGGAAAATCGTCGTTACCGGCGTCGGTACCTCCGGCATCGCAGCGCGTAAAGTGGCGCATATGCTTGCGTGCGTGGAACGCCCAGCGATCTACCTCAACGCGACGGACGCGGCGCATGGCGATCTCGGTTTTTTACGCGCCAACGACCTGGTGATTATGCTGTCGCGTGGGGGAAATTCGGATGAACTCACCCGGCTGCTGCCCGGACTGACTGCGCGAAATGTGCCGATTCTGAGCGTGACTGAAAACGCCGATTCAGCCATTGCTAAAGCGTCGAGGCTGGTGATTTCCACCGGCGTCCAGCGTGAGGCCGACCCGCTGAACATGTTGGCCACCACATCAATTTTACTGGTGCTGGCTATCTTTGACGCCGCCTGCGCCTGCCTGATGAGCGAAAGCGGTTACTCAAAGGAGACTCTGTTGTCTGTGCATCCAGGTGGTGATGTGGGATTAACGCTGAGCCGTGGTAAGTAACGCCAGACAGCTGTTTCGGAGGTAATGAATCTGTTGCCTCCGGTATATTGCTACGTTCACCTTATGTTTTTCACTTCTCTGAAACGATACTGCCTGTGAACGTGTTAAGGGTACTATCGCCGTACCCTTAACAATCCCGGCTCCCCGCGGGAAAATTGTTGCTACGCAATACCCTCCGCTTATTCCTCCAGGCTACCGGGCCGGGCGCGAGGTAGCGTCCTTGCAAAGCGCGCCCTGAGCCAGCATCCATGCTGGCTCTCCCGGCCTTACGGAAACACGTCGGCAATTTTCAGCCGGACCAGCCCACACCTGACCATCTGCGTTTTTTGTTTAAACAGCAAAACGGGTTTCACTGGAAGTCAGAGCGTTGAAGCGATGACCCCGGTCCGGCTGAAAATCGATGAGGCGTTGACGGCTGACCGGGTCTGCCCGCATGGATGCGGGCAGAGTGGACGGTCTGCAGGGACGCAGGCTCGTCCCCGACCCGACAGGCAGACGGCATAAGACGAATGAATCGCATCGCGACGATTTTCCCGCCGGGAGCCTGGGATGCAAGGGAGGCGGCGGTGAGCCTCCCTTGCACGTTCACGGGTATCTATGATTCAGAGAAGTGATAACGCAGGGGTGAACGGAACCCCATAGCGGAATAAAATATTCTCCATCATGTTTAACATGACATGCAGTGCATCTCTGGCATATCTAAACAAAAGATAAAACAGTGAAAAAGCGGATTAACTCGCTGCGTTCCACTACCGCTATCTGTTCCGCACGTTAAAAATTCTGTGACGCTCTCCAGCATTCCTGGTGGAAAGCATTCCATTCTCAAAATCTATGAGCAAACTTTAGCTATTCTTATCAAACATACTTACGGGAGATCCTACAGATGATGTCAACGCTTGCCCCACCATCTGTACTTTCCGCTCCCCAGCGCCGTTGCCAGGTGCTGCTGACGCTTTTCCTGCCGGGGCAAATCGCTACTACACAAACCTTCAGCAGCCTCAACGGTGTCGATGATGCCACGGTTCAGGAAGATATTATTGGCGCAGGACTCGAAATCCAGCGCTATCACCGGCTCGCGATAGCCACCGCGCAGAATGGTGGCTATACGATCGAAGGAACCCCGCTAAATCAACGTCTGTGTCTGTTGCAGTGGCTGCGCCGTGGCCTGCGGATTTGCCCTGCCTTTATCGCCCAGCAGTTTACCCCGGCGTTAAAAGCAGAACTTAAACAAAGGGGGATCGCACGTACGCTGTATGACGACACCAATCTGCACGCGCTCATTAATCTGTGTTCCCGGCGCTTGCAGAAACCGTTTGAGTGTCGTGACATCCAGTTCCTGCGCCTGTATTTACAGTACTGCCTGCTACAGCACCACGCGGGGATCACCCCGGAGTTTAACCCACTCCAGCAACGCTGGGCGCAATCCTGCGCGGAATATCCGCTCGCCGAGGAAATTGGCCGTCACTGGCAGCGCCACGTCATGCAGAGTGCACCGCTGGGCGAATCGCTGTTTATGGCGTTGCTGTTCTCAATGCTTCGTATCCCCGACCCGATTCGCGATAATCACCAGCAGGATCGCCGCCTGCGCCTTGCTATTGCGCGGCTGGTGCTGCGTTTTCGCGAGTATGGCAATGTGCGCTTCAGCGATGAGCAAGGGCTGAATGACCAGTTGTATATCCACCTGGCTCAGGCACTGAACCGCAGCGTGTTTGCCATCGGCATTGATAACACGCAGCCGGAAGAGTTCAGCCGCCTTTATCCCCGGCTGGTTCGTACTACCCGCGAGGCGATTCACGGCTTCGAGGCCGAATACGATGTGCAATTTTCCGAAGAAGAGATCGGGCTGGTGGCCGTTATTTTCGGCGCCTGGCTGATGCAGGAGAAGGATTTACACGAAAAGCAGATTATCCTGCTGACCGGTAGTAACGAACAACTTGAAGTACATATAGAGCAACAGCTGCGCGAACTGACGCTGCTGCCGCTCAACGTAAAACATATGCCGATGCAGGACTTTCAAAAAGAGGGTGCCCCGCGCGGCGTAACGCTGATTATTACGCCGTACACCACGCCGTTACCGCTATTTTCACCCCCGTTGATTCATGCGGATCTGGCGCTTACGCCGCATCAGCAGCAGCAGATCCGCAAAATCCTCGAATCATAACGTTGCAGGCTGCGCGACCACCTTCGGGCGCAGAACGATTGCCGGGAGCGCCACCAGCGCCATCACCCAGAACACGCCGCTGCCCAGATTCTGGTACAGATAGCCCGCGAATACGGTCATGATGGCGATACTGCCGCCCATCGCTATCGCGGAATACACCGCCTGCAAACGAATAACTTCGCTCCCCTGGCGTGCCGCGATATAACGCATTGCCGCCAGGTGGCAGACGGTAAAGGTTCCGCAATGGAGGATTTGCACCACGATCAGCCACGGCAGCTCGGTGCTCCAGCCCATCAATCCCCAACGCACCACCCCGCAAACGGCGGAAAGCAGCAGCAGATCGCGGGCGCTGAAACGACGGAACAGCTTGTGGCTAAGTGCGAAAATAATCACCTCCGCCACCACACCTAGTGACCATAAATAGCCCACCGCCGAAGCGGAATATCCGGCAGACTGCCAATAGATGGCGCTGAAACCATAATACGCAGCATGCGCCCCCTGTAGCAGACTCACGCAAGCAAGAAAACGCCAGCTCTGGGTTATCAGCGCGCGCCAGGCGGGCCATCCCGCACTCTCCTGCTGACGGTTTTCACCCGCTGGCTGCACGCTCGGGCGAATCATCATGCCCAGCAGCATCGAGGCGACGCCAAGCGATAGCAGGACCAGGATCACCCGATAGTCAAACAGGCTCACCAGTTTGCCGGTTAGCGCGGAGCCGATCACAAAAGCCACGGATCCCCACAGTCGCACCCGACCGTAATCCATGGTTATCTGTTTCTGCCAGGTGTTGGCCAGCGCATCGGTCAGCGGTACCAGCGGTGAGAAAAACAGGTTGAAGCCGACCATCACCACCATCAGCCACGCCACGTTGGTTCCCGCCCAGAAGGCCAGCGCAAACACCAGCGTCAACAGGGCCAGAATACGTAACGCTGAGATCAGCCGAGAGGGATCGCTCACACGCGGCGCAATCAGCAAACTACCGAGAAAACGGGCAATCAGCCCCGCGCCCAGCAGTAAACCGATGGTTTCCGGCGTCAGCCCTAGCCCTTCGAGCCAGACGCTCCAGAAAGGCAGAAAGATACCGTAGCTAAAGAAGTAGGTGAAATAACCGAGCGCCAGCCAGCGCGTGGAATGCAAAGCCATGAATCCCTCCCGTTTGGAGGCGATAGTCTGGCGACAAACGCAGGCTGGCGCAAGAGAGCATTAACAGGCAGATAACATGATTTTTGCCCTATTCGATGCTAATTTGCATCGCAAAATGGCAGCGTTCTCCCTGCGCTAAAACCTGCAATCCCGGCTGCCCCTGCATGTTGTGGGCATTCACCGGATGCGTTTGCGGCTCCAGACACAGGAACTCCTCACCCGACATTCTGAACAGCATCAACCACGGAGTTTGCGCTAAAATCGTGACTTTCATCACATCACGATGAATAACGGCCCGCCCGCTCCAGCCAGAATATCCGACATTCAGCCAGCTATCCTCACCGTATTGCGCATGCATGAAATCAGCCGCTGAAGGGATATCACGTTGCCATTCCAGCGGCAGATGCTGCTCCCCCTCAGGCCAGTAGCCGCTTGCGGTGAACTGCGCAGTACTGCGCTTATCAAAGGCGAAAAACGGATGGAACCCGCAGCCGTAAATCATTGGCTGCTCACCGCAATGAGTGAGCGTCAACGAGGCGTGCAGGCTCGAGGTTTCCAGTTGATAGCAAAGCTGCGCCGTATAGTCGTAGCCACAGGGATGCCAACTGCGCAACTGCAGCAAACAACCGCTTTGAGTGACAGTGATAACCTGCCAGCGTTGCAGCCAGCCGTCACCGTGCAGGAAAAAGGTGTCATCTGCGCCATGTTGAGGTAAAACCACCTCTTCACCGCGCAGCATAAAACGATTTCCCGCCACCCGATTCGCGACCGGCAGCATCGGGAACAGGCCGCAATCACCGGGTTGCTGACCATGACCTTCGCGTAAAATGGCCTGTTGATGTTGTAACGAAACCAGACTTAATAGCGAACCGCCCTGCGAGTCTACGCACATCCGCAGATGTGCGTTTTGTAGCGTCAGCAGACCATCCATTATCGGGCGCTTCGTTGCTGGGCTGATGTGCCAGCTTTTGTATGTTGCGCCGCCAGCTGTTCTTCCAGCGCTTCCAGCGTCACGCCTTTGGTTTCCGGTACATTACGCAGAACATATATGAAGCCCATCGCGCAAATCACACCGTACAGCAGGAAGCTTCCCGACGCGCCCAGACTCGCATTGAGCAGCGGGAAGGTATAGGTCAGCAGGAAGCAGGCAATCCACAGCGCCAGCGTCCCCAGCGACATCGCCAACCCACGAACGCGGTTAGGGAAAATTTCAGACAGCAGTACCCAGGTCACCGGAGCCAGCGTCAGGGCGTAAATGGCAATCGCCGCCAGCACCAGAACCAAAACCGGCCAGCCCAGAATGCCCAACCCGTATGCCCCGGCAATGAGTACGTAGATAACCGTCAGCCCTGATGCACCAAACAGCATCAGTTTACGACGCCCAATTTTGTCCACTAACGGCAGAGCGGCAAGGGTAAAGACCAGATTGATGATCCCGGTCGCTACGATCGATTTTAACGTACCGTTGATGTCGAATCCGGCAGAAGCGAAGATCTCCTGCGCATAGTTGAAAATAACGTTGATCCCACACCACTGCTGAAACACTGCCAGCACCATGCCAATAATCACGATCGGTTTGATCTGTGGTTGTAACAGCGTTGACCACGCGACCTTGTGATTATCTTTTTGCAGCGTATGTTCAATCTCTTTCAGCGTTTGCCCGGCATATTCCGCCGAACCAATGCGCTGCAGCATGGCACGCGCACGATCGGCTTTCCCCGCTTTCACCAGCCAACGCGGCGATTCAGGAACAAAGAACATCAGCACCAGGAAAATTACCGCGGGCACTAATTCTGCGCCAAACATCCAGCGCCAGCCCGTCTGACCGTTCCAGCTTTCAACAATTGCCTGCTGCGTAGCGCCTGTGGCGACAGGTTCGGCAATCATCAGGTTGATAAGCTGCGCCGCCAGCACGCCAATGACGATGGTGAGCTGGTTAACGGCCACAAAGCGACCACGCTTTTCAGCGGGGCTAACCTCGGCGATATACAGTGGGCTTAGCGCAGACGCCAGACCAATCCCCACGCCGCCAACGATGCGATAAACAATAAACATATCGAAGTTACTGGCGACGGCAGTTCCCCAGGCGGAAGCGCTAAAGAGGATCGCTGAGAGAATCAGCGGCATTTTTCGGCCAAATTTATCGGCGCACCAGCCGGAAATCAGCGCGCCAAAGATACAACCAACCAGCGCGGAACTCATCGCCCAGCCGGATTGTGCCGGATCGGTAATCGAGAAATATGCTTCATAGAAGGGTTTTGCCCCGCCGATCACCACCCAGTCATAGCCAAACAGTAAACCTCCGCAGGCCGCAACCAGGCAGATAGTCCAGACGTAACCAATCTTTAAATGTGTCTGCGCGTTATTCATTATGATTCCTCTTTCAGGGAAACGCAGGGTACAGTAGGTTTCGGGTGAGGTTACCCCCACCCGTTTCGGGTGTTACTGGAAAAGCCTTACGTTAATGGCGTGACGCAGCAGTAATGCCTTGTCATGTGCCGGATTGAGTTGCAGGAGTTCATCAAGTCCGCGCTGACAGGCGGCGCTATTTCCCAGCCCCAGATGCCCGAGCGCATTGATAAACAGGCAGTGTTGCTGGTGTTTTGCTTGTGCTGAGGTATCCAGCACCACCAGGTCGGGTAGCGAGACGGCGAAGAAATCGACATCCGGCACGTTGTCGTGATGCGACTCAACCCATTGCAGGAAGCTATTGAACAAAGCGTCCGCCTCTGCGTCATCGCCAAGTTTTCTCTGCGCCATACCCTGCCAGAAGAGATAGTCCACTGGCTGGTCGTTGTAGTAACGTCCGGCATCCAGTGAGCTGCCGCCACGCGTCGCACGGGAGAAGTAGCGCTGGGATTCCTCGAAATGGCCTTGCAGCTGCGCGCAATGCCCCAGCAAATACCAGATGTCATTATCCGTTTGCCCAGGCAGACGCCCCTCCCCAAGGTTTTGCGGGTAGTGCAGCGCCTGTTGCAGCTGCGCGATGGCGGTTTGCAGGTCGCCGGACTGAACGGCAGCAAGGGCACGATGCATCTGATTCAGCAGATATTGCCCGGTGGCTTTACCTTCACCACCTTCCCACGGATGGAACACGCGTTCACGTAACACTGCGGCGGCATCGTCGTAGCGCCCCACCCCATTCCACAAGCTGAGCAGTTCCACCGTCAGATCGTCTCGATGGAAGACAATCTCTTTACTGGCTTCCAGTCGCTGCAGACGCTGCTCAGCGGGTTGTGCCATTAACTTCTTGAGATAGTCGAGTTCAAACAGGAAGCGAGCATTCTGTGGTTCCAGCGCCACGGCCTGCGACAAATACTGCATCGCCTGCTGTGCATCGCGCAGTTTGTTCCAGGCATAGATTCCCAGTAAACGGTGTACCGGTGCGAAATCCGCTTCCTGCGCAAGCGTGAACTGCCAGCAGGAAACCGCCTCGGCATAACGCCGTTTGCTGTACCAGAAGCAGCCGAGGAAATAGCGGGCAAAAGCACTTTGCTCAAGAGTTTGCAGCATCTGCACTTCATCCAGCGTATTGGGGAAGCGCACGCGGTTTTGCAGACACTCACGAGCACGTTCAATGAACGGTTGTGGATTATCGCTCAGCGAAGCGCGCCACAGCATCGGCAGCGTTTCCTGGCTGTCGAGCAGTTCCAGCACGCTACGGGCAGCATCCTTTTGCCCCAAAGAAGTCAGCCAGCCTGCCAGTTCACACGCGTTGGTCCCGCGCCGCCCGGTAATCGAGATTAGCGCCTGTGCAGTGGCCTCATCCTGGCAAATAGCCCAGCGCGCATAGTGCAGGGTGTAACTCAGCGGATAATCAACCAGTTGTTGGCGAATGTAGTCCAGCGCTTGCGCATTGCGATCAAGCTTTGCCAGCGCCAGCGCTTTCAGCCCCATCGCCAGGTGATTACTGCCGTTAAAGCGCAGGCTCTGCTCGACCTTTTCCAAGGCGCCGGCGTAGTCCTGACGCTTCATCGCCAGACGCGCTAACGACCAGAAAGCCGCATCCCGGCAGTTGCCGCTCCAGCTGGCCTTATAATAATTATCCCACGCGCTGTCATCATCGCCCTGACGTTCCTGTGCGGCGGCCAGCAGCATACTTGCCTCACCATCACGCGGATTTTTATTGAGCTTATGCGCCCGCTCCAGCGCCTTGCCAGCACATTGTGCCGCCAGCGCCCAGTCGGCGCGGTTTAGCGCCAGCGTCCCCAGGGCCACATTATTGCGGTAGTCCAGCGGATCAACGTCCAGCGCGCGGCGATAATAATCTTCGGCATAGCGGCTGGCGTGGTTGTACTGCTCCAGATGCTGACCAATAAAATAGAGTTCATCGGTATTAGAAAGCGCTTCTGGCAGCGCTGGCGCAACGGCCGCCGAAGGCAGCGGTAATTCTTTCGCGATGTGCTCTTCGTACTGCAAAAGCGTAGTGCCATCGACGCTTGTGACGGTCATCGTCACCCGGGCATGGCCATTGTCAGACACATCGGCCAGCCAGCTCTGTCCAGGCTCAAGGGTGAGGGTATTTTCATAGAACGGCTGCCCGTGCGCAGCAAGCGTAACCTGAACATCGCGTAGCGGCGCAATCGCATAAACGCCCACAGAAAGCTGGCTACGCTCACGCACCAGACGAAGCGCCAACTGCGTGCTGGCGTTTTGCACCATTCCCAGTTCGCTGTAGGGCAAGAAGTTTTGCACGAAGACTTTCTCTTCGTACGGCGCAAGCCAGGTGAAATCCGGCTGATTATCGGTAAAGACCCCGGTCATCAGTTCAATATACGGACCGTTGTCATCGGTGAGATTACGATCCCAGGCAACACCAAAGTCGCCGTATCCCCATGTCCACTGTTTTTTCCCCGGCGAAACATGGTGATCGGCCACATGCAGCAACCCACCACGCTCGCCGTGATGCCACGCGCCAACAAAATCATAATCTGATTTTTCAGCCATATAGGAGGTCGGTACGGGTACGTTCTTGTAGCGTGAGATATCCACACCGGCCGAATAGTCCACTTTGTAGTATGTGCCGGTGGCGATTGGAAACGCTGAGACATCGCGCTTACCGTGGTCAAATACCGCCGTCACATCCGGAGGGAACACGCTCTGATGATCGTCGCCGCCCTTCACCGCCGGATTCGCCCACCATAAGAAGTGGCGCGGGGTAGCGTTACCGTTAAACACCTTCCCGGTTATCTCGATCAACGCGCGATCCGGATACAGCGTGAATCCGGTCATTACCTGTAAACCGCGCATAGGCTCAACCTCACCCATCCACACGGTGTATTCACCCTGCTCACCCTGCTGCTGAGTAAAATCCACCGGCATAAAGGTGGTCGGGCGATGATGTTGCGGCCAGTTAAACTCGATGCCGCCGGAGATCCACGGCCCAAGCAGACCGACCAGCGCGGGTTTCACCACTTCGTTGTAGTAGACGAAGTCGCGCTGCTGCACTTTGTCATACGCTCGATGAATACGCCCGCCTAACTCCGGCAGCAGCATGATGCGAATGAAGTCATTCTCCATCCACACCGCCTGATAGTCGCGCATTTCACGTTTGCCGGTCAGCGTATCAATCACGCCGTAAGGGTAAACCGCTCCAGAAGATCCCTGATACACCCGTTTTTCCAGAAACATTGGGTTGGCATCTTCTTCACCCGCCGCCCAAGTTGGGAGGGTGATCGTTTCCTGCCAGACTTTAACTGAACCGTACATGCCGCTCTCCACTCAATAAACAAAAGTAAAAATTCAACTTGATGCTATTCTGCGGCAGTTAGGTGGCGTTAAAATGCGCAATGCTCACGCAATATAGTTAAGGGAGTTAAGTGAATGCAGCGTTCGGGGTTCAACAACGTCAGGGTCCGTCAGGCGAATAAACAGATCTTTTTGTCTCACCTGTGGCGGGAAAAACAGCTCAGCAAGTCACAGCTGGCGCAGCTCACCAGCCTGTCGATCCCGGCGGTCAGCAATATCCTCGAAGAACTGATGGATGAAGGGAGAATCAGCCATTCGCGAGAAACCTTAAGTCAGCGCGGTTTGAGCAGCGGCAGCTATCATTTGCCAGAAAAAGGCGCCTGGACGCTGTGCATCAACGTCACCCCCACCAGCATCACCAGTCAACTGGCGGACGCGCGGCTGGTTGCTGTCGGCAACTGGCAGCATGAAGTTATCAACCCCGAATCGCCAAAAGCACTGCTGTCAGCCCTGGCAGCACACTGGCGGGAGTATCGTCGGGAATTTCCCGAGGTGACGATTAATCTGGCGCTTGGCGTTCATGGTCAAGTTGATCCGATAACCGGTGCATCAAAAACCATGCCCCAGGCCCCGTGGAAAACACCGGTGGAAATAAAATATCTGCTGGAGGAGAAGCTCGGCGTGCAGGTCCGGCTGGACAATGACTGCGTGATGCTGGCGCTGGCGGAAAAATGGCAAAACCCGGCGGCAAACGGTGATTTCTGCGTGATTAACGTTGATTACGGTATTGGCTCATCGTTTGTGATTAACGATAACATCTGGCGCGGTAGCCTGTATGGCAGCGGTCAGATTGGGCATACCATCATTCATCCCGATGGTGTCGCCTGTGACTGTGGTCGCTATGGCTGTCTGGAAACCGTAGCGTCATTAAGCGCATTGAAAAAGCAGGCCCGGGTGTGGATGAAATCGCAGCCGACATCCCTTTACGATCCGGAAACGCTCACCACTGACCAGCTAATTGCGGCCTGGCAGCACGGAGATGTCCGCATTCAGGCCTGGGCCGAAAATGCCGCCAGCGCCATCGGGCTGAGTCTTTATAACTTTCTGAATATACTGAATATTAACCAAATATGGTTGTATGGGCGTAGCTGCGCATTTGGCGACAGCTGGCTCAATACGCTGGTGCAGCAAACTGGGTTTAACCCATTCGATCACGGCGATAACCCGCGAGCCAGAGCCACGCAGATAAGCTTCGGTAAGCTTAATCGCACCCAGCAACTTATGGGCATTGGCTATCTGTATGTCGAGTCACAGCTTAGCGAGTTATAGCCATTACTCCGTCAGGCTCACCGCTAAACGTTCATGTACCGTGGCGATAAAATCGGTCAACGCCGGTTTGATTGGCCCTTTTTTCCACGCCATCAACAGCGCAATGGTCGGTACATCGCCAACAATAGGGCGGAAAACCACCTGTCCGGTATTAAAATTATTCATATAACCGGGTATCAAAGTCACCCCCAGCCCCATGCCGACCAGGTTCATGGTCACCAGAATGTTGGTTGCCACCTGCACAATGTTGGGCTGGCTTTTTTGCTGCTGAAACCAGTTTTTGACAATCATCGCTAACGCGCCAGAGTAGGCCGGATCGGTGCTGACAAAATTCACGCCGTGTAGTTGTTCTGCGGAGATTGCTTGCTCATTAGCTAACGGATGATTCACCGGTAAAACCACTACTAACGGCTCATGAATCAGCTCCAGATAATCGAGATCCGGGCTGTACACCGGGTGGCGCATTAAGCCCACATCCAGCTCTCCACTCAGGATCTTCTCTTCCTGTTCGGTGGTGATCAGACTCACCAGCTCAATGTGCGTATCTGGCTGTTTTAAACGAAACAAAGGCAGCACCTTCGGCAGCAGATTTACCTCTGCGGAAGGGACAAAACCGATGGCGAAATGATTATCTTCCTGCACCGTTTTACGGGCACGAACTTTGGCGTTTTCCGCCTGTTCGAGGATCGCCAGCGCATCTTGCAAAAAGCACTCTCCCGCCGCCGTCAGCGCAACTTTTCGTTTATCCCGCACCAGCAACGGAACGCCCACGCACGTTTCCAGATCGCGGATCTGGCTGCTTAACGACGGCTGAGAGGTATGCAGCTTTTCTGCCGCTCGGGTGAAATTCAGCGCCTGCGCCACCGCTACGAAATAGCGTAAGTGCCTCAGTTCCATGCCCTTCTCCTTGTTATCGAAAAAATGTCTCAACTGGTAGAAATTTACTATTTCACAGATTAATAACTAACCAGCAACATCCTTAAGGTACAAAAAAAGAAGGTCAATACATCTTAGCTTTCAGGATTAAAAAATATGACCACACCCTCAAATTTAGACATCTACCAACTGATCGACACGCAAAACGGTCGCGTAACCCCACGAATTTATACCGACCCTGAAATTTACCAACTGGAGCTGGAACGCATCTTCGGACGCTGCTGGTTATTTCTCGCCCACGAAAGCCAAATCCCCAAACCCGGTGATTTTTTTAACACCTACATGGGCGAGGATGCAGTTGTGGTGGTTCGCCAGAAAGACGGCAGCATCAAAGCGTTTCTCAACCAGTGTCGCCACCGCGCAATGCGCGTCAGCTACGCCGACTGCGGCAATACCCGCGCTTTCACCTGCCCGTATCACGGCTGGTCGTACGGCATAAACGGCGAGCTGATCGACGTTCCGCTGGAACCGCGCGCCTACCCGCAAGGGCTGTGCAAATCGCACTGGGGGCTGAACGAAGTTCCTGGCGTAGAGAGCTACAAGGGACTGATTTTCGGCAACTGGGATACCTCCGCGCCTGCGCTGCGCGATTATCTCGGCGACATCGCCTGGTATCTCGACGGTGTGCTGGATCGTCGTGAAGGCGGCACCGAAATCGTCGGTGGCGTACAAAAGTGGACCATTGATTGTAACTGGAAATTCCCCGCCGAACAGTTTGCCAGCGACCAGTATCACGCGCTGTTCAGCCATGCCTCGGCCGTGCAGGTGCTGGGGGCAAAAGACGACGGCAGCGGTAAACGCCTGGGCGACGGACAAACCGCCCGCCCGGTGTGGGAAACCGCCAAAGACGCACTACAGTTCGGTCAGGATGGGCACGGTAGCGGATTTTTCTTTACCGAAAATCCTGATGCCAACGTCTGGGTCGACGGCGAAGTCTCCAGCTATTACCGCGACACCTACGCGGAAGCCGAGCAGCGTCTGGGTAAAGTTCGCGCCCTGCGTCTGGCCGGTCACAACAACATTTTCCCAACGCTTTCCTGGCTCAACGGTACTGCCACCTTAAGGGTCTGGCATCCGCGCGGGCCGGATCAAGTTGAAGTATGGGCATTCTGTATTACCGATAAAGCCGCCTCTGATGAAGTGAAAGCTGCGTTTGAAAACAGCGCCACGCGCGCCTTTGGCCCCGCCGGATTCCTGGAGCAGGACGACTCGGAAAACTGGTGTGAAATTCAAAAACTGCTGAAGGGTCACCGCGCACGCAACACCAAGTTGTGTCTGGAAATGGGGCTGGGCCAGGAGAAACGTCGTGAAGACGGCATTCCGGGGATCACCAACTACATCTTTTCGGAAACCGCCGCGCGCGGCATGTATCAGCGCTGGGCCGATTTACTCAGCAGCGAAAGCTGGCAGGAAGTGCAGGAAAAAACCGCCGCTTACCAGCAGGAGGTGATGAAATGAGCACCTTCGTTTCTCAGGAACTACACCACCGCATTACACAGTTTCTCTACCATGAAGCCAGCCTGCTGGATGACTGGAAGTTTCGTGACTGGCTGGCACAACTGGATGAAGACATTCGCTACACCATGCGTACGACGGTCAATGCCCAGACGCGCGATCGTCGCAAAGGCGTGCAGCCGCCGACCACCTGGATTTTCAACGACAACAAAGACCAGCTCGAACGTCGTATCGCGCGGCTGGAAACCGGCATGGCCTGGGCGGAAGAGCCACCGTCGCGTACCCGGCACCTGATCAGCAACTGCCAGGTCAGTGAAACTGGGGTTCCCGACGTCTTTGCCGTGCGCCTTAATTATCTGCTGTATCGCGCGCAAAAAGAGCGCGATGAAACCTTTTACGTCGGCATGCGCATAGACAAAGTGCGCCGTTTGCCGGGCGATGAGTGGCGCTTACTGGAGCGTGAGATCGTGCTGGATCAAGCGGTGATCACCTCCCATAACCTGAGTGTACTGTTCTGATGAGTCGTGTTTATGCCTGCCCCGTAGGGGATTTGCCGGAGGGTGAAGCGCTCCGGCTTGATACCTCGCCCGTCATCGCGCTGTTCAACGTTGGCGGCGAGTTCTATGCCATTAACGATCGCTGTAGCCACGGTAACGCCTCGATGTCGGAAGGCTATCTGGAAGACGACGCTACGGTGGAATGCCCGCTGCATGCCGCCAGTTTTTGCCTGAAAACCGGCAAGGCGTTGTGCTTACCCGCCACCGACGCGCTCACCACCTACGCGGTATATGTAGACGGTAGCGATGTGTTTGTTGATATTCCAGAGGACGCAAGATGAGCGATTTACGCGATAACGTGGTCTTTATCACCGGCGGCGGCTCCGGTCTTGGTCTGGCACTGGTCGAGCGTTTCATCGAAGAAGGTGCGCGGGTCGCCACGCTGGAGCTGTCGCCAGCTAAAGTTGCCAGCCTGCGTCAGCGCTTTGGCGAACATGTGCTGGCAATCGAAGGCAACGTCACCTGCTACGCCGACTATCAGCGCGCGGTAGATCAAATCCTGACGCATTACGGTACGCTGGACTGTTTTATCGGAAATGCGGGGATATGGGATCACAACGCCTCGTTGGTCAATACGCCTGCGGATGCGCTGGAGAGCGGCTTTCATGAGCTGTTTAACGTCAACGTGCTGGGCTATCTGCTGGGCGCGAAAGCCTGTGCCCCTGCACTTATCGCCAGCGAAGGCAGCATCATCTTTACCCTATCCAATGCGTCGTGGTATCCCGGCGGCGGCGGCCCGCTGTATACCGCCAGCAAACATGCGGCTACCGGGCTGATTCGCCAGCTGGCATACGAGCTGGCACCAAAGGTTCGTGTTAACGGTGTCGGTCCATGCGGTATGGCGACAGATCTACGCGGCCCGCAGGCGCTGGGACAAAACGATACATCGATTATGCAGTCGCTGACGCCGGAAAAAATCGCCGCTATTTTGCCACTACAATTTTTCCCGGAGCCGGCGGATTTTACCGGCCCGTATGTGATGCTGGCGTCAAAGCGCAACAACCGCACATTGAGCGGCGTGATGATCAATGCCGACGCCGGTCTGGGGATTCGCGGTATTCGTCACGTCGCCGCCGGACTGGATCTCTGAGGAGGCGTTATGAACCCAAAAACTATTGCTATCGTCGGCGGCGGTCAGGCGGCGGCTATGGCTACCGCTGCACTGCGCCAACAAGGTTTTGACGGCGAATTACACCTGTTTTCCGATGAGCAGCATCTGCCCTATGAACGCCCACCGCTCTCCAAAGCGATGCTACTGGACGACAATCCGCAACTTCAGCCGATACTCCCCGCTGACTGGTGGCGGGAACACAACGTACAGCTGCATCTGGGGGTTACTGTGCAGACGCTCGGCCGCCAAACGCATCAGCTGGTGCTGGCTAATGGGCAGAGTTATCCATGGGATCGGCTACTGATTGCGACGGGCGCTGCGGCACGCCCCCTTCCGCAACTGGATAAGCTGGGCGATCGTTGCTTCACCCTGCGCCACGCGGGCGATGCCGAGCGCCTGCGCGACAATTTATTGCCGGGCAAGTCGATTGTCATTGTCGGTGCGGGCACCATTGGTCTGGAACTGGCGGCCAGCGCGACTCAACGCGGCTGTCAGGTGACGGTGGTGGAGCTGGCGCCAACGGTTATGGGCCGCAACGCGCCTGCTCCGGTGCGCGACTACCTGCTAGCCCGCCACCAACTTGCGGGCGTGCGGGTACTGCTTAACAGCGCTATTGAGCATGCCGAAGCGGGAGAGTGTCTCTCGCTCATGCTGCAAAACGGCGAAACTCTCACCGCTGATGCGGTGATCTATGGCATTGGTATTGTGGCTAACGATATGCTGGCCCGCGAAGCGGGGCTGGAGACGGCGAACGGCATTATCGTTGATGCCGCCTGCACCACCTCCGATCCCGCGATTTTCGCCGCCGGTGACGTAGCGATAACGCGCCAGGCTGACGGTTCGTTAGTACGCGTGGAAAGCTGGGAAAACGCCAATTTTCAGGCACAGGTTGCCGCCGCCGCGATGCTCAATCAACCGCAGCCAGCAGCAACGCCGGGCTGGTTCTGGACCGATCAGTACCGTGATAATCTACAGTTTGTCGGCGAAATGCAGGGTGAGAACTGGCTCCTACGCGGCGATCCTGATGCGCAGAAAGCAATATGGTTTAACCTACAGGATGGCGTGATTGTCGGCGCAGTAACGTTGAATCAGGGTCGAGAAATACGTTTATTGAGAAAATGGATTCAGGCAAAGAAAAAGCCGCCAGTGGCGACTTTAATCGATGAAACAATCTTGCTTAAGTCAATATAACTGCCGGATGGCACTTCGTTTATCCGGCCTACATGTGAGTTACCTGTAGGCCGGAAAAGGTGTTTACACCACCATCTGGCAATCCGTATTACTTACGCGTAAACCGGGAAACGTGCACAGATATCCAGCACTTTACCTTTGACGCGCTCGATAACAGCTTCGTCATTGATGTTGTCCAGAACGTCACACATCCAGCCAGCCAGCTCTTTCACTTCCGATTCTTTAAAGCCACGGCGAGTCACAGCCGGAGAACCGATACGGATACCGGAAGTCACAAACGGGCTCTTCGGATCGTTCGGTACGCTGTTTTTGTTAACGGTGATGTTAGCACGGCCCAGCGCGGCGTCAGCTTCTTTACCGGTCAGGTTTTTATCAACCAGATCCAGCAGGAACAGGTGGTTTTCAGTACCGCCAGAAACCACTTTGTAGCCACGGTTCAGGAACACTTCCACCATCGCTTTGGCGTTTTTGGCAACCTGCTGTTGGTAAACCTTGAACTCAGGCTCCATCGCTTCTTTCAGCGCCACAGCTTTCGCCGCGATCACGTGCATCAGCGGGCCGCCCTGCGCGCTTGGGAACACAGCAGAGTTCAGTTTTTTGTACAGCTCTTCGTCACCGCCTTTCGCCAGGATCAGGCCACCGCGTGGACCCGCCAGGGTTTTGTGGGTGGTGGTGGTCACAACGTGTGCGTGTGGAACCGGGTTCGGATAAACGCCTGCGGCAATCAGACCCGCAACGTGCGCCATATCGACGAACAGGTATGCACCGATGCTGTCGGCGATTTCACGCATTTTTGCCCAGTCAACAACGCCGGAGTAAGCAGAGAAGCCACCGATGATCATCTTCGGTTTGTGCTCTTTGGCCTGCTTCGCCATGTCTTCGTAGTCAATTTTGCCGGACTCATCAATACCGTAAGGGATGATGTTGTACAGTTTGCCGGAGAAGTTAACCGGGGAGCCGTGAGTCAGGTGGCCGCCTTGTGCCAGGTTCATACCCAGAACGGTATCGCCCGGTTGCAGCAGAGCGGTGTAAACAGCAAAGTTAGCCTGAGAGCCGGAGTGCGGTTGTACGTTAGCGTAGTCAGCGCCAAACAGCTCTTTTGCGCGATCGATAGCCAGTTGCTCAACGATATCAACGTACTCGCAACCGCCGTAGTAGCGCTTGCCCGGATAACCTTCAGCATATTTGTTGGTCAGCTGAGAACCCTGCGCCTGCATAACACGCGGGCTGGTGTAGTTTTCGGAGGCGATCAGTTCGATGTGCTCTTCCTGACGTACTTTTTCCTGCTCCATAGCCTGCCACAGTTCGGCATCATAATCGGCAATGTTCATTTCACGCTTTAACATCCGCATCTCCTGACTCAGCTAACAATAAAATTTTCGGCCTTAAAAGGCGGTCCGTAGGACAACGGCGAACAGTATAACCGAATCATTCTTCGATAACAGGTCTTGACAAAGGATTTTACGCAAACGATTACCTTCAAGATACGCAAGGCTTTGGAGAACAAAGGTCTGCTGAATTTCAACGGATTTCTTTTCAGGTTTGTGATGCAGATTTTTCACGATGTAACCTTTACAACGCAAAGTTACAAAGAACCATTTACAATGCAGGGGTATTTTTTATAAGATGCATTTGACATACATCATTAAAGTCTCAGATAAAGGAAGACCGTATGCTTGACGCACAAACCATCGCTACAGTGAAAGCCACCATTCCCCTGCTGGTTGAAACAGGCCCGAAGCTGACCGCCCATTTCTACGACCGCATGTTTACGCATAACCCAGAGCTGAAAGAAATCTTCAACATGAGTAATCAGCGTAATGGCGATCAGCGTGAAGCGCTGTTTAATGCTATTGCCGCGTATGCCAGCAATATCGAAAATCTGGCGGCACTGTTGCCGGCTGTTGAGAAAATCGCACAGAAGCATACCAGCTTCCAGATTAAACCCGAGCAGTACAACATCGTGGGTGGCCATTTACTGGCAACGCTGGACGAAATGTTCAGCCCAGGCCAGGAAGTTCTGGATGCGTGGGGCAAAGCATACGGCGTGCTGGCGAACGTTTTCATCAACCGTGAAGCGCAAATCTACAGCGAAAATGCCAATAAAAATGGCGGCTGGGAAGGTACCCGTCCTTTCCGTATCGTGGCAAAAACCCCACGCAGTGCACTTATCACCAGCTTTGAATTTGAACCTGTCGACGGTGGCGCAGTAGCTGAATATCATCCGGGGCAATATCTGGGCGTCTGGTTAAAGCCGGAAGGTTTCCCGCATCAGGAAATTCGTCAGTACTCACTGACCCGTAAACCCGATGGCAAAGGCTACCGTATTGCGGTTAAGCGTGAGGACGGTGGTCAGGTTTCAACCTGGCTGCACAACCATGCGAATGTTGGCGACGTTGTTCACCTGGCCGCACCTGCGGGCGATTTCTTTATGGACGTTGCGACCGACACCCCGGTATCTCTGATCTCCGCGGGCGTGGGACAAACCCCAATGCTGGCGATGCTGGATACGCTGGCAAAAGCGCAGCATACGGCGCAGGTTAACTGGTTCCATGCGGCAGAAAATGGTGACGTGCATGCCTTCGCTGATGAAGTCAACGAACTCGGCAAAACGCTGCCACGCTTTAGCGCACACACCTGGTATCGTGAGCCAACCGAAGCCGATCGTGCGAAAGGTGCCTTTGATAGCGTAGGTCTGATAGATTTGAACAAACTGGAAAGCGCAATCAGCGATCCGGCGATGCAGTTTTATCTGTGCGGTCCGGTTGGTTTCATGCAGTTCGCCGCGAAGCAGCTGGTCGGTCTGGGCGTGAAAAACGAGAACATTCATTACGAGTGCTTTGGCCCGCACAAAGTCTTGTAATGTGTTACGCAAGTAGGCCGGATAAGGCGTTTACGCCGCCATCCGGCAATCACTCTGCCTGATGCGCTACGCTTATCAGGCCTACAAATTAACGGCGCGGCTTAGATTGCCGCGTCGTCTTCTTCACCGGTACGAATACGAATAACGCGTGCCACGTCGAAGACAAAAATCTTACCGTCACCGATCTTGCCGGTCTGGGCAGTACGGATAATGGTGTCGACGCAGGTATCGACGATGTCGTCGGTAACCACAATTTCAATTTTTACCTTCGGCAGAAAATCCACCATATATTCCGCACCACGGTACAGCTCGGTATGGCCTTTCTGACGGCCAAAACCTTTCACTTCTGTCACAGTCATACCGGTAATGCCGACTTCTGCCAGCGCTTCGCGGACGTCGTCCAGCTTGAAGGGTTTAATAATCGCATCAATCTTTTTCATGCTATTCCTTGAAAAGGTCGCCTGTCTTTTGATCGAATAAAGCTAACATAATCCGCAGATTTATTCTTTGAAATCGTTTGCATCCAGCTCGTGCCGAGAAAGTAATTTATAGAATTCGGTGCGGTTGCGCCCCGCCATTCTTGCTGCGTGGGTCACATTGCCCTTGGTGATTTGCAGCAGCTTACGCAGGTAGTTGAGCTCAAACTGGTTACGCGCCTCAACAAAGGTCGGCAGCGCGGTGTTTTCCCCTTCCAGCGCCTGCTCCACCAGCGCGTCGCTGATCACCGGCGAAGAGGTCAACGCCACGCACTGCTCAATTACGTTGACCAGTTGACGCACGTTGCCCGGCCAACTGGCGGTCATTAACCGCTTCATGGCATCGGTTGAAAAGGCGCGTACGAACGGTTTGTGCCGTTCAGCAGACTGGCGCAGCAGATGGTTCGCCAGCAGCGGAATATCTTCCGTACGCTCGGCCAGCGCAGGGATCTTCAGGCTCACCACATTGAGGCGATAGTACAAATCCTCGCGAAATTCGCCCCGTGCCATCGCTTTGGGTAAATCGCGGTGGGTCGCAGAAACGATCCGCACATCAATGTCGATATCGCGGTTACTGCCCAACGGTCTGACTTTTCGTTCCTGCAATACGCGCAGCAGTTTCACCTGTAACGGCGCAGGCATATCGCCAATCTCATCGAGAAACAGCGTACCGCCTTCTGCGGCCTGAAACAGCCCTTCACGATTGCTCACCGCACCGGTAAAAGCACCGCGCGCATGACCAAACAGTTCTGATTCCAGCAGTTGTTCCGGCAACGCGCCGCAGTTAATGGCAATGAAAGGTTTTTGGCTGCGTGGGCTGGCGTTGTGAATAGCCTGAGCGAAAACTTCTTTCCCGGTTCCGCTTTGACCGTTGATCAAGACGCTAACGTCCGATTGCGCCACCATCCGCGCCTGTTCCAGCAGGCGTAGCATCAGCGGGCTGCGGGTAACGATAGATTCGCGCCAGCTGTCATCGGTGGCGGGCGCAGACTGTTCCAGCGCCCCGTCAATCGCGTGATATAACGCGTCCTTGTCGACTGGTTTAGTGAGGAAACTGAACACCCCTTGCTGGGTCGCCGCAACGGCGTCCGGGATGGAGCCGTGAGCGGTCAGGATAATTACCGGCATTCCAGGCTGTACTTTCTGGATTTCAGTAAACAGCTGCATGCCGTCCATTTCATCCATACGCAGATCGCTAATAACCAGATCCACTTTTTCACGGTTCAGCACCCGTAACCCTTCCTGCCCACTTTCCGCGGTCACGACACTGTAGCCTTCGCTGGTCAGTCGCATTCCAAGTAATTTCAACAGTCCCGGATCGTCATCCACCAGCAGCAGATGCGCGGGCTTACGGCTTATCATGGTGTAACCTCATCGGCAGACGGCGCTGCGCCTTCTTCGTTATCAGGCGTAGTGAGTTTATCGTTCCCGTGCGGCGCATCAGGATTGTAGTTACCGCCAGGTTTGCGCGTGGAAAGCTGACGCTCAATATCGGTCAGATTCTCCAGCTTGCGGGTCGTGAGATCGAGCTGGGACTGCAAATGCTGTTGCTGTTGGCGCAGCGTATCGAGATCGCTGTCGGACGCCTGCTGGAGCTTACTGTAGCGCATACGCTCTTCGGCAAGCTGCAACTGCAACGTTTGGCTGCTGCGCCAGACCTGATACAGCGGGCGTACCTGCGGCGGAATTTGCGGGCTTAACGCATCGAGGCGCGTAACAACCTCCCGCCTTTCAGGCGGCGTAATGTTGGCATTATCGAGCAGGATCCCACGCCTGAAAGCGCCCTGCCAGGTATCTGTCATCAGGGTGCTGGCTTCACTACGCGCCTGCACCGGCATCAGGCGATTGGCACAATCCATCGCCCGCAGCCAGTACAACGGATTGGTTTCTGTAGACTGGCCAGACAGCGACCAGATATCCGTACAGTCGGTTGCAAGGTAGTCCGCCAGTTGATTAGGCGGAATTTTCTCCTGCGAGGGATCGCCGATAATATGATTCACCGCGTTCGGGACACAACCAACCAGCGCCAGGCACGGCAGGCTTGCGAGGATGACGCGACGAAGAAAATGTCGTTTAAGCATTCGGACAACAACGTATGGCATACTCACCAGACTTAAGTTTATTTTAGTGATTTTTCGCAGCAGCTAGCGGCAGTTCTATGCGAAAACAAACGTTTTGCGCATGGTCATCAACCAGATACAGCTTGCCCCGCATACGGCGGATGCAATCTCTGGCAATGCTTAGCCCCAACCCGCTTCCTTTTACCGCCCCTTTTCGCTGATGACTCCCCTGGAAAAAAGGCTCGAAGATCATGGTCTGTTCTGCTTCTGGAATCGGTGTGCCGGTATTCATTACATCGATGTATACCGTTGAGCCATGCAAACTGCTGCGGATCCAAATGTTACCGGATTCAGCACCATAGTGCACAGCATTGGAATAAAGATTGTCCAGCACGCTCATCAACAGCATCGGTTCTGCCAGGCAGGTGTTCACCGCAAGCGCAACATCAGTATGTATCATTTTGGCGCGAGCGGGCAGGCTATGCGCAGAAACAACGCTTTCCACCAACGGCGCGATTTCCACACTTTCAAGTTCTACCTCGTCATCAGCCAGCTTGCGGTTGTAATCGAGGAGTTGTTCAATCAGCTTTTGCAGGTTACGGCTGCTGTCATCCAGAATACCGACCACCTCTTTTTGCTCCGGTGTTAACGGGCCAACCACCTGATCGGCCAACAATTCGGTACCTTCGCGCATGCTCGCCAGCGGTGTTTTCAGCTCATGGGAAAGATGGCGTAAAAACTGATGCCGTTGCGACTCAAGCCAGGAGAGGCGTTCGCTTAACCAGATGATACGCTGCCCCACAGATCTCAGCTCCCGTGGCCCGGTAAATAATACGCTATCCCCCAGCGAGCGCCCTTCTCCCAGACAGTTGATCATCCGTTCAATGCCCTTCACCGGGCCGATAATCATGCGGGTAAACAGCAAGACCATCGCCAGGCTGACGAGAAACAGCACCAGTGCCTGCCAGCCAAAAAACTGCCCGCGTTCGGCTATTTCCTGCTGTAACTGCTGCCCACGAGAAAAGACCACGGTACGCGTCGCTTGCACCATCTCGGTATTGGCATTGGCGAACGCTTCCAGCCGTGCAGCCGACACACTGTCAGGACCACTGTTTTTACACTGCAACTGCGCGAGATCGTTAAGATCCTGACGCAACGCCTGGTAGAGCTTGGTATCCGGCAACACCCCCGCATGCGCATCCAGCATGTCGCTGTAGCGTTTACGCTGGCTTTGGTAGACCCTGGCCAATGTTGGGTCATCAAGCACGCAGTATTGCCGATAGCTGCGCTCCATCTCCAGCGCGACGTTGGTCATCGCCTCGCTGCGTCTGGCATCAATCAGCGTGGTGCGGTTTGTCAGCGCAGCCTGCGCGCTCAGGGCATTCAGACTTTGCCATGCCTGCCAGGCCAGAACTAACAACGGCAGCAGGATAAGCAAGAAGGCCAACGTCACCAATTGACGTAAAGATCGGGGAAAAACTGACCAGCGCTTCAAGGCGTTACTCTCAATGGACAGGAATAGATTGATGCTAACTGAGGGGAACGCCAGATACAACAAAGCCGGGATTAACCCGGCTTTGTTGTGGAATAAGGCGGTGCCTAACTCGACGTTTCGCCCGGAGGTTGATATGAGCAATGCTAATATCAGATGTTGGACGGCAGGCACCTTGTTGTGCGTCATTCGAAGTTTATGTAGCACGTCCCGAAGGGGCTGACATAAGAAGGTGAATGAGCCACTGGTTAATATTATGCAGCATCTGTGCCAATATTCAAAACACTTTATTAACACAATGATAAGTATGAAAAATATTATTATTTTCACAAATAACAGTTCTGGCTGTTTTTTGTTCTCTCTGTCGCCAATCAGCAACACTTGCAGCACTTAAAAACAAATCACTATTAAATCAAATAATTAAACGTCTCTTTTTGACGACACCACAACCCTGTCCATGTCGGCATTTCCCGACACTTTACTTTTAGGTGCAAGCGCTGAGTTTATTGCCGGATGGCGGCGTGAACGCCTTATCCGGCCTACAACCGCATTTTCCCTGTAGGCCTGATAAGCGTAGCGTCATCAGGCGGGTTTCATCCGGCAGACAAAAAAAAGCCCCTCGCGAAGAGGGGCTTGATGACTATTGAGCGAATTAACCGAGCTGTTTACGCGCGTTGCGGAAAATACGCATCCACGGGCTATCCTCGCCCCAGTTTTCCGGGTGCCAGGAGTTGCTCACGGTACGGAACACACGTTCCGGGTGCGGCATCATAATGGTGACGCGACCATTTTCAGTGGTCACTGCAGTAATGCCGTTCGGCGAACCGTTCGGGTTAGCCGGATAGGTCTCGGTCACCTTACCGAAGTTATCAACGTAGCGCAGCGCCACCAGACCTTTACTCTCAAGCTGAGCCAGATGCGCACCGTCACGCACTTCGACACGACCTTCACCGTGAGAAACGGCTATCGGCATCATCGAACCCACCATATCAGCAAGCAGTAAGGATGGGCTTTGCGTCACTTCGACCAGACTGAAGCGGGCTTCAAAACGATCGGAGTGGTTACGTACAAAGCGCGGCCACAGGTCGCTTCCTGGGATCAGCTCACGCAGGTTAGACATCATCTGACAACCGTTACACACGCCGAGCGCCAGCGTTTGCGGGCGATGGAAGAAGGTTTCGAACTCATCACGGACGCGGTTGTTGAACAGAATCGACTTCGCCCAACCTTCACCAGCGCCAAGCACATCGCCGTAAGAGAAGCCGCCGCAGGCCACCAGTGCCTGGAAGTTACCCAGGCCGATACGTCCGCCCAGCAGGTCGCTCATGTGCACATCGATGGCGTCAAAACCCGCACGGTGGAAGGCAGCTGCCATTTCAACGTGGGAGTTCACACCCTGCTCGCGCAGTACGGCCACTTTGGGACGCGCACCGGTGGCGATGTACGGAGCGGCAACATCTTCGTTGATATCAAACGACAGTTTAACGTTGAGACCAGGGTCCGCATCGTTGGTTTTAGCATCGTGTTCCTGATCGGCGCATTCCGGGTTGTCACGCAGGCGCTGCATCTGCCAGGTGGTTTCCGCCCACCACATACGCAGGGTAGTACGGCTTTCGCTAAACACCGGCTGGCCGTTAGCGGTCAGGGTGAAGCGGTCACCTTCAACGGCTTTACCGAGGAAGTGTACGCAGTCTGCCAGGCCGTGAGTAGCCAGAATCGCTTCCACCGCCTCACGCTCAGCAGCACGAACCTGAATCACCGCACCCAGTTCTTCGTTAAACAGCGCCGCCAGACGATCTTCACCCAGAGAGTGGATATCAGCGTCAATACCGCAGTGACCGGCGAAGGCCATTTCCGCCAGCGTAACCAGCAGACCGCCGTCAGAGCGGTCATGGTAGGCCAGCAGCTTACGCGCAGCGACCAGCGCCTGAATCGCATCGTAGAAGCCTTTCAGTTGCTCAACGTTACGCACGTCGGCAGGCTTATCGCCCAGTTGACGGTAAACCTGCGCCAGCGACGTAGCGCCCAGCGCATTGTGACCAAGACCGAGGTCAATCAGCAGCAGGGCGTTGTCTTCAGTAGACAGCTGTGGGGTAATGGTGTGGCGCACATCTTCTACGCGGGCAAAGGCGGTGATCACCAGCGACAGCGGCGAGGTCATTTCACGCTGCTCGTTACCTTCCTGCCAGCGGGTTTTCATCGACATAGAGTCTTTGCCCACTGGAATGGTCAGGCCGAGCGCCGGGCATAGCTCTTCCCCAACGGCTTTTACTGCTTCGTACAGGCCAGCATCTTCACCAGGGTGACCCGCAGCCGCCATCCAGTTTGCCGACAGCTTAATACGTTTGATGTCGCCAATCTGCGTTGCCGCAATGTTGGTCAGCGCTTCACCGACCGCCAGACGCGCAGAGGCAGAGAAGTCCAATAGCGCAACCGGCGCGCGCTCGCCGATAGACATCGCTTCGCCGTAGTAGCTATCGAGGCTTGCGGTAGTGACCGCGCAGTTGGCGACCGGGATCTGCCATGGACCAACCATCTGGTCACGCGCCACCATGCCGGTAACGGTACGGTCACCGATGGTCACGAGGAACGTTTTCTCCGCGACAGTCGGCAGATGCAGCACGCGGTTAACCGCATCTGCAATCGAGATTTCACCACGATTCAGGACATCGCCTTTGGCTTTCAGCGTCTGCACATCGCGGGTCATTTTCGGTGTTTTACCCAGCAGCACATCAAGAGGCATGTCGATCGGCTGGTTGTCGAAGTGGCTGTCGCTCAAGGTCAGATGCTGTTCTTCGGTAGCTTCACCAATCACCGCATACGGCGCGCGCTCACGCTTACACAGTTCATCAAACAGCGGCAATTGATCGGCAGCAACCGCCAGCACGTAGCGTTCCTGGGATTCGTTACACCAGATTTCCAGCGGGCTCATGCCCGGCTCGTCGCTAAGAATATCGCGCAGTTGGAACTTACCGCCGCGCCCACCATCGCTTACCAGCTCCGGCATAGCGTTAGACAGTCCACCCGCGCCAACGTCATGGATAAACAGAATCGGGTTCGCATCACCCATCTGCCAGCAACGGTCGATAACTTCCTGGCAACGACGTTCCATTTCCGGGTTGTCACGCTGTACGGAAGCGAAATCAAGATCGGCATCAGACTGGCCGGAAGCCATAGAGGAAGCAGCCCCGCCGCCAAGACCGATGTTCATCGCCGGACCGCCAAGGACGATAAGCTTAGCGCCAACGACGATCTCGCCCTTCTGCACGTGATCGGCACGGATGTTACCGATCCCGCCTGCCAGCATGATCGGTTTATGGTAACCGCGCAGCTCTTCGCCGTTGTGGCTGTTGACCTTTTCTTCATAGGTACGGAAGTAGCCGGTCAGCGCCGGACGACCAAATTCGTTGTTAAACGCCGCGCCGCCCAGCGGGCCTTCGGTCATGATATCAAGCGCGGTAACAATACGGTCCGGCTTACCGAAGTCTTCTTCCCACGGCTGTTCAAAGCCAGGAATACGCAGGTTGGAAACGGAGAAACCCACCAGCCCGGCTTTCGGTTTTGCACCGCGACCTGTTGCGCCCTCGTCGCGGATTTCGCCACCGGAGCCGGTTGCAGCACCTGGCCACGGAGAGATAGCCGTCGGGTGGTTGTGAGTTTCAACCTTCATCAGGATGTGGGCTGGTTCCTGATGGAAATCGTAGCGGCCGGTTTTGTGATCGGCAAAATAGCGGCCCACTTCAGAGCCTTCCATTACCGCAGCGTTGTCTTTATAGGCAGACAGCACGTGGTCCGGCGTGGTTTCGAAGGTATTCTTGATCATCTTGAACAGCGACTTCGGCTGCTGTTTACCATCGATAATCCAGTCGGCGTTAAAAATCTTGTGGCGGCAGTGCTCAGAGTTGGCCTGCGCAAACATGTATAGTTCAATATCGTTCGGGTTACGTCCCAGTTTGGTGAACGCATCCTGCAGATAGTCAATTTCGTCTTCCGCCAGCGCCAGACCCAGACGCAGGTTAGCGTCGATCAGCGCCTGACGCCCCTCACCCAGTAGATCAACGCTGGAGACCGGCGCCGGTTGGTGATGGGCAAACAGTTTTTCGGCATCGTTCAGCGAAGAGAAAACCGTTTCCATCATGCGATCGTGCAGTTCGTCGGCCACCATCTGCCATTGCTCAGCGGTCAGCGTGGAGGCTTCTACATACCAGGCAATGCCACGTTCCAGGCGGCTAATCTGGTGCAGACCGCAGTTGTGGGCAATATCAGTCGCTTTAGAAGACCACGGGGAGATGGTGCCTGGGCGAGGCGTAACCAGCAGCAGTTTGCCTTCCGGGGCGTGGCTTTGCAGAGCAGGACCATATTTCAGCAGGCGTGCAAGCTGCGCGTGCTCATCTTCATTTAACGGTGCATTCAGATCGGCAAAATGGACGTACTCGGCGTAAATGTTGTGGACCTGGAGGTTGGCAGCCTGAAAACGTGCCAGCAGTTTGTTAATACGGAATGCAGACAGTGCAGGTGAACCACGCAGAATTTCCATCATAAGTCTCTCGTCTTCTAAGCTTTCGGTGTGCCCAAGTGGGGGAAACGGGCGTCATTATAAAGAATCTACCGCGCCGACGAAACCGTTTGCGTCGAAATAAAATCACGACCGTCACTTATCATCAAATGCGGTCAGATTTCTGAATAAGTTGCCAACTGACGCAAGTTTAAGCAAAATGCCGTTCATTAATGACGACTTCACTTCTTAATCAACACCACAGCAGACAGAGACAACGTACGGTTCAGAGAATTAACTAATTGAAAAAATTAAAGATTAATTATCTGTTCATCGGCATATTGACGCTGTTGTTGGCAGCGGCCCTTTGGCCATCTATCCCCTGGTTCGGTAAAGCCGAAAATCGTATCGCCGCCATTCAGTCGCGGGGAGAGCTACGCGTCAGTACCATTGATTCGCCATTAACTTACGCGACCCTCAATGGCAAAAAATTCGGTCTGGATTATGAACTGGCCCAGGAATTTGCCGACTACTTAGGCGTGAAGTTAAAAGTTACCGTACGCCAGAACATCAGCCAGCTTTTTGACGACCTGGATAACGGCAATGCCGACCTGTTAGCCGCAGGTCTGGTCTATAACAGCGAGCGGGTGAAAAATTACCAGCCCGGCCCGACCTATTATTCGGTTTCACAACAACTGGTGTACCGGGTTGGGCAATACCGCCCGCGCACGCTTGCCACCGTGAACGAAAACCAACTGACTATCGCCCCGGGGCACGTGGTGGTTAATGACCTCCAGCAGCTAAAAGAGAAAAAATTTCCCGATCTGAGCTGGAAAGTCGATGACAAAAAGGGCACCACCGAACTGCTTGATGATGTAATCGCCGGAAAGCTGGATTACACCATTGCCGATTCTGTTGCCATCAGCTTATATCAACGCGTGCATCCTGAGCTGGCCGTAGCACTCGACGTCTCTGACGAACAACCGGTGACATGGTTTAGTCGGCTGGACGATGACAACACGCTGTCTGCCGCCCTACTGGATTTCTTCAACACCATGAATGAAGACGGTTCTCTGGCACGGCTGGAAGAGAAATATCTCGGGCATGGCGATGATTTTGACTATGTCGATACCCGCTCCTTTTTACGCGCCGTAGACAGCGTGTTGCCGGACCTCAAGCCGCTGTTTGAGAAATATGCGCAAGAGATAGACTGGCGACTGCTGGCCGCTATCTCATATCAGGAATCACACTGGGACGCGCAGGCCACCTCTCCAACCGGCGTACGCGGGCTGATGATGTTGACTAAAAATACCGCTCAGAGTCTCGGGCTGACCGACCGTACCGATGCCGAACAGAGTATCAGCGGCGGGGCGCGATACTTGCAGGATATGATGAGTAAAGTACCGGATACCGTCCCCGAAGGAGAACGCATCTGGTTTGCCCTTGCAGCCTATAACATGGGTTATGCGCACATGCTGGATGCGCGGGCGCTGACGGTGAAAACCAAAGGCAATCCGAACAGTTGGTCCGACGTAAAACAGCGATTACCGCTTCTCAGCCAAAAACCGTATTATAACAAGTTGACCTATGGCTATGCGCGCGGCCACGAAGCTTACGCCTATGTGGAAAATATCCGTAAGTACCAAATTAGCCTGGTGGGATATCTGCAAGAGAAAGAAAAACAGGCGCTAGAAACGCAGCAACTGGCGCAGGATTACCCGACGGTGACGCCCGCAGAACTATTAGGTAAAGAGAAATTCCCGCTTTCGGCGTTTCTGTCTCAAACGTCGTCAAACTACCTGACGCACTCCCCTTCCTTGCTGTTTTCACCGCATAAAAAAGAGGAGAAGTAGTCTTGTACGCCTGATAAGCGCACTGCCGTCAGGCTGAGAGTTACTGATTAGCGGATTTTTTCAGGGCTTTGATTTCCTGCCGGCGCATGCGGAAGAAATCACTGAGCAACGTGGCACATTCATCCCGCAGTACCCCCTCTGTCACTTCAACCCGATGATTCATTCCAGGGTGATGCAGTACATCCATTAATGACCCGGCAGCGCCCGTTTTCGCATCGCGCGCGCCAAAAACGACCCGACCGATACGGCTGTGCACCATCGCGCCAGCGCACATCACGCACGGCTCCAGAGTGACATACAGCGTGGCATCTAACAGACGGTAGTTCTGCAGCACCAGGCCGCCCTGACGCAGCGCCATAATCTCAGCGTGGGCAGTCGGATCATGATGTCCAATCGGGCGGTTCCAGCCTTCGCCAATCACTCGGTTGTTATGTACCAATACCGCACCCACCGGGACTTCACGCTCATCCCAGGCGCGCTTAGCCAGCGTTAAAGCATGACGCATCCAGTATTCGTGGCTAAATTCAACATCTGACAAAGGGGTAACTCCAGTAATCAAAGCGGGCGCATTATACACGTCATACTTCAAATTGCATGTGCGTTAGCTATTCGAGTTGCTGAAGCTCTCCGCGCGGCGTGACGCGCCAGCGATGCTGGCAAAAAGAGAGCAGCGGATTGTCCTGATTACTGTCACTATAGCCACTATAAAGCTGTAGCGGCGCGCCAATGTGGCGTTCCAGTTGTGTCACTTTCTCATGGCCCAGACAGCGCAAAGTCAGTACCCAACCGCCGTATCCCCGCGCCATTTTGCTGGCAATCAGATTGACTCGCGGTAGCCATGGAGTATCAAAGTAAACCTGCTCGACCAGTGACTGCGGAGAGCCGGTAATAAGCCAGATATCAGCGTCAGAGCTTAACAGGTAGGTTGTCAGCCGCTGCTGCACGAGCGGAAACGCCGTCACGTTACGGCGAAACCAGCGCACAAAGTCGGCCTGATGCGCTTTCAGACGCGCCTCACTGCGGCCAAAAGTGCATCCCCATAACAGCAGGCTCATTGGCCAGCGGGCGGCACGTCCTTTTATCAGCAACGCCAGCGCAATCACCGGTAATAGAGGCAGCACAAGCAACGCATTCAGCGGCTGGCGACGCAGCAGATAGCGAATAAAACTACCGAACATATCCTGCTGGTGTAACGTGCCATCCAAATCAAAAAAGACAACGCGGCGCTGGTGATTGGTCAAACCTTATTCCTCTGGATCAGTGAATCCCAATAGCCAGGTAAACAGGAACCCGGCGATAACTGCTACCAGATAGCCTACCAGATAGAACATCACTTTTCCGGCAACAATCGTCAGCGCCAGCGGTAACCCGGAGATGCCAAAGGTGATGACCGTCGCCACCTTCCAGTAGCTAATCAGCGCCCCACCTACCGCGCCGCCAAGACAGGCACCGATAAACGGCTTACCCAACGGCAGCGTTACGCCAAAAATCAGCGGCTCGCCAATCCCCAGCAGTCCGACCGGTAGCGCCCCTTTGATCACTTTCTTTAGCCGCGCATTACGAGTTTTCATCAGAACCGCGATCGCAGCACCTATTTGCCCAACGCCCGCCATCGCCAGGATCGGAAAAAGCGCGTTATAACCGTGTGCCTGAACCAGCTCAACGTGGATGGGCACCAATCCCTGATGAAGTCCGGTGAGCACCAACGGCAGAAAGGTTCCTGCCAGCACGGCACCGACCAGAAAACCGCCGCGATCGATAGCCCAGGATGCGCCGTGAGCGATAGATTCAGAAATCCATCCGCCAAGCGGTTGCAGCGCGACAATAGCGATTACGCCGGTAATAATGGTGGTCAGCAGCGGGTTAAGGATAAGCTCCAGTGATTCCGGCAACAGCGTGCGGAATTTGCGTTCGATCCAGCACATCAGCGCAACCACCAACAATACCGCGATCACCCCGCCACGCCCCGGCTGCAACGCTTCGCCAAACAGGGTAATTTGCGCCAGCTGAGGGCTGGAAAGGATCCCCGCCATCACCCCGCCCATTGCTAGGGAGCCACCGAAAACTTTGGCGGTATTCACCCCGACCAGAATATTCATAATGGCAAACACGGCGCTGCCAAATATGCCCATCAACCCCAGCATATTTGGATAGTGGGTCGCAAAATCCCCCACGATATCCGGGCGCTTAAGGATGTTAATAATGCCGGTAATCAAACCGGAGGCGATAAACGCCGGAATAAGAGGGATAAAGACGTTCGCCAGCTTGCGCAGCGCATCGCTCATCGGCGCTTTGTACTTCGCTTTGGCCTCTGACTTGGTGCGCTCAATATCATTGGCACCTGCTCGCTCGCCGCCATCGGCAATCAGGGAACGCATGGCATCCACCACTTTGGCAGCTTTACCGGGGCCGACAATAATCTGGTGCTGTGCGCCCTGCTTCACGTAGCCGCTAACGCCGGGCAGTTGCCTGAGGCGGGGAATATCGATCTGCCCATCATCCTGAACTTCCACCCTGACACGGGTCATACAGTTTTCCAGACGCAGAATATTGTTCTCTCCGCCAACGCCCAGCAAGATGTCGCTGGCCAGCAACGCCGTCTTATCCATATACACCTCTTAGTGTTCTAACGCCGCGCGTAAAAAACCCTGGTGAGCGGCAAGCTTTTCGCGGGCGGCAGCGGCATCCAGGCCGGTGAGCGCCATTAAAATAGCTGGCTTAACATCATAATCCGTCTGTTTCAGCAGCGTTTCAGCTTGAGCCCGCGCAATACCGGTGGCTTCAACCACCATACGGCACGCCCGATCGACCAGTTTGACGTTAGTTGCCTGCATATCCACCATCAGGTTCTGGTACACCTTGCCAAATTTCACCATCGCGCCGGTGGAGATCATATTGAGCACCAGCTTTTGCGCGGTGCCGGATTTCAGTCGTGTTGACCCGGTCAGCGCCTCAGGCCCCACTACCGGAGAAATGGCAATATCCGCTTCATGCGCGATAGGGGAATCCGGATTGCAAGAAATAGCCGCCGTTGTACAGCCCACCGAACGCGCATATTTCAACCCGCCAATTACATACGGCGTGCGACCAGAAGCTGCCAGCCCCACCACCAGATCCTGTGCGGTAAGATTGAGCCCGCGCAGATCGTCTTCGCCTAGCTGCGGGTTATCTTCTGCGCCTTCTACTGCCTTCAGCAAAGCGCCCGGTCCCCCGGCAATCAGCCCAACCACCAGACCGTGCGGGACGCCGAAGGTCGGCGGGCATTCAGACGCGTCCAGCACCCCAAGACGCCCGCTGGTACCCGCTCCCATGTAAATAATGCGTCCACCGGCTTTTAGCGCGTCAGCTGCCGCATCGACCGCACGCGCAACTTCGGGAAGAGTTGCTTTTACTGCTTCAGCTACCAGCGTATCCTGTTGATTAAAACGATGAACCAACTCCAGAGTGGAGAGCGCATCCAGATCCATGGTCTGAGGATTGCGGGTTTCTGAAACTAACGCACCGAGATTCATTTTTTGTTCCTTAGGAATTTTTAATTCATAATAATCTGTCATAATGGAATATTATATTCACTAAGGCGAGTGATATTTTGTTTTGTAATCGCCATCGCATTTTCGCCAGGAGAAAGCATGAACTGTTTAATTCGCATTCGTCAGCGTTATCCGGATCTCGCGCAAAGCGATAAAAAACTTGCGGATTATCTTCTTGCTCAACCGGATACTGCGCGTCATCTCAGTTCACAACAGCTGGCCTTTGAAGCGGGCGTCAGCCAGTCCAGCGTGGTGAAATTCGCGCAAAAGATGGGCTTTAAAGGATTCCCGGCACTCAAACTGGCGATTAGCGAAGCATTGGCCAGCAATCCCAACCCCCATTCCATTCCGGTACATAATCAGATTCGCGGTGACGACCCGATGCGAATGGTAGGCGAGAAACTGATTAAGGAGAACGTGGCGGCGATGCATGCAACGCTGGACGTCAACAGCGAAGAGAAACTGATGGAGAGCGTCACGATGCTGCGTTCAGCCCGCCGCATTATCGTGACCGGGATTGGCGCATCGGGTCTGGTAGCGCAGAATTTTGCCTGGAAGCTGCTGAAGATTGGTTTTAACGCGGTGGTGGAACGCGATATGCACGCCCTACTGGCGACGGTGCAGGCGCTTTCGCCCAACGATCTACTGCTGGCCATTTCGTATACCGGAGAGCGTCGCGAGCTCAACCTGGCTGCGGATGAAACGTTGCGCACCGGCGCGAAAATCCTCGCCATCACCGGATTTACACCGAACGCACTGCAGCAACGGGCAAGTCATTGTCTGTACACCATTGCCGAGGAGCAGGCCACGCGCAGCGCAGCGATTTCCTCCACCCATGCGCAAATGATGCTCACTGATTTACTGTTTATGGCGCTGGTGCAGCAGGATCTGGAGCATGCCCCGGAACGTATTCGCCACAGCGAAGCACTGGTAAAAAAACTGGTCTGAGCAAAGAATGCGCGTATAATGCCCGCCCGATTTGTGATGTTTTGAGAGTTTCCTGATGGCCCTGTTAATCACTAAAAAGTGTATCAATTGCGATATGTGCGAGCCCGAATGCCCGAATGAGGCGATTTCGATGGGTGATAGCATTTACGAGATTAACAGTGACAAGTGTACGGAATGCGTAGGCCATTACGACACGCCAACCTGCCAGAAGGTGTGCCCGATCCCCAATACTATTTTGAAAGATCCGGCGCATGTCGAAACAGAAGAGCAGCTGTGGGATAAGTTTGTGCTGATGCACCACGCCGATAAACTTTAGCCGCGTCGCCATCTGGCGAAGAAGCCCCTACCCTGCCCCTGCAACAAACGCATAACCCGTAGGCCGGATAAGACACTACACGTCGCCATCCGGCATCGTCCTGAATCTAACTTTCGATAATCACCGTGGCGCAGGCGTAGTGACGCTCATCGGCCAGCGTCACATGCATGTGCGCAACGCCGAGTTTTTCCGCCAGTTTTAACGCCTCTCCCCATAATCGCAAACGCGGCTTACCAAGTTCGTCGTTAAAGACTTCAAACTGATTAAATGCCAGCCCATTGCGAATACCCGTGCCAAAGGCTTTTGCTGCCGCCTCTTTGACTGCAAAACGCTTCGCCAGAAAACGCACCGGCTGCTGATGCGTTTCCCAGATTGCCCATTCGTTGTCGCTGAGCACACGTCTTGCCAGGCGGTCGCCGGAACGGGAGATCACCGCTTCGATGCGGGCAATCTCCACGATATCCGTACCTAATCCCAGAATCGCCATTAGCCACGCGCTTCCAGCATCAGGCGCTTCATTTCTACTACGGCCTCTTTCAGGCCGCTCATCACCGCACGTCCAATAATGGCATGGCCAATGTTCAGCTCGTGCATTTCCGGGATCCGAGCGATAGCTTTAACGTTGTGATACGTCAGACCGTGACCCGCATTCACCTTCAGGCCAAGACTTGCAGCATAGGTTGCCGCTTTGGCGATACGCGCCAGTTCGCTGGCCTGTTCTGCGTCGGTTTTCGCATCGGCGTAACAGCCAGTGTGAATTTCAATAAACGGTGCGCCAACTTCCGAAGCGGCCTTAATCTGCTCTTCATCGGCATCGATAAACAGCGAAACCAGAATGCCTGCGTCCGCCAGGCGTTTGCAGGCATCGCGCATCTTGTCACGCTGACCGGCGACGTCCAGCCCACCTTCAGTGGTAACTTCCTGACGCTTTTCCGGCACCAGGCAGCAAAAATGCGGCTTAGTCTCAACGGCAATCGACAGCATCTCTTCGGTGACTGCCATTTCCAGATTCATGCGTGTATCCAGCGTCTGGCGCAAAATACGTACGTCACGGTCAGTGATATGACGACGGTCTTCACGCAGGTGTACGGTAATACCGTCCGCGCCCGCCTGTTCAACGATAAACGCTGCCTGAACCGGGTCCGGATATGCGGTACCGCGTGCATTACGTAAAGTGGCAATGTGGTCAATGTTGACGCCTAACAGTAATTCGGCCATGACAATCCTCGTTTTTTATTTTCGCTTCGGCATAAACTGCCGGAATAATTCGCGGCTCTTTAAGGGCTTACCACCAAGATACGGCTTTAACGCCATGCGGGTAAAGCGTTTCGCGGCGCGAAGCGTATCAGCATCCGGAAATTCCCGCGATTCGAGTGCTTTCAGATGGCGTCCGGTAAAGGTGGCGTTATCAATCACTACGCTTGCGATAAACCCTTTTTCTTCCCGGTAGCGATAGGTCATGGTGTCGTCTACCGGCTCGCCGCTGCCCGCACAGTGGGTAAAATCGACGCCATACCCCAGATGACCAAGTAAGGCCAGCTCAAAGCGACGCAATGCAGGTTCTGGCGAACCCGTCGCGCCAGCCAGCGCCTGAATACAGTTCAGGTAATCGAAAAAGAGTGCAGAAAAGCGGGTTTCGTATTCGAGTACGCGCGAGATAAGCTCGTTAATATACAAGCCGCTGTACAGCGTGATTCCGCTAAGGGGGAGTGCCAGAGAAACGGCTTCGGCGCTGCGCAAGGTTTTGACCTCGCCACGTCCACCAAAGCGAAGCAACAACGGGGTAAAAGGCTGGAGTGCGCCTTTAAGATTGGAGCGTTTGGAACGTGCGCCTTTAGCCACAAGGCGCACGCGACCCGACTCTTCCGTGAAGACGTCCAGCACGAGACTGGTTTCGCTCCAGGGGCGACTATGCAGGACAAAAGCGCGTTGCCATCCTTCCATATACTCGCCGTGTTTCAGAGGATGTGTTTAGACGTCGTCGCCGTAACCGAGGCTACGCAGCGCGCGTTCGTCATCGGCCCAGCCGGATTTCACTTTCACCCACAGTTCGAGGTGAACGGGCGCTTCGAACATCTCCTGCATGTCTTTACGCGCTTCGATGCCGATGGTTTTAATCTTGGCCCCTTTGTTGCCAATAACCATCTTCTTCTGCCCTTCACGTTCAACGAGGATCAGACCGTTGATGTCGTAGCCACCGCGCTCGTTAGAGATAAAACGCTCAATCTCCACGGTAACGGAGTACGGCAGTTCAGCACCCAGAAAACGCATCAGCTTTTCACGGATGATTTCAGAGGCCATAAAGCGCTGAGAACGGTCGGTGATGTAATCTTCCGGGAAGTGATGAATAGCTTCCGGCAAATGCTTACGCACGATGCCCGCAACGGTATCGACATTCAAGCCGGTTTCGGCAGAAATCGGTACGATATCAAGGAAGTTCATCTGGCTTGCCAGGAACTGCAGGTGCGGCAGCAGATCGGCTTTTTCCTGAACGTTGTCGACTTTGTTGACGGCCAGAATAACCGGGGTTTTGCCATCACGCAGCTTGTTGAGCACCATTTCGTCGTCCGGCGTCCAGCGGGTGCCTTCAACAACGAAAATAACCAGTTCAACATCACCGATAGAGCTGCTCGCCGCTTTGTTCATCAAGCGGTTAATAGCCCGTTTTTCTTCCATATGCAGACCCGGGGTATCAACATAAATCGCCTGATACGCGCCTTCGGTATGGATGCCAACAATACGGTGACGTGTTGTCTGAGCCTTACGTGAGGTAATAGAAATCTTCTGCCCAAGCAGATTATTCAACAGGGTGGATTTGCCGACGTTCGGGCGACCGACGATAGCAATAAATCCGCAGTAGGTTTTCTCTTCGCTCATTCCAGCTCCAGTTTTTTCAACGCCTGTTCGGCGGCAGCCTGCTCAGCCTTACGACGGCTCGAACCTGTGCCAACCACCGGTTCACTCAGGCCGCTGACCTGGCAGTGGATAGTAAATTCTTGATCGTGTGCTTCACCACGGACCTGTACAACCAAATAAGACGGCAGAGGCAGGTGGCGGCCCTGCAAATATTCCTGCAGGCGCGTTTTCGGATCTTTTTGTTTGTCGCCTGGGCTAATTTCATCCAGACGAGTTTGATACCAGTTCAGGATCAATTGCTCAACGGTTTGAATATCGCTGTCGAGGAAGACGCCGCCGATCAAAGCTTCAACGGTATCCGCCAGGATTGATTCACGACGGAAGCCGCCGCTTTTCAGCTCACCTGGCCCCAAACGTAAACATTCACCGAGGTCAAACTCACGGGCTAATTCAGCCAGCGTATTGCCGCGAACCAGCGTCGCGCGCATGCGGCTCATATCACCTTCATCCACACGCGGGAAACGGTGATACAGCGCATTAGCGATAACAAAGCTCAAAATAGAGTCGCCTAAAAATTCTAAACGCTCGTTATGTTTGCTGCTGGCGCTCCGGTGAGTTAATGCCTGCTGCAACAGCTCCTGATGATTAAAAGTGTAGCCCAGCTTCCGTTGAAGCCGATTAATTACGATGGGGTTCATGCGATACCAATAAATGAATGCGTCAACAATTCAGCACACGAAACAGACCTGATATACGCATTTCGCTGAGCCATCCGGCTTCGCCTGCATGCTTTTGTATACAAACCAACGCTGTTTCGTGTGCCGTGGCAACCTGTCGGTGCCAACCTAAAACTTCGGGGGAATATTCTATACACAACGACAAGGGATGTCGTTAGTCTGCGGGAATTTATCCGAGAAATAATTCACGCTGCCGCCGTAATGACGACAACGTGAACAATTATCGGTGATTAGTGAATGCCACCAATACGGCTTAAACGCACACCGGTCGGCCATTCACCTTCTTGCTTATCGAAACTCATCCAGATAGCGGTCGCTTTACCAACCAGATTCGCTTCCGGTACAAATCCCCAGTAACGGCTGTCCGCGCTGTTATCACGGTTATCACCCATCATGAAGTAGTGTCCCGGCGGAACGATCCAGGTTGCCAACGGCTGACCAGGTTGACGGTAATACATCCCCACCTGATCCTGCGCAATCGGCACGGTCAGAATGCGGTGCGTAACCTCACCCAGCGTTTCTTTACGCTCAGAAAGGCGAATACCGTTCTCTTTCGTTTCGTTCAGCGGAACTTCAAAGAAGCCGCTGGTCGCTTCACCGCCGTTACGACGAGCAAAGGTCTGTACAAAATCACTTGGCTGAACATCAGAGTACGTTACCGGCAGCGCGTTTTCACACGCCTGGCCGGAACGGCATTCTGGCTGAATAGTCACCTCTTTCGCCACTGGATCGTACGTTACTTTGTCTCCCGGTAAACCGACAGCACGTTTAATGTAGTCCAGACGCGGATCTTCCGGGTATTTAAACACCACGATATCACCGCGTTTCGGATGACCGGTTTCGATCAACGTTTTCTGGTAAATTGGATCTTTAATCCCGTAGGCGAATTTCTCCACCAGGATAAAGTCACCGATAAGCAGCGTCGGCATCATCGAACCTGACGGGATCTGGAATGGTTCATAGATAAATGAACGCACCACCAGCACAATCGCCAGTACCGGGAAAACGGACGCCCCGGTTTCCAGCCAGCCTGGCTTAGGTGCCACTTTTTTCAGCGTAGCTTTATCCAGTGAATCACCTGCAGCAGCTTGCGCTGCTGCCTGACGCTCCCGGCGCTTTGGCGCGAAGATGAATTTATCTACGCACCATAAAATGCCCGTCACCAGTGTGGCAATCACCAGAATCAGGGCAAACATGTTCGCCATGCCAACTCCTTAAGATTATTTGCTGTCTTTACCGACATGCAGAATGGCGAGGAACGCTTCCTGCGGCAGTTCGACGTTACCGATCTGCTTCATGCGCTTTTTACCCTCTTTCTGTTTTTGCAGCAGCTTTTTCTTACGGCTGATATCGCCACCGTAGCATTTCGCCAGAACGTTTTTACGCAACTGCTTAACCGTTGAACGCGCGATGATGTGCGTACCAATGGCCGCCTGGATCGCGATATCAAACTGCTGGCGAGGGATCAGATCTTTCATCTTCTCAACCAGTTCACGGCCACGGCTCTGGGAGTTGTCGCGGTGGGTAATCAGCGCCAGCGCATCGACACGTTCGTTGTTGATAAGGACATCAACACGCACCATGTCAGACGCCTGGAAGCGTTTGAAGTTATAGTCCAGCGACGCGTAGCCGCGAGAGGTCGACTTCAGACGGTCGAAGAAATCGAGTACGACTTCCGCCATTGGAATCTCATACGTCAGCGCCACCTGGTTACCGTGGTAAACCATGTTGGTCTGGACGCCACGCTTCTCGATACACAGGGTGATGACGTTGCCAAGGTAAGCCTGCGGCAGCAGCATGTGACACTCAGCGATCGGCTCACGTAGTTCGTAGATGTTGTTCAGCGGCGGCAGCTTGGACGGGCTATCGACGTAAATAGTCTCCTTCGCCGTGGTTTCGACTTCGTAGACTACGGTCGGCGCGGTGGTGATCAGATCCAGATCGTATTCACGCTCCAGACGTTCCTGAATGATCTCCATGTGCAGCAGACCAAGGAAGCCACAACGGAAGCCGAAGCCCAGCGCGGTAGAGCTTTCCGGTTCGTAGAACAGGGAGGCGTCGTTCAGGCTCAGCTTGCCAAGCGCGTCACGGAAGTTTTCGTAGTCGTCAGAGCTCACCGGGAACAGACCGGCGTAAACCTGCGGCTTCACTTTTTTAAAGCCAGGCAGCGGTTTGTCTGCCGGGTTACGCGCCTGTGTCAGGGTATCACCAACCGGTGCGCCGAGGATGTCTTTAATCGCACAAACCAACCAACCTACCTCGCCGCATTTCAGCTCGGTACGGTCAACCTGTTTTGGCGTGAAGATGCCCAGACGGTCGGCGTTATAGACCTGACCAGTGCTCATTACTTTAATTTTGTCGCCTTTACGCATAGTGCCGTTTTTAATACGCACCAGTGACACCACGCCAAGGTAGTTATCGAACCAGGAGTCGATGATCAGCGCCTGTAAAGGGCCTTCCGGATCGCCTTCCGGCGGCGGAATATCGCGTACCAGACGTTCAAGAACGTCAGTGACGCCAACGCCGGTTTTCGCCGAGCAGCGAACGGCATCCGTCGCATCGATACCAACGATATCTTCGATCTCTTCCGCTACGCGTTCAGGATCGGCGGCTGGCAGGTCAATTTTATTCAGTACCGGTACCACTTCCAGATCCATTTCCATGGCGGTATAGCAGTTAGCCAGGGTCTGCGCTTCTACGCCCTGTCCGGCATCAACCACCAGCAATGCGCCTTCACAGGCAGCAAGCGAGCGGGAAACTTCATACGAGAAGTCAACGTGGCCCGGGGTGTCGATAAAGTTAAGCTGATAGGTTTCACCATCAGATGCTTTGAAATCGAGCGTCACGCTTTGCGCTTTGATAGTAATACCGCGCTCACGCTCAAGATCCATCGAGTCGAGAACCTGCGCTTCCATTTCACGGTCAGACAGGCCACCGCAGATCTGGATAATACGGTCAGACAGCGTCGATTTACCGTGGTCGATGTGAGCTATGATTGAAAAGTTACGTATGTTCTTCATATAGTGTAATTATTGTGCCTTACGCCCGCCGGAGCAGGCTCTGAGAAGTCGCTGATCTGAGCTTAACGTCTGTTTAAGTGAAACGCCGCATTCTACACTACAACGCTGAGGCGAGGAAACGTTCATAGAGCAAGGATAGCGGGAACTGGAAACAACCTTGCAAAGTCGGTGAAACTTTTGCCGGATGGCGGCATAAACGCCTTATCCGGCCTACGCCTGCATCTGAGCACGCTGTAGGCCTGATAAGCGCAACGCCATCAGGCAAAGATATCACTGCTGGGTTTCGACGCGAATAAGATCGGGTGGGAGAGCAACGTTCAGAATGACCGGCTGCCAGGCTTCGCGTTCAGCAAGCTTACGAGAGTATCCACGAGCAATCAGGAATCCGCCCACGCCCCCCAGCACTGCGCCGCTTAATGCCGCAAGATCGGAACCAAACAGCACCTGGAACAGCGCTGCGAAAAGAAACAGCCCCGCCAACGGAGACATGTAGACCAGCATCGCCGATCCCAACAGGCTACCTTCGGCAATGCCCAGTTCAACTTTTTGACCTGGGGTCAAGGGTTCGTCGCAGGGCACCACGATGGTGTGTGTGGTCTGTGGTCCCAGTTTGTTCAGCACGCGGCTCCCGCATCCGGCCCGGGAAGCACAGCTGCTACATGATGCTTTAACATCGCAGCTGACCGTCGCCAGACCATTATGCCAGGAGACGACCGTCGCCCACTCTTTAATCATTGTGCTGCCCTGAACTTGATATTGTCCGCGATACGCTTCGCCGTTTGTGGTGGAAGCTCGCCCACAATCGTAATTTCCGCATTATCACGCACGCTGGTGCTGACTGTTCTACGGCCGGTACGCAGCAGTTGATCGGCGCTGTTCTGCGTCGCACGGTTTACGTTCACGGAGAAACTAAACAGGCCATCAGAATAAAGGCGTGATTCAATCGGCATGTTATCCATCGTCGGCAGCGGACGTCGACTGCTTGAGACCTCACTGAAACCTTGTGGCAACCACGACGGACTCCAGTTGAAGTTGGTTTTCTCACCCGCAGGAACCGACAGCAACGGTGGTAAATTCGCTTTTGCTAACGTCTGCATGCTGTCGCTAACACCGTTATTCACGGTAAAGGAGATTACACGGAACTGTTCCAGCGTTTCGCCATCACGATCGAGGAGATCGACACGCATCGGCAGTTTGGTCTCCGTGTCCATCCAAACGATATAGCTGTAACGGGTGCCGTCACGCGCCACAACGCGGATCACTTCACAGAGCCGATCGGCAATACGGGTGCGGCCTACTGAGATAAAATCATAGTAGGGAGCAAGGCGTTTGAAGTCGGTGTAAATCAGGGATGGCAGAGAGTCAACGATATAATCGCCGTTCAGCGTGAACGGTTCGAGACCAGGCTCAAAATAGCTAATTTCGTTGCCGCGTTGCACAACTTCCCGGCGCGGTCCATCCATTTGTAATAGTTGCGCGAGTGGACGGTTATCCTGGCGGGCATGACGATAACGTAGGGATTCAACACCCTGCTTATTGATGCTGACAAATGACAGCTCATAGGTTAGCGACTGGCTGGCCAGATTCATCTGCTGCAACAACGCCCCGGACGCAGGATTGGCCGAGGCGTTTACAGAGAAGAACAGGCTACCAGCCACAAGTGACATGGCAAACCAAAGTTGCTTCATTACTGCGATTGCGTTCCTAAAGTTTGAATTCCTGGCACCTGCACAGCGGCTTGCTGTGTTTGGGCCTGCTCAAACTGAAGCTGTTCAGAGTGCAGTCGACGTTGCAATTCGTAATCCTGCAACATGGCATTAATACGACGACGCTGCTCCTGTACCTGCTGTTGTTGACCGCCGCTGGCCGTCGCGTCAGAAGGTACACCCAGGCTTACCGGACTGGCTTTACCCATCATCGGTAATGTATTAAATACCGGTGTTTCGGGCTGCTGGGACGTTTCAGATTGTCCATTATAGTGCTGGACGCCAACGATAACTGCAAGTGATACGCACGCGGCCACACCCATTTGGGTAAGCTGCGCGGCCCACGGACGCATTTTCTTCCAGAATGGCATTTTCTGCCACTGGTGCGGTGCTGGCTGGGCCTCAGGAATCAATGGCGCCGTCTGGCGTACTGGCTCATCCTGGATGGCGGCCATTACGCGGGCGGAAATATCGAAATGGAGAACGTCGGCGGTATCACCTCGCATGGAATCGCGAATCAGGTGATAACTCTCCCAGGTTTTTTGCATTTCCGGGTCGTGAGTTAGCTCTTTGAGTAACTCAGTATCCAGCGTTTCGCCATCCATTAAAGCGGAAAGTTTCTCTTTCTGCATGCCTAATACCTTTTCCAGTATCCCGCTATCGTCAACGCCTGATAAGCGGTTGAACTTTATTATCAATAGCTTCCCTCGCTCGGAAGATACGTGAACGCACCGTACCTACCGGACAATCCATGATAGCGGCTATCTCTTCATAGCTCAGGCCATCCAGCTCCCGCAAGGTTATTGCCATGCGTAAATCTTCCGGGAGGGACTCAATAGTTCGGAAAACTATCTGTCTCAGTTCTTCTGACAACATTAAGTTCTCAGGGTTCGAAATTTCTTTCAGCGCACCGCCACTTTCGTAATTTTCTGCTTCAATCGCATCAATATCACTGGAAGGTGGACGACGCCCCTGAGCGACCAGGTAATTCTTCGCTGTATTGACTGCAATACGATACAGCCAGGTATAAAAAGCACTATCTCCCCGGAACGAGTCCAGCGCACGATAGGCTTTGATAAATGCTTCTTGTACTACATCGGGTACATCACCCGACGGTACATAGCGAGAAACCAGACTCGCCACCTTATGCTGATAGCGCACTACCAGTAGGTTAAAGGCTTTCTGATCTCCCTTCTGGACCCGTTCTACCAGGACCTGGTCCGTTAACTGCTCGCTCATCCGAGGTAAAGTCTCCCCAAACCAAATTTCCACGCGCTTTCGAAACGCCACTCCATCAGCTTCACTATGAGCAAGCAAATGCTTAGAGTGCTCAAGTTTCGTAAAGTTCCGTTACGCATTGTTTTTTGTTTGTCATGTTGTAGACAGGTCTTATCTCTCATTATAAGTCTACATAACCCGATCAACGCACTATCTGTACAGAAATGCCCATTTCACCGCTTGCAGAGTAACCCAACGGGCACTTTATTTCATCACATAATCTGATGCTAACGGCCTGCTTCACAAAATATTTTTGCCTATTTCGCCCTCATCATGCTTTTCCTTCATGTTTAGTCATTGCAACACATTTAAAAATAAAACGTGCAGTATCGCGCAATGTGGTGCTATGGTGACCAAACACTGTTTAGTAAATTAAACAAACATCATGAATACGACTCCTGAATTATCCTGTGACGTGCTGATCATTGGCAGCGGGGCTGCCGGACTCTCACTGGCGCTGCGCCTGGCTGAAAAACATCAGGTTATTGTCCTGAGCAAAGGGCCGGTCAGCGAAGGCTCGACATTTTATGCCCAGGGGGGTATTGCCGCGGTTTTCGATGAAACCGACAGTATCGACTCCCACGTTGAAGATACGCTGATTGCCGGGGCCGGGCTGTGCGATCGCCATGCGGTTGAATTTGTCGCCAGCAATGCTCGCACCTGCGTTCAATGGCTTATCGATCAGGGCGTCTTATTCGATACACAGGTTCAGCCTAACGGCGAAGAGAGCTATCACCTGACCCGTGAAGGCGGTCACAGCCATCGACGCATCCTGCACGCTGCGGATGCTACCGGCAAAGAAGTCGAAACCACCCTCGTCAGCCAGGCACAAAATCACCCCAATATCCGGGTTCTTGAGCGTAGCAACGCCGTCGACCTGATTGTCTCCGATAAAATCGGTCTGCCGGGAACGCGTCGGGTTGTCGGCGCATGGATCTGGAATCGTAATAAAGAAGCCGTCGAAACCTGCCATGCGAAGTCGGTAGTGTTGGCCACCGGCGGCGCGTCAAAGGTGTATCAATACACCACCAATCCGGATATTTCCTCGGGTGACGGGATTGCAATGGCCTGGCGCGCAGGATGCCGCGTCGCCAACCTGGAGTTTAACCAGTTTCACCCGACAGCGCTGTATCATCCACAGGCGCGCAATTTTCTGCTGACCGAAGCGCTGCGCGGCGAAGGCGCGCACCTGAAGCGCCCGGACGATTCACGCTTTATGCCCGATTTTGACGAACGTGGCGAATTGGCTCCCCGCGATATTGTCGCCCGCGCCATTGATCATGAAATGAAGCGCCTTGGTGCAGATTGCATGTTCCTCGATATCAGCCATAAGCCGGAAGAATTTGTTCGTCAGCATTTCCCGATGATTTATGAAAAGTTGCTGGGATTGGGCATTGATTTAACCAAAGAGCCGGTTCCCATCGTGCCTGCCGCGCACTATACCTGCGGCGGTGTGATGGTGGATGACTTTGGCCGTACCGATGTCGACGGGCTGTATGCGATCGGCGAAGTGAGTTACACCGGCCTGCATGGCGCCAACCGGATGGCATCGAACTCATTGCTGGAGTGTCTGGTTTATGGCTGGTCCGCGGCTGAAGATATCGACAGGCGCATGCCTTATGCTCGCGGCGTTAGCACGCTCCCGGGCTGGGATGAAAGCCGGGTAGAAAATCCGGATGAGTTGGTTGTTATCCAGCATAACTGGCATGAGCTGCGGCTGTTTATGTGGGATTACGTCGGTATTGTGCGTACGACCAAGCGCCTGGAGCGCGCTCTGCGCCGTATCACCATGCTGCAACAGGAAATCGACGAGTATTACGCCCATTTCCGCGTGTCGAACAATTTGTTGGAACTGCGCAATCTGGTACAGGTTGCCGAGCTGATTGTCCGCTGCGCAATGATGCGCAAAGAGAGTCGGGGCCTGCACTACACGCTGGATTACCCAGAGCAGCTTCCAGAAGCCGGCCCGTCCATTCTCTCGCCGCTAAGTCATCACATAAACAGGTAAAACGCCTGGGTCAGCGCCGTGTAACCTTCAGAGTAACGTTGGTCTGGCCCACGAATCACCAGCCTGTCGCTAAAGCACTCCCCGGCCTGCGGGGAGAATGCCAGCAATACCCGATGCGGTAGTCGGGCTTCCGTTTCTGCTACATCCGTACGTAATCGCAGATGCCAGCCCATACTTAATGCCTGCTGGGTAAACGCGTTCCCAATCTGTTCCGGCAGCACGACACAAAAAAAACCTTCTTCCGTAATGCTGTCCGCCGCCAGCGTAAGCAACGCCTGGTGATCGAGCGTGGTGGTATAGCGCGCCTGCTCGCGCTGCGGTGTAGCACATTCCACGCCCTGTTCATAATAGGGAGGGTTGCTGATTATCAAATCAAAACGCACGGTCTGACGCGGTATCCACTGCTGCGCATCCTCTGTATGAACACTCACGCGATGCATCCACGGAGATTGCGCGATGTTCTCCTGCGCCTGCTGCGCGGCATCGACATCAAGCTCCACGGCGTCAATGATGACGTTTTCATCAGTGCGCTGGGCCAACATCAGCGCCAACAGGCCGCTCCCGGTACCAATATCCAGGATCCGCTTTACGCCCGCAACGGGGGCCCAGGCCCCCAATAAAATGCCGTCTGTTCCGACTTTCATTGCACAGCGATCGTGTGCCACAAAAAACTGCTTAAAAGTAAATCCATTACGTCTCAGTACGGATGTAGACTGGGGCATGAAGAACAACCTTCCTGGAAAAAAAACGATAACATAGGATAAAAACAATACCTGAGAAGGTATATCCATACAAACAGATGAAGATTGCAGCCGTAACGTCTATAATCAGCGCCCCACTCAGAGGTAGAACATGACTGTAACGACTTTTTCCGAACTTGAACTCGATGAAAGCCTTCTGGATGCCCTCCAGGAAAAAGGTTTCACTCGCCCGACCGCCATTCAGGCTGCCGCCATTCCGCCTGCGCTCGATGGCCGTGATGTACTCGGTTCTGCGCCGACAGGCACCGGTAAAACGGCGGCATATTTGCTGCCAGCGTTGCAGCACCTGCTCGACTTCCCGCGCAAGAAATCTGGTCCGCCGCGCATTTTAATCCTGACGCCAACGCGCGAACTGGCGATGCAGGTTGCCGAACACGCTCGTGAGCTGGCGAAGAATACACATCTGGATATCGCTACGATTACCGGCGGCGTGGCTTACATGAACCACATGGAAGTCTTTAGCGAAAACCAGGACATCGTGGTCGCCACCACGGGTCGTCTGCTGCAATACATTAAAGAAGAAAACTTCGACTGCCATGCGGTTGAAACGCTAATTCTCGATGAAGCAGACCGTATGCTGGACATGGGCTTTGCCCAGGACATCGAGCATATCGCCGGTGAAACACGCTGGCGTAAGCAAACCATGCTGTTTTCCGCCACGCTGGAAGGCGATGCGATTAAAGATTTTGCCGAGCGTCTGTTGGAAGACCCGGTCGAAGTCTCAGCGGATCCGTCCACCCGCGAACGCAAGAAGATCCATCAGTTTTACTACCGTGCCGATGACATCGAGCACAAAACTGCCATGCTGATCCACCTGTTAAAACAGCCGGAAGCGACTCGCTCGATTGTCTTCGTACGCAAACGTGAGCGTGTGCACGAACTGGCAGGCTGGCTGCGCCAGGCGGGCATTAATAACTGCTATCTCGAAGGCGAGATGGTGCAGAACAAACGTAACGAAGCGATCAAACGCCTGACCGATGGTCGTGTGAACGTGCTGGTAGCAACCGACGTTGCCGCTCGCGGGATCGATATTCCTGACGTCAGCCACGTGTTTAACTTCGACATGCCGCGCAGTGGCGATGCCTATTTGCACCGTATTGGCCGTACCGGTCGTGCTGGCCGTAAAGGCACTGCGATCTCTTTGGTTGAAGCGCACGACCACCTGCTGCTCGGCAAAGCGAGCCGCTATATTGACGAACCGCTGAAAGCTCGCGTCATTGACGAACTGCGTCCAACCACGCGCGCGCCAAGTGAGAAATCTAACGGTAAGCCATCCAAGAAAGTGCTGGCGAAGCGCGCTGAGAAAAAGGCGAAAGAGAAAGAGAAGCCGCGGGTGAAAAAACGTCACCGCGACGCCAAAAATATCGGCAAACGTCGTAAGCCGAGCGGCGCTGCTACCCAGCAGTCCGACAAAGAGTAAACCGAATGCCGGGCCATTTAGCCCGGCATTTTTTCACGTGATGCAAAACTCTCTTCAATGCACTCAAGAAACACCCGCATCGCCGGGCTAACGACTTTTCCGGCATGATAACCACACAATGCCGTAATTAACTCAGGTTGTTCACTGAACGGTAATTCAATCAACTCCCCTGAACGTAACTCTTTCTCGACGGCAAAATGCGGCAAAAAGCTGATCCCAAGATTTGCCGATACGCACTGCTTAATGCTTTCAATGCTCCATAACTCAATGGTATTTTCCAGCGTAATCTGTCGTTTACGCAGTAGCCCCTCGAAGCGTTGTCTGAAAATACATTGCGGCTCATTAATGATAAAACTGCAGGGAATGTGCTGGTTATGCTGAGTAAAATCAACGTGCTGAAGCAGTGGCGAAGCAACTAATGCCAGTGACTGATCGCCAAGCGGCATCAACTCCAGGGCATCGTCATTACCCACCCGATAAAAGACCCCCAGATCAACATCATCACTGAGCAATGCATCGCGAATGACATAACAGTTGAGCGACTGTAAAGACAGCCGCACATGGGGCGCACGTTGTTTAAATCGCTGTAGAACCTGCGGCATTTTATACGCCAGCAGCGTTTCGCCTGTTGCGACACGTAGATCGCCGCTCGGCTGCGCACCCTGATGTGCCGACTGTCGAATCGATGCCATCACGCGCGTCAGGTCATGGATATGCGGCATCAGCCGTTTTCCCTCACTGGTGAGACACATCCGGCGACCAATTTTTTCAAACAACTGCACCGAAAGCTCTTGCTCAAGCTGTTGAATATGAAAGGTAACCGTTGATTGCGTACAGCACAGTTTTTGTGATGCCCGCAGAAATGAGCCCTCTTCCACCACCGTTTTTAGCGTAATAAACCGACGTAAATCCATCCGCACCAACCCATCGAAAATATCGAATTCAGAATGCAAAAACATTCATTTTTTTAAATATTTAGTCTCGGGTACTGTCTATCAAAACAAAGGAGATAACAAGTGACCCCCACCCTTTTAAGTGCATTCTGGACCTATACATTGATTACCGCGCTAACTCCCGGACCAAACAACATCCTTGCGCTCAGCGCCGCGACGTCACACGGTTTTCGTCAGAGTACACGCGTACTGGCCGGAATGAGCCTGGGCTTTTTAATCGTCATGCTGATGTGCGCCGGGATTTCATTTTCACTGGCGGTCATGGATCCAGCCATCATCCATTGGCTTAGTTGGGCTGGGGCCGCTTATATCCTGTGGCTGGCGCTGAAGATCGCCACCAGCCCGACCTCGAACGATAGATTGCAGTCAGAGCCGATTAGCTTCTGGGCAAGTTTTGGCTTGCAGTTTGTTAACGTGAAAATCATTTTGTACGGCATTACCGCGTTATCCACGTTCGTATTACCGTACACTCAGGACGCCCACTGGCTGATTGGGGTGAGTATTCTGTTAGCGCTGATCGGCACCTTCGGGAATGCCTGCTGGGCGCTGGCGGGCCATCTTTTTCAGCGCGTTTTTCGCCGTTACGGTCGACAGTTGAATATCATTCTGGCGCTGCTGTTGGTGTATTGCGCGGTGAGGATCTTTTACTAACAGATGCAAAAAAGCGGAAGACGCACTGGCATCTTCCGCTTTTTGATTCTCTGCTAAACGGGGTTATTCCCCGTGAGCCTTACAGGCTCTCAGTAAAGGTACGAGCAATAACGTCGCGCTGCTGTTCTGGGGTCAGAGAGTTGAAACGCACTGCATAACCAGAAACACGGATGGTCAGCTGCGGATATTTTTCCGGATGCTTAACTGCATCTTCCAGCGTTTCGCGACGCAGAACGTTCACGTTCAGGTGCTGACCACCTTCCACGCGGACTTCCGGCTGTACGTCTACCGGTACTTCACGGTATTCGATTTCGCCCAGTTTGCTGACTGCAACGACTTCATCAGCATTGAAACCTGCTTTCGCAACGATGCAGCGTGCTTCGCCTTTTTCGCTGTCCAGCAGCCAGAAAGAGTTCAGCAGGTCGTCGTTTGCAGCTTTAGTAATCTGGATACCTGTAATCATTTGATGCCTCCCCGGCAAAATTATTTGATCTCGGTTGGCCGTCATCCGGCCAATTGGTAAAACCATTGTTGCTTGAGTGTATATATACCCCTCACACACCCTTGAATCTTTGATTTAAATCAACAAAAACCACACATGGAAAGTGGTGATAGGTGGATTTTATTGTTTTACATCAACTTACGCCATGTGCGCAGCTAAACTTTTTACATAAATTTTCAACTATCTTTAAGGGGTAGACCATTGAGTAACGTACAGAATTTTGCGACGTCGAAAGAAGCAGTTAAGCTAGGGGGATTGAAAATTCGCAGGAGAGCGAGATGGCCACCGAATTAACCTGGCACGATGTGCTGGCTGAAGAGAAACAGCAGCCTTATTTTGTTAACACGCTGCATACTGTTGCCGGCGAGCGTCAATCGGGAATGACAATTTATCCGCCGCAAAAAGATGTGTTTAACGCTTTTCGCTTTACCGAGCTTGGTGACGTGAAAGTCGTCATCCTGGGTCAGGATCCTTACCACGGTCCAGGCCAGGCACACGGTCTCGCGTTCTCTGTTCGCCCCGGCATTGCCACCCCACCCTCGTTGCTGAACATGTACAAAGAGCTGGAGGCAACGATTCCAGGCTTCACGCGCCCAACGCACGGATATCTGGAAAGCTGGGCACGCCAGGGGGTACTGTTACTCAACACCGTACTCACCGTCCGCGCCGGCCAGGCACATTCTCACGCCAGCCTTGGGTGGGAAACATTTACCGATAAAGTCATCAGTCTGATTAACCAACATCGGGAAGGTGTGGTTTTCCTGCTCTGGGGTTCTCACGCACAGAAGAAAGGCGCGATTATTGATACGCAGCGTCACCATGTGTTGAAAGCGCCCCACCCATCACCGCTCTCTGCGCATCGCGGTTTCTTTGGCTGCAATCACTTTGTACTGGCGAATGAATGGCTGGAACAACGAGGTGAAAAGCCAATTGACTGGATGCCGGTATTACCCGCAGAAAGCGAGTAAAAAAATGCCAGCGATTCGCTGGCATTTTTATTATCAGGCTTTGTTTTGACGCCACCACTCCGCGAGCAGCACGCCTGTTGCCACAGAAACGTTGAGCGTTTCTACCTTGCCAGTGCCGTCAATCGCTATGCACAGATCGTCGGCTGAGCATGCTGCTTCTGGCAGAGCTTCACGCTCACGCCCTAATACCAGCACCATTTTTTCCGGCAGCGTGGTAGTAAACAGCGGTTTGCCTTTCGCGCTTGAGGTCATCACAACCGTGTAACCCGCCTGGCGGAAGTCGTCCAGCACATCAACAATGCTGTCGCCGGTAATCGGCTGAACGTGCTCAGCTCCGCCTTCAGCGGTACGGATGGCCGCACCTGATTCCAGCAGCGCCGCATCCTGAACCACTACGCCTTTCACACCGAAGTGCGCGCAGCTACGCATCATGCCGCCCAGGTTATGCGGGTTAGCGATATCTTCCAGTGCCAGCACGCAATCCTGCGCCCCTGCCTGACCGACCCACTGCTTAACGGTAGTACCGTTACGTTTTTTGATCAGGAAACAGACGCCACCATGGTGTTCAGTGCCAGAGGCTTTCGCCAGCTCGGCTTCGTCAACCACGTGATAGGCTTTTCGGTTTGCCGCCATCCAGCGTAATGCTTCTTTAAAGCGCGGGGTTACGCTCTGAACAAACCAGGCGCGGACGATGGCGTCCGGACGACTCTGGAACAGAGCCTGACAGGCATTCTCACCGTAAACGCGGGTTTCTTCCGCACGCTGACGGCGTAATACTTCAGGATCGATAAAGCTCTTACCGCTAATACCGCCGTGATCGGCTTTATCCGCTGCGTCATCATTCGGTACGCGGGACACGGTACGCCACGGTGAATCTTCACGTCTGCGGTCACGTTCTACATCGCGGTCACGACCACGTTCACGACCGCGTTCGCTGTTCGGACCCTTTCGGTCATCACGGGCAGGGCGACGACCGCCTTCGGCTCGGGAAGTACCGGGGCGACCGCCGCCTTTACCAGTACGTGGATTTTGGGTGCGTTTATCCGAGTCATCGTCACTGCGGACGTACATCACTTTGACCTTGCCGTTTTTGTTCTTCAGTTCGTCGCTCATGTTTTTCTCCACCTGCTCTGCGCGAAGCGCGCAGATTACCCGATGTGCACGTCGTTAGCCATTATTTCATTTAAAAGCTAAGGACTATTGTACTCATTGAATAAAACGCATTGTTGTTTAGAACAGACTCCCCGATAATATGTAACATAATAGAAACATACTGGCGTTCCTGCCGTGAAGTCCACTCCACTCATCCAGAGGTTAGTTATGAATACCGTTTGTACCAGCTGCCAGGCTATCAACCGCATCCCCGACGATCGTGTCCAGGAAGCGGCTAAATGCGGACGCTGTGGTCACGACCTGTTTGATGGGGAGGTGATCAATGCGACCGGTGAGACACTGGATAAACTGTTAAAAGACGATCTCCCGGTGGTCGTTGACTTTTGGGCCCCCTGGTGTGGTCCATGTCGTAACTTCGCCCCGATTTTTGAAGATGTCGCGGAAGAGCGTAGCGGTAAAGTGCGTTTTGTTAAAGTGAATACGGAAGCCGAGCGTGAACTCAGCGCCCGTTTCGGTATCCGCAGTATTCCGACCATTATGATTTTCAAAAAAGGGGAAATTGTCGACATGCTTAACGGCGCTGTACCAAAAGCCCCATTTGATAGCTGGCTTAACGAATCATTATAATCTCTACGGGGCGCATCTTGTGCCCCGTTTTCACCTCTGCGACAATAGCGTTTTTCAACGTGTTTCCCCATGACCGATAACGCTGTTCTTCAGTTACGCGCAGAGCGCCTCGCGCGCGCCACGCGTCCTTTCCTTGCCCGAGGTAATCGCGTTCGCCGCTGTCAGCGCTGCCTGCTGCCGCAGAAACTCTGCTTGTGCGCAACGCTGGCACCCTCTGAGGCAAAAAGTCGCTTTTGTCTGGTGATGTTTGATACCGAGCCGATGAAGCCCAGCAACACGGGGCGTTTGATTGCTGATATTCTGCCCGATACCACGGCTTTTCAGTGGTCACGCACCGAGCCGCCGCAGGCGCTGCTGGAACTGGTGAAAAATCCGGATTACCAGCCGATGGTTGTATTCCCGGCCTCCTATGCGGGTGAAGAGCGTGAAGTGATTTTCACGCCACCAGCCGGTAAGCCACCATTGTTTATCATGCTCGACGGTACCTGGCCTGAGGCGCGTAAAATGTTCCGCAAAAGCCCGTACCTCGATAACCTACCGGTGATCTCCGTTGATTTATCACGCCTTTCTGCTTACCACCTGCGTGGCGTTCACGCTGAAGGGCAATATTGCACTGCTGAAGTGGCCATCGCCTTGTTGGATCTGGCGGGAGATACGCAAGCCGCAGAAGGGTTAAGCGATCATTTCACTCGCTTTAAAACCCGCTACCTGGCAGGAAAAACTCAACATCAGGGAAGCGTCACAGCAGATTCATCAGAAAACGTTTAAAATCATTCGGTCACTGGTGTCATTAAGGAAGCCGATATGAGTCAGCGTGGTCTGGAAGCACTACTGCGACCGAAATCCATTGCGGTGATTGGGGCGTCAATGAAGCCTAATCGCGCGGGTTACCTGATGATGCGTAACCTGCTTGCCGGCGGTTTCAATGGACCTGTTTTACCGGTGACGCCCGCATGGAAAGCGGTGCTGGGCGTACTGGCATGGCCCAATATCAACAGCCTGCCCTTTAGCCCGGATCTCGCCGTGTTGTGCACCAATGCCAGCCGTAACCTGGCGTTACTCGAAGCGCTTGGCGAGAAAGGCTGTAAAACCTGCATTATTCTCTCAGCTCCCGCGGCGCAGCACGCAGAGCTGCTGGCCTGCGCATCACGCTACAACATACGTTTGCTGGGCCCCAACAGCCTGGGACTTCTCGCGCCCTGGCAAGGGCTTAACGCCAGCTTTTCCCCCGTCCCGATTAAGCGCGGCAAGCTGGCTTTTATCTCTCAATCCGCTGCCGTATCCAACACCATACTCGACTGGGCACAGCAGAGAGAAATGGGCTTTTCTTACTTTATCGCGCTGGGTGATAGCCTGGATATCGACGTTGATGAGCTGCTGGATTACCTGGCGCGCGACAGCAAAACCAGCGCGATATTGCTGTATCTCGAGCATTTAAGTGATGCCCGACGCTTTGTTTCCGCCGCCCGCAGCGCCTCGCGCAATAAACCTATTTTGGTGATTAAGAGCGGTCGTAGTCCAGCGGCGCAGCGTTTACTGCATACCAGCGCCGGGATGGACCCTGCGTGGGATGCCGCTATTCAGCGTGCCGGTTTATTACGCGTGCAAGACACTCACGAGCTGTTTTCGGCGGTCGAAACCCTGAGCCACATGCGTCCACTACGTGGCGACAGGCTGATGATCATCAGCAATGGGGCCGCGCCTGCCGCACTGGCATTAGATGAACTGTGGTCAAAAAATGGCAAGTTGGCGACGTTGAGTGAAGACACCTGCCAGAAATTACGCGATGCATTGCCTGAACATGTTGATATCGCCAACCCGCTGGATCTGCGTGATGACGCCAGCAGCGAACACTACGTTAAGACGCTGGATATTTTGCTCGCCAGCCAGGATTTCGACGCGCTGATGGTGATTCATTCACCCAGCGCAGCCGCTCCCGGAACCGAAAGCGCACTGGCATTGATTGAAGCGGTAAAGCATCACCCCCGAGGAAAATTCGTCTCGTTGCTGACCAACTGGTGCGGAGAGTTTTCCTCTCAGGAAGCCCGCAGACTGTTTAGCGAAGCCGGACTGCCCACCTACCGCACGCCGGAAGGTACCATCACCGCATTTATGCATATGGTGGAGTATCGGCGAAACCAGAAGCAGCTACGAGAAACGCCTGCGCTGCCTGACAGCCTGACCTCCAACACCGCCGAAGCGCATAATCTGTTACAGCGTGCGATTGCTGAAGGAGCGACATCGCTTGATACCCATGAAGTGCAGCCGATTTTACAGGCTTATGGCTTACACACGCTGCCAACGTGGATCGCCAGCGACAGCGCGGAAGCCGTACACATCGCGGAGCAAATCGGCTACCCGGTGGCGCTCAAGCTGCGTTCTCCTGATATTCCGCATAAATCAGAAGTTCAGGGGGTGATGCTCTACCTGCGTACAGCCACTGAAGTGCAGCAGGCCGCCAATGCAATTTTCGATCGGGTAAAAATGGCCTGGCCGCAGGCACGCATTCACGGCTTATTAGTGCAAAGTATGGCGAATCGCGCCGGCGCTCAGGAGCTTCGCGTTGTCGTTGAACACGACCCGGTATTTGGCCCGTTGATTATGCTGGGTGAAGGTGGTGTTGAGTGGCGACCGGAAGAGCAAGCCGTGGTGGCATTGCCGCCATTGAACATGAATCTGGCGCGTTATCTGGTGATCCAGGGGATCAAAAATAAAAAGATCCGCGCGCGCAGCGCACTGCGCCCTTTGGATATCGCCGGGTTGAGCCAACTTCTGGTGCAGGTCTCCAACCTGATCGTCGATTGCCCGGAAATTCAGCGTCTGGATATTCATCCGCTGCTGGCCTCGGCCGGAGAATTTACCGCGCTGGACGTTACGCTGGATATTGCCCCTTTCACGGGAGATAACGAAAGCAGACTGGCTGTACGTCCCTACCCTCATCAGCTTGAAGAGTGGGTGGAGTTGAAGAACGGCGAGCGCTGTCTGTTCCGCCCCATTTTGCCGGAGGATGAACCTCATCTTCAGCAGTTCATTTCTCAGGTGACAAAAGAAGATCTTTATTATCGCTATTTCAGTGAGATCAACGAATTTACCCACGAAGATTTAGCCAATATGACGCAGATCGACTACGATCGGGAAATGGCCTTTGTTGCGGTGCGTTGTAAAGATAATCACGAAGAGATCCTCGGCGTAACGCGAGCAATCTCGGATCCTGATAACGTAGACGCTGAGTTTGCCGTACTGGTTCGTTCCGATCTCAAAGGGCTTGGACTGGGTCGCCGATTGATGGAAAAATTAATTGCCTATACTCGAGATCACGGACTTATACGTTTGAATGGTATTACGATGCCGAACAATCGTGGGATGGTCGCCCTGGCCCGAAAACTCGGGTTTGTTGTTGACGTCCAGCTCGAAGAGGGAATTGTTGGGCTAACGCTTGATCTGGCCCAATGTGAGGAATCGTGAGTAAGGTACTGGAAATGTTGACCACATTAATGGGTACTGGTGGTATCATTGCCCGCTTATGTCGTCTGCATAGCACAGAGGACCCTTCAATGAACAGAGAAGAAATGCACTGTGATGTTGTCAAAATTTAAGCGTAATAAACATCAACAACACCTTGCCCAACTACCCAAGATTTCTCAGTCAGTTGATGATGTAGATTTCTTTTATGCTCCCGCTAATTTCAGGGAGACTCTGCTGGAAAAAATAGCCAGCGCGACGCGACGGATCTGCATTATTGCGCTGTACCTGGAACAGGATGACGGTGGTAAAGGCATACTTGACGCTCTCTATGCGGCAAAACGGCAGCGTCCTGAACTGGATGTCCGGGTGCTTGTCGACTGGCACCGAGCCCAGCGCGGTCGTATTGGTGCTGCGGCATCCAATACCAATGCTGACTGGTATTGCCGAATGGCGCAAGAAAACCCTGGTATCGATATTCCTGTCTATGGCGTTCCGATTAACACCCGCGAAGCGCTTGGCGTCCTGCATTTCAAAGGCTTTATCATTGATGACAGCGTCCTGTACAGTGGGGCCAGTCTGAACGATGTTTACCTGCATCAGCATGATAAATATCGCTATGACCGTTATCAGTTGATTCGCAACGCGCAAATGGCCGATATCATGTTCGATTGGGTGACGCAAAACCTGATGAACGGTCGCGGCGTTAACCGTCTTGATGATATCAACCGCCCTAAAAGCCCAGAAATTAAAAACGACATCCGCCTGTACCGTCAGGAACTGCGCGATGCGTCATTCCATTTTCAGGGTGATGCTGATAACGAACAGCTTTCGGTTACGCCTCTGGTGGGCCTTGGGAAATCCAGTCTGTTAAATAAGACCATTTTCCATCTTATGCCCTGCGCGGAGCACAAGCTTACAATCTGTACCCCTTATTTCAACCTTCCCGCCATACTGGTGCGCAATATCATTCAACTGCTGCGTGAAGGGAAAAAGGTCGAAATCATTGTCGGTGATAAAACCGCCAACGACTTTTTCATCCCGGAAGATGAGCCATTCAAGATCATCGGTGCGCTGCCTTATCTGTATGAAATAAATCTGCGCCGTTTCTTGAGCAGATTGCAGTATTACGTGAATACCGACCAGTTGGTCGTGCGCTTATGGAAAGATGATGACAATACCTATCATCTGAAAGGTATGTGGGTTGATGATAAATGGATGCTGCTCACCGGCAACAACCTTAACCCTCGTGCCTGGCGTCTGGATCTGGAAAACGCCATCCTTATCCACGATCCTAAGCAAGAGCTCACCCCTCAGCGCGATAAAGAGCTGGAGCTTATCCGTACGCATACTACCGTCGTTAAGCACTATCGCGACCTGCAAAGCATTGCTGACTATCCAGTCAAAGTGCGTAAGCTCATCCGTCGACTACGCCGTATTCGTATCGACAGATTAATTAGCCGTATTCTGTAATCAAGACCCCGTCCAGTGACGGGGTTTTTCATATGGAGGCAACGGTGCGCCTGTTCATTCTTACCAGTATCCTTGCCATTTCGGGCTGCAGCCATATGGCTAACGACCAGTGGAGCGGGCAAGACAAAGCTCAACACTTCATCGCCTCCGCCATGCTTGCCGCAGCCGGCAATGAATATGCCCAACATCAGGGCAACAGCCGCGATCGCAGTGCGGCTATCGGCCTGATGTTCTCAGTCAGCCTGGGTGCGTCAAAAGAGCTATGGGACAGCCGTCCCGCAGGGAGCGGCTGGAGCTGGAAGGACTTCGCCTGGGATGTTGCAGGCGCATCTACCGGCTATGCGGTCTGGCAACTGGCACATTACTAGAGGCGCAGACCTTTCCCTTTCCCATGCAGCATTAGCGATACTAAAAACGCAACTACTGCCAGCGCAGTGACGTACCAGAAGAATGTCGTTTCCATACCGACAGACTTCAGGGACAACGCGACATATTCGGCTGAACCGCCAAACAGCGCATTGGCCACCGCATAAGATAAGCCGACCCCAAGAGCGCGTACCTGTGCCGGGAACATTTCGGCCTTCAGAATACCGCTAATTGACGTATAGAAACTGACGATTAACAGAGCACACATCACCAGAGCAAACGCCATATACGGGGATGTTACGCTTTGCAATGCTGTCAGAATGGGAACGGTGAAAATCGCGGCCAACGCGCCAAAACACAGCATTGAAGTACGTCGGCCAATTTTATCAGACAAGGCGCCAAACAACGGTTGTACCAGCATGAACACACACAGTGCCGCCGTCATAATCCCGCTGGCTACGTTGGCATGCATACCGGCTGTGTTAACCAAGTACTTCTGCATATAGGTTGTGAACGTGTAAAAACACAACGAACCCGCGGCGGTAAAACCAAGCACCATGACAAAAGCTTTGCGATTACGCCACAGACCTTTCAGGGAACCCGCTTCTTTCAGCGCGCGAACATCCTGTTTCGAGGTTTCATCCAGTTGGCGACGCAGCCATAGCGCAACAATAGCCAGCACGGCGCCCAACGCAAATGGAATACGCCAACCCCACTCTCTGAGCGCAGAGTCTTCTAACGTGTGCTGTAATATGACCACAACCAGTAATGCCAGTAACTGTCCGCCGATTAACGTTACGTACTGGAATGAAGCATAAAAACCTTTCTTACCTTCAACGGCGACTTCACTCATATAGGTCGCGCTGGTTCCGTATTCACCACCTACAGATAACCCCTGGAATAGCCTTGCCAGCAGTAATAGCGCTGGGGCCCAGGTACCGATAGTTTCATATCCCGGTAGACAAGCGATCACCAACGATCCCATGCACATCATACAAACGGACAGCAACATGGACTTTTTACGCCCGTGCTTATCCGCGATACGGCCAAACAGCCAGCCTCCAATTGGTCGCATCAAGAAGCCAGCGGCAAAAACGCCAGCGGTTTGTAAGAGTTGTGTGGTGGTATTTCCTGATGGAAAAAAGATATGAGCAAAATAAAGAGAGCAGAATGAATAGATATAGAAATCAAACCATTCGACCAGATTCCCTGATGATGCTCCGACAATCGCCCATATACGACGACGGGTATCGCCGTCTGCCAGCGCCCCGTTCTCAGTTACACTACTATCAGCCATTAGAATTGTACCCCTGCCAACAATCGCGTGAATTTATCAATGATGGTTGTGTGTTTTTTGGTGAACAGAATGTTATATAATTGTTATATCTTATTGTGCGGTAAAGATCACGATTTTAATTAGCAGAGAAAGGATTCAGATATGTTCGAGGGAGAGATCCGTGTAGTAGTTCTAGACAGTGGTCGATTAAGGCTGTTACGCCGTATCCGGCAATGTACCGCCGCGTTGCCTGATGCGCTGCGCTTATCAGGCCTACAAAATACATTCAGCCCTGCCTCTGTAGGCCGGATAAGGCGATACGCCGCATCCGGCAATGTACCGCCGCGTTGCCTGATGCGCTGCGCTTATCAGGCCTACAAAATACGTTCAGCCCGGCTCCTGTAGGCCGGATAAGGCGGCACGCCGCATCCGGCAATGTACCGCCGCGTTGCCTGATGCGCTACGCTTATCAGGCCTACTGAAACGCATTCACTGACGGGCTTTTGTAGGCCGGATAAGGCGGTACGCCGCATCCGGCGGTTTTCATCCCGCACAGACGCAAAAAAGCCCATCCGTCAGGATGGGCTTCTTCACTAAATTAATGCCTGGCAGTTTATGGCGGGCGTC
>NZ_JAOWHB010000002.1:0-217 GCF_030332845.1 Citrobacter sp. Cpo061
GCCGAACTCAGAAGTGAAACGCCGTAGCGCCGATGGTAGTGTGGGGTCTCCCCATGCGAGAGTAGGGAACTGCCAGGCATTAAATTGCAGTAAACCGGGATGAAGAATCCGGGTGGTGACAAAGAAATTCGGTGGAGCGGTAGTTCAGTTGGTTAGAATACCTGCCTGTCACGCAGGGGGTCGCGGGTTCGAGTCCCGTCCGTTCCGCCACTTATTA
>NZ_JAOWHB010000003.1:0-268 GCF_030332845.1 Citrobacter sp. Cpo061
CAGTAAGGATGGTGGAGCTATGCGGGATCGAACCGCAGACCTCCTGCGTGCAAGGCAGGCGCTCTCCCAGCTGAGCTATAACCCCATCGTAAATGCTAATCTCTGTACCCTAATTCGTTTCCGGGCAAGGCGCGGTGGTGCGAAGCATACTGAAGTATGCGAGCATCGCCGTAACACAGCACGGAGGCGAATTTGGTAGGCCTGAGTGGACTTGAACCACCGACCTCACCCTTATCAGGGGTGCGCTCTAACCACCTGAGCTACAAGC
>NZ_JAOWHB010000001.1:0-206 GCF_030332845.1 Citrobacter sp. Cpo061
TCATTTCTTATTACGGAGAAATGAAACAGTGTGTCGTTTCAATTTTCAGCTTGATCCAGATTTTTAAAGAGCAAAACTTCGCAGTGAACCTTTTCAGGTACACTCTGAAGTTTTCTTGTGTTTTTGCAGTAAGGATGGTGGAGCTATGCGGGATCGAACCGCAGACCTCCTGCGTGCAAGGCAGGCGCTCTCCCAGCTGAGCTATA
>NZ_JAOWHB010000004.1:0-304 GCF_030332845.1 Citrobacter sp. Cpo061
TTTGGAGCGGGAAACGAGACTCGAACTCGCGACCCCGACCTTGGCAAGGTCGTGCTCTACCAACTGAGCTATTCCCGCATAATCTTCGTCTTTCGAACCGCTACTGCGTTGGCTGCCTTCATTCGCCTGAGTCACTTACTTTAGTAAGCTCCTAAGGACTCATTCAGTTGCCGCCTTGTCGCAATTCGAAATCCTGCGATTGGTGGTCTGTGCTTTACAAGCATTTTCAAATTTTGGAGCGGGAAACGAGACTCGAACTCGCGACCCCGACCTTGGCAAGGTCGTGCTCTACCAACTGAGCTAT
>NZ_JAOWHB010000005.1:0-114013 GCF_030332845.1 Citrobacter sp. Cpo061
GTCAGTGGAGGCGCATTATAGGGAGTTATTTCAGGCTGACAAGGGGAAATTTAAAATAATCTTCCGAGTGCGTATTTTTTCATCAAAACCACTTAAACTGACAGTTTTTCGAGCGTTTTAAAGCCATAGCGCTGTAGCACAGGCAATAATTGTTCAGCTTCTGTCGTCATTGCCATACAAAATGCGACGTTCTCATCGGTTGATTTCGCATCTGGCGCTTCATGCTCTAACAACCAGGCCGTGCGGCGCGCTATCGCGGCACCAGAATCCACCAGTCTCGTCCCCTCGGGCAGGACCTGTAAAAGCTCTTCCTGTAATAGAGGGAAATGAGTGCAACCGAGCACTACTGTGTCAGGTGGTTCAGACATCCGCAGCCACGGACGCAGAATACGCCGCAGCTCTTCCAGAGAAACTGTTTCACCGTGCAGCTTCGCTTCCGCAAGTTCCACCAGCTCAGCAGAACCCAACATTGCAATTTGGCATTCGTTAGCGAATCGCGCAATCAGCTCATGGGTATACGACCGCTTCACCGTTGCACGTGTAGCCAGTAGCCCCACAACACCGTTCGCCGTGAGTCGCGCTGCCGGTTTAATCGCAGGCACCACGCCCACAACCGGGAATGCAAATTTCTCACGTAACGCAGGGAGCGACACCGTGCTTGCTGTATTACACGCGATGACCGCAAGAGAGAGGGGATAGCGCTGCTGGACCGCAGTCACAATCTCAACAACACGCTCGACGATAAACCCCTCGCTCTTCTCTCCATAAGGAAAAGCGACGTTGTCGAAAGCGTAGATATAGTGGAGATCCGGCAGAAGACGCCGGATCTCGTCATAGACCGACAACCCACCGACGCCGGAATCAAACACCAGCACGGTGGGACGGGGATCAGAAGGTGTAGCTGCCAGACAAGGTGTATTCCCGTCCTGCAGTTGCGTAGCCATAAACTGTCTCGTAATCTTTATCGAACAGGTTGGCGATTTTACCACGAACTGTCAGCTGTGAGGTGATTGGATATGACACTCCGATATCCCACAAGCTGACGCCGCCCAATTTAACATCACGATTATTGTCATAATCATTATCGTAACGTTCACCTATATATTGATAAGCAACGTTCCACCCCAAGTCCTGAACCTGCCCAGTTAACTCATACTTAACCTGCTGTTTTGCTCGGCGATAGAGTACCTTATTCGTATCATCATCCCGCGGATCAACATACTGTAGCGTCAGGTGATGATCTACTGGGCCAGTCGTAACATTCCCAGTCCATTCCAGCCCTTTAATCGTGGCTGACTTAACGTTGACATACTGGTTATTCTTGTAATCGATCAGGTTTTGAATTTCATAATGATATGCAGAAAGACGCCAATCAAGCGGCCCTGTCAATCCATCAATCCCTGCTTCCCACTGTTTAGATTCTTCCGGTTTCAAATTCGGGTTGGCTGCAATACCCGGCCCATAGGAAGAGGCAAAACGCGTAGCCCCGTATTGCTGACCAAGTGAAGGAGCCAGGAAACCTGTGCCATAAGAGAGCGTTGCACGGTAGCCATCAACAAACTCCCAGCCTGCAGCAGTCTGCCAGGTGCCATGCCAGCCGAATTGTTCATCATGATCTTCACGGCCTGAGGCTTCCAGCGTGACGCTATCAATTTGTTGTTGCCCAGTTAGATAAAGTCCGGTCGTATCACGTTTATAAGCGTCCGATTTCGTGGTACTACTGGAAGTCAGCTTTTCTTGTTTCCAGTCGACACCACCGCTAATCGCTCCATGCCCAACCTCAACGTTATTTCCCCACTGAATATAGCGCTGTTCCATATTATCCAGCGTAGCATCCCCCGCATAACGACCGAGTTGATTGCTATAGTTGTAATCTTTGAGATGCTGGTAGTTAGCAATCAGTTGGGCGGAATAGATACCTGAGCTGTAACGAAGGCCGGAATCCCAGGACTGAGTGTAATTCTGAGCTTCGTCATTACCGCCAGCATAGCCATAAGAGCCCTGATCGTAATCGCTATTCGCCGTGTAGCCGTAACCACGGAAGAAACCGGAGAAGTTATCGTTAAACTTGTGCTGCAAGCCGCCCCAGAACAGTTTGTTGCGATAACCATCGCGATCGCTGTCGCCGCTGTAAGGGGAGTCAGGTTGAATGTTAAAACCTTTGGTCGTCTGGTAAGCGCCAGCCGCCGTCACCATCGTGTCACCAAATCGTTTATTTATCGTGCCGTCGTAGGTCTGATAACCATCAGTCCCCATACCTGCGTTGATCTGTGATTTCTCTTCATTACTCATCGTAATGATGTTCATCACACCACCGATCGCACCAGATCCGTACACAGCTGAACGCGGCCCGCGAATATATTCAACACGTTGCACCAACGATACCGGAATCTGACCAATATCAATCGCATTACCGATGCCCGCACGCGCCATCGGCACTCCATCAATCAATACCAGCACATGCCGGGACTCAGTACCGCGAACATACAGCGAGGAGCTTTTCCCCATACCGCCGCTTTGCGAAATATCTACGCCCGGCAATCGGCGCATGACATCATTGAGATCTTTTGACTGCCAGCGCTGAATATCTTCACGCGTCACCACATCAGTGGGGGCAAGGACAGTATTAACAGGCTGCTGAAAACGGTTGGCAGTAACAACGAGAGTATCTGGGCTAGTATCCTGTGCCCAACCAGAAAATGCCGTGACGGAAAGTGCCGTGCACAGCAACGATTTTTTAATCATTGTAAAGCATCCACAATATAAGAAGGATGCCGCAGGTCCCACCGATAGTACGCGATGATGAAAGCCAGATGCGACGTTAGCCGGCAGGTCTTCGGGCTTGGAGGCAACTTAAAGAGACGATGACTTCCCACGGCATGCCGCAGTGTCTGCACCAGGTGCGCTCATCCCCTACCTTCCTTACCGCTGCGCGTCAGCTCCAGATTCACACTGGATTCCCTTTTAACTCACAGGACCGGAAAACGGATGCTACAGTTTGTTACAACCCACTGTCCAGACTGCGTATCACAATATCGGAAATCATCAATGACTGGACATCTGATGAGCAATCCCTACAATCCCCGCGTACTTTTATTTTTCAGGACGCATCATGACCCCCGAACACCTTCCGACAGAACAGTACGACGCACAGTTAGCTGAAAAAGTGGTGCGTCTGCAGAGCTTAATGACGCCATTTTATGCACAGGCTCCGGAAGTGTTTCGCTCACCGGTCAGCCACTACCGTATGCGCGCGGAATTCCGTCTGTGGCATGACGGTGATGATCTGTACCACATCATGTTCGACAGCCAGACCAAAAACCGTATCCGTGTCGACAGCTTCCCGGCAGCCAGTGAGCTTATCAACACGCTGATGACGGCAATGATCGAAGGCGTTCGCAACAACCACGTCCTGCGTCACAAACTGTTTCAGATTGATTACCTCACAACCCTGAGCGATCAGGCGGTGGTATCGATGCTGTACCATAAAAAGCTGGATGATGAATGGCGTCAGGAAGCTGAAACGCTGCGGGATGCGTTACGGGCGAAAAACCTGAATGTGCATCTGATTGGCCGGGCAACCAAAACCAAAATCGAGCTGGATCAGGACTACATTGACGAACGCCTGCCGGTTGCGGGTAAAGAGATTATCTATCGCCAGGTTGAGAACAGCTTCACCCAGCCGAACGCCGCCATGAATATTCAGATGCTGGAGTGGGCGATTGATGTCACCAGGGGCTCAAAAGGCGATCTGCTGGAGCTGTATTGCGGCAATGGCAATTTCTCGTTAGCCCTGGCACAAAACTTCAACCGCGTACTGGCAACGGAAATCGCCAAGCCGTCCGTTGCTGCTGCACAGTACAACATTGCGGCTAACCAGATTGAAAACGTACAAATAATCCGCATGGCGGCCGAAGAGTTTACTCAGGCGATGAACGGCGTTCGCGAGTTCAACCGTTTGCAGGGAATCGATCTAAAGAGTTACCAGTGTGAAACTATCTTCGTTGACCCACCGCGCAGCGGTCTGGACAGCGAAACGGAGAAAATGGTGCAGGCGTATCCGCGCATTCTGTACATCTCCTGCAATCCGGAGACGCTGTGTAAAAACCTGGAAACGTTAAGCCAGACGCACAATGTTTCACGTCTGGCGCTATTCGATCAGTTCCCGTATACGCACCATATGGAGTGCGGCGTACTGTTAACCAAGAAGTAAAACTGAACGTAGGCCGGCCGCTTCAGATTGCCGGATGGCGGCTTTGCCTTATCCGGCCTACAGTTACAACTGTTACTCTGCTATTTCCTGCTTACGGTTACGCACTTTAAAGCCGATCCAGAACACCAGAATCACAGACAGTACCGCCGGGAAGAAGTTAGAGCCGATATCCGGATATTCAGCGCGTACCACGGTGCTGTACAACAGAACGCCGAGGATAAAGCAGGCGGCAGCCAGGCCCGGCAATCCCACAGGCATGGTGCGGTTCTGATAGCGTTGATGCAGACAATACACCGTCAGCACCAGCGAAATGATCGGGAATACTGAGAATGGCACAATGGAGCTAAACAGCGCCGCAAATGTACCATTGATCGATAAGCCAGCAACCAGCGCCAGCAGCAGCGTACCTTTATCTTGACCTGACTGTTTCATTGCTTGTCCTTCTCGTTACTCGGAGTGGTGCGTCATCTTCTCTTGTTCACGGCGGTACCAATAAAATGCGCCTTTCGCGATCATGCGTAGTTGCAATACCAGCCGCTCTTCCAGCTGTCGGCGCTGTTCAGCGCCAACATCCAGTGCTTCTGCCCCGGCGCTGAACACAATGGTTACCATGGCTTCGGCTTGCGCTTCAGTAAACGCACGAGGCATATGGTTTTCGAGTTCCAGATAGTCCGCAAGTTCCGCGATGAAGTGCTGAATTTCACGAGCGACCGCTGCACGAAACGCTGCGGATGTCCCCGAACGCTCGCGCAATAATAAACGGAAGGCGTTGGGATTGTTGCCGATGAACTCCATAAATGTTGAGACCGAGGTGCGGATCACACTCCCGCCCTTCGCGATACGCTGGCGCGCCTGGCGCATCAACTGACGCAGCATCAGACCGCTCTCGTCCACCATCGTCAGGCCGAGTTCATCCACATCGCGGAAATGGCGATAAAACGAGGTTGGCGCAATGCCCGCTTCACGAGCGACTTCGCGTAAACTGAGGCTGGCAAAACTACGCTCAGCGCTGAGTTGACTAAATGCGGCTTCTACCAGCGAACGCCGGGTTTTCTCTTTTTGTTGCGCTCTAACGCCCATCACGATGTCTGAATCCTTCCACATACCTTGCTGGCACTATACCAGAGATTAGGCGGTTGGCATGGCTTTGTGAATGATTGTTTACGCGCAGTTTGTGCTTCGACTTCGCAAAAAAGCACAACGATAATTGGGTTATCTCAACAACGATGTTACTATTCTGTTGCTTTTATGTATAAGAACAGGTAAGCCTGACCATGTCACATTCTTACGATTACGATGCAATAGTAATAGGTTCCGGTCCCGGCGGCGAAGGCGCGGCAATGGGTCTGGTTAAGCAAGGAGCGCGCGTCGCGGTGATTGAGCGCTATCATAACGTCGGCGGAGGCTGTACCCACTGGGGCACCATCCCGTCGAAAGCACTCCGCCACGCCGTCAGCCGCATTATTGAATTCAATCAGAACCCACTGTACAGCGACCACTCCCGACTCCTTCGTTCTTCTTTCGCCGATATTCTCAACCACGCTGATAACGTTATTAATCAGCAAACGCGTATGCGGCAAGGATTTTACGAGCGCAACCACTGCGAAATTTTGCAGGGAAATGCTCGTTTTGTTGATGAACACACGATCGCCCTGGAATGTCACGACGGTACGGTGGAAACGCTGACTGCGGATAAGTTTGTTATTGCCTGCGGTTCGCGTCCTTATCGCCCTGTTGATGTCGACTTTTCGCATCCCCGGGTTTACGACAGTGACTCTATCCTGAGCCTGCACCACGAACCCCGTCATGTGCTGATTTATGGCGCAGGGGTCATTGGCTGTGAATATGCGTCGATCTTCCGTGGAATGGACGTCAAAGTTGATTTAATCAACACCCGCGATCGTCTGCTGGCATTCCTCGATCAGGAGATGTCCGACTCGCTCTCTTACCACTTCTGGAACAGCGGTGTGGTCATTCGCCACAACGAAGAGTATGAGAAGATTGAAGGTTGCGATGATGGCGTCATCATGCACCTGAAGTCCGGTAAGAAACTGAAGGCCGACTGCCTGCTGTACGCCAATGGCCGTACCGGTAATACCGATTCGCTGGCGCTGGAAAACATTGGTCTGAAAACCGACAGCCGCGGGCAGCTCAAAGTGAATAGCATGTACCAGACGGCGCTGCCGCATGTGTACGCAGTAGGGGATGTAATTGGTTATCCGAGCCTGGCATCGGCGGCCTACGACCAGGGACGCATTGCCGCCCAGGCACTGGTAAAAGGCGAGGCCACCGCGCATCTGATCGAAGATATCCCAACCGGGATTTACACCATTCCGGAAATCAGCTCCGTTGGTAAAACCGAACAGCAGCTCACGGCAATGAAAGTTCCATACGAGGTTGGCCGTGCCCAGTTTAAGCATCTGGCACGTGCACAAATCGTGGGTATGAGTGTCGGAACGCTGAAGATCCTGTTCCATCGCGAAACCAAAGAGATTTTGGGGATCCACTGCTTTGGGGAGCGCGCGGCCGAAATTATTCACATCGGACAAGCGATAATGGAGCAAAAAGGTGGTGGTAACACTATCGAGTACTTCGTTAACACCACCTTTAACTACCCAACCATGGCAGAAGCCTATCGGGTAGCGGCGCTAAATGGCTTAAACCGCCTGTTTTAACGCACTGTCGAAATGGCCATCCATTGATCCACGGATGGCCTCTGCCAGCTGTTCATAACGGCTGCGCAGCGGCGAACCAGGACGGTACACCAGACCAATCGTACGACGCGGTTCGGGTTTAATGCATGGCAGATAAACGACACCATCACGCTTACGCTCCGGTGGAACGGCCAGCGCAGGCAGTAAGGTAATACCACTGCCTGCCGCCACCATGTTACGCAGCGTTTCCAGACTGGTTGCCCGAAAATGGGTATCTTCATCAGCACCCGCTTCAAAGCAGAAACCCATCGCCTGATCGCGCAGACAGTGGCCATCTTCCAGCATCAGCAGTTTTTCACCCGCCAGATCGGACATCGGTACACAGTCACGGTTTGCCCATGGGTGATCTTCATAGATCGCCAGCATCATAGGCTCATCAAATAACGGTACTTCGATGAACGCCTCACTCTCTTTGACCAGCGCCAGAATGACGCAGTCGAGCTTGCCGCTATCCAGTTGCGCCAACAGCTGATGTGTCTGCGCTTCATGGAGATACATCTCCAGTTTTGGGAAGGTCTGGTGCAACATCGGAATAATATGCGGCAGCAGGTATGGCCCCACCGTTGGGATCAAACCAATATGCAGCGGGCCAGACATTGTCTCGCCTTGTTGGCTTGCCATCTCCTTGAGCACTTTGACCTCGCGCAGCACGGTGCGCGCCTGATCCACCAGCAGCAAACCGGCCTGGGTGAACAGCACCTTGCGACTCGTACGCTCCAGCAACATGACGCCAAGCTCATCTTCCAGCTTGCGGATCTGCCCGCTCAGCGTGGGTTGGCTAACGTGACAGGAGTCTGCCGCTCGTCGGAAGTGACGATGTTCGGCTAGCGCCACCAGGTATTCAAGATCACGAATATTCATTATTCATCCTCCATCGCCACGATAGTTCGTAGCGATAGGTAGCATAGCAACGAACGATTATCCCTATCAAGCTTTCTGTTTAATAATGCACCACAGAAACGGAACGGTACCCCTTTAACCCTTGAAGCTACTGTCCGTTTGAGAGTTTCTCTCATACTCGAAATAACTAAAGCCAACGTGAACTTTTGCGGACCTTGAGTCCGCATTTTTTTGCATAAAAAAAGCCCGGCGTCGCAAAGCTCGGCCGGGTTATGGTTTGGTAGGCCTGATAAGCGTAGCGCCATCAGGCAGAACGGCGCACAGTGCCGGATGGCGGCTTCGCCTTATCCGACCTACAGGCGTGCCTTCGCGTAGTCGATCGCCTGCGCAACCTGCTGCGGCGACACGCCACCTTTCGCTGCACGTTTATCCAGACACGATTGCAACGAGAGGATCGGGTAAACGTCATCGCCAATCACCTGGCTGAACTTTTGTAAGTCGGCAAGCGACAGCGCTTCCAGCGGTTTGCCCTGACGAATCGCCTCGACCACCGTTTCCCCCACAATATGGTGCGCTTCGCGGAACGGGACGCCTTTCGCCACCAGATAATCCGCCAGCTCAGTGGCGTTAGCATAACCCTGCTGCGCCGCTTCCTGGCAACGCGGACGTTTCACCTGGATTCCATCCAGCACCAGCGCGGCCATATGCAGACAGTCCAGCCAGGTGTCGAGCGCGTCGAACAGCCCTTCTTTGTCTTCCTGCATATCTTTGTTGTATGCCAGTGGAAGGCCTTTTAAAGTCATCATCATGCCGGTCAGCGCACCCTGCACGCGACCGCATTTGCCACGGATCAGCTCCAGCGCATCCGGGTTTTTCTTCTGCGGCATCAGAGATGAACCGGAAGTCACACGGTCGGAGAGTTCAACAAAGCCCGCTTCGCCGGTGTTAAAGAAAATCAGATCTTCAGCAAAACGCGACAGGTGTACCATGCCGATAGAGGCGTCGGAGAGTAACTCCAGCACGTGGTCACGGTCAGAAACGCTGTCCAGGCTGTTGCGCGTTGCCGAGGCAAAGCCCAACCAAGCCGCCAACTGCTCGCGATCGATTTCATACGCCGTACCCGCCAGCGCGCCGCAGCCTAACGGACTGACGTCCAGGCGTTTGAGCGCATCCTGCAAACGGCTCTCGTCACGCGCCAACATTTCAACATAGGCCAGACACCAGTGAGCAAACGTCACCGGCTGCGCACGTTGCAGGTGGGTGTAACCCGGCATGACGGCGTCCTGGTTATTCTCCGCCGTCACCACCAGCGCAGTTTGCAACTGACGATTGGCCGACAGTAATTCGATAACCGTATCTTTGCACCACAGCTTGAGATCGGTCGCGACCTGGTCATTACGGCTACGCCCGGTATGCAGTTTTTTACCAAGCTGGCCGACTTTATCAATCAGCTTACCTTCCACCCAACTGTGAATATCTTCGGCATCGCTTTGCAAAATCTGCTGAGGATTCGCGCGAACCTCTTCCAGCAGGTTATTCAGCGCCTCTTCCAACTGCAGCTGTTCATCGGCAGTCAGTACACCGACCGTTACCAACGCTTTGGACCAGGCCACAGAGCCAACAATATCCTGTTCTGCCAGGCGGTAGTCAAAACGCAACGAGTCGTTGAACTGTTTGAACCGCTGATCTGCTGCCTGTGTAAAACGCCCACCCCAAAGTGCCATAACGAATTTCCTTAATATGATATTTTTGCCCGGTGGCGCTGCGCTTACCGAGCCTACAAAACCCACGTAGACCGGATAAGGCGAAGCCGCCATCCGGCACATTAATAGTTAAGCCAGAATACGCGTACCAATTGGCGTGCCGTTAAACAGCGCCGGAAGTTGCTCTGCATGACGCCAGGAGGCGATATCCACCGGACGGCCCAGCGTACGCGCGGCATCCAGCGCTGCATTCACCTTCACGATCATGCCATCGGTAATAATGCCCTGTTCAATCAGCTGTTCCGCTTTCGCCGCGGTCATTTCGGCAATGCGCTGGCCTTTGCCATCCAGAATACCGCTCACATCAGAGAGCAGGATCAGATCCGCACCCAGCGTTGCCGCCAGCGCCGTTGCAGCCTGATCGGCATTCACGTTCATCAGCAGACCATCATCAGTGACACCAATAGAGCTCACTACCGGCAGAAAACCGCTTTCCAGCAGCGTGTTAATCAGCTTAGGCGAACCCGGCTGCGCCAGTCCAACATGACCCAGTTCTTTATCGAGCGGCGTCACTTTTACGCTGTCGCCATCGCCAAGATACAGACCAACAGACGCGATGTGATGCTTTTTCGCCCAGGCCAGCAAGGTTTTATTCGCCGTTCCCGCCAGGGCACCGGTAATAATGTCAATTTGATCGGCAGGCGTGACGCGCAGACCATTTTTCTTTTTCACCGGCAGATTCAGCTGCTTCATCAGCTCGTCGACCACGCAGCCGCCGCCGTGCACAATGACCAGCGGACGCTGGTGCGACTCACGATAATTCACCAGTGCGGTAAACAGACGCTCCAGCGCCTCTTCGCTATCCAGTAAAACGCCGCCCAGCTTGATAATTAATGGATTCATTGTTGCACCCTTAAATAAGAGACTGCGTTTGGGCAAAGCCAAAACGAATATTTGCGCACTGCATCGCCTGTGCCGCCGCGCCTTTCAATAAGTTGTCTTCCGTCGCCACAACGATCAGATGCTCACCCTGCACAGCAAACCCGATATCACAGAATGGTAATCCAACCACATTCTTCAGCGCTGGAACCCCTTTGTCATACAGACGCACCAGCGGTTTATCGCCATACGCCTGTTGCAGCGTCTGCGCTACCTGAGCATAAGTTACACCCGCTTTAAGGCGGCAAGTGATAGTTTCCAGAATTCCGCGCGGGAAGTTGCCCAGATGCGGGGTGAAAATCACTTCAGCCCCCAGGTGAGTAGCGATTTCCGGCTGATGACGATGGGTAAACACGCCATACGGTTGCAGGCTTACTTCGCAAAAACTGTTAGAGATAGCCGCTTTACGGCCCGCACCGCTTACGCCGCTGGTCGCATTAATTACCGGCCACTGCTTGAGATCCAACAGCCCGGCATCAATCAGTGGTTTCAGCGAAAGCTGCGCCGCCGTCGGGTAACAACCCGGCACAGCAATCAGATTCGCTTCTTTCAGTTGGTCTTCGTTCCATTCCGCCAGCCCGTAAACTGCCTGCTCAAGCAGATCGGGATGCTGATGGGTAAAACCATAATATTTTTCATAGAACGCGCCGTCATTTACGCGAAACGCGCCAGAGAGGTCAAACACCACGCAACCGGCCTGCAAAAACTGCGGAGCCAGGTCATGACTTACCTCATGAGCCGTTGCGAGGAACACAACATCCACCCCTGCGCTAAACTCGCTGATATCTGACATTGGCTGCAACGGTAAATCGACAATGCCTTTCAACTGCGGATGCAAATCGGAGATTAATTTTCCTGCATCATTGCTTTGCGCTGAGACGGTCAAAGCGGTTATGGTCATATCAGGATGGCGATTTACATAGGTCACAAGCTCTGCGCCGGCATAGCCACTGGCGCCCACAATCAGCGTATTCAACATCGGGGCTGCTCACCTTCTTAGATTCTGTTGCCAGGTATAAGCCTTTATCACCTCACCTTACACTTGGTGGGTTTTATTACGCTCAACGTTAATGTATTTTTATTCACAAATACTGCATGAATATTGATACTATCATGACCCGAGGTGTGTCAACAATGAAAAACAATTTACCGCCATTTATCGAGATTTACCGCGCTCTGATTGCCACGCCATCGATTAGCGCTACCGAAGAAGCGCTCGATCAAAGCAATGCAGGTTTAATCACTCTGTTGGCGGGCTGGTTTAAAGATTTAGGCTTCAATGTGGAGGTCCAGCCGGTTCCCGATACGCGGAATAAATTCAATATGCTGGCGAGCATTGGACAGGGCTCTGGTGGTCTGTTGTTGGCGGGCCATACCGATACCGTACCCTTTGACGACGGACGCTGGACGCGCGATCCGTTCACCCTAACCGAGCATGACAATAAGCTCTATGGTTTGGGTACGGCGGACATGAAAGGCTTCTTCGCCTTTATCCTCGACGCGTTGCGTGATGTCGACGTCACGAAGCTGAAAAAGCCCCTCTACATTCTGGCCACTGCTGACGAAGAGACCAGCATGGCGGGAGCTCGCTACTTTTCTGAAACCACTGCTCTGCGCCCAGACTGCGCGATTATTGGCGAACCCACTTCACTGCAACCGGTTCGCGCACACAAAGGTCATATCTCTAATGCGATACGCATTCTGGGACAATCGGGTCATTCAAGCGATCCGGCACGTGGCGTTAATGCGATTGAACTGATGCATGATGCCATCGGCCATATCATGCATCTGCGCGATGACCTGAAAGCGCGCTATCACCATGATGCCTTTACCGTTCCGTATCCAACGTTAAATTTGGGCCACATCCACGGTGGCGACGCCGCCAACCGAATCTGCGCCTGCTGCGAACTGCATATGGATATTCGCCCGCTACCAGGTATGACGCTAAACGATCTCAATGGGTTACTTAACGAAGCGCTGGCCCCTGTCAGCGAACGCTGGCCGGGCCGCCTGACCGTATCGGAACTGCATCCACCGATTCCAGGCTATGAGTGTCCGCCTGACCATCAACTGGTAGAGGTGGTTGAGAAACTGCTGGGCGCACAGACTGAAGTGGTGAACTACTGCACCGAAGCGCCATTTATCCAGACGCTTTGCCCGACGCTGGTATTGGGTCCAGGTTCTATTAATCAGGCGCATCAGCCGGATGAATATCTGGAAACACGCTTTATTAAGCCAACTCGCGAATTAATCACCCAGGTTGTGCATCATTTCTGCTGGCATTAACTGCTTGTCACCCCGCTAATCCTTTAGTGGTAAGTGGGGTGATTTTTTAACATTTCCATAAGCAACGCTTATTTGATTGGATGTGAATTAAATAACGTAAATTCACGGCATTTATTCGTTTGCTGAACCGATTTCGCAGCAATTGACGTCACGTGTTTTACGTGGCTTTATAAAAGACGGCTAAAAAGTTAAGTCCGCAAGATTTCGCGTGATAGTCAGGCGCGAAAGATACAGGACATATTCACAATAGATGGGGTGTCTGGGTTAATATGAACGAACAATATTCCGCGTTGCGTAGTAATGTCAGTATGCTCGGCAAAGTGCTGGGAGAGACCATCAAGGATGCGCTGGGAGAGAACATTCTTGATCGCGTAGAAACAATTCGTAAGCTGTCCAAATCATCTCGCGCTGGCAATGAAGTTAATCGCCAGGAATTGCTCACCACACTGCAAAATCTGTCTAACGACGAGCTGCTGCCGGTTGCCCGCGCATTTAGCCAGTTCCTGAACCTGGCCAACACCGCCGAGCAATACCACAGCATTTCGCCAAAAGGCGAAGCAGCCAGCAACCCGGAAGTGATTGCTCGCACTCTGCGTAAACTGAAAGAGCAGCCCAACCTCAATGACGCCACCATCAAGAAAGCCGTAGAATCACTCTCTCTGGAGCTGGTACTCACCGCCCACCCGACCGAGATCACTCGTCGTACGCTGATCCATAAAATGGGTGAAGTGAACGCCTGCCTCAAGCAGCTTGATAACAAAGACCTCGTCGATTATGAACGCAACCAACTGATGCGCCGTCTGCGTCAGCTCATTGCCCAGTCCTGGCATACGGATGAGATCCGCAAGCTGCGCCCAAGCCCGGTTGATGAAGCCAAATGGGGTTTCGCGGTAGTTGAAAACAGCCTGTGGGAAGGTGTACCGAACTACCTGCGCGAGCTGAATGAACAACTGGAAGAGCATCTGGGTTATAAGCTGCCGGTTGATTTTGTCCCGGTTCGATTTACTTCCTGGATGGGCGGTGACCGTGATGGTAACCCGAACGTAACGGCAGATATCACCCGTCACGTGCTATTACTCAGCCGCTGGAAAGCGACAGACCTGTTCCTGAAAGACATCCAGTTTCTGATTTCTGAGCTGTCGATGGTTGATGCCACGCCGGAGCTGATGGCGCTGGTAGGCGAAGAAGGTGCAGCTGAACCTTATCGCTATCTGATGAAAACCCTGCGTTCTCGTCTGATGGCAACCCAGGCCTGGCTTGAAGCCCGTCTGAAAGGCGAGAAATTGCCGAAACCTGCGGGACTTCTCACCCAAAACGAACAGCTCTGGGACCCACTTTACGCGTGCTACCAGTCTCTGCAGTCCTGTGGCATGGGCATCATCGCCAATGGCGAATTGCTCGACACCCTTAGGCGCGTGAAGTGTTTCGGTGTGCCGCTGGTGCGTATTGATATTCGCCAGGAAAGCACCCGTCATACTGAAGCCCTGGGCGAACTGACCCGTTATCTGGGCATTGGCGACTACGAAAACTGGTCGGAAGCGGATAAACAGGCTTTCCTGATCCGCGAACTGAATTCCAAGCGTCCGCTCCTGCCGCGTAACTGGGAACCGAGCAACGACACCCGCGAAGTGCTCGACACCTGTCGGGTCATTGCCGAAGCCCCATATGGCTCCATTGCCGCCTATGTTATCTCGATGGCGAAAACTCCATCGGATGTGCTGGCCGTGCATCTGCTGCTGAAAGAAGCCGGAATTGGTTTTGCTATGCCGGTCGCTCCGCTATTTGAAACGCTGGACGACCTCAACAATGCCGATGACGTCATGTCTCAACTTTTAAATATCGACTGGTACCGCGGCTTTATTCAGGGCAAACAGATGGTCATGATTGGCTACTCTGATTCCGCAAAAGACGCGGGCGTGATGGCGGCCTCCTGGGCGCAATACCAGGCTCAGGACGCGCTAATCAAAACCTGCGAAAAAGCCGGTATCGAACTGACGCTGTTCCACGGTCGCGGTGGTTCCATTGGTCGCGGCGGCGCGCCTGCCCATGCGGCGCTACTCTCTCAACCGCCGGGCAGCCTGAAAGGCGGTCTGCGCGTGACAGAACAAGGGGAGATGATCCGCTTTAAGTACGGCCTGCCGGAAGTGACCATCAGCAGCCTGTCGCTGTACACCGGAGCAATTCTGGAGGCCAACCTGTTACCACCGCCAGAACCGAAAGATAGCTGGCGTCATATCATGGATGAGCTTTCCGATATTTCCTGCGAGCTCTATCGTGGATATGTGCGTGAAAACAAAGACTTCGTCCCTTATTTCCGCTCAGCGACACCGGAGCAGGAACTGGGTAAACTCCCGCTCGGTTCACGTCCGGCAAAACGCCGTCCGACCGGCGGGGTAGAGTCTCTGCGCGCCATTCCGTGGATCTTCGCCTGGACGCAGAACCGCCTGATGCTCCCGGCCTGGCTGGGTGCAGGTACCGCGCTGCAAAAAGTGGTTGAAGACGGCAAGCAAAGCGAACTTGAAGCCATGTGCCGCGACTGGCCATTCTTCTCCACACGCCTTGGCATGCTGGAAATGGTTTTCGCGAAAGCAGACCTGTGGCTGGCAGAGTATTACGATCAGCGCCTGGTCAAAAAAGATCTGTGGCCGTTGGGTGCAGAGCTACGCCAACGCCTGGCAGCAGATATCGATGTCGTACTGGCGATTGCCAACGACTCACATTTGATGGCCGACCTGCCGTGGATTGCCGAGTCCATTCAGTTAAGAAATATTTATACTGACCCGCTAAACGTATTACAGGCAGAGCTGTTACACCGCTCACGCCTGGCGGAAGAGCAAGGCAATGCACCGGACCCACGCGTAGAACAAGCATTGATGGTCACAATCGCTGGTGTCGCCGCTGGTATGCGCAATACAGGCTAACGTCCCTCCCCCGTCGCCTTCGTGCTATTATTCGGAGGCGACGGCAAAAACCGCTGTTACAACCACTTCATTTTCAATATATTCCCCCTCGAATATATTCACCAAATGAATATAAAGATGGCAAAACACGATCCTAAGATCGTGATGCTTCAGTTCCTCTTAATGTTTAAGTGCTACTCTTGGCGCTACAATTAAAGACAGGCTTACATTATGCAATCCTTACACCCCCAGTCTAAACCTAAATTTAGCTGGAAAGCCCTGGGCTGGGCGCTCCTCTATTTTTGTTTTTTTTCCAGTTTACTCCAGGTCGTTATTCTCTTATCCGGCTATAGCGGAACTAATGGTTTACGCGACTCCTTGCTGTTCAGTTCGCTGTGGTTGATTCCGGTATTCTTATTTCCAAACCGTATCCGCGTTATTGCTGCCGTCATTGGCGTAATGCTATGGGCAGCCTCGCTGGCTGCTCTAAGCTATTACGTCATTTACGGACAAGAGTTCTCGCAAAGCGTTCTGTACGTAATGTTTGAAACCAATGCGAACGAAGCCAGCGAATATCTGAGCCAGTATTTCAGTCTGAAGATTGTCTTGATTGCGCTGGCCTATACAGCTGTGGCAATTCTGCTATGGACACGTCTGCGTCCTGTGCATATTCCATCGCCCTGGCGCTATCTGGTGTCGTTTGCACTGTTATACGGTTTGATTCTGCATCCGATGACGGTGAACACGTTTATCAAACATAAACCATTTGAAAAAACGTTGAATGGTCTCGCCTCACGCATGGAACCAGCTGCGCCATGGCAATTCATCTCTGGTTATTATCAGTATCGTCAGCAGTTGACCGCGCTGAACAGCCTGCTGAATGAGAACAATGCCCTGCCGCCGTTGGCCAACTTTAAAGACAGCTCAGGTGATGCACCGCGTACGCTGGTACTGGTGATTGGCGAATCAACGCAACGTGGCCGCATGAGCCTGTACGGTTACCCACGCGAAACAACGCCGGAACTGGATGCACTGCATAAATCCGATCCTAACTTCACCGTGTTCAATAATGTCGTGACCTCCCGTCCGTACACCATTGAAATCCTGCAGCAGGCGCTGACCTTTGCCAACGAGAAGAACCCGGATCTGTATCTGACTCAGCCGTCCCTGATGAACATGATGAAACAGGCAGGTTATAAAACCTTCTGGATCACCAATCAGCAGACGATGACCGCCCGCAACACCATGCTGACGGTGTTCTCTAAGCAGACGGATAAACAGTTCTATATGAACCAGCAGCGTACACAAAGTGCGCGCGAATATGACAGCAACGTGCTGGCACCGTTTAAAGAAGTACTGGCCGACCCTGCACCGAAAAAGTTCATCATCGTGCACCTGCTGGGAACGCATATTAAGTACAAATTCCGCTATCCGGATGGTCAGGGTAAGTTCGACAATAATGTCGACAATGTGCCCGCAGGCCTGAGTGACGATGAGCTGGAAGCCTACAACGATTACGACAGCGCGAATGTCTACAATGACCATATCATTGCCAGTCTGATCAAAGACTATAAAGCGACCGATCCGAACGGCTTCCTGCTGTACTTCTCCGATCATGGAGAAGAGGTATACGATACGCCACCGCATAAAACGCAGGGTCGTAATGAAGACAACCCAACGCGCCATATGTATACGGTGCCGTTCCTGCTGTGGACCTCGGAAAAATGGCAGGCCGCACACCCGCGTGACTTCTCACAGGATGTGAATCGTAAATACAGCAGCTCAGAGCTTATCCACACCTGGTCTGATTTAGCGGGCTTCACCTATGATGGTTTCGATCCAACTCGTGCCATTACCAGCCCGCAGTTCAAAGAGACGACCCGCTGGATTGGCAACCCGTACAAAAAGAATGCCCTGATTGATTACGATACCCTGCCTTACGGCGATCAAATCGGTAATCAGTAACAGTCTGCCGGATGCGCTACGCTTATCCGGCCTACAGCTCGCAAAGACTTGTAGGCCGGATAAGGCATTAGCCGCCATCCGGCAATAATCACTTGAGGGCGATTGTTTTCAACGTTACTGTTTCCCTGTCTGCTGCCTGCAAGGGATTAACATGTATCACGACATCAGCCACCTGCTCTCTCGCCTGATCAACGGCCCCACACCGCTGCGGCAGATTTACTTTGCCAGCACCAGTAGCTCAACGCCGGAACTGGCGTATCAGGTCGATTTTCCCCGACTGGAGATTGTGCTGGAAGGTGAATTCACCGATAACGGTGTTGCTGGCGCATCCGCGACGTTACAGCCTTGCGATGCCTTGTTCGTTCCGGCTGGTGGCTGGAACTTTCCACAGTGGCTCACACCGGTGACCACGCTCAGTATCTTATTTGGCAAACAGCAACTGGGTTTTAGCATCGTTCAGTGGGACGGTAAGCAATATCAAAACCTTACCCGCCAGCACGTCGCGCGCCGTGGACCGCGTATTGGCTCATTCCTGCTGCAAACGCTCAATGAAATGCAGATGCAGCCGCAGGAGCAGCAAACCGCCAGGCTAATCGTTGCAAGCTTACTGAGCCACTGCCGCGATCTGCTCGGCAGCCAGATCCAAACCGCATCACGCAGCCAGGCGCTTTTCGAAGCCATTCGCAACTATATTGACGAACGCTACGCTTCACCGCTCACCCGAGAATCCGTCGCGCAGGCGTTCTACATCTCACCCAATTATCTTTCCCACCTTTTTCAAAAAACGGGCGCTATCGGTTTTAACGAATACCTGAACCACACGCGACTGGAACACGCAAAAACGCTGTTGAAGGGTTACGAATTGAAGATTAAAGAGGTGGCGCACATTTGTGGGTTTGTTGACAGCAACTACTTCTGCCGCCTGTTTCGCAAAAATACAGAACGTTCACCATCAGAATACCGTCGGCAATACCACAGCCAATTGACGGAGAAAAATATCTGCCAGCAATAAAGAAGACAAAAATAACATTCACTGGATTTTTGTAATATCAAAAAAGAAATCCATTACCCATTTTGCCAGAATAAACTCACCTAAAACTGATATGTGAAGTATCTCTCATTTTTCTAGATACATTACATTTATCCAGCTTTTGACAAATTTGTCAGATAGCGCGGTGTGGAGAAACACTCTTATCCTGTTCACAGCAAAGCATTCCGGCAACGGGTTGCTAATAGAAAACGAAGAGGGTGTTTTGTATGGAACTTTACCTTGATACCGCCAACGTCGCGGAAGTTGAACGTCTGGCACGCATCTTCCCTATCGCGGGTGTTACCACCAACCCAAGCATTGTGGCGGCAAGCAAAGAATCTATCTGGGATGTACTGCCACGCCTGCAAAACGCCATCGGCGAAGAGGGTATTTTGTTTGCCCAAACCATGAGCCGCGAGGCGCAGGGCATGGTGGAAGAAGCCAAACGCCTGAGCAATGCAGTGCCCGGTCTGGTAGTGAAAATCCCGGTGACATCCGAAGGTCTGGCCGCGATTAAGATGCTGAAAAAAGAGGGTATCACCACGCTGGGAACCGCCGTTTACAGTGCTTCTCAGGGGCTACTGGCTGCGCTGGCAGGAGCCAAATATATCGCGCCTTACGTTAACCGTATCGACGCACAGGGCGGCGATGGGATTCGCACAGTACAAGAACTGCAAACGTTACTGGAGTTGCATGCGCCAAACAGCATGGTACTGGCAGCCAGCTTTAAAACCCCGCGTCAGGCGCTGGATTGCTTACTGGCAGGATGTGAAGCTATCACCCTGCCATTAGACGTAGCGCAACAAATGCTCAATACCCCTGCGGTAGAGTCAGCAATAGAGAAGTTTGAGCAGGACTGGAACAACGCATTTGGTCACATCAACCTGTGAGGGAAATAAAGTATGGATCGCATTATTCAATCACCTGGTAAGTACATCCAGGGTGCCGATGTTATTACCCGTCTTGGTAGCTACCTCAAACCACTGGCAGAACGCTGGCTGGTCGTTGGGGACAAGTTTGTCTTAGGCTTTGCCCAGGGCGCACTGGAAAAAAGCTTCCAGGATGCCGGACTGGCGCTGGAAATTGCACCGTTTGGCGGCGAATGTTCACAAAACGAAATCGACCGTCTGCGCGGCGTAGCGGAAAAAGCGCAGTGTGGCGCAGTACTTGGTATTGGCGGCGGTAAAACGCTGGATACCGCCAAAGCGCTGGCGCACTTTATGGGCGTGCCTGTCGCCATTGCCCCAACCATCGCCTCTACCGATGCGCCGTGCAGCGCGCTGTCCGTCATTTACACCGATGCCGGTGAATTCGATCGCTATCTGCTGCTGCCCAACAACCCGGACAGGGTCATTGTGGATACCAAAATTGTCGCGGGCGCACCGGCGCGTCTGTTAGCTGCGGGTATTGGCGATGCGCTGGCAACCTGGTTCGAAGCGCGTGCTTGTTCACGCAGCGGCGCAACCACCATGGCGGGCGGTCAGTGTACTCAGGCGGCGCTGGCGCTGGCAGAGCTGTGCTTTAATACGCTGATCGAAGAAGGCGAAAAAGCGATGCTGGCAGCCGAGCAGCACGTGGTGACACCAGCACTGGAACGTGTTATTGAAGCCAACACCTATCTGAGTGGCGTCGGTTTTGAAAGCGGTGGTCTGGCAGCGGCTCACGCCATTCATAACGGTCTGACCGCAATCCCGGATGCGCATCACTACTATCACGGCGAGAAAGTGGCGTTTGGTACGCTGACGCAGCTGGTGCTGGAAAACGCGCCAGTTGATGAAATTGAAACCGTTGCCGCGCTGTGCCATTCCGTTGGCCTGCCGATTACCCTGGCGCAACTGGACATCAAACAGGATATTCAGGCGAAAATGCGCATTGTGGCTGAGGCAGCCTGTGCAGAAGGCGAAACCATCCACAACATGCCTGGCGGCGCAACGCCGGACCAGGTGTATGCCGCCCTGCTGGTGGCTGACCAGTACGGTCAACGTTACCTGCAAGAGTGGGAATAACCTGCAAACAGAAAATCCCCGCACTCGCGGGGATTTTTTTATTCATACTATGCCGGATACGCACAAGCGACATCCGGCATTATCTGTTACAGCAGATCGAAACGATCCAGGTTCATCACTTTCACCCATGCGGCAACGAAATCTCTCACGAACTTCTCGTGAGCATCGCTGCAGGCATAAACTTCAGCCACTGCGCGCAGTACGGAGTTAGAACCGAACACCAGATCGGCGCGGGTTGCCGTGTATTTTACTTCACCGCTCAGACGGTCACGACCTTCGAACAGCTCTTTTGACTCATCAACCGCCTTCCACTCATGGCGCATATCCAGCAGATTGACGAAGAAGTCAGTGCTGAGCACGCCAGGACGATCGGTAAAGACGCCATGCTGGCTGCCGTCGAAGTTGGTGCCCAGTACGCGCATACCGCCCACCAGCACGGTCATTTCCGGTGCGGTCAGCGTCAGCTGCTGCGCTTTATCAATCAGCAACGACTCGGTGGTCGATACGTCAGGACGGGAGCGGTAGTTACGGAAGCCATCGGCGATCGGCTCAAGCAGTTCAAACATCTCAATATCCGTTTGGTCCTGACGCGCATCCACGCGGCCCGGCGCAAAAGGTACTTTAATGCTGACACCCGCAGCGCTAGCCGCCTGCTCTATACCGACAACACCGGCCAGCACGATAATATCGGCTAACGAAGCGGTATGGGCTGACTTATAAATGCCTTCCAGCACAGGCAGTACGCGTGCCGCGGTAGCATTCACATCCCAGCCACGCTGTGGGTCCAGCGCCAGACGCGCACCGTTAGCGCCGCCACGTTTATCCCCACCGCGGAACGTTGATGCCGAAGCCCACGCTACCGATACCAGTTCGCCCACGGACAACCCGGAAGCGGCAATGGTCGCCTTCAGTTTCAGGATATCTTCTTCGCTTGGGTTAAAGAACGCATGCGGCAGCGGGTCTTGCCAAATCAGATCTTCTTTTGGCACTTCCGGTCCGATGTAACGTGCTTTTGGCCCCATATCACGGTGCGTCAGCTTAAACCATGCGCGGGCAAATGCTTCGTTGAAGGCCTGCGGATCGTTCAGGAAACGACGGGAGATCTTCTCGAATTCAGGATCGAAACGCAGCGTCAGGTCGGTAACCAACATTGTTGGCTTACGTTTTTTCGACGGATCGAACGGATCGGGGATAATTTCCGGTGCGTCAACCGCTTCAAATTGAATCGCACCTGCCGGACTGCGGGTTTGTACCCATTCATATTTGAACAGGTTCTCGAAGAAATAGTTGCTCCATTGGGTCGGCGTCTGCGTCCAGACCACTTCCAGACCGGAAGTAATTGCGTCTGCACCCGCGCCGCTGCCGTAGCTGCTGGCCCAGCCCAGGCCCTGCGCTTCAATTGGTGCGGATTCTGGATCGGCGCCTACGTGCGAAGCCGGTGCAGCACCGTGAGTTTTGCCCAACGTATGACCGCCGCCAATCAGCGCTACGGTTTCTTCGTCGTTCATACCCATGTTACCGAAGGTAGCGCGAATAGCCGCGGCCGCAGAGAGCGGTTCGCCGCTATGGTCCGGCCCTTCCGGGTTCACATAGATAAGACCCATTTCGGTTGCGCCCAGCGGCGCTTTTGCCAGTTCTTCCGGATGACGGTGGGTCAACCAGGCTTTTTCATCACCCCAGTTTACGTCGAGATCCGGTTCCCAGACGTCTTCACGACCGGCACCGAAGCCGAAAGTGCGGAAGCCTGAGTTTTCCAGCGCCACGTTACCCGCAAGGATAAACAGGTCAGCCCAGGAAATTTTCTGGCCATATTTCTGCTTGATTGGCCACAGCAGACGACGCGCTTTATCCAGGCTGACGTTGTCTGGCCAGGAGTTCAGTGGTGCAAAACGCTGCTGTCCGCGACCCGCGCCACCGCGTCCATCGATGGAACGATAGGTCCCAGCACCGTGCCATGCCATGCGGATAAACAAACCGGCATAAGAGCCCCAGTCAGCAGGCCACCACGGTTGAGATTCGGACAGAAGGGCTCTGAGATCCCCTTTCAGGGCAGAGTAATCAAGTTTGCTAAATTCTTTGCGGTAGTCGAAGTCCTCACCCAGCGGGTTCGAACGATTGGAATGTTGGTTTAAAAGATCAACGCGGAGTTGATTAGGCCACCAGTCGCGGTTATTTCTTCCTGCACCCGCGCTGTGATCCGGCCCGCCCTGATGAAAAGGACACTTACCGGCAGTTGATGCGTTTTGGCTATCGTCGGACATGCTCATCTATATGCTCCCTTTACAGTGTTCTGACTACGATATACACCACCAGAGATAAGATATAGTCGAAAAAACCCACAGATTCGATAGCTCATTCCTTTTATATTTAAAGTTACAGAGATGTAGATCAAAATGATCAATAAAAAACCCTCCGAAGAGGGCTGAGGCACTAATTATGCTGGTCTTACTCCCAGCGTGTGACAAATTGCGTAGCTCATCTCGGCACGGTTAAGGGTATAGAAGTGAAAATCTTTCACCCCTTCGCGACTGAGGATTTTCACCATGTCCATAGCGATGTTTGCACCTACCAGCTTGCGGGTTTCCGCATCGTCATCCAGACCATCAAACATGGTCGACATCCAGGAGGGGATACGAACATTGGTCATATCGGCAAATTTTTTCGCCTGTTTAAAGTTGGAGACTGGCAGGATACCCGGAATAATTTCCACATCGATTCCCGCAGACACGCAGCGATCGCGAAAGCGCAGATAGCTTTCCACATCGAAGAAAAACTGAGTAATGGCGCGGTTTGCACCAGCATCAACCTTACGCTTCAGGTTCAGCAAATCGGCCTGAGCGCTCTTCGCTTCTGGGTGTACTTCCGGATAAGCCGCAACGGAGATATCAAAGTCCGCAACGTCTTTCAGCAGAGTCACCAGGTCAGAGGCATACATATCCGGTTTACCGCTTCCCGGCGGCAAGTCACCGCGCAGAGCAACAATATGACGAATACCGTTATTCCAGTAGTCCTGAGCAATGGTGCGCAGCTCATCGCGGCTAGCATCAATACAGGTCAGGTGCGGAGCTGCTTCAAGACCAGTGCGATCCTTAATGCCTTTAATAATGCTGTGCGTACGGTCGCGCTCACCAGAGTTTGCACCGTAGGTGACTGAAACAAACTTCGGCTTCAGGCTGCTCAGGCGATCGATGGAGTTCCACAGGGTTTGCTCCATTTCACTGGTGCGCGGCGGGAAAAACTCAAACGAAACGTTAATCTGACCCTGTACTTCCGCCAGGCTCTGATTCAGGGCTTCCCGCTGGTTGGCGTGAAAAAAGCTCATACCTTACCTCATCAATCTTTTGTCGTTATATGTTGTGTTGTGAACTGCTATACGTTTAGACGTCTAGATGTAAAAATGACGGAAAAGCACGCTGGCGTCAACACAAAAATCATCGTTAAAGGTGAGGAATACTCAGCCAACGTGAAAAAAATTCACATCAGCCTGAAATGATGGGGAATTGTGGCATGACCGTCTGCCAGCCGTTAACGAGAGCGGTGACAGACTCGCCTCTGGCCAGAGCGCGGGTAAGACGCAATACGGGTAGGTTTAACGCAGGATGAGAGCGTTGAAGTGATTATGCAGATGGCTGTTGACGTATTTTATCCGGCCTGGGTCACAAACGAACCGTCGGCCGGATCATCCGGCAACAAAAACTACAGCAGCTGCGCCAGACGGTTGATGTCTGACTGAATAGCGCCGGCGGTGACGTCACGACCTGCGCCCGGTCCACGGATCACCAGCGGGTTATCGCGATACCAGCGGCTTTCAATGGCGAATACGTTATCGCACGGCAGCAGCGCCGCCAGCGGGTGTTCAGGACGAACCGCTTCAACACCAACGCGCGCTTTACCGTTAGCATCAAAACGCGCCACATAGCGTAGCACCAGCCCCATTTCACGCGCCGCTTCCAGACGCTGCACCATCTGCTCGTTCAGCTCATCACCATTCTCAAAGAAATGGTCAATAGAGCCTTCTTCACAATGCGCAGGCACCAGCGATTCCACGCGAACCTGGTCCGGTTCGATGTCGTAACCTGCTTCACGCGCCAGAATCACCAGCTTACGCATCACATCTTTGCCGGAAAGATCTACGCGCGGATCGGGTTCAGTCAGCCCCTGTTGCCACGCCTGATCCACCAGATCGGTGAACGGGACCGTGCCATCAAATTGCAGGAACAACCACGACAACGTACCGGAGAAGATCCCGCTGATCGACAGAATGGTATCTCCGCTATCAATCAGATCGCGCACGGTATGATTGATCGGCAAACCTGCTCCCACGGTGGCGTTATACAGCCAGTGGCGACCGGTTTTTTCAAAAGCGTCATGAATTTGGCGATAATTATGACTGCTGCTCGCCCCCGCCAGTTTGTTGGCGCTGATAACGTGGAAACCATGGCTGGCAAAATCCAGATACTGATCCGCAAGTTGCTCGCTGGCAGTAACGTCCAGCACCACTAAATCATCATACGGGTGAGCACGCATCCACAGGAATAGAGACTCTTCATCCTGCTCTACTGCCTCGTCATCAAAGAAAGCTAACGCGCGGCTGGCATCCAGCCCTTCGTAATTCAGCAGACTACGACGGCTATCAACCACACCCGCCAGCACAAACTCTAATCCGGTGCGCGCCGAGAGCGTGCTCTGCTCGCGAGCGAACAGCTCCAGCCATCGTGAGCCGATGTTGCCTTTGCCGAAAAGCACCAGACCAATGCGTTTTTCCGCGCGGAAAATTGACTGATGCAGACCCTGAATCAGGCTCTCTGTTGGCCCAGTACGCAGTACCGCGACCAGGCTGATACCCTCTTCCGATTGCCAGGTGAATTCAACCGGCTGACCTTTCAACTGTTGCCAAAAACGGTGGCAGTGCAGCGGATTACGGGTGACGCCCGCCCCGACCATCGCCACCAGCGCCAGCCCCTGGCGCAAACGCAGCTCGCCTGGCAGACCAGCTTCATCCAGAATTTTCAGTGCGCCATCAGCGACTTCGGAGGTATAGCAAAATTGCAGCAGTTGGCGGTCAGGATGCACACCCACTGCCAGCGGACGCACCTGGGTACGTTTTAAAACCTGATCAATCTCTTTATAAGCCAGCTTAAAGTCCTGGCCAGTCGGAACCAAAAACTCAATCAGGCAGACGTCATCATGACTGGTCACAATACGCGCCCCGGTACCGGAGGCCAGTACGCGTTCAATGCGCGTTGAACCCTGCTCCGGCGTATAGCTACAACGCAGTTGGAGATCGATATCGCTACCGGAAACCGGCTGTAAGGTACGGGCATGGAGAACCGGTGCCGCCAGACGCGCCAGCTCGCTGGCTTCATCCAGACGCAGCAGCGGCAGCAAACAGGCGTCTTTTACTTTACGCGGATCCGCGCTGTAAACCCCGGCGACATCGCTCCAGATAGTTACGCGAGAAACGCCCGCCAGCGCGCCAACCTGCGTCGCCGAGTAGTCGGAGCCGTTACGCCCCAGCAGGACCGTTTCACCGCAATTGCTGCGGCTAATAAAGCCGGTAACCACCAGCCGTTTACCCGGATGCTGCGCCAGCAGTTGCTGTAGCAGCGGGTAAGAAAGACCTTCATCTACCTGCGGCTGGGCACCGCGTTCAGCACGTAAAAAATCGCGCGCATCCAGCCAGGCTGACTCCAGCCCCTGTTGGTTAAGGACCGCAGACATCAAACGCGCGGACCATACCTCACCATGCCCAACAACCTCAGCATAGACGGCATCGTTCACGCCACTGTCGAGTAATCCAGCCAGACGCTCCAGATCGTGAATAAACGCACCAATTAGTCCATCCGCTATATCAGGCGGTAACAAACCGCTGATAAGCTCGCTCTGATAGCGACGTAACGCCTGTTGAACCTGATGCGCAGAAAGGCGATCGGTCTGGCTTAATTTCAGCCAGCTAATCAACTGGTTAGTGGTACTGCCTGCGGCTGAAACAACCATCATGTCATCAGGCTGCGAGTACTCCGCCATAATGCCTGCGACACGCAGATAACATTTCACATCAGCCAGACTACTACCACCAAATTTGTGCAGTTGACGACCCTTCGCCCCTGCCTGCGCAATCACACTCATGTTTACCCCTTGTTTGCAGCCCGGAAGCCATTTTCCAGGTCGGCAATTAAATCTTCGCCATCTTCAATACCGGTGGAGATACGCAGCAGCGTTTCGGAAATTCCGGCAGCAGCACGCGCTTCTGGCGCCATGCCCGCGTGTGTCATGGTTGCGGCGTGGGAGATCAGACTTTCAACACCCCCTAACGATTCCGCCAGCGTAAACAATGACAACCCGCCAAGGAAGCGGCGCAGCGTTTGCTCATCACCATCCAGTTCAAAACTTAACATCGCGCCAAAGCCTTTTTGCTGACGCGCGGCAATCTCATGGCCCTGATTATCCGGCAATGACGGGTGATACAATTTTTTCACCAGCGGCTGAGTTTGCAGATAATCGACTATCGCCTGAGCATTACGTTGCGCCACCTCCATTCGAGGAGACAGAGTACGCAGGCCGCGCAACAGCAGATAACTATCAAACGCGCCGCCGGTCACACCAATATTATTCGCCCACCATGCCAGTTCAGTGACCGTTTCCGGATCTTTCGCTATCACAACACCAGCCACCACGTCTGAGTGACCGTTTAAATATTTCGTGCATGAATGCAACACCAGATCGGCGCCCAATGCCAGTGGATTTTGCAGTGCCGGGCTTAAAAAAGTGTTGTCGACCACGCTGACCGCGCCAGCTTCACGCGCCAGCTGACAGATTTTCGCAATATCCACCACGCGCAGCAGCGGGTTGCTTGGGCTTTCTACCAGCACCAGTTTCGGTTTTTCTGCCAATGCGGCCTGTAATGCCTGCTCATCTCCTTGATCGACAAACAGGACCCGGTAACAGCCACGCTTTGCCAGACTGTCAAACAGTCGGTAGCTCCCGCCGTAGCAGTCATGCGGTGCGACCAGCAGATCGCCAGGCTTGAGGAAGACCGTGGTCACCAAATGAATCGCCGACATGCCAGTATTGGTCAGCACAGCACCTGCACCGCCTTCCAGTTCCGCCAGCGCACGCTGAACAACATCGCGCGTTGGGTTGCCGCGACGCGAATAGTCATGGGCGCGAGGTTCATTAAATCCGGTAAAGTTATAGGTGCTGGAGAGGTGAATCGGCGGGACAACGCAACCGTACTGTTCGTCGTCATTTAACCCGCTACGCACTGCGATGGTGGCCTGTTTACGCGTCATATTGAGGAGATCCTGGCTGAGTCGGTGAAAAGTCAGACACCAGAGTAATCATAGTTACGATAGCCGTCAATACATCTGGACATCTAAACTTCTTTGCGTATAGATTGAGCAAACTGGAAATAGCCGTTAAAATTATATGCATTAGCGTACATCTGCGTCGGCTTACTTCGTGTCAGGGCCACGCCACTACGATAAACTACGCGCAATTATGGTCCGGGCTCAGGTTCTGGCCTCAATATTAATGACGAAGAGGATTAGGTATCTCATGGCTGAATGGAGCGGCGAATATATCAGCCCATACGCTGAGCACGGTAAGAAGAGTGAGCAAGTCAAAAAAATTACGGTTTCCATTCCTCTGAAGGTGTTAAAAATCCTTACCGATGAACGCACGCGTCGTCAGGTGAACAACCTGCGCCACGCCACCAACAGCGAACTGCTGTGTGAAGCGTTTCTGCATGCTTTTACTGGGCAACCCTTACCCAACGATGACGACCTGCGTAAAGAACGCAGTGATGAAATCCCGGAAGAAGCAAAGGTAATCATGCGTGAACTGGGTATCAACCCGGAAACGTGGGAATACTGATAGTTAGAACAGCAATGAGCGTGTAGAGGCGGGAATGCTCCCGCCTTTTCTCACAGTGTTACTTACTAATACCATTGAGTTTATTCAATGTTTCTTCCATTTTGAGCGTTTCCGTACGGTTCAATGGATAGAAATAAATCAGAATGACCGCCGCCAAAAACAGGCATAGCGCCGGCAAGAGATTCGCCATCGTATAAATATTTTCCTGCACAATGCTGGTTTGCACTGCACCACCTGTTGACGATGATTGATAGCCAATGATAGCCAACATAAAGCCACCAATCGCCCCTGCGCATGCCTGACCAACCTTGCGCGCAAAGAAGTTCACACCATAAACCGTGCCATCCTCGCGATCGCCAGTGACATACTGATGGTAGTCACAAACATCAGTCATAAACGCCCAAATCATCAGGTTGAATAACCCTGCACCCAGCGTCGCCAGGAACAAGAAAACCAGATAGACCTTTGCATCCGTAATGTGGACAAAGTACATAATCACATACATGACCACGGCAAAAAGCAACGCGCCTACGCTGGCTTCTTTTTTACCAAACCGCTTCGTGAGCCAGGATGCCTATGGCGCCAGCAAAACCAGGGAACCAAAGGTAAACAGCAACGCGACTGACATCGCCTCTTTATTGTGGAAATAGTCATTAAACAGGTAAGTCATGTTGGTACCGGACAACCCCTGATTAATTACAATCAGCAAATCCACAACCACTAAAACAATCAGCGCCTTATTGCGTGCCAGTCCCTTCAGCAACACCGAAACGGGCATGCTCTCTTTTCTCTCCACGCGCACGCGCTCCGTCGTTAAATGACAGGTCAAGGATAAAAAGATCAAGCCCAGCACTGCGCAACCAATGGAAATCCAGAAGAAGTGTTGCCCGGAAATCACCTGGCTTCCATCCACCAGGGTGGTGTACATCAGGATTGGAATGAAAAAGCCAGTTGCCCCACCGCCAATTGCTGACCCAACGCTACGCCAGGTTGAAAGCGATACACGATCTTCAGGATTCGAGCTAATCGCCGCAGACATAGCACCGTACGGAATACTCACGGTAGATAACAGCGAACCGTAAATGAAATAGGAGCAGCAGATGTAGATGATTTTCGCCGTATAAGAAAAATCATTCACAAACGGCAGGAACAGGACAACCGCAATGATGCAAAATGGATACTTCATGCGACGCACCCACGGGTTGAAACGTCCATGTACCGTCAGTTTAGAGGTATCGCATAAGCGCCCTACACCAACATCAACGAACGCATCAAAGAGTTTGGTCACAAAATAGAGTGAGCCAACAATAACGCCGGAAATACCGAGGACGTTAGTGTAATAAATCATTAAAAAACTATTAACTAAGCCAAGAATAAAACAGGTTCCGAGGTCACCACATAAATAACCAATTTTATCTCTAATTCCGAAAGGCCTGACGGCAGTGGTTTCATTATTTCCGATAATAGTTCCATCATTAGACATGATGTCAACTCCTTAGACATATTATTCACACAAACTATGCTTATCGACGTAATCAGCCGATACGAAAACTATTACCGATTAAAAGTTATAACCAAGACCGACACGATAACGGGTCTGACGATCGTCTGTCGTTGTTGTGTTATAACCCGAGGAAACGTTGCCAACCTCAACAAATGGAACCCAGGAGCCTAATTTGTACGCCACGCGGAAGTTATATTCATAATCATCTTTCCGGTTGTTATATAAATCTTCGCTATCGGCAATTTTATAAATACCATTTAGCTCAAACATCCAGTCATTGACGTTATAACCAAGCCAGGCTTCCGGACGATAGACCATGCGGTCATCTTTGCCGTCAGTGTTTCTGCGCATGTACTCCTGACGATAGCGGAACGCGGTCCACCAGTTGTCGTTGATGTTGTACTGTACGCGGATATAAGGCTTATAAATCGCGATATTATCGCCCGTTTCGATTGCAATGCCGGGCTGCCAGACAAGACCCTGCCAGGTGAACTGATAGCTTGCGGTATACTCGTTGCCGTTACTTTCCATATTATTCCACGCATCATTTGACTGCGTGTTTTCGGAACGAGAAATGGCTTCTACTGCCACACCAAAACCCGTGGCAAAACGGTGAGACATATACACACGATCGTAATTACGTCCATCGTCATAATATTCATGTCGGTAATCAACATAACCCGCCTGTGCGGCCGCAGAGAATAATGGAATCAGTAATAACGCAGATTTAAATTTCATGACAATCCCTCTTCACACTCAACAACGGAAATAATCCATCTCGTTTTGTCCATAAAATGGGAAAACAAAAAGGCTTTTAGATTAATTTTATATTTCCACAAAAGTGTATTTTAGAAAGAAAGCAGAAACCTTTGGTATTTTGCCAGGAGCTGGTAAAAGTGGCAAAAGACAGAAGATAAAAAGGACGCAGATCACCAGTTTCAATATTTTATCGAAAAAAATAAAACACCGTTTTATTTATTTAATAAAATAGATTATTCAATACATCAATATATATTTCAGTTCTGAAGCGCAGAAACAAAAAAAGCGCCATAAGGCGCTTTTTTCTGACAGCTGAAACTTACTTGCTGCCTGGGATGCTGAAACGCTTGTTGAAGCGATCAACACGGCCACCGGTAGCAACATCACGCTGCTTGCCAGTATAGAACGGGTGGCACTGACCGCACACGTCCAGGTTCAGATCGTGACCGACGGTAGAGCGGATTTTCATGACGTTACCGCAAGAGCAGTTTGCAGTAATTTCTTCGTATTTCGGGTGAATATCTTTTTTCATGGGAAAACCTCGGTTTAAGGCCGCGTCGCTCTTCCAGCCCTAACGCCAGACACCACGCGATGTTAATTATTCCCCGTCACCTTTCACGCTGCATCAACAGCCTGAAACTCTCGGGTAATGGTCATTGTTTGACGCAATCAATTTGCATCAAAGGCGGCGAATCATACAGAAATTAACCTGCTCATGCAAACTGATCCGCATTCTACCCTCCACTAATGTGTATACTAACCCGCCAGATTTCAAGTCAGGATGATTCAATGCCCGTTGCGCACGTTGCCTTACCTGTTCCGCTACCTCGCACCTTTGACTACCTCCTGCCGGAAGGCTTGAGTGCCAAAGCCGGGTGTCGTGTACGCGTGCCCTTTGGCAAGCAGCAGGAGCGCGTGGGTATCGTCCTTTCCGTCAGCGAGCACAGTGAACTGCCGCGGAGCGAATTGAAAGCCGTTCTCGAAGTGCTGGACAGCGAACCGGTCTACTCGACCTCTGTCTGGCGTCTGCTGTTGTGGGCGGCTGATTATTATCATCATCCCATCGGTGACGTACTGTTTCACGCTCTGCCAATTTTACTGCGCCAGGGACGCCCGGCGACAAACGCGCCCATGTGGTACTGGTTTGCCACTGAAGAAGGCCAGGTAATTGACCTCAACAACCTGAAGCGTTCTCCCAAGCAGCAACAGGCGCTGGCTGCGCTACGCCAGGGGAAAATCTGGCGCGACCAGGTGGCTGAACTGGAATTTAATGATGCCGCATTACAGGCTCTGCGGAAAAAAGGGCTGTGCGATCTGGCGAGCGAAACACCAGGCTTTAGCGACTGGCGTACGCACTACGCGGTTTCCGGTGAGCGTCTGCGGCTGAACACCGAGCAGGCCACCGCCGTCGGGGCGATTCACAGCGCCTCAGACAGTTTTAGCGCCTGGCTATTAGCGGGCGTAACGGGATCAGGCAAAACAGAGGTCTATCTTAGCGTTCTGGAAAACGTCCTTGCCCAGGGCAAGCAGGCTCTGGTGATGGTGCCGGAGATTGGCCTGACGCCGCAAACTATTGCCCGTTTTCGCGAACGTTTCAATGCGCCGGTCGAAGTCCTGCACTCCGGTTTAAACGACAGTGAACGTCTTTCAGCCTGGCTGAAAGCAAAAAATGGCGAGGCGGCGATAGTTATCGGCACGCGTTCTTCGCTGTTTACGCCGTTTAAAAATCTCGGCGTGATTGTCATCGACGAAGAACACGACAGCTCTTATAAACAGCAGGAAGGCTGGCGCTATCATGCGCGCGACCTCGCGGTTTACCGCGCCCATAGCGAGCAAATCCCGATTATTCTCGGCTCAGCCACCCCGGCACTGGAAACGCTGTGTAACGTGCGGCAGAACAAATATCGCATGCTACGCCTGACGCGCCGCGCCGGAAATGCGCGCCCAGCCACTCAGCACGTGCTGGATCTCAAAGGTCAGCAGGTGCAGGCCGGACTCGCCCCTGCGCTAATCGCCCGTATGCGTCAGCACCTGCAGGCGGATAACCAGGTGATCCTGTTTTTGAACCGTCGCGGTTTTGCACCCGCCCTGCTTTGCCACGACTGTGGCTGGATTGCCGAATGTCCGCGTTGCGATCACTACTACACGCTACATCAGGCGCAGCACCACCTGCGTTGCCACCACTGTGACAGCCAGCGCCCAATACCACGTCAGTGCCCTTCCTGCGGCTCGACGCATATGGTTCCGGTAGGACTCGGCACCGAACAGCTTGAACAGGCGCTGGCACCTTTTTTCCCCGGCGTGCCAATTTCACGCATCGATCGCGACACCACCAGCCGTAAAGGGTCGCTGGAGCAGCATCTGGCAGAAGTGCATCGCGGCGGCGCACGAATTCTTATAGGCACGCAAATGCTGGCCAAAGGCCACCACTTCCCGGACGTCACTCTGGTGGCGCTGCTGGACGTTGACGGCGCGCTATTCTCCGCAGATTTCCGGTCAGCAGAACGCTTCGCCCAGCTCTATACGCAGGTCTCTGGCCGTGCCGGACGCGCCGGGAAGCAAGGCGAAGTGGTGCTGCAAACGCACCATCCTGAACATCCGCTGCTGCAAACCTTGCTGTATAAAGGCTATGACGCGTTTGCCGAACAGGCGCTGGCCGAGCGACAAACGCTCCAGCTTCCACCGTGGACCAGCCATGTGATCGTGCGGGCAGAAGATCATAACAACCAGCATGCACCAATGTTCTTGCAGCAACTACGGAATCTCATTCAAGCCAGCCCGTTGGCTGATGACAAACTCTGGGTGCTCGGCCCGGTTCCCGCACTGGCGCCCAAACGCGGTGGTCGTTATCGTTGGCAAATATTGTTGCAACATCCATCACGAATTCGTCTGCAACATATCGTCAGCGGCACGCTGGCACTGATCAATACGCTACCCGATGCACGCAAGGTTAAATGGGTGCTGGATGTCGATCCCATCGAGGGATAACCCCTCACGATGCGAGGCGGATCGTAAAATTAAAGATCCATCACACTTTTTATGAAAATTCTGTAACCGCTTCCATTCACTATCTGATAAAAATGTTTCAGATGAAGGTTATCCAGGGACGAGTCTGTGCCAGCAGCTCTCTGGCGAGGAGAAAGAGTGAAACCGAATAAGCAGGTTGCCGCCGCTACGATGAAAGATGTTGCTCTGAAGGCGAAAGTCTCAACGGCAACCGTATCCCGCGCATTAATGAACCCGGACAAAGTCTCACAGTCAACCCGTAACAAGGTTGAGCAGGCAGCGCTGGAAGTGGGATATCTACCCCAATCAATGGGACGTAACGTTAAGCGTAATGAGTCACGTACCATTCTGGTGATTGTGCCGGATATCTGCGATCCGTTTTTTAGCGAAGTGATTCGTGGCATCGAAGTGACTGCCGCAGAACAGGGATACCTGGTGCTTATTGGCGACTGCGCGCACCAGAATCAGCAGGAAAAGACGTTTCTTAACCTCATTATCACCAAGCAGATCGATGGCATGGTACTGCTCAGCTCGCGCCTGCCGTTTGATGCCAGCGTGGAAGAACAGCGCAATTTACCGCCGATGGTCATGTCGAACGAGTTCGCGCCAGAGCTGGAACTCCCTACCGTGCACATTGATAACCTCACCGCCGCCTTTAACGCGATGAATTATCTGCTGGAACTGGGGCATAAACGCATTGGTTGTATCGCCGGCCCCGAAGATATGCCGCTGTGCCATTACCGTCTGCAAGGCTACGTTCAGGCATTACGCCGCAGCGGAATTACGGTCGATCCGCATTTCATCGCGCGCGGTGACTTTACCTATGAAGCGGGAGCCAATGCGTTGAAGCAGCTCCTTGAACTACCACAGCCGCCGACCGCTGTCTTTTGTCACAGCGACGTCATGGCGCTGGGCGCACTCTCTTACGCCAAACGTCAGGGTCTGAAAGTCCCTGATGATTTATCCATTATTGGCTTTGATAACATTTCGCTCACGGAATTTTGTGATCCACCCCTGACAACCGTCGCACAGCCGCGTTTCGATATCGGACGTGAAGCTATGCTGTTACTGCTCGATCAATTACAAGGGCAGAGCGTCAGCAGTGGCTCACGTTTACTGGACTGCGAGCTTATTATTCGGGGTACTACCCGGGCACTGACGTAAAGTAAAGTGCTTTCGGACTCCCCTGTCTGGTCAAAGGCCCGCCGCTTAAGTAACATGGCGGGCTGACGAACGAATAAATACAGCGAAACGATAGTGGCACAACGAGATTATGTACGTCGCGGCCAACCGGCACCTTCGCGGCGCAAGAAGAGCACATCACGGAAAAAACAACGCAATACGCCTGCGGTATCGCCCGCAATGGTTGCTATTGCTGCAGCCGTACTCGTGACCTTTATCGGTGGTCTGTACTTCATTACGCATCACAAGAAAGAAGAGTCCGAAACGCTGCAAAACCAGAAAGTCACCGGTAATGGCATTCCGCCAAAACCGGAAGAGCGCTGGCGATACATCAAAGAGCTGGAAAGTCGTCAGCCTGGCGTACGTGCGCCTACCGAACCGTCTGCGGGCGGCGAGGTGCTGAATGCCGACCAGCTAACCAATGAGCAGCGCCAGCTATTGGCGCAAATGCAGGCTGATATGCGTCAACAGCCGACACAGCTCAACGAAGTACCGTGGAACGAGCAAACGCCTGAACAGCGCCAGCAAACGCTGCAGCGTCAGCGTCAGGTGCAACAGCAGCAGTGGAATAACGCACAGCAGCAGGCTCAGCAGCCGCGTCCACGGGCAACAGAACAGCCGTATCAGCAGCAGCAAACGCGTACAGCACAAGCCGCGCCGGTACAGCAGCCGAAAGCGCAGCCAAAACCGGCGGCGCAACAGCCGTATCAGGATCTGCTGCAAACGCCTGCGCATACCACCGCCGCTCAGCCGAAAACGCAACCGGCCGCGCCAATAACGAATGAAACGCAACCGCCAAAACAGACGGCGGAGAAAAAAGATGAACGCCGCTGGATGGTTCAGTGCGGGTCATTTAAAGGCGCTGAGCAGGCAGAAACCGTGCGCGCGCAGCTGGCCTTTGAAGGGTTCAACTCGCGTATTACCACCAATAACGGCTGGAATCGTGTGGTCATTGGTCCGGTCAAAGGCAAAGAGAATGCCGACAACACCATCAGCCGCCTGAAGGTTGCTGGTCACACAAACTGCATTCGACTCTCCACTGGGGGTTGAAACCCCCAAAATCCCCCCCATCTATACTTGCATTACGCCCCGTACACTGTGCGGGGCCTGTACATTGCATTTGTAACCAAGGGGTCTGCTCGTGACAACAATAGTAAGCGTACGCCGTAACGGCCATGTGGTAATCGCCGGTGATGGTCAGGCCACACTGGGTAACACCGTAATGAAAGGCAACGTGAAGAAAGTCCGCCGTCTGTACAACGATAAAGTCATCGCGGGCTTTGCGGGTGGTACTGCGGATGCATTCACGCTGTTTGAACTGTTTGAACGCAAGCTGGAAATGCACCAGGGTCACCTGGTGAAAGCTGCCGTTGAACTGGCAAAAGACTGGCGTACCGACCGTATGCTGCGCAAACTCGAAGCGCTGCTGGCCGTCGCAGATGAAACGGCATCACTCATCATCACCGGTAACGGCGACGTCATCCAGCCAGAAAACGATCTGATTGCTATCGGCTCCGGCGGTCCCTACGCCCAGGCTGCTGCACGCGCTCTGCTTGAAAATACCGAGCTTGGCGCACGCGAGATTGCTGAGAAAGCGTTGGATATTGCAGGGGATATCTGCATTTATACCAACCACTTCCATACCATCGAAGAATTGAACTCCAAAGCGTAAGGATCCCCCATGTCTGAAATGACCCCACGCGAAATTGTCAGCGAACTGAACAAACACATCATCGGCCAGGATAACGCTAAGCGTTCCGTGGCGATCGCCCTGCGTAACCGCTGGCGTCGTATGCAGCTCAACGAAGAGTTGCGTCATGAAGTCACGCCGAAAAACATTCTGATGATTGGCCCGACCGGTGTCGGTAAAACCGAAATCGCCCGTCGTCTGGCAAAACTGGCCAACGCGCCGTTCATCAAAGTTGAAGCAACAAAATTCACCGAAGTCGGCTATGTTGGTAAAGAAGTAGATTCCATCATCCGCGATCTGACCGATGCTGCCATCAAAATGGTCCGCGTGCAGGCAATTGAGAAAAACCGCTTCCGTGCCGAAGAGATGGCGGAAGAGCGCATTCTCGACGTGCTGATCCCACCAGCTAAAAATAACTGGGGGCAGTCAGAGCAGCCGCAGGAACCTTCTGCAGCGCGTCAGGCATTCCGTAAAAAACTGCGTGAAGGCCAGCTGGATGATAAAGAGATCGAAATCGATCTCGCGGCCGCACCGATGGGCGTTGAAATTATGGCGCCTCCAGGAATGGAAGAGATGACCAGCCAGCTGCAGTCCATGTTCCAGAACCTGGGCGGTCAGAAGCAAAAACCGCGTAAGCTGAAAATCAAAGACGCGATGAAGCTGCTGATTGAAGAAGAAGCTGCCAAACTGGTGAACCCGGAAGAGCTGAAACAAGAAGCTATCGACGCCGTTGAGCAGCACGGGATCGTGTTTATCGACGAAATCGACAAAATCTGTAAGCGCGGTGAATCCTCCGGCCCGGACGTGTCCCGTGAAGGCGTACAGCGCGACCTGCTGCCGCTGGTTGAAGGCTGCACGGTCTCCACCAAGCACGGCATGGTGAAAACAGATCACATTCTGTTTATCGCTTCTGGTGCATTCCAGGTAGCCAAACCGTCCGACCTGATCCCAGAACTGCAGGGTCGTCTGCCGATTCGTGTCGAGCTGCAGGCGCTGACCACCAGCGATTTTGAGCGTATCCTTACCGAACCGAATGCCTCCATCACCGTCCAGTACAAAGCGCTGATGGCGACTGAAGGTGTGGACATCAACTTCACTGAATCCGGTATTAAACGCATTGCCGAAGCGGCCTGGCAGGTTAACGAAACCACCGAAAACATCGGTGCACGTCGTCTGCATACCGTTCTGGAACGTCTGATGGAAGATATTTCCTATGATGCGAGCGATTTGAACGGCCAAAGCATCACAATTGATGCCGAATATGTGAGCAAACATCTGGATGCGCTGGTCGCAGATGAAGATCTGAGCCGTTTTATCCTATAATCGCGTTCAATGCATTTTCATCACTGTTGATGGGGCTGATAAAGCCCCATTTTTATTGGCGCTAAATATGACTGAACAACAACAAATTAGCCGCTCACAAGCCTGGCTGGAAAGTTTACGACCTAAGACCTTACCGCTCGCCTTCGCGGCGATCATCGTCGGTACGGCATTAGCATGGTGGCAAGGATACTTCGATCCGCTGGTTGCTCTGCTGGCATTGATTACGGCAGGACTGCTGCAAATTCTGTCCAATCTTGCTAACGACTATGGCGATGCCGTTAAAGGCAGCGACAAGCCCGACCGTATTGGACCGCTGCGCGGTATGCAAAAAGGGGTCATCACCCAACAGCAGATGAAGCGCGCGCTGATCGTCACCGTGGTGCTGATCTGTCTGTCCGGGCTGGCACTGGTTGCTGTAGCCTGTCACACGCTGGCGGACTTTGTCGGTTTCCTGGTGCTCGGCGGCCTGTCGATTATCGCCGCGATCACCTACACCGTGGGTAATCGCCCTTACGGATATATTGGCCTGGGCGATATTTCTGTGCTGGTATTCTTCGGCTGGCTCAGCGTAATGGGAAGTTGGTATCTGCAGGCGCATACATTGATTCCAGCGCTGATTCTGCCTGCCACCGCCTGCGGCCTGCTGGCAACCGCCGTGCTCAACGTCAACAACCTGCGCGATATCAACAGCGACAGAGAAAACGGCAAGAACACGCTGGTCGTGCGTTTAGGCGCTGTCAATGCCCGCCGCTACCACGCCTGTCTGCTGATGGGCACGCTGGTCTGTCTGGCACTGTTCAACCTGTTCTCACTGCAAAGCCTGTGGGGATGGCTGTTTATCCTCGCCGCTCCGCTGCTGATCAAACAGGCTCACTATGTAATGCGCGAGATGGACCCGGCAGCAATGCGTCCGATGCTGGAACGCACCGTAAAAGCGGCATTGTTAACTAACCTGCTGTTTGTCGTTGGAATTTTCTTAAGTCAGTGGTCTCTTTAACTGACAAATATCAATTAACAATTGATGATTTTGCCAACAGTACACATAGCGCGATATACTAAAAATTCTCGCAGCAACTGAACGTTAAGCCTATGAAATACGATACATCCGAGCTTTGTGACATCTATCAGGAAGATGTCAACGTCGTGGAACCGCTGTTCTCTAACTTTGGAGGACGGTCGTCGTTTGGCGGACAAATCATCACGGTAAAATGTTTCGAGGACAACGGGTTGCTGTACGATCTGCTCGAACAAAACGGCCGTGGTCGCATTCTGCTGGTCGATGGCGGCGGTTCTGTTCGTCGTGCGCTGGTCGATGCCGAACTGGCACGGCTGGCCGTACAGAATGAATGGGAAGGTCTGGTCATCTACGGCTCAGTACGCCAGGTAGACGATCTGGAAGAACTGGATATCGGCATTCAGGCGATTGCCGCTATTCCGGTAGGTGCCTCAGGTGAAGGCATTGGAGAAAGCGATGTACGCGTCAACTTCGGTGGCGTGACGTTCTTCTCCGGCGACCACCTGTACGCCGATAACACCGGGATAATCCTCTCCGAAGACCCGCTCGATATCGAATAAGCGAAAAAGGCACCGCAAGGTGCCTTTTTTATGCGTGTCGCTGATTGCCGGATGGCGGCTTACGCCTTGTCCGGCCTACAAACTCGCACTCTAAATCCTCTAAAGATTTCACGTCAGGGCAAGGCGGCAAGTAAGTGAATCCCCAGAAGCATAGGTCACTATGTGACTGGGGTGAATGCACGCAGCCAACGCCGCCATAACGTGAAATATGACGAGGATTAGACTTCTTCCATACGACCGAGGAGGGCATGCAGACGATCCTGCCAGCCGCTCTGCTGTTCTTTCAGGCTATTGTTCTCACGCTCCAGTTCTTCACGCTGCTGCTGTGCAGACTGAACTTCCTGCGACAGTGAGTTGTTCTTTTCTTTCAGCTCTTCGATTTCCATCTGCAACAGCGTGATGGTATCAATCGCCTGCTGTACTTTTGCTTCCAGTTTCTCAAACACTTCTAATGACATCGTCATACCTCTCCTGAATTGCAAGGCGTTGATGGATAAAAATCCTCGTCCCGATAACCGGCGACGCCTTAATAAAAACGAGCGCACTCTACTTAACACCGATTGTATGAAGCCGCGTCATCCCTGTCCAGCGGCATCCCGCGCAGATTGCGGTTTGCAACACTTTTAGTCTTTCTCCTGGTGACATTACTGTCATAACTCTTAAGTGTTAACAGATTGATCAGTGAAATGATTCAGCTCACACTATTTTTGTATAACAAATACCTCACGATGGCGCGAAAACGCTCATTTTGTTGATGCAGTACACACATTTTAATTTCGATATTTCTCGTTTTTGCGCGTTAACGATAAATTAACAGTGTGCCTACCGGCTCCGGGGATGTCAGTGACCTTCTCGCACACAATAAACATTAAACTCTCTTCAGGATCCGATTATGAGTCAAACATCAACCTTAAAAGGCCAGTGCATTGCTGAATTCCTCGGTACCGGGTTGTTGATTTTCTTCGGTGTGGGCTGTGTCGCTGCACTTAAAGTGGCTGGGGCTACTTTCGGTCAGTGGGAAATCAGTGTCATCTGGGGTCTGGGGGTAGCGATGGCTATCTATCTGACCGCAGGCGTTTCTGGTGCACACCTGAATCCCGCGGTAACCATCGCACTCTGGCTGTTCGCCTGTTTTGATAAACGCAAAGTTGTTCCTTTTATTATTTCGCAAATTGCCGGCGCCTTTTGCGCAGCGGCACTGGTTTACGGGCTTTATTACAATCTTTTCCTCGATTTCGAACAAACTAACCATATCGTACGCGGCAGTACCGAGAGCCTGGGTCTGGCAGGTACTTTCTCCACCTATCCGAACCCGCATATCAATTTTGTGCAGGCCTTCGCGGTTGAAATGGTCATTACCGCTATTCTAATGGGGCTGATTCTGGCTCTGACCGACGATGGTAACGGTGTACCTCGTGGTCCGCTGGCACCACTGCTGATCGGCTTGTTGATTGCCGTTATTGGTGCTTCCATGGGTCCGCTGACAGGTTTTGCGATGAACCCGGCACGTGACTTCGGACCGAAACTCTTCGCCTGGATGGCCGGATGGGGTGAGATTGCCTTCACGGGTGGTCGCGATATCCCTTACTTCCTGGTTCCGGTGTTTGGCCCAATTACCGGCGCGATTTTGGGCGCATGGGCATATCGCAAACTGATTGGTCGTCATTTACCGTGCGATGTCTGCGCGATTGAAGAAAAAGACGTTGCGGCCAACACTCAACAAAAAGCTTCGCAGTAATGTGACTACGGGACAAAAAATTATGACTGAAAAAAAATATATCGTTGCGCTCGACCAGGGCACCACCAGCTCCCGCGCGGTCGTAATGGACCACGATGCGAATATCGTTGCCGTTTCACAGCGCGAATTCGAACAAATCTACCCGAAAGCAGGTTGGGTAGAACATGACCCGATGGAAATTTGGGCGACCCAAAGCTCCACGCTGGTAGAAGTTCTGGCGAAAGCCGATATCAGTTCCGATGAAATTGCAGCGATCGGTATTACCAACCAGCGTGAAACCACCATCGTCTGGGAACGCGAAACCGGTAAACCTATCTATAACGCGATTGTGTGGCAGTGTCGTCGTACCGCGGATATCTGCGAAAAGCTCAAACGCGACGGTATGGAAGAGTACATCCGTAATAATACAGGTCTGGTCATTGACCCGTACTTCTCCGGCACCAAAGTGAAGTGGATCCTCGACCACGTAGAAGGCTCGCGTGAGCGCGCTCGTCGCGGCGAACTGCTGTTCGGTACCGTAGATACCTGGCTTATCTGGAAAATGACGCAGGGACGTGTACACGTCACGGATTACACCAACGCCTCACGTACCATGCTGTTCAACATCCACTCCCTGGACTGGGATGACACGATGCTGGATGCGCTGGATATTCCGCGTGCAATGCTGCCTGAAGTTCGTCGCTCTTCTGAAGTGTACGGCCAGACCAACATCGGTGGTAAAGGCGGTATTCGTATTCCTATCTCCGGTATCGCCGGTGACCAGCAGGCAGCGCTGTTTGGCCAGCTGTGCGTGAAGGAAGGGATGGCGAAAAACACTTACGGTACCGGCTGCTTCATGCTGATGAACACCGGCGAGAAAGCCGTTAAGTCCGAAAACGGACTGCTGACCACCATCGCCTGCGGACCGACCGGGGAAGTGAACTACGCGCTGGAAGGTGCGGTATTTATGGCTGGCGCATCTATCCAGTGGCTGCGTGATGAAATGAAACTCATCAGCGATGCGTTCGACTCCGAATATTTCGCCACCAAAGTGAAAGACACCAACGGCGTGTATGTCGTTCCGGCATTTACTGGCCTGGGCGCACCATACTGGGACCCGTATGCTCGCGGCGCCATCTTTGGTCTGACCCGTGGGGTAAACTCCAACCACATCATCCGTGCCACGCTTGAGTCTATTGCATATCAGACTCGTGATGTTCTGGAAGCAATGCAGGCTGACTCCGGTATTCGCCTGCACGCCCTGCGCGTCGATGGCGGTGCGGTCGCCAACAACTTCCTGATGCAGTTCCAGTCCGACATTCTCGGCACGCGCGTTGAGCGCCCGGAAGTCCGCGAAGTCACCGCATTGGGTGCGGCATACCTCGCTGGTCTGGCAGTAGGCTTCTGGCAGAATCTGGATGAGCTGCAGGAAAAAGCGGTCATCGAGCGTGAATTCCGCCCAGGCATCGAAACCACCGAACGTAACTTCCGTTACAGCGGCTGGAAAAAAGCGGTCAAACGCGCCATGGCGTGGGAAGATCACGACGAGTAATACGTCATAGCCGGATGGCAACTGTGCCTTATCCGGCAATATCTTCGTGCGGGGGCAACCCCGCACACACATCAATAATCTCGCCCCCTCCCCTGTGCTACACTTCGCGCCATTCCTTTCAGCTACGAGTTTGCAATGAGACGAGAACTTGCCATTGAATTTTCACGCGTGACCGAAGCGGCCGCGCTGGCTGGCTATAAATGGCTGGGCCGCGGCGACAAAAATACCGCTGACGGCGCGGCGGTAAACGCCATGCGTATTATGCTCAACCAGGTCAATATCGACGGTACCATCGTGATTGGCGAGGGTGAGATCGATGAAGCACCGATGCTGTTTATCGGTGAGAAAGTCGGGACCGGTCTTGGTGATGCGGTCGACATCGCCGTCGATCCTATCGAAGGCACACGCATGACGGCAATGGGTCAGGCAAACGCGCTGGCCGTACTGGCTGTTGGCGATAAAGGCTGCTTCCTGAACGCGCCAGACATGTACATGGAAAAGCTGATTGTCGGCCCAGGCGCAAAAGGGTCTATCGACCTGAACCTGTCGCTGGAAGCCAACCTGCATAACGTTGCCGCTGCACTCAATAAGCCGCTGAGTGAACTGACCGTCACCATTCTGGCCAAGCCACGCCATGATGAAACGATCGCCGAAATGCAAAAACTGGGCGTGCGTGTTTTTGCTATTCCAGACGGTGACGTTGCGGCCTCCATTCTGACCTGCATGCCAGACAGTGAAGTTGACGTGCTGTACGGCATTGGCGGCGCACCGGAAGGTGTCGTTTCTGCCGCCGTTATCCGCGCGCTGGACGGCGACATGCAAGGCCGTTTGCTGGCACGTCATGACGTCAAAGGCGACAGCGAAGAGAACCGTCGCATTGGCGAACAAGAACTCGCTCGTTGCGCCGCCATGGGCATTGAAGCGGGCAAAGCGCTGCGTCTCGATGAAATGGCGCGTAGCGACAACGTCATTTTCTCTGCCACCGGCATCACCAAAGGCGATTTGCTGGAAGGGATTAGCCGCAAAGGTAATATCGCGACCACCGAAACGCTGCTGATCCGCGGTAAATCACGTACGATCCGTCGCATTCAGTCGATTCACTACCTCGATCGCAAAGATCCCGATGTGCAGGCGCACATCCTGTAATTGATTTGATCAATAGAGCCTTCCAGCCCATATGGGCTGGAAATCTTTCGTCCAACGAACGAAGATAAGGCAATCAAAGCAGACAGGAGAAAACCATGGCAGATTGGGTAACAGGCAAAGTCACGAAGGTACAGAACTGGACCGATGCCCTGTTTAGTTTGACCGTGCGAGCTCCGGTTCTTCCTTTCACTGCAGGTCAATTCACCAAGCTTGGCCTTGAGATCGAGGGCGAGCGCGTCCAGCGCGCCTATTCTTACGTCAATGCCCCTGATAACCCCGATTTAGAGTTTTATCTGGTGACGGTTCCCGACGGCAAACTCAGCCCTCGTCTGGCAGCACTGAAGCCTGGCGATGAAGTCCAGGTGGTGAGTGAAGCTGCTGGTTTCTTCGTGCTGGATGAAGTCCCCGATTGCGACACGCTGTGGATGCTGGCAACCGGCACGGCTATCGGCCCATACTTGTCGATTCTGCAATTAGGCAAAGACCTGGATCGCTTCAAAAATCTGGTGCTGGTCCACGCCGCGCGCTATGCCGCCGATTTGAGCTATCTGCCGTTGATGCAGGCGCTGGAAAAGCGCTACGAAGGTAAATTACGCATCCAGACGGTGGTCAGCCGTGAAACCGTGGCAGATTCGCTGACCGGGCGTGTACCGGCGCTAATTGAAAGCGGTGAACTGGAAAAAGCGGTCGGGCTGCCAATGGATAAAGAAACCTGTCATGTGATGCTGTGCGGAAACCCGCAGATGGTACGCGACACGCAGCAGTTGCTGAAGGACACCCGGCAGATGACCAAACACCTGCGCCGCCGACCGGGCCATATGACCGCAGAGCACTACTGGTAAGAACGTTTCAATGCCCGGTAAACACCCGGGCATTTTGCCGGATGGCGCATACACTTATCCGGCCTACGAGTCAGCCCTGTACTTTACGTCCTGCGTATCCTTACCATATTTATTTGCGTCCTGGGTGCCAATGAACGCACCCAGATCGATAAGCATGCCGACCAGAATCAACGTTGGAACAAAGCGGCCTACCGCCCATTGCCAGACGCCGGGTAACATCGCCCAATTTCCGGCCAGCAGCATCCACGCCAGAATCATCAACAGCGCCCACGCTCCGGAACGCCCCCGGTCATGCAGACGTTTTACCGTCACTGCCGCCGTTGGCCATAGCAGACACACCAGACAAAAAGCCGCGGTCTGAATATCGAGTAATTGTTTGCTCGCCAGCGAAAACAAAACCAGCATGCCGACGATCCATAGGCCAATCCAAATCCAGAAATCACGGCGCCCGATGCGCCCTTTAAATGAGAATAACCACTGCTGTATGGTCATGTAAGTTCCTTTATTATTACCTTCCAGAACAGTTTACCCTTTTGACAAGCTCGACGGTTACCGTTTTAATCGTGAGCAGTGAGAATGAAAGGTACGATTGATGAAGCACGGATTTACACTGTTTTTATTATTGTTTTCAGCCTTAACCGCCAGCCCTGCGGCATTGGCGGAAGCGCCATCGACGGCAACCACAGCCCCCTATTTACTGGCGGGCGCGCCGACCTTTGACCTGTCGATTAGCCAGTTTCGCGAAAACTTTAATACACAGAATCCGAAGCTGATCCTGAATGAGTTCCGCGCCATCGACAGCAGTCGCGATCGGGCAAATCTCACCCGCGCGGCCAGTAAAATCAATGAAAACCTGTATGCGTCTTCCGCCCTTGAGCGCGGCACCCTGAAAATCAAAAGCATGCAGATAACCTGGTTACCAATTCAGGGACCAGAGCAAAAGGCAGCTAAAGCGAAAGCGCTGGAATACATGACCGCCGTCATCCGCACCGTCGCACCGCTACTGACGAAGGAACAGAGCCAGAAAAAACTGCAAAAACTGCTCGCCGCAGGCAAAGGTAAGCACTATTACGCCGAAACAGAAGGCGCAATTCGCTATGTCGTGGCAGATAACGGTGAAAAGGGGCTGACCTTCGCTGTTGAACCGATTAAGCTGGCTCTATCTGAAAACCTCGAAGGGTCGAATAAGTGACAAAAAGCAAAGCCTTTCGGGGGATGAATCTCTATACTGTTTCACAGACCATGCTGCCCTTACGGGCGGCCATATTCCTTAATTCGCTGACAAGCGTGGAGAAATGAAATGCGACATCCTTTAGTGATGGGTAACTGGAAACTGAACGGCAGCCGCCACATGGTAAACGAACTGGTTGCTAATCTGCGTAAAGAACTGGCTGGCGTTGCTGGCTGTGCAGTAGCGATTGCTCCGCCGGAAATGTATATCGACCTGGCGAAACACGCCGCTGCCGGTAGCCACATCATTCTGGGCGCGCAGAACGTTGACCTGAACCTGTCTGGCGCATTCACTGGTGAAACAAGTGCTGAAATGCTGAAAGACATCGGCGCACAGTACATCATTATCGGTCACTCTGAGCGTCGTACTTACCACAAAGAATCTGACGAGCTGATCGCTAAAAAATTCGCCGTACTGAAAGAGCAGGGTCTGACTCCAGTTCTGTGCATCGGTGAAACCGAAGCAGAAAACGAAGCGGGCAAAACTGAAGAAGTTTGTGCACGTCAGATCGACGCGGTTCTGAAAACTCAGGGCGCGGCAGCATTCGAAGGCGTCGTTATCGCTTACGAACCAGTATGGGCTATCGGTACCGGTAAATCTGCAACTCCTGCTCAGGCTCAGGCTGTTCACAAATTTATTCGTGACCACATTGCTAAAGCTGACGCGAAAATCGCTGAGCAAGTAATCATCCAGTACGGCGGTTCTGTAAACGCAGCTAACGCGGCAGAGCTGTTTGCTCAGCCGGACATCGACGGTGCGCTGGTTGGTGGTGCTTCTCTGAAAGCAGACGCCTTCGCCGTCATCGTTAAAGCAGCAGAAGCCGCTAAACAGGCTTAAGTTGTTAAGGCGGGAGGAGCACTCCTCCCGCTGTATTAACTACCAGTATCCCAACCAGTGCCACCAGAAGGCGCCGGTCACACCCCAAATGGTCAGGTTGACCACACTCATCACCAGCCCCGTTTTCCACCACTCTGCCAGCGTGACATAGCCCGAACCAAAGATGATCGGCGCAGTACCCGTGCCATAGTGCGTGAGCGACATCATCAGGGAGGAGGAGAAACCGAGCATTAAACCAAGCAATGCTGGCGGCGCGCCGAGGCCTAATCCTGCGGCGAAAAACGCAGCGAACATAGCCGTAATATGCGCAGTAGTGCTGGCGAAAAAGTAGTGCGAGTAGACATAAAGCAGAATCAACAGCAGCGTTGCAACACTCCAGTGCACGCCAAGATGGTCGATTGCGCTACCAACGCTGGTTGCCAGCCATCCCACCAACCCCAGTTTGCTGAGAAAATCCGCCATCATCACCAGCGCGGCAAACCAGACTATCGTATCCCATGCCCCGCGGCATTTAAGAATGTCATCCCAGCTCAATACGCCCGCCATCAATAGAATCGACAAACCAATTAACGCGGCGCTAGTGGGGTTTACGCTCCAGGCACTGCCCATCAGCATCGCTGGAACACCCGCCCACAGGCAGAGCAGCAAAATGAACACTGCCAGGGTGATTTTTTCTGCCAGTGATAGTGGACCCAGCGCATCCAGTTTTTGCCGCGCGAACTGCGGCGCATTTGGCGTGCGCGTGATAGCTGGCGGATAGAGCCACCAGATTACAATCGGCATGACAACCAGTGATACCAGAGCGGGAAGAAGCGCCGCAATAGCCCACATTCCCCAGGTCATGTTCAGCACGCCATCCGTCCCCTTCGTCAAAAAGCTGACGATTAACGGGTTAGGTGCGGTCGCGGTGATGAACATTGCCGAGCTGATCGGGTTAATGTTGTAGTTCACCAGCGCGAGATAACGGCCCGTTGAGCCATTCTCGGCATGGCCTGGCTGCGAGCCGAGGCTCTCCGCAATCGCCCGCATTACCGGGTGAATAATGCCGCCGCCACGCGCGGTATTGCTTGGCGTTACGGGTGCAATTAGCGTTTCCGCAAGGGTTAATGCCCACGCAATACCCAGCGTTCTTTTACCAAATAGCGCAATAAACCCGTAGCCAATACGCGCCCCCAGGCCGGTCTTTAACAGACTTTGCGACAGCATAATGGATAAACCAATCAGCCAGATTAACTGGTTCGAAAAGCCACTCAACGCATCGTTCAACGCCGCGGAGGGTTTGCCGGGGTTAGTAACGCCAGTCATCGCCACCAGCATAATCGCCACAATCGCAATTGCGCCAATGGGCATAGCTTTACCGATAATCGCGGCGATCGTACCAATAAACAGTGCCAGCAGGTGCCACGCTTGCGGGGTTACGTCAGGAGGACACGGGATAACAAACCAGATGGTCAGCGTAATCACGAGCGAGATGATGGCAGGCCAACAGCGGATGGGGGTCAAACTGTCCATGAATCAATCCTTGAGTTTCCAGTGCGCAAATCTGCGCTCGGGCATTAACCGATATTGCCGCACATAATACAATTCACTCACTCACAAAACATAAAATTAACATTTTGATACATCTACAGTTTTCCTAACACCGTAAACCAGGCGTAATCCAGCGGCAGAAGAATCAAATACGTTGCCGCCGCCAGTGCGATACATAGCAGCATCCCCGCCCTTGCAGGTACTTTCCCGAGCGCCATCGCCACTACGATCGGTGAAGCCTGATACGGCAACAGTGGCGTTGAATAACCCAGCACCTGGATCATAATCACCGACAGCAGCGGGAATCCCGTCGCATCGGCAAAACTTTGCGCCAACGTGGTATACAACGCCGGAACACCGTTCGCCGTCATAATAAAATTAAGCGCAGTGGTAATACCGGTCAGCGCGAGGAAACTGGTAAACGGCTTTTCCGCATCCAGCGGCATCACCTGTAACAGCGCTTCGCCAACAGCGCTACCAATACCGGTTTGCGTGACGGTGATCGCCAGCCCCAGAATACCCGCCACATAAATACAGGTACGAATGTTGACCCCAGTGGAAAACTCGTCGCCATTGATAAAGCCAACCCGTGGTAGCAATGTGATAACTGCCGCCGCCAGCCCGGTCCACGCGGGGCCAATGCCGTGCCAGCTTTCGCTTACCCACAAGAACAGCACCACCGCTAACATCCAGGCCAGACGTTTTTCATCCCGGCTCATCGGCTCCGGCGGCGTGAGATCGCGCGGCGCATGCGGCTTGCCAGGGAACAACCAGCAGATAAGCACAATGAGCACCGCGCCTTTAAGCCAACCCAGAACCGGCGTATGCAGCAGCAAATAGGGAAGATAATTGAGGTGGATGCCGTAAGAGCCTTCCGCCGCGCCGCTCATCACCAGATTCGGTACGTTAGCGGGTAAAATCGTCGCAGAAAGCTGGAACGTCCCAAACCCGACTGCCAGTGCCAGACCATACCAGGCGCGCGTGCCGTCGTTAATTCCAGCCCGTTTCGCCATCGCCGCGACGATCGGCATCAGCAGCGCAATGCGCCCCATGTTGGACGGCATTACAAATGCCAGCGCATAACTTAGCAGTACCACACTCGCCACCATTAACGGCCAGGAATCAGTCAACCTCGATGACAGCGCCCTCGCCGCCCTGTCCGCCAGCCCCGTTTTACGAATCGCGATACCCAGTACAAAGCCGCTAAATACCAGCCAGAACGCGGAGGACGCAAAGCCGCCAAAAATCACATCCGGTGGCGCGATTTTGGCCACCATCGCCACGGCAAAGAACAGCAGCGCCGTTATAAACTCCGGCAGCAGCGACGTAGCCCAGAGCAGAATGGTGATACCAACCACCAGAGAGGGGATAAACAGAGGGTGTGTAAGCCAGAGCGACATGCCTGTCTCCTGTTGTTTTTTTCAACAAGAATACGGGGACAGGCATGCGGAGTAAACGCCAGATTAGGTGGGGTTAACGCAGAATATCACATTGATGATCCTGAATTTCCTCAGCGGAGGCGAGATTCAGTGCCAGCAGATTGCGCTGAGTAGCCAGCAGGACAAAGGATTCGTCGCTCTGGCGCACCATCGCCAACGCATAGCTGCCCATATGCTCACGCGCATCCGGCACCTCTTCCGCCAGCATCATAAACGGGCTGCGTTGTGCCAGTTCATTTTCCGTGACGCGACGTGCCAGATATTCATGACCGCGCAGCCCACCCGGTAATGGTAGCCAGCGGGTGCTGATTTTCGCCAGGTTGTCATCCAGCTGCTTTCTGACATCGGTTCGCAGGCAGGAGATATGAATATGCAGGTGATTTTGCGTACGCCCGCTACGAGAGTTAATGGTCAGAGAGACTGCTTTGTCAGGGATTTCCTGGCCGTATTTTTGGCTCATAAAGCTACGCGCCTGCCAGGCCAGCCAGAAAAAGTTCGGTGTGCCTGATTTCAACAACAGCGGACTTTCCGTACCGTTGATCCGCCAGGTAGGCATCAACAGATATTGCAGTGGGCCGTTACGGTCTTTGAACACCACATATCCGGCATCCGGCTTTACTTCAGCGCATGGGGCGGGGTCCTGCTGCTGCAACTGGTGCGGCAGGCATTGCTGAAGAACGATCTGGCGTAATGCGTCCGGGTTGCCGGTGAATTTCCAGTACCCGATACCTGCAGCGGCGGCGACCACTATCACCGCCAGTAAAAGATAGCCTGCTTTTTTCATTACGCGTTTCCTGTATCCCATTGAAGGGCAAGAGTAACGCAAAACCATGACAAATAAAAAACCCGGTCGCGTTAGGCCACCGGGTCGGTAAATCACAGACTTATTTATCGTTTACTGATTTGGTCGAACGTACCGCCGTTAGAGAAGTGCTCTTTCTGCGCTTTCGTCCAGCCGCCAAACTCTTCGTCGATAGTGAACAGCTTCAGCTTCGGAAATGCGTTTTCGTATTTCTTCGCGACTTCTGCATCACGTGGGCGGTAGAAGTTTTTCGCTGCTATCTCCTGACCTTCCGGCGAGTAGAGATACTTCAGGTAAGCTTCCGCCACCGCTTTGGTATCTTTCTTTTCCACCACTTTATCAACCACGGATACGGTCGGCTCCGCGAGGATAGATTCACTCGGGGTCACTATCTCGAATTTATCTTTGCCCAGCTCGTTCGTTGCCAACAGCGCTTCGTTTTCCCAGGCAATCAGCACATCACCGATACCACGTTCAACGAAGGTATTGGTTGAGCCACGTGCGCCAGAATCGAGTACCTCAACGTTTTTATACAGGGCCTTCACAAAGTCTTGTGCCTTGGCCTGATCGTTGTTGTTGTGGTGCAGGGCATAGCCCCATGCCGCCAGATAGTTCCAGCGAGCTCCGCCGGAGCTTTTCGGGTTTGGCGTAATGACCGACACGCCCGGTTTGATTAAATCGTTCCAGTCATGAATTTGTTTGGGATTGCCTTTGCGGACCAGGAACACGATGGTGGAGGTGTAAGGCGCAGAATTATCCGGCAGGCGTTTAATCCAGTTTTTATCGATACGGCCACGTTCAGCAATGGCATCCACGTCGTAAGCAAGTGCCAGCGTCACAACATCGGCTTCAATGCCGTTGATGACGGAAGTCGCCTGTTTACCCGAACCGCCGTGCGACTGGCGGATCACAACGTTGTCGCCCGTTTCCTGCTTCCAGTGCGCGCTGAAGGCCTTATTGTACTGCTCGTACAGTTCACGCGTTGGATCGTACGATACGTTAAGTAACTGAATATCCTTTGCCAGAACGCTGGTCGATGCCAGCAATAATGTTAACCCTACGCCCCATTTGTTCATCGCCCAGCTCTCTTAGGTAGTGTTGTGATGAGCAAAGCGTGCCAGAAAGGCATCCAAACATTAAAGAATAAAAAAAGATTTGCTATAACTTGGGGGAATATATGGCGTCGAGTTTTTGCCTGATGGCGCTACGCTTATCAAGCCTACGATTTGCATCATGTAGGCCGGATAAGGTGCAAGCCGCCATCAGGCAATTGCATTTAGTACAGTTTTTTCGCGCAGTCCAGCCAGTCACCTTTGAACGGACGCTTCATGTTTTCGATAGCGTCGATGATGTCGTGGTGAACCAGCTGCTCGTTCTGAATACCTACGCAGCGACCGCCGTGACCTTCTAGCAGAAGTTCAATGGCATAGGCGCCCATACGGGATGCCAGGATACGGTCGTAAGGAACCGGGGAACCACCACGCTGGATGTGACCCAGTACGGTTGCACGCGTTTCACGACCCGTTTCTTTCTCAATGTAATGCGCCAGTTCGTCAACGTCACACATGTGTTCAGTGATCGCTACGATTGCGTGTTTTTTACCTTTCGCGATGCCCGCTTTGATTTCAGTAACCAAATCGTCACGGCTGAATTCCACTTCCGGAACCACCACGAACTCACAACCACCGGCAATTGCAGCTGCCAAGGTCAGGTCACCACAGTAGCGGCCCATCACTTCGACGATGGAAATACGCTGGTGAGAAGAAGAGGTATCACGCAGGCGGTCAATCGCTTCGACAACGGTACCCAGAGCGGTGAAGTAACCGATGGTGTAGTCGGTACCTTTGATATCGTTATCGATAGTGCCCGGCAGACCGATGCATGGGAAGCCCATTTCAGTCAGGCGTTTTGCACCCATGTAAGAACCGTCACCCCCGATAACAACCAGGGCGTCGATGCCACGCTTCTTCAGGTTTTCGATCGCCACCGCACGTACGTTTTCATCACGGAATTCCGGGAAGCGAGCAGAACCGAGGAAAGTACCGCCACGGTTGATCATGTCGGACACGCTGTAGCGGTCAAGCTGGACCATACGGTCTTCATACAAACCCAGGTAGCCATCATGGATCCCCATGACTTCCAGCCCTTCCGTCAACGCTGCACGTACAACACCACGGATTGCTGCGTTCATGCCCGGCGCATCACCGCCGCTTGTCAACACACCGATTTTCTTAATCATGACTACCTCTGAACTTTGGAATGCAAAATGAAATCTGCTGCCGGAAGTCGATTCCGCATATCGAAACGATCCAACGAATATGCAGATAGTATAACAATCACTTCCTGCTGAATTGATTCAGGTCAGGCCAAATGGTGGTAATTTATACACAAAATGCTGGCCCGGTTCACTTTTTTTACAACGAATTATGAAAGCTCAAACATCTTGCCTTCCTTGGGTACGACTGAACAGGGATCCTGATGAATGATGACATCCGATCCCGGGAAACGCCGTAAAATTGCCTGCTCAACCTGTTCAGCCACCAAATGCGCCTGAACGAGCGGCAGATTATCTTCCATTTCCAAATGAATCTGAATAAAGCGGGTCGGCCCTGACTGCCGCGTGCGAAGATCGTGAGCGCCGCTGACTCCAGGCCATGACGTCACTATATCAATAATTTCCTGACGTTCCTCATCGGGTAAAGCGCGATCCAGCAAAGATTGCACTGCCTCATACCCCATGCGTAATGCGCTATATAAAATATAGATGCCAATCCCCAGCGCAAACAAGGCATCTGCACGATGCCAGCCATACCATGCCAGCCCGAGCGCAATGAGAATCGCACCGTTCATCATAACATCAGACTGATAATGAAGCATATCTGCCCGAACGGCCTGACTTTGCGTACGCTTCACTACCCAGCGCTGAAACGAGACCAGAATGATTGTACACACTAACGCAATGATGGTGACCACCACCCCAACGCCCGGATCTTTCATCGGCGTGGGTTGGATGAGATGCTGAATCCCGGTCAGGAATAAAAATAGCGCCGAACCAGAAATAAACATGCTTTGCGCCAGCGCCGCCAGCGATTCCGCTTTTCCGTGTCCGAACGTATGCTCATCATCGGCGGGCTGCAGCGAATAGCGCACCACCAACAGGTTGGTTAACGACGCCGCGATGTCCACCAGAGAATCCACCAGTGCAGCCAGAATACTGACCGATCCGGTGTACCACCACGCAAAAATTTTGATCAAAAGTAACAGCGATGCCATCACGGTTGCCGCGATTGCCGCCCGGCTCACTAGCCGCCCATAGGTTTGATTCATAAACACTCCTGCCAGGATATGCCGCTAGTATAACGGATGAAGTAAAACAGTCAGGCAATAACCGAGGGACAAATTTTGGGCAAAAAAAAACCCCCACATCATGTGGGGGAAGACAGGGATGGTGTCTATGGCAAGGAAAACAGGGTTACTACTGGGAACGTGAGTTGCTACTACTCAATAAATTCAACGATGAGCTTTTTTTCCAGTGCGCTACATCGCGCAGTTGCTCCATTCGTTGTTCATGTTTCTCATTTAAAACCGCTTGCTGCTCTGGCGTTAACAGGCGATACATCTGATTGCGGATCCTGGCTATTTCAACCTGGCGGGCAACCTGTTCTTGCGCCATTCTTTCTGCCTGAGCGCGCACTGCGCTTTCATCAAATTTCTCTGCGGTGACAAGGCGATGCATTGTCTCCATTTCGCTAACATTAACAGGAGGCTGTTCGTGTCTCGCCTGCTGCATTAAATCTCGCATCTGTTGACGTTGATGTTCGGTTAAACTGATACCGTCAAACATGTGGCTCTGAACGCTGCGTTGCGATGAGCCTTCACCCAGGTGCCAGTGATCGCCTGTGACGACTTCAGCTGCATGGCTAAATGTACTGAGTGCCAGCGTTGAGGCCATGACGGCAGCGGTAACTTTGCCCATCACTTGCTCCCAAAATCTTTTCTGTCGCGATTCAACGAGAGACAGTTTACGATTCGGGCTGCAAACATGCGTCAGGGGGTGTAAAACAACGTAAAGTCATAGATTAGCGACGCCTGATGACGTAATTTCTGCCTCGGAGGTACGTAAACAATGAATAAAATCCTGTTAGTTGATGATGACCGAGAGCTGACTTCCCTGTTAAAGGAGTTGCTCGAAATGGAAGGTTTCGATGTGCTGGTTGCCTATGATGGGGAACAGGCGCTTGAGCTTCTGGATGACAGCATCGATTTACTTTTGCTTGACGTCATGATGCCGAAGAAAAACGGCATTGATACGCTGAAAGCACTTCGTCAGACACACCAGACACCCGTAATCATGCTGACCGCTCGCGGCAGCGAATTGGATCGCGTACTTGGCCTTGAGCTGGGCGCGGACGACTATTTACCTAAACCGTTTAACGACCGTGAACTGGTCGCGCGCATCCGCGCTATTCTGCGTCGCTCACACTGGAGCGAACAGCAGCAGAACAGCGATAACGGCTCGCCGACGCTGGAAGTTGATGCGTTAAGCCTTAATCCGGGTCGCCAGGAAGCCAGCTTTGACGGGCAAATTCTGGAGTTAACCGGCACCGAATTCACCCTGCTCTATTTGCTGGCTCAGCATCTCGGTCAGGTGGTTTCGCGTGAGCACCTGAGCCAGGAAGTGCTGGGCAAACGCCTGACGCCTTTCGATCGCGCGATCGACATGCATATCTCGAACCTGCGTCGTAAGCTGCCAGAGCGTAAAGACGGACACCCGTGGTTTAAAACCCTGCGTGGTCGCGGCTACCTGATGGTCTCCGCTTCATGATAGGGAGCTTAACCGCACGCATCTTTGCCATCTTCTGGTTGACGCTGGCACTGGTGTTGATGTTGGTACTGATGTTACCCAAGCTCGACTCACGCCAGATGACCGAGCTACTGGACAGCGAGCAGCGCCAGGGGTTAATGATTGAGCAACACGTTGAAGCTGAACTGGCGAACGATCCACCCAATGATTTGATGTGGTGGCGTCGCTTGTTTCGGGCGATAGACAAGTGGGCGCCGCCAGGACAGCGGTTATTACTTGTTACGACGGAAGGACGCGTGATCGGCGCAGAACGCAACGAAATGCAGATCATTCGTAACTTTATTGGTCAGGCCGATAACGCCGACCATCCGCAAAAGAAAAAATACGGTCGCGTTGAGATGGTCGGGCCTTTCTCCGTCAGAGACGGTGAAGATAACTACCAGCTGTATCTCATACGACCTGCCAGCAGCTCACAATCTGACTTTATCAACCTGCTGTTCGACCGACCGCTGTTGTTGCTGATCGTCACCATGTTAGTCAGCTCACCGCTATTGCTCTGGCTTGCCTGGAGTCTGGCGAAACCGGCGCGTAAGTTGAAAAACGCGGCGGATGAAGTAGCTCAGGGTAACCTGCGTCAACATCCTGAGCTGGAAGCCGGTCCGCAGGAGTTCCTGGCGGCAGGCGCGAGCTTTAACCAGATGGTGACGGCGTTGGAACGGATGATGACCACACAGCAACGCCTGCTGTCGGACATCTCTCACGAGCTGAGAACACCGCTAACGCGTCTGCAACTGGGCACCGCTCTGCTGCGCCGTCGTAGCGGTGAGAGCAAAGAGCTGGAGCGCATTGAAACAGAAGCACACCGACTGGACAGCATGATCAACGACCTGCTGGTGATGTCACGTAATCAGCAGAAAAACGCGCTGGTCAGTGAAACAGTGAAAGCTAATCAGCTTTGGGGCGAAGTGCTGGATAACGCCGCCTTTGAAGCTGAGCAGATGGGTAAATCGCTCACGGTGAATTTCCCGCCGGGTCCGTGGCCGCTGTACGGTAACCCAAATGCGTTGGAAAGTGCGCTGGAAAACATTGTGCGCAATGCCCTGCGCTATTCACATACGAAGATTGAAGTTGGCTTCGCGGTGGATATCGACGGGATTACCATCACCGTGGACGACGATGGCCCAGGCGTTAGCCCTGAAGACAGAGAACAGATTTTCCGTCCGTTCTATCGTACCGATGAGGCGCGCGATCGCGAGTCTGGCGGAACGGGTCTGGGTCTGGCGATTGTTGAAACCGCAATTCAGCAGCATCGTGGCTGGGTGAAGGCCGAAGACAGCCCGCTGGGTGGTTTACGGCTGGTGATTTGGTTACCGCTGTATAAACGCGCTTAACAGGCTTCCCCGGTACGACATGATTACCGGGGAAGCATTCACGTTATGCCGCCGCAGCCGCCGCCGCTAGCTTTTGCTTTTTAATTCGCTTCACCAGAATGGTCGAACAGATAAAGCCCATTAAGCTGAACGCAATCATCACGCTAAAGACATAGTTGTAGCCAGTGATGCCGCTATTGGTATCCAGCAAATAGCCGTACAACGTGTACGCAAACATCGCTGGCATATAACCGATGATGCAACCAAATGCCATTGCCGAGCCCGCATACTCACGTGGGGTACCGATCTCATCCATCGGCGCGAAGAAAATGGCGCGCTGTGAGAAGATAATCGCTCCGAACCCTAATGTCGCCGCCATACCGATATACACGTTCATTGTTTGATGCGGTAACTGCATGAACACAAGCATCGCCACAGCAGAGATCAGGAACGTCCACTTCAGATACACTGTCGGTGATTTAGCAACTTTATCTGCCAACATTCCGCCAATCGGCCCACCTACCATTTTTAACGCATACTGGTTGATGATGCCGTACGCACCGACGAGAGCTACCGGCAGCATATAGATATCTTTTAAGAACGGAATAAAGTAAGTCAGTCCACAGTACGCGGCATAAACGAAGAAAATACCTAAAGAAGCCAGCCAAACATTAGGGCAGGACAAAACATGTTTGATACCCTTTAACACTTCCATGTTGGCACTGGTTTTCTCGCCACCTTTCACTTTGTCATCATCGACAATAAAGTACGTCACAATACCTGCCACAAGCGTAATTACCGTATAGAACAACAGGCCCGCCTGCATCCCCGCTTTACCTTCACCAAACTGGACGAAGACAAACAGAGCGCCAGATGCAACGATAACATCCACCACGCCACGTCCGGCTTCTAAAAAGCCGAACATGCGTCCTTGTTCTTCTTTCGTTCCCAGCAAACGAACGGCTTTCAGCAATACCGGCCAATAAACCACATCGGCAAAGAAAGCCATCGCGGCAAAGCAAATGAGATAACCAGTAAATGACGGTAGCGTTGCCAGATATAAGCCACATAACCCAACACCAATCAGACCGAACGGTAATAATATTTTCTTGGAGTAACGATCTGCGATATAGAGAGAAAGAAAAAGTCCGGTTGTCTGAACAATCGTATAAACCGTAAAGCTCAACCCAATTTGCGTATTAGTTAAACCCCAGTCATTCTGCATTGGCACATAGAAAACATCTTTCATACTTGAAAGCTTGAAAGCTTGAAAGCTTGAATATCGTGCCGCCGCCTAAAATCAAAAAACAGAGCCTTGCCCATTTATTCATGAACATGATTAAACCCTCATTGCTTGTTGAGAGAAATATCTAAATTAAATTGTATAATTAATAAAGCCAGGGGATTATTTTCATAATCCTTTCCGCATTTAATAATATTTTAAGAAAACTAATTAATTGCCTATAAACTTGTCACATATATCACGAATGTATTTTATTTGGGCAAGAGCATGTTCTTTTTCCTGCGCCAGTCGCGCATCAATCATGTTGCTGTCAGGCAGCGGCGTATAACTTGCATCGCGCCATGGGATCCATGGATTATCACCCTCATCGTCGAAGCGAAATGCAGGGGCATAATATTCAACTTCTTCTTCCAGGCCAAAAGCATGTACTTGCGGTTTATCTTCACCTAAAAGTAATAATGCCTTAAGCATCTCTTCCATGGGTAAATCGCCGTGTCCTGAACGACAAGCCTCATGCCCCCAGCCTTTACCTTCTTTAATAATTTTTGCGTCTTTGATATGCACCTGAGTGATCAGAGGAGACATAACCTCTAACGCAGAAAGCGGCTGTTCATTAGCATTAATCATGTTGCCAAAATCAAACAGAATAGAGAGATTTTTCATCCCGCTATTGTTAACCAGCGTCACCAGCTCATGGCCTTGCAGATCTTCATGCTGTTCGATAGTAAAGCTTAGTCCGCAATCGTCATACTGAGACAGCCATGCAATATCATTGGCAATCTTCGCCATAACATCGTTGAGATGCCCTTCATAACGCGGGTAGAAACGCACTGAAGTTGCACCAGTAGCAACAGCAATACGGATGGCATCCGTCAATGTCGCCTTATCCGATGCGCTCGTTTCGATATGCACATCCAGATTATATTTTTTGGCCTTCTCTTTAAAATCGTGTAGCTGCTGATCGTTCAGTTTCTGCAGTGATTGGGACTCACCATCCTCAACATGTATTTTTACACCCTTCAATTTTTGCTGATGCGCAATATCCAGAAGATCCCCCGGCAGGACTCTCTCGTAGCGCATATTCAGATGAAAAGCATAAGCATGTAGGTACAGCGGTATATTTCTCGCGCGTTCCGCAAGAAGTTTTTGGTTACATTTTCCCATTATTTTTCTCATTCATCGCGAATAACAAGTTCCACTGATTCAAGTCTCCAGTATTCGAAATCAACCTGAACCACTTTTTTATCTCGGGTAGCCCGATGTTTTTCTACTAAAATTCCATACGTATTAGGCGCAACACCCAGTTCTTTGCAGGCCACTTCTGGCATATTGACCGGTTTAAAAACCATTTCTTTGATATTTAAAACATGGCCAAACGCATCTTCCCAGACGCTGGCAAAAGACTGATTGCCCAATTTATTAATGAATCCTGGCGCAACATCGGCATCAATATAGGATTCATGGTAAAACACTTTATGTGAATCAAGACCGCACCAACCGGTAACTAAATAACGATCGCCCGAAGAGAGAAAAACATCCTCAACATGGTGTGGGACTGTATCAATGGTTTCTTTGGTTAAATAATCCCAAAAAGGCTTACGTCCCTGGGCACAGGCTTCAGCATTGAAGCTGGAAAGTGATTTAGGGTTATAAATAAACCGCTTCGATGAAATAAACCAACCACTGCGGTTCTTGCGGAAAATACGCGCATCGATCTCAAGCTCAATCAGAACCTGACGTAAGGTCATACGCTTTGCATCCAGCAGCTCACATAACTCCCTTTCCGAAGGCAATTTGGACCCCGCTGGTAAATTCTTCTCGTTTAACCAGCTTTCAAAGCGCTCCCTGAGCACATCAACATTGTTTTTCTTTTTCATTTCGCTCATCTGGTTTAAACCAATTTGAAGCTAAGATATTTGAGTGCAGGAAATACTCAAGTTTTTTTTCAACGCAGAGTTTCTTTTTGTGGACCAGGTATCAAGAATGGCTTTGAAGCAAACCGTGACCGTCAGGTTTTTGCCCGGTTTGGTACGCAGGGGGATGAACCACGGGGAGAGGTAAATCAGGTGTCACCACCTGATTTAATTGCCAGATGAAGGTAGGTTTATTTTCCCCACAAACGGCGGGAATTGTCTTCGATCTTGCCGCTTAAACGGCGCTTTTGCATCGTTCTGGTCCAACTTTTTGATAACCCAGCAGTCGACAGTAAACGGTGATATTGCGAATCATCAAACGGCATATGCCAGGCGATAGCAATGGCCTCCCGCACGCTGACGTCGCTCACGCGTGACGCCAGAATCAATGGTGCGTCTGCTGACACCTGACCAGGCACGATGACGCTACACAGCCAGCCCGTCTTGCCCGCATCTTGCATCTGGCTGGCCATATCGCTAATGCCAAAATGGAAATTCAGCTTAAAGCACGGCGAGCGCGGCTGCGTGACCTGAATCAGCGCCTCTCCCCACTGGAAAATGTCGCCAATATACACATTATCTTCAGTCAGCCCCTCAGTAGAGAGGTTCTCACCAAACGCGGGGGCGACAAATAGCTCCGCCTGCTCCGGAAACGCTTGTCTCCAGTGCTGATAGTGTTCACGCGGATAGTGACACAGCGCGCGATCCGGCCCGCCGTGAATTTTTGTTTCCGCTTGTTCATCCCCCGTCAGCCCCAGTTCGGTCAGCATCAACTCACCGTCAATCTGGACTTTAGCAATCGCGCTGGGACGGCTTCCCGTGTAGTCCCGAACTTTGCCTGTAAAAACATCGACCGGATATCGCATCTGTTCCCTCTCCCGATAAATTTCCCCCATTACACCACATTTATTTTACCCCAGTCGCTCAAAATGAGAGCACGGTTCACATGAAACTTAGGGACACATGCTATCAATGCAATCTGGTTTTGAAACATCATTTCAAATAAGGAGTCGACAACGTGACTGGTCAATCGCAATTTGCTGGCGTCTGGTGTCCTTCCATTACGCCAATGGACAATGATGGCAAGATCGATCTCAACGGTCTAAGCCAGCATCTCAAACGCCTTACCGAGGCCAAAATCGACGTGATTTTGCTGATGGGCAGCATCGGGGAATTTGCCTCCTTCACGCTCGAAGAAAGACTGCTGCTGATCCGCGAGGCCCGCGCCATGAGCTCGCTGAAGATGGTCGCCAACGTCTCATCCACCTGCCAGAATGATGTTTTATTGATGGCGCAGGAAGCGTATCGCTCAGGTTACGATGCCGTGATGATCCTGCCGCCCTACTACTACGGACAAACGGCGAAACAGCTGCTGAGCTACTTCCGTCAGTTGGGGCAGAAACTCAGCGGCAAATGGTTTGCTTATAACTTCCCGGCACGCACCGGCTGCGATTTAACCCCCGAACTGGTAGCCACCCTCGCCGCCGAGTTCCCGAATTTCGCTGGCATTAAAGACACCGTCGACTGCCAGTCCCATACCCGCAGTATGATTCAGACCACCCGCGCCGTGCGGGAGGATTTTGCCGTGCTGTCCGGCTATGACGAATACTACATTCCCAACCTGTTAGCAGGTGGCGCGGGGATTATTTCAGGGTTGAACAACGTCATGCCGGAACTGTTTGTCAGCGCGCGGGAAGCGTTCAAACAGGGAGACCTGGCAGCGCTTCGCGATATTCAGGACCAGATTGGCACCTACATGTCCATCTATGCCATCGGCGAAGATTTTGTCACTACCATCAAAACCGTGGTATCGCGTAAGTTTGGCTATTGTACCAGCGTGTCACGTAATGCCGGTGGAGAGTTGAACGAGAGTGAGTGTCGAACAATCGATGAGGTGTTTGTCGTCAAAGGGTAAATAATTAAGCCGGATGGTGCAGACCATCCGGCTTAAGAGACTTACTTCACGGTGCCACGAATATCAATTTCTGCCGCCCTTGCTTTGGCCCTTTTCGACCAGATAGACGTGATAATCGGCACCAGAATGGAGGTCACAATCACCGACGTGGCGACCAGGGAAGTTGCTGCCGGTGCCATCGGTTTAAATGCCGGAACCATTTCAGCAATCAGCACAGGCGTAGCAACCGCCGCCCCCGCAGAACTGGAAGCGGCAATCCCCGCCGTACCATCGCCACCACCAATCAGTTTATCGGCGATAATCAATGGAATACCAGTGATGATAATCACCGCCACGCCCAGCAGAATACCCAGCACGCCGGTCTGCGCAATCACGCTCAAATCAATGGTGTTACCTAATGCGAAGGCAAAGAACGGGATCAGCGTCTGCACCGCTTTGCTGAAGAACTCCCGCAGTTCAGGGTCCAGATTCCCCAGCGCAAAGCCAATCAGGAACGGCAATACCGCACCAACAAATACGTGTGGTTCAAACGACGCGATCCCGGCGGTTCCCAGAATCACCATGGTCATCAGCGGGCCAGACTCCAGCGACATCAGGACAAACGCCCCGGCCTCTTCTTTGGTGCCGTACTGCTGCATAATCGAGGCATACAGCCCGCCGTTGGTCATATCCATCGCGGCCACCAGCGCCAGCGTAGACAACCCAGCGAAGAATCCGACCTCTACACCATGTTCCGGCAGAATGCGTGAAGCAATCGCTGCAACCACCCACGCCACCAGAATCTTGGTGATGACTAACGTACCTGATTTGCGCAGCACGGTGCCGGTGGCGCTTAGCTTGATCGACGCCCCCATGCAAAAGAACCAGACTGCCAGGATAGGCACCGTACCGGTGATCATACCGTTGGTAAAAGAGCCGAAATATTTCCCGGCGCCGGGGGAAAAGGTGTGACACAACGCGCCCAGGAAAAGCGGCACCAGCATCATACCGCCTGGGATTTTCTCTATCGTACGTTTGATCTGCATTTCCATCACCTGTAGACATAAAAATGGGGCAATTTTTATGGGCGATTGCATCTTGCTTTGAGATGCGCCCGTCTTGATGAAAAGAAGATAGACATTCATAGAGACTATAAAAGTGATCCCACTCGCACAATAAAACCTTGTTTCAATTTAAGTGGATCATTGTTTTTATATTGAGTTTGATCACAAAAAAACCCCACAAGCATCGCTTGCAGGGCTTTGTTAAAGCGTAGAACTTATTTTTTTGCTGCGAAACGCGCGGCAGCTTCGTCCCAGTTCACGACGTTCCAGAACTCTTTGATGTAGTCCGGGCGACGGTTCTGGAATTTCAGGTAGTAAGCGTGTTCCCAAACGTCCAGGCCCACGATTGGGAAACCGGAAGCGCCAGAGATAGCTTCACCCATCAGCGGGGAATCCTGGTTGGCGGTGGAAACAACAGCCAGTTTGTCACCTTTCAGAACCAGCCACGCCCAGCCGGAGCCAAAGCGGGTTGCCGCTGCTTTTTCAAATTCAGCTTTGAAGTTGTCAACGGAGCCGAAGTCACGTTCGATAGCCGCTTTCAGGTCGCCCTGCAGCGTAGTACCGGTTTTCAGGCCTTTCCAGAACAGGCTGTGGTTAGCGTGACCGCCCGCGTTGTTACGCAGTACGGTTTTCTTGTCTGCTGGCAGTTGATCCAGTTTGGTGATCAGCTCTTCAACGGACAGGCTGGCGAATTCAGGCAGGCTTTCCAGCGCAGCGTTGGCGTTGTTTACGTAAGCCTGGTGGTGTTTGGTGTGGTGGATTTCCATCGTCTGCTTATCGAAGTGCGGTTCAAGGGCATCATAAGCGTACGGCAGGGATGGCAGTGTATAACTCATAATCATCTCCAGTATTGTCGGGCGGCCAGTGTTAACGCCGCGTAAGCAGTTGGGTCATTATAGTTAATTAAATGATATTGAAAATGATTATCAATGCCGTACTTTTTACAGGGTTTTAATGAATCAAACCCATTGTTAAAGATGTGAGCCGAATCACCCACTTAACGTGATAATTGCCAACATGCGCAAAAGGGCGGCAATCGTCAAAAGGTTAACCACCTGCGTAATTTTTAAACTCGTTAGGTCGGAGGGGTCATTACCGACGATAAAAAATAACGAGGATTAAGTCATGAGTAACGCGATTACGATGGGTATCTTTTGGCATTTGATAGGGGCAGCCAGTGCCGCCTGTTTCTATGCCCCGTTCAAGCAAGTCAAACATTGGTCATGGGAAACGATGTGGTCGGTTGGCGGGATCGTCTCCTGGATAATCCTGCCGTGGACCATCAGCGCCATGTTACTTCCCGATTTCTGGGCCTACTTCAGCTCCTTCAGCCTCTCCACGCTGGCGCCGGTATTTCTGTTTGGTGCAATGTGGGGGATTGGCAATATCAACTATGGCCTGACCATGCGCTATCTCGGTATGTCGATGGGTATCGGGATTGCGATAGGTATTACGCTGATTGTCGGCACGCTGATGACCCCGATTATCAACGGCAATTTTGATGTACTGATCAATACCTCTGGCGGCCGCATGACGCTGCTTGGCGTACTGGTCGCGCTGATTGGTGTGGGCATTGTTACCCGTGCCGGTCAGTTAAAAGAACGCAAAATGGGCATCAAAGCGGAAGATTTCAACCTGAAAAAAGGTCTGGTTCTGGCCGTCATGTGCGGTATTTTCTCCGCCGGGATGTCCTTTGCGATGAACGCGGCGAAACCGATGCACGATGCCGCCGCCGCGTTGGGCGTCGATCCGCTGTATGTCGCCCTGCCTAGCTATGTGGTTATTATGGGCGGTGGCGCGCTTGTTAACCTGGGCTTCTGCTTCATTCGTCTGGCAAAAGTGAAGAACTTGTCGATAAAAGCCGACTTCTCGTTAGCCAAACCGCTGATTATCACTAACGTGCTGCTCTCTGCGCTTGGTGGCTTGATGTGGTATCTGCAATTCTTCTTCTACGCCTGGGGCCACGCACGTATTCCGGCGCAGTATGACTATGTAAGCTGGATGCTGCACATGAGCTTCTATGTTCTGTGCGGCGGGATTGTCGGTCTGGTATTGAAAGAGTGGAAAAACGCGGGTCGTCGTCCGGTCAGCGTGTTAAGCCTCGGCTGCGTAGTGATCATTGTCGCGGCAAACATTGTCGGTCTGGGAATGGCCAGCTAAGCATGCTGAGTACTGAGATGACGCCACTGGCTCGGCGTCATCCCGGTTTCCCGCGTAAATACCACCGAAAAGTAGTTACTGTCCTCAAAGCCGCAGCGCATGGAAATCTCGCTAATCATCAACCGACTATGTTTGAGCAGATACTGCGCATGGCAAACCCGCACCTGGCGGAGATACTGGTTGATGGTCATCCCGGTCTGACTGCGAAACTGCTGGCGCAAAACGCGCTCGCTGCATTGTTCGCGCTCGCAAAACGTATCCAGTTCAAACGCATGCTCATGGCTACCGGCTAATGCGGTGATCAGTTTATCCAGCAGCGTTTCACTGGAGGTCGCCGGGAGCGTATCCGTGGCATAACGATGCCGCTTAAGGTGTGTCACCAACTGCCCGAACAGCAGTTCAGCCATGGTAAAAGCCTGTGCATCACGTTGATTGCTTTCATGCTCAAGCTGGCTTATCACCTGTCGGACCTGGCTCATGCCAACGCTGCCGAGTCGCCAGTGCGGCTGCCTCGGCGTACCGTCAAATCCGGGGATCGCCCCTTGCCAGTCAACATTCAGCGTCAACCGCTCCGGGCAGTAGATGATATTTTGCAACACCAGGTCGTTCACGGAGGTGTAGGAGTGTTTATCTTCGGCGCGAATGTAAAACAGATCGCCACGGGTTATCCGGTACGGGCGATCGTTAAGGACATGCAGACCATTACCGCGCCAGACCATAACCAGCTCGCAAAACTCGTGGGTATGCTCAGCAAAGACATCCTGCGGATAACGGTCAGCCACGGCCACAGCCTGCTGCTCATGCGCAAAGAAGTCTGATTTCAGAAGGACCAGATGATTCGCCATCACAATATTCCCTGTCGGATGGCGGCTACGCCTTATCCGACCTACAGATTACGTGACACGTAGGCCGGATAAGGCGTAGCCACCATCCGGCGTTAAGGGACATGATTATCTGAGATTCGGCGGTAAAAAACGTTGATAGCTTTCGCGTTACTGGAGGCGGCTTGCCACAACGAGATCGCGCCCCTGACGAATATCGCGTGGTGACCACTTGAACTCACGACGAAAAAGCGTCGAAAAGTGGTTACTGTCGCCGAATCCGCAGAGATAAGCGATGTCTGTCACACTGTCATCACTGTGGCGAAGCAGATGCCGGGCCTTGATCAGACGCAAGCGGTTAAGGTAGCGCTGCGGCGTCAATCCGGTTTGCTGTTTGAGTTGGCGATGCAGAGTGCGCAAAGAGAGGGAAAACTTCTCGGCCAGCGCCTCCCAACACACCTCGTCGGCAAAGTTATCTTCCAGCCACGCCATCAGGAGGTTAAGCCGCGCGTCGTTATCGGTCGCTGCTTCCATCAGGCTGCTTTTACGCAGCAGCACCAGCAGTTGCATAAACAGGATCTCGCGATTTGCCGCCGTTGGTGTATCCATCCCCTCACCGAGCGCTTCCATCTGCCCCACCAGTTGTCGAACCTGCTGCAACACCCCCTGATTCACCCGCCAGTGGGAGGGATACTGCCCGTTCTGTTCCTGAGGTAAAAGCTGATTCAGCCCAGCCAGAAATTGAAACGCATCCGGGGAGCGATACAACACATTGGTCAGGCACAGATTGTCAGTATGTTCATATAAATGCCGGTCATGATCGCGAACGAAACACACTGTACCGCCGCTGATGGTGTAAGGCTGCCCATTGAACACATGGATCCCCGTTCCATGTTCGACCACAACAATTTCATGAAAATCATGATGATGCTCTGGAAACGCAGGTTGAGGAAGCCGCGGTTCAATAGCCACTGGCGCTTTACCTGTCGGAAAAAAATCCACGCAATGCAATACCGTCATGATGACATCCTTCCCGATCAAATGAACATGGCTGAATAGTAATTAAGGGTTATCACCCTCACCTTAAATTTTTGACGCCAAAGTGCGTAAACACGGTCAATTCTTCAAGAAATGGCGGGAAAGATCGCGAATTGCGGAAGGCGTCACATCCGCTAAAACAGGTCCTATTAATAGAAATTGTGAACAGCGTCACGTTCACCTTTGCCATGTTGCCAGCCGCTAATTGTGGCTGTCACTGTCAAGAAGGTACGCGTTATCTGGGGTTCTTAGACTGAGTGCAATAAAACTCAGAAGGACCTCGCTATGACTTTTCTCCATTGTGTCGCAGTCGATCTCGGCGCATCCAGTGGGCGCGTAATGCTGGCGCGTTACGACAGTGAACACCGCTCCCTGACGCTACGTGAAATCCACCGCTTCATGAACTGCCTGCAAAAAACAGACGGTTTTGACACCTGGGACATCGACAGCCTGGAAAACGATATTCGTCTTGGCCTGAAAAAAGTCTGCGATGAAGGCATTCGGATAGACAGCATCGGCATTGATACCTGGGGCGTGGATTACGTTCTGATCGATAACATCGGTCAACGTGTCGGTCTGCCGGTCTCTTACCGTGACAGCCGCACGACCGGCATTATGGCGCAGGCGATGGAGCAGCCGGGTAAAGGTGAAATTTACCGCCGTAGCGGCATTCAGTTTCTGCCCTTTAACACCCTGTATCAACTGCGTGCGCTGGTTGAACAGCAGCCAGAACTGCTCCCGCAGGTGGCCCATGCCCTGCTGATCCCCGACTACTTCAGCTTTCGCCTGACCGGCAAAATGAACTGGGAATACACCAACGCCACCACCACCCAGCTCGTCAATATCAATACCGACGACTGGGATGACACACTGCTGGCGTGGACCGGGGCAGACAAAGCCTGGTTTGGTCGCCCGACGCATCCAGGGAACGTGATCGGCCACTGGATTTGCCCACAGAAAAACCAAATTCCGGTTGTCGCCGTCGCCAGTCACGACACGGCCAGCGCGGTCATTGCTTCTCCGCTGGCCGACAAAAACAGCGCCTATCTCTCTTCCGGGACCTGGTCGCTGATGGGCTTTGAGAGCAGAACACCTTATACCAACGATGTGGCGCTGGCGGCGAATATCACCAATGAAGGCGGCGCGGAAGGACGCTACCGTGTCCTGAAAAATATTATGGGGCTGTGGCTGCTCCAGCGCGTATTAAAAGAGCGCCAGATTACCGACCTGCCAACGCTTATCAGCCAAACGCAAGCGCTGCCAGCCTGCCAGTTCCTGATAAACCCGAACGACGATCGCTTTATCAACCCCGACGATATGAGTGCAGAAATTCAGGCAGCATGCCGTGAATCAGGCCAACCCGTTCCCCTGCAAAACGCCGAACTGGCGCGCTGTATCTTCGACAGCCTGGCGTTGCTGTACGCCGACATCCTGCAAGAACTGGCACAACTGCGTGGTGCAGCATTTAGCCAACTGCACATTGTCGGTGGCGGCTGCCAGAACACCTTACTGAACCAGCTATGTGCGGATGCCTGCGGCATTCGCGTGATGTCCGGGCCGATTGAGGCTTCCACGCTCGGCAATATTGGCATCCAGCTGATGACGCTGGACGAGCTGAACAACGTCGATGATTTCCGTCAGGTGGTGCGCGCCAACTACGAACTGACCACCTTCATTCCCAATCCTGAAAGTGAAATTGCCCGCTACCAGGCGCAGTTTCAATCACTACGACAGACAAAGGAGCTTTGCGCATGACCACTCAACTTGAACAAGCCTGGGAACTGGCAAAACTGCGTTTCGCCGCGGTAGGTATTGATGTCGAGGCGGCCTTACGCCAGCTCGATCGTCTGCCGGTCTCCATGCACTGCTGGCAGGGCGATGATGTCGCCGGTTTCGAAAACCCGGAAGGCTCGCTCACTGGCGGTATTCAGGCTACCGGTAACTATCCGGGTAAAGCGCGTAACGCCACCGAACTGCGGGCCGATCTGGAGCAGGCGCTGAGCCTGATTCCTGGTCCAAAACGTCTGAATTTGCACGCGATCTATCTGGAATCTGATACGCCGGTTGCACGCGACCAAATCAAACCTGAGCACTTTAAAAACTGGGTGGAGTGGGCGAAAGCGAACCAGTTAGGGCTGGATTTCAACCCATCCTGCTTCTCACACCCGCTGAGCGCCGACGGTTTCACTCTGGCGCACGCCGACGACACCATTCGCCAGTTCTGGATCGATCACTGCAAAGCCAGCCGTCGCGTCTCGGCGTATTTTGGCGAGCAGTTGGGTACACCATCGGTGATGAACATCTGGATCCCGGATGGCATGAAAGACATCACCGTTGACCGTTTAGCGCCGCGCCAGCGTCTGCTGGACGCACTGGACGAAGTGATCAGCGAGAAACTCGACCCGGCGCACCATATCGATGCCGTCGAAAGCAAGCTGTTTGGCATCGGTGCGGAAAGCTACACCGTGGGCTCTAACGAGTTCTACATGGGTTACGCCACCAGCCGCCAGACCGCACTGTGTCTGGATGCGGGCCACTTCCATCCGACTGAAGTGATCTCCGACAAAATTTCCGCCGCCATGCTGTATGTACCGCGCCTGCTGCTGCACGTCAGTCGTCCGGTGCGTTGGGACAGCGATCACGTGGTGCTGCTGGATGATGAAACTCAGGCGATTGCCAGCGAGATCGTTCGCCACAACCTGTTTGACCGCGTACACATTGGCCTCGACTTCTTCGACGCTTCCATTAACCGCATCGCCGCGTGGGTGATCGGCACCCGCAATATGAAAAAAGCCCTGCTGCGCGCGCTGTTAGAACCCACCGAGCAACTGCGTCAGCTCGAAGCCAGCGGCGACTACACCGCACGCCTGGCCCTGCTGGAAGAGCAAAAATCGCTGCCGTGGCAGGCTGTCTGGGAGATGTATTGCCAGCGCCATGACACGCCTGCGGGCAGCCAGTGGCTGGACAGCGTGCGCGCTTATGAAAAAGAGATTTTGAGCAAACGTAGCTAACCGTGACGCCAGGCTTGTAGGCCGGATAAGACGCCCCGCGTCGCCATCCGGCAAAAAATGAAACACGATTGCCGGATGGCGCTTCGCTTATCCGGCCTACGTAAGACCCGATAACGTTCGGGCAATAAACAGGAACACCGAACATGCAAAAAATTACGACTTCCTGGTTCGTCCAGGGGATGATCAAAGCCACTTCTGATGCGTGGCTGAAAGGCTGGGACGAGCGTAATGGCGGCAACCTGACGTTGCGTCTTGATGAAGCAGATATCGCGCCGTTTAGCGCCGATTTCCACGAAAAACCACGCTATATTGCGCTAAGTCAGCCGATGCCGCTGCTGGCAAACACACCGTTTATCGTCACCGGTTCCGGTAAGTTTTTCCGTAACGTCCAGCTCGATCCCGCGGCAAACTTGGGCGTGGTACAAATAGACAGCGACGGTGCGGGCTACCACATCCTCTGGGGCCTGACCCACGAGGCCGTGCCGACCTCTGAACTGCCGGCTCACTTCCTCTCTCACTGCGAACGCATTAAAGCGACGAACGGTAAAGACCGCGTGATCATGCACTGCCATGCCACCAACCTGATCGCTCTGACCTACGTACTGGAAAACAACACAGCGCTGATTACCCGCAAGCTGTGGGAAGGCAGCACCGAGTGCCTGGTGGTGTTCCCGGATGGCGTTGGCATTCTGCCGTGGATGGTGCCGGGTACAGATGAAATTGGTCAGGCTACCGCCGAGGAAATGCAGAAACACTCGCTGGTACTATGGCCGTTCCACGGCGTGTTCGGAAGCGGACCTACCCTCGACGAAGCGTTCGGTTTGATAGATACCGCAGAGAAATCCGCCGAAGTTCTGGTCAAAATCTTTTCGATGGGCGGTATGAAGCAGACCATCTCACGTGAAGAGCTGGTCGCACTTGGCAAACGCTTTGGTGTTACGCCGCTGGCAAGCGCCATAGAGCTGTACTGATACCTCCCAACTCAACGCCGGATGCGGCTTCGCCTTATCCGGCCTACAGGATTTTATTATTAAGGAGAATAGTGATGAGCTTTATGTTGGCACTGCCAAAAATTAGCCTGCATGGCGCCGGCGCGATTGCCGATATGGTGAATCTCGTGGCGAATAAACAATGGGGCAAAGCGCTGATCGTCACCGATGGTCAACTGGTAAAACTGGGCCTGCTGGATAGCCTGTTTGCCGCGCTGGATAAACATCAAATGTCTTACCACTTGTTTGATGAAGTATTCCCGAACCCGACAGAAGAGCTGGTACAGAAAGGTTTTGCAGCCTATCAGAACGCAGAATGTGACTACATCATCGCCTTCGGTGGCGGCAGCCCGATCGATACCGCCAAAGCGGTGAAAATCCTGACAGCCAACCCTGGCCCTTCTACCGCTTACTCCGGCGTGGGCAAAGTGAAAAATGCTGGCGTCCCGCTGGTCGCCATCAACACTACCGCCGGTACGGCAGCAGAGATGACCAGCAACGCGGTCATTATCGACTCTGCCCGTAAGGTTAAAGAGGTGATCATCGACCCGAATATCATCCCGGACATCGCTGTGGATGATGCCAGCGTAATGCTGGAAATCCCGGCCTCCGTCACCGCCGCAACCGGTATGGACGCCCTGACCCACGCGGTGGAAGCCTATGTTTCCGTTGGTGCTCATCCGCTCACCGACGCTAACGCACTGGAAGCGATTCGCCTGATCAACCTGTGGCTACCAAAAGCGGTCGACGACGGTCATAACCTCGAAGCTCGTGAGCAAATGGCGTTTGGTCAGTATCTGGCGGGGATGGCATTTAACAGCGCTGGTCTGGGTCTGGTGCATGCGCTGGCGCACCAGCCGGGCGCAACCCATAATCTGCCACACGGCGTCTGCAACGCCATCCTGCTGCCGGTAATCGAAAACTTTAACCGTCCGAACGCCGTAGCGCGCTTTGCCCGCGTGGCGCAGGCGATGGGCGTCGATACCCGTGACATGAGCGATGAAGCGGCAAGTATGGAGGCCATCAACGCGATTCGTGCACTCAGCAAGCGTGTTGGTATTCCTGCGGGCTTTAGTTCCCTTGGCGTGACGAAAGAGGATATTGAAGGCTGGCTGGATAAAGCGTTGGCCGATCCGTGTGCGCCATGCAACCCGCGCACCGCCAGCCGCGACGAGGTCCGCGAGCTGTATCTGGAGGCGTTATGATCCGCAAGGCCTTTGTGATGCAGGTGAATGCCGACGCGCACGTTGAATATCAACGTCGGCACAATCCCATCTGGCCAGAGCTGGAAGCGGTGCTGAAAGAGCACGGCGCCCATCACTACGCGATTTATCTCGATCAGGTGCGCAATCTGCTGTTCGCCACCGTTGAGATTGAGTCCGAAGAACGCTGGAATGCCGTTGCCAGCACCGACGTTTGCCAACGTTGGTGGAAGCATATGCGTGACGTAATGCCAGCAAACCCGGACAACAGCCCGGTTAGCGCAGAGCTAAAAGAAGTGTTTTATTTGCAGTAAGTTATATGCCCGGTGGCGCAAGCTTACCGGGCCTACGGTTTTATTTTTTGTAGGTCGGATAAGCGATAGCGCCATCCGGCAATTCAATTTTGCTCAGAAACCAGAATCGCCTGAGTGTCAGGCTCCAGCGCTTTAAAAATATGCGCCCGATCGGCGGGGTAACAAATATAGTCCCCCTCGCCTAACTCCTCCGGCGCTTCCGTCAATCCTACCATCGCCTTACCCTGCGTCACGATTATGTGTTCAACCGATCCAGGTGGATGCGGCTGTGAAATACGATCCGCGCCCGGCTGCGTCAGCAGCAGATAGATATCCCGCCGCGCCCCCGGCGGGCAGGCGGCCAGTAAAATGGCCTGATAGTGGGCCTGCTCGGCCACCACCTTTGTTCCTTCGCCGCGGCGAATCACCTGCGTTTTTTGTTCCTGCGGCTCCAGCAGGCGCGCAAAGGGAATATCCAACGCCACACACAGCGACCAGAGCGTTTCCAGGCTAGGATTGCCATTGCCCGCTTCCAATTGCGAGAGTGTCGATTTTGCAATCCCTGCGCGACGGGCAATCTCTGCCAATGACAAACCGGTGCGCTGACGTTCACGCACAAGGCTTTTCGCGATCATACTGATGGGCTGGGTCATTCACGACTCCATGTTCTTTATATCGAACGATTCGTTCGACTTGTAATATTAACTGGTCGCGTTCATTATAATGGAAATTCGTTCGATATGGCTAAAACGGTATGAAACATTATTTTTCCAGTCTCAAAGGCGACACGATAAAAGCAATTTTTTTAGTCTGTCTGGCCGTCGGCGTAGTCGGCATGTCATACGGCTCGCTGGCGATGGCCTACGGCTTCCCACTGTGGGTACCGTTTGTGCTTTCGATTACGGTACTGGCGGGTGCGTCCGAGTTTATGTTTATCGGTATCGTCGCCAGCGGCGGTAACCCACTGGCGGCGGCTGCTGCCGGTTTACTGGTCAACGCCAGACACGTGCCGTTTGGCGTCACGGTGCGCGATCTGGTGGGCTCCCGGGCTGCGAGTTTCCTCGGCTGTCATATCATGAACGACGAAAGCGTAGTCTTTGGCCTGTCGCAAAAAACGCCCGAACAACGTAAAGCCGCCTTCTGGCTGTGCGGTCTGGGCGTCGCAATTTTCTGGCCTGTTGGCACACTGATCGGCGCGGGCGTAGGCAAACTGCTCCCCGCCCCGGAAACCATCGGTCTGGATGCCGTCTTCCCTGCAATTTTATTAGCCTTAGTGGTCCCGGCCTTTAAAAATCGCACCACGCTGATTCGCGCCTGTAGCGGTGCCGGGTTGTCGCTTGCCGCCATCCCCTTTGCGCCGGTCGGTTTACCTGTTTTGCTCTCACTGTTTGGCTTACTGACGAGGAAAAAATAATGGGCAACATGACGCTGTTTATCGTCGGTATCGCCATGTTATCTCTGGGAACGTATTTAATGCGTTTAGGAGGAGCGAAGCTTGGGAGCCGATTAGCGTTCTCGGAACGCTCGCAGGCGCTGCTTTCCGACGCCGCAACGGTATTACTGTTCTCCGTTGCGCTGGCGACCACCTTTTACGAAGGTGAACACTTCGCTGGCATGGCCCGCGTGCTGGGCGTGGCTTTTGCGGTATTTCTCGCCTGGCGCAAGATGCCGCTAATCGTGGTGATCGTCGCTGCCGCAGTGGTGACCGCATTGCTGCGAATGGCGGGTATAAACTAAAAAAGCGCCTCAAGGGCGCTCTTTCGACAGTACTAAGGTATCTTATTTCAGCAGTTCGGCGGTCATGTGCACGCGGTTACCGGTGTATGCCTGAGTGATTTTGTAATCGCTGGCGCCCGCACGTTCAGCCTGAGCGGCGATTTTTGCTTCAGCGCTTTCCAGCGTAGAACCGGTTGCGGTCACTGTCTGAGCAGCGAAAGAACCAAAAGAAGTAGCCAGAGCGATAACTGCGACAAAAGTTTTGATGCTTTTCATAATATAAACCCTTTAACTTAGTTGTTTGAGTAAGGCACCGTGCCTTGATGTGATAAATAATAGGCTGATACCCGAACAACTGAAAGCGGAAGGATTTGCCAGTCTTATTCAAATTATTTGAGAGATAAGATGTTACGTAATCAGGAATCACAATGGCTTGCTGGCAGCCGTAGAAAAACGCAACCGGCGGGTAATTGGTTACTTCGTCAGGGTGAACTACAAAGTAAAATTCATCTTTTACATCATGGTGTGGCTCGTGCGGTTTATCACGCGGATAACGGCGTTGAAAGGGTTAAAGAGTTCTACTTTGCCGGGGAATACTGCTTTCTGTACCTGAACTGGCTAACTAACACACCTGCCGATTACAGCCTACAAATGATCGCCGCGGGAGAAACCACTGAAATCCCCTTGGCTTTGCTTGATGCGCCGGAAAATCAGGATATTAAGACTCAGCTACTGGTCCAGCAATTGATCTACAAAGAGAAAAAAGAGCAAATGCTGCTGCTCAATACCCCAGAGCAACGCTATCAGTACGTACAAACACACTTCCCGGACTGGGAGTCACAGCTCACCCAGCGCGATCTTGCCAGCTATATCGGCATTACCCCCGTTAGCCTGTCCCGTATTCGCCAGCGTCTTAACAAAGGTTAACGCCTTACGGTGATGCGTCGATTATTGTCCCGTCACTCTTTAATAGATGGCGACCACAATGAACGCATTTCTTCTTTCTCAGATGCTGGCTGGCATCAGCTTCTTACTGGATATTTCCGCTTTTCATTTTCAACGCCGGGCTATCACTTTAACGCTGCTCACCAGTTCTACGTCTCTGTTAGCTATCCATTTCTATCTTTTGGATCAACACGCTGCGGCTGGGTTAATGATCATTGCCGCATGCCGCTACGCGACAGCCATCGTCACCTTTCACCGCTGGGTGATGTGGGGATTTATGCTGGGGTCGCTGCTGTGTAGCATTTATCTTTGGCAAAATCTGTCGAGTATTTTGCCGCTGATGGGAAGCCTGCTGATGACCTTTGCGTCATTTCAAAAACGCAGCGGAAAATTACGGGGATACACCTTGTGCGGCAGCCTGTGTTGGCTGCTGAACAATGTGATTGTTGGCTCGCCAGTTGCCGTAATCATGGAACTGGCATTTTCCGGCAGTATTCTGGCCGCCTGGTGGCGTCACAGCGCGACCAGACGTTGCGGATGCGTATAGATCGTCGCCCTGCCCGGTTTGCAAAAACCCACCAGCGTCAGGTTACAACGTTCGGCAACTTCCACGGCGAGCGTTGTCGCCGCAGAAACAGCAAACAGGATCTCCACACCGCACATCGCCGATTTCTGCACCATCTCATAACTGGCACGGCTGGAGACTAATACCGCGCCCTGTTGCCAGGTTTCCCCTTCGATTGCACGTCGTCCCAGCAGTTTATCCAACGCAACATGACGTCCAACATCTTCATGCCCGCCCGCCAGATGACCTGACGGCTGTACCCAGGCAGCCGCGTGCGTGCAGCCTGTCAGTTGCCCCACGGGTTGAAAATCGTTGAGATGTCGTAAAGCGTTATCAAGATTCGCCAGATCGAATGTCTGGGTAAACGGCAGCGGCTGGACCGGCTTGCCAATGTCATTGAGCTGCTCCACGCCACAAACGCCGCAACCGGTGCGACCGGCCAGCGCGCGACGACGCTCCTTCAGCCCCATAAAGCGACGGCTGGACAGTTCAACCTGCACTTCCAATCCGTTGCAGGAAGGCACTACGTCCATTCCGTAAATATCCTGCGGGGACTCAATAATGCCTTCAGAAAGTGAAAAACCCACCGCGAAGTGCTCAAGATCTTTCGGTGATGCCATCATCACCACGTGCGAAATCCCGTTGTATACCAGCGCAACAGGCACTTCTTCAGCTACCTCATCAGGCTGAGGATGTTGCAAATCCTCGCGCTTCCAGAGGGTCAACTGGCGCGATCCTGTCGAAGATGTCACATTCTTGATGTTTTCTTGAATAATCTTATTCACTTTCTTTTAACCATATTGGAACACGCATACCAACATTGTGGTATTCTTTACAAATCCCTCCTGGACGGAGGGAAATTCACCCAATTCTGGACCTTTGCGGTCCCGTCCGCAAAGAAAAATAACAACCACTTCCCTCGCGTTCGCGTTACAGAAAAGCGAAGGGAACGTGACAATGTCGAAACAAGGAGCGAACCATGCAGGTCAGCAGAAGGCAGTTCTTTAAGATCTGCGCTGGCGGTATGGCAGGCACCACGGCAGCGGCACTGGGCTTTGCACCCGGCGTAGCGCTCGCGGAAACACGGCAATATAAACTGCTGCGCACCCGCGAAACCCGTAACACCTGCACTTACTGTTCCGTTGGCTGTGGACTGTTAATGTACAGCCTCGGTGACGGCGCAAAAAACGCCAAAGCATCCATCTTCCATATCGAAGGGGACCCGGATCACCCGGTGAACCGTGGCGCATTGTGCCCGAAAGGGGCAGGACTTGTGGACTTCATCCACTCCGAAAGCCGCCTGAAATTCCCGGAATATCGCGCACCAGGCTCAGATAAGTGGCAACAGATTAGCTGGGATGAGGCATTTGACCGCATCGCTAAGCTGATGAAAGAAGACCGCGACGCTAACTACGTTGCACAAAACGCTGAAGGCGTAACCGTTAACCGCTGGCTTTCCACCGGAATGCTGTGTGCTTCCGCTTCCAGTAACGAAACCGGCTATTTAACGCAAAAATTCTCCCGCGCGCTCGGTATGCTCGCGGTCGACAACCAGGCACGCGTCTGACACGGACCAACGGTAGCAAGTCTTGCTCCAACATTTGGTCGCGGTGCGATGACCAACCACTGGGTCGACATTAAAAACGCCAACCTCGTCGTGGTGATGGGCGGTAACGCCGCTGAAGCTCACCCGGTCGGATTCCGCTGGGCGATGGAAGCCAAAATTCACAACGGCGCGAAGCTGATTGTTATCGATCCACGCTTTACGCGAACCGCTGCGGTGGCTGATTTCTATGCGCCAATTCGTTCCGGTACTGACATTGCTTTCCTGTCAGGCGTTTTGCTGTACCTGCTGAACAACGAAAAATTCAACCGCGAATACACTGAGGCCTATACCAACGCCAGCCTGATCGTGCGTGAGGATTACGGTTTCGAAGATGGCCTGTTCACCGGCTACGACGCGGACAAACGCAAGTATGACAAAACCAGTTGGAACTACGAGCTGGATGAAAAAGGCTTCGCCAAACGCGACGTCACACTGCAACATCCGCGCTGCGTGTGGAACCTGCTGAAACAGCACGTCTCCCGCTACACGCCGGACGTCGTAGAAAACATCTGCGGTACGCCAAAGGCCGACTTCCTGAAGGTCTGTGAGTACATCGCAGAAACCAGCGCCAAAGATAAAACCGCGTCGTTCCTGTACGCCCTGGGCTGGACGCAACACTCCGTGGGTGCACAGAACATCCGTACCATGGCGATGATCCAGTTGCTGCTTGGCAACATGGGGATGGCAGGCGGCGGTGTTAACGCCCTGCGCGGTCACTCCAACATTCAGGGCCTGACCGACTTAGGCCTGCTGTCACAAAGCCTGCCAGGCTATATGACGCTGCCAAGCGAGAAACAGACTGACCTGCAAACCTACCTTGCCGCCAACACGCCAAAACCGTTGCTGGAAGGTCAGGTGAACTACTGGGGCAACTACCCGAAATTCTTCGTTTCGATGATGAAAGCCTTCTTTGGCGATAAAGCGACAGCGGAAAACAGCTGGGGCTTCGACTGGCTGCCGAAGTGGGATAAAGGGTACGACGTCCTGCAGTACTTCGAGATGATGAATCAGGGCAAAGTGAATGGCTATATCTGCCAGGGCTTTAACCCGGTCGCGTCATTCCCGAACAAAAACAAAGTTGTGGCTTCACTGTCCAAACTGAAGTTCCTGGTCACTATCGACCCACTCAACACTGAGACTTCCACCTTCTGGCAGAACCACGGTGAGTCGAACGATGTTGATCCGTCGAAAATCCAGACCGAAGTATTCCGTCTGCCATCCACCTGCTTCGCCGAAGAGAATGGTTCTATCGTCAACTCCGGCCGCTGGCTGCAGTGGCACTGGAAAGGCGCTGATGCCCCGGGGATTGCCGTTACCGATGGCGAAATCCTCGCCGGTATCTTCCTGCGCCTGCGCAAGATGTATGCCGAGCAAGGTGGCGCGAACCCGGAACAGGTGCTGAGCATGACCTGGAACTACTCCACCCCGCACGAACCGGCTTCGGAAGAAGTGGCGATGGAGAGCAACGGTAAAGCGCTGGCCGACATTACCGACCCGGCAACCGGTGCGGTTATCGTCAAGAAAGGCCAACAGCTTAGCTCGTTCGCCCAACTGCGTGACGATGGCACGACCTCCAGCGGCTGCTGGATTTTTGCCGGTAGCTGGACGCCGGAAGGCAACCAGATGGCACGTCGCGATAACGCCGACCCGTCAGGCCTTGGTAATACGCTGGGCTGGGCCTGGGCATGGCCGCTTAACCGACGCATTCTGTATAACCGCGCCTCCGCTGATCCGCAGGGGAATCCGTGGGATCCAAAACGTCAGATCCTGAAATGGGATGGGGCGAAGTGGAGCGGGATGGATATTCCGGACTACAGTGCCGCCGCACCTGGCAGCAACGTAGGGCCGTTCATCATGCAGCCGGAAGGGATGGGACGCCTGTTTGCTATCGATAAGATGGCGGAAGGTCCGTTCCCGGAACACTACGAGCCGTTTGAAACACCGCTGGGGACTAACCCGCTGCACCCGAACGTAATCTCTAACCCTGCCGCGCGGATCTTTAAAGGTGACGAAGAAGCACTGGGTAAAGCAGATAAGTTCCCGTACGTCGGTACAACCTACCGTCTGACCGAGCACTTCCACTACTGGACCAAGCATGCGCTGCTGAATGCCATCGCTCAGCCGGAACAGTTTGTGGAAATTGGCGAGAAGCTGGCGAATAAGCTCGGTATCTCCCACGGCGATACCGTCAAAGTCTCCTCTAATCGCGGCTACATTAAGGCCAAGGCGGTGGTGACCAAACGTATTCGCACGCTGAAGGCTAACGGTAAGGATATCGACACTATCGGTATTCCGATTCACTGGGGCTACGAAGGTGTGGCGAAAAAAGGCTTTATCGCTAACACGTTAACGCCATTCGTCGGTGATGCGAACACGCAGACGCCGGAATTTAAGTCCTTCCTCGTGAACGTGGAAAAGGTGTAACGGAGACGACCTATGGCTTATCAATCGCAAGACATCATTCGTCGTTCCGCCACTAACGGTTTCACCCCCGCGCCTCAGGCGCGGGACCATCAGGAAGAAGTGGCGAAGCTTATCGACGTCACCACCTGTATCGGCTGTAAAGCGTGTCAGGTGGCGTGTTCTGAATGGAACGACATCCGTGATGAAGTGGGCAACAACGTTGGGGTGTACGACAACCCGGCTGATTTGACCGCCAAATCCTGGACGGTGATGCGCTTCTCGGAAGTGGAACAAAACGACAAACTGGAATGGCTTATCCGCAAGGATGGCTGTATGCACTGCGCCGATCCGGGCTGCCTGAAGGCGTGTCCGGCTGAAGGCGCAATCATTCAGTATGCCAACGGTATCGTCGACTTCCAGTCTGAGCAGTGCATCGGCTGTGGCTACTGCATCGCGGGCTGCCCGTTCGACGTGCCGCGCCTCAATCCGGAAGACAACCGCGTCTACAAATGTACGTTGTGCGTTGACCGTGTTGTGGTCGGGCAAGAACCGGCCTGCGTGAAAACCTGCCCAACCGGCGCCATTCATTTCGGCACCAAAGAGTCAATGAAAACGCTGGCAGGCGAGCGCGTGGCGGAGCTGAAAACGCGTGGTTACGAAAACGCGGGTCTGTACGATCCGGCGGGTGTTGGCGGGACGCACGTGATGTACGTATTGCACCATGCTGACAAGCCAAATCTGTATCACGGCCTGCCGGAGAACCCGGAGATCAGCGCTACCGTTAAGTTCTGGAAAGGCATCTGGAAACCCCTCGCAGCCGTCGGCTTTGCAGCGACATTTGCGGCCAGCATCTTCCACTACGTCGGCGTAGGCCCGAACCGTGCGGAAGAGGAAGAAGACAATCTGCATGAAAAAGACGACGAGGTGCGCAAATGAAACGACGTGACACCATCGTGCGCTACACGGCGCCGGAACGCATCAACCACTGGATCACCGCCTTCTGCTTCATTCTGGCGGCGGTGAGCGGGATGGGCTTTCTCTTCCCGTCTTTTAACTGGCTGATGCACATCATGGGCACTCCACAACTGGCGCGAATTGTGCACCCGTTTGTCGGCGTGATCATGTTTGCCTCGTTTATCATCATGTTTTTCCGTTACTGGCACCACAATCTAATCAATCGGGATGATATCTTTTGGGCGAAGAATATTCGTAAGATTGTCGTCAACGAGGAAGTAGGTGACACGGGACGTTATAACTTCGGCCAGAAATGCGTATTCTGGGCGGCGATTATCTTCCTGGTCCTGTTGCTGGTGAGCGGAGTGGTCATCTGGCGTCCGTATTTTGCGCCTGCTTTCTCAATCCCGGTGATCCGATTCGCGTTAATGCTGCATTCATTTGCCGCAGTAGCGTTAATTGTGGTTATCATGGTGCACATTTACGCCGCCCTTTGGGTGAAAGGCACCATTACCGCGATGGTGGAAGGATGGGTTACCAGTTCATGGGCGAAGAAACATCACCCGCGCTGGTACCGTGAAGTCCGCCAGAAACAGGAAAAGTCATCTGAATGAGTATTCGCATAATCCCGCAAGATGAGCTGGAGAAGAGCGAGAAACGCACGGCGGATATGATTCCGCCGTTATTATTCCCCAGACTCAAAAATTTGTATAACCGCCGCGCTGAGCGCCTGCGCGAGTTGGCCGAGAACAACCCGCTGGGCGATTATCTGCGCTTTGCCGCGCTGATCGCACACGCGCAGGAAGTGGTGTTGTACGACCATCCGCTGCAGATGGATCTGACCGCTCGCATCAAAGAAGCGAACGATCAGGGCAAACCGCCGCTGGATATCCACGTTCTGCCACGCGACAAGCACTGGCAAAAACTGCTGCAGTCGTTAATTGCTGAGCTGAAACCAGAAATGAGCGGTCCTGCGCTTGCCGTGATCGAAAATCTGGAAAAAGCCTCAGAGCAGGAACTGGAGCTGATGGCCAGCGCGCTGTTTGCCTCTGATTTCGCCTCCGTCAGCAGCGATAAAGCGCCGTTTATTTGGGCTGCCCTGTCGCTCTACTGGGCGCAGATGGCAAGCCTGATCCCCGGCAAAGCCCGTGCGGAATACGGCGAACAGCGTCAGTACTGCCCGGTGTGTGGTTCAATGCCGGTCTCCAGCATGGTGCAAATCGGTACCACTCAGGGGCTGCGCTATCTGCACTGCAACCTGTGCGAAACCGAGTGGCACGTGGTACGCGTGAAATGCAGCAACTGCGAGCAAAGCCGTGATTTGAACTACTGGTCGCTGGATAACGAACAGGCGGCAATTAAAGCTGAAAGCTGCGGCGACTGTGGGACTTACCTGAAGATTCTCTATCAGGAAAAAGACCCTAAAGTTGAAGCCGTGGCTGACGATCTCGCTTCACTGATGCTGGACGCGCACATGGAGCAAGAGGGCTTTGCCCGCAGCTCCATCAACCCGTTCCTGTTCCCGGGTGAAGGGGAGTAAGTTTTAAGATCTTCCCCCGGCAATTGAACCAAACTGCCGGGGATTATCTTAGTGCCTGAATGACATGTTTTGGATCATTGGCAATAGCACGTAACAACGCTTTTGCTGGACCGGTCGGTGAACGACGCCCTTGCTCCCAATTTCGCAACGTATCCACGCTTACCGATATCAAATCTGCGAAACGAGTCTGTGATAATCCTGAAGACTGGCGAATTTCCTTTATTTTCATGGCGTCAATATGAAAGGTACGGGAAGGTTGTCGCGTTCCTTCAGCGATCTCATTCATCTGAACCATACTTTGAGTTAATCGCTCAAATAGTGCCTTATCCATTTACCACCTCTCATTCAACATACGCAGCAGCACTTTTTCTTGTGGAGTCAGATCATCCTTGATCCCTTTCTGATAAATCAGCAACAATCGAATTTGTGATTTTCTGATTTGATGAAAGTAAATAATCCTCACACCGCTACGTTTGCCTTTCCCTCGCTCTCTCCAGCGAACCTTTCTCAGTCCGCCCGTTTCTTGTATCAGATCGCCACAATCAGGCTGAATCGCAAGGAATATCTGTAATCTACGGTATTCATCATCATCCAGTAATTTTTTGACGTCTTCAGTGAAGACTTCCGTTTCTATGAATAGCATTTTGAGTACGCCATTGGACTATATTAATAGAAATTAACTATACGTCAATGGCGTATAGTACATTTTCCTCACAATACAGAATTCAAACAGCAGAAACCAATGACGGTATTTAATCTGCGAGCCGCTTTCCAGAATCATAACCACCCCCATTTTTCCCATTTTCATTCTTAGTTATCCAGGTTATAAACCTGTATATCCATACAGATAAGGGGATGTGAAAATGGCACTGGAAAGCGGGATTGCACAGCTGGTTGAGGCATTTATCGCGGCGGGACGTCCTTCTTCGCGCGGGCAGAATATTGATGACCGGAGAGCAGGCTACATCGCCAGCACGGTACTGGCCGGAGACACTGAAACCCGCGTACAGGTTGAAGATATTGAACTCGATGCCATGATGTTTCGCGTAGTTTCGCCGCGGGGCTGCACGGGAAATCTCCCCTGCGTTATCTATTATCACGGCGGCTGCTTTGTCAGCGGCGGATTTACCACTCATGATAACCAGCTAAGGCAACTCGCCTGGTACAGCGGCTGTCGGGTCATTGCGGTGCAGTATCGCCTCGCACCAGAGCACATCTTCCCGGCAGCACATAACGATGCTGAATCGGGGGCCAATATTATCTGGAAGTATGCCAAGAAACTGGGAGTAGACCGGGACAACATTACGCTGGCTGGCGACAGCGCTGGCGGGCATCTGGCGCTGGTCACCGCACTACGCCTGAAAGCTACCAGGCAATGGCAACCTGCGCAGCTTATGCTGATCTACCCGATGCTGGATGCAACCGCCAGCTTTGCGAGCTATGACCATAATGGACAGGATTACATTATCACCCGCGACACACTGCTGTCGGGCTACGAGATGTATATGCCGCAAACCGATCCATTGCATCCCGAAGTCAGCCCGCTCTGGCGCGAAGACTTCAACGGTTTACCGCCCACGCACATCATTACAGCTGAATTCGACCCACTGCGAGATGAAGGCGAGGCCCTGTATCAACGGTTCCAGGAGCAGGGCGTGGAGTGCACTTGCCAACGCTATCTCGGCGTTATCCACGGATTTTTCCAGCTAGCAGGGGTGAGTCAAGCGGCACGAAGCGCAATGCGGGATGTTGCCTGGCGCGTCATAAATTCTACAGCAGTAAGACATGCTTAATTAATATTTTGTTTTCATCTTGAAAACTTGATTGCTTTGCGTTATTTTGTTTTCAGGTTGAAAACCTTGTAATGGAACTACACCGTGCATGTTATCAGCCGAAAACCTTTTAACGAGGCAATGCTCATGTATCCAAATCATCAGCTTGCTCTCGCTGATTTACTGAATGTTTTGGAGAAAAAAACATTCATTCAGCCTGAAGAGATGAAGCAGTATATTCCTTCACTGGATAATTTTAAGTACAGAGATAAATGGTGGGTGATTGATGTTTCTGGTAACAGCCTAAGACTCATCTCCTACATAGATTTCAGGTCACATAAGATATTTGTCAAACATATCGTTTCCCATGCCGAATATGACAAACTGACAGCATATTATCGGGGTAATAAAGAATGAGAACGCATCGTCATATGGATGCAGCCAGCGCAAAAAAGATTGTTGATACCTTCAGCGATGCGGTAAAAACCATCCCACTGTTGGGAGAAGACCGAAATGACACTGAGTATCGCAGGGCACTTGCGCTAGTGGAGTATCTGGTCGACCACGACGATCTTGAAAACCCACTATTTGAATTGCTCTGTGCCCGAATCAGTAAATATGAAAAACATGCGCCGGAATTCAAAGTACTCAACCAACACCTGGAGAAAACACCCTCTGGCGTTTCAGTATTGCGTACGCTCATGGACCAATACAGTCTCAAAGCAGCAGACCTTGCCAACGAACTCGGTTCAAAATCGAACGTCAGCAACATCTTAAATGGTCGCAGAGCACTGACTGTAAGCCATATTAAAGCGCTTGCAGAACGCTTTAATCTTCCGGCAGACGCATTCATCGAGTAGAGAAGATACCCTCTGACTTACTCTTCCTCGTTCCCGCCTTCTTCATATGCGCCAAACGGTTTTGCGGGTAGCACAATGTAAGTGCCTTCAAACACCACACCCGGCGTGTCGTCGCCAAATACCCCGACCTGCATCTGAACGCGCGCCTTACGACCTCTTGCCAGACGGTCCAGGTCTCCGCTCAGCGAGCCCAGATCGGCGATGGCTGTAGGTTTCCCGGTGATCGGCCTGCTGTACCGTATATGCGCGTCAGCAAGGATTATCGTCCCGCCGAGATGACGCTCGCGCAGCATCAGCCAGATAAGCCCCCAGCCCGTTAGCGTCGCCAGGGAAAACAGGCTCCCGGCAAACAGCGTATGGTGCGGGTTCTGATTGCCCGTCTCGGGCATCGTGGTGATAAATTTCTGCCCGGTATATTGCTGAATGCGCACACCCATTTTCTCACTCAATGGAATATGTTCGTACCAGGCTTGCTGTAGTTGTCCGCACCAGTCCCCGCGATGGAGAATGTCGTCCAGCGTCGCGATGGGTTTAATCATCAAAAAGTGACGCACCGGCGTGGTTTGCGGCGTGGTGATTTCTCCCTGGCTCACAAACCCCAGTTTGGCAAAAAATTCGACCGCATCTTCACGGGCGCTACAGGTTACGCGCTTTACCCCTTCCTGACGCGCCACAGACTCCAGGGTCATCGCCATCAGCGTGCCCAACCCTTTCTCCTGCACGGAGGGGTCAACGGCCATAAAGCGTATGGAGGCTTCGTTATCCGCATTGATATACAGACGTCCTACCGCGACCAGATTCCCCTCTTCGTCCACCACCATCTGGTGATGCGCCATCGCATCCCAGGCATCCCGTTCGGAGCCTTTAGGCTGGTGCAACGGTTTACGCAGCATCTCCCAGCGAAACTGGTAGTAACGCTCCAATTCTTCTTCTGTTTGCGGTACTCGAAGGTGATACATAGTCGTATTCTCTCTTGTTGTCCGCGGCCACACCGGTAGCTGGTTCATACTTGTAACCAGAACGTCACGGGGCCATCATTAACCAGTGAAACCTGCATATCCGCAGCGAATCGACCGGTTTGCGTATTCATTTCCTGTTGTCGGCAACGCTCAACAAAGTACTCATACAGCGCCTCTGCACGATCGGGCGCAGCCCCTTTTGAAAACCCCGGGCGCATGCCGCGTTCGGTATCTGCCGCCAGCGTGAACTGTGAAACCACCAGCACGCTGCCCCCTGACTGCTGCACGTTAAGGTTCATTTTGCCTTCGGCATCGCTAAAGATTCGATAGCCGAGTACGCGCTCGCACAGGCGGTTCGCTTTCTGTTCGTCATCATCCCTTTCGACACCTAACAGGACCAAAAGTCCTGGGCCAATTTCACCCGTCACCTCGCCCTCCACGGTGACGCTGGCACGGGTTACGCGCTGAATTAATGCAATCATGGTTGCTCTGCTTCTTCTTGTTCTGCGGCTTGTTTAAGTTTGCGGTATTCCCCGAGAGTGACAGTTATTTCCGCGCCTAGCAAGACGATACACCAGGTCCAGTATACCCAGACGAATAAAATGGGGATCACAGCCAGGACACCGTAAATGAGCTGATAAGACGGGAACATCGTGATATAGAGCGCAAATCCTTTCTTTCCGGTTTCGAACAACACAGCGGTCACAAAGGCGCCAATAACCGCATCACGGTTAGGTACACGTGTAGTCGGTACGATGCTGTAAAGCAGCCAGAAAGAGAGCCAGGAGAGCACCAGCGGGAAAATACGCAGGACGTTATCGATCACCGTGTTGAGATCGCTGGCCCAGCGCAATGACAACAGATAAGAGCTGATCGCCAGACTGGCCCCCGCCAGCAGTGGCCCCAGCGTTAAAATCATCCAGTAAACGGCGAAAGAGTAAACTTTAGGGCGAGTACGCTTGCTGCGCCAGATAGTATTCAGCGCGTTATCAATGGAATACATCAGTAATAGCGCTGTCACAATCAGCCCACACGCCCCAACGGCGGTCATTTTATTCGAGTTGGCAACGAACTGTTCGATATAACGCTGAATGACATCTCCCGTCGCCGGGATAAAGTTTGCGAAAATGAAATGACGTAGCTGGACGCTAACGTCAGAAAACATCGGAAATGCGGCGAAAAGCGCAAAAACTACGGCAATAAGCGGCACTAATGAGAGCAATGAGACATAGGCAAGATTCCCTGCCAGCGTCGTCATGTTGTCCTCATCAATCCGCTGCCATAGTAGCTTCAGCCAGGCCCGAACAGGACGCGTATGGTGCCTGGCTTGTTGCTGAACATTTTTTAGCATAGCAACTTCGCGAAATAGTCCGGAATGGTCGTTTTATCGACAACCTGGATGCTGGTAATCCCTAACCGATTAGCCCCTTCAATATTATCGGCGTTGTCGTCAAAAAATACCGCCTCATGCGCAGAAAAACCTTCAGACTGCAGGACATGCTGGTAAATCCGCGCTTCCGGTTTACGCATGCCCAGATCCTGGGAAAGGTAAATATGGTCAGCAGCCTGACGGATTTCGGGGTATTCGTCCGGCCAAAACGTCGTGTGCAGACGGTTAGTATTCGACAAGACGACCACCCGATGCCCCTGCTCACGCAGCTTTTGCATGATGTCGATGACTTCAGGACGCAAGGCAACAAAAACGGCCTGCCAGCCGTGGGAGAACTGCTCATAGCTTAGCGGTAGCGCCATGTCATGACATAGCGCCTCGGCAAAGGCTTCATCCGTTATTTCACCTCGCTCGTGCTGGTGAAAAGCCTCTCCCATGGTGAAACTTTGCTTTAACGAAGCCAGCGGTACACGGCTCAGATCGCTCCAAGTACCTAACACGCGATTGAAGTCGATATCGACAATCACATTACCCAAATCAAAGATATAGAGCATGCCCTTCTCCTTATTCGCCGTGGATGAATAACTGTAGCGGGAAAGGAGAAGTTTGACTATGAGTCCCTGTCGGGATTATTGGCTAAGCCATCAGAATTCCTGTATAAATTGCCAGCGCGACTCAATCACCAACGGAAGACCTGCACTGACAAACTGCGGTGTCCTATTTATCGCATTTGGCGCCTGAGTAAGCGGATTGACACATGTTGCGTCGGGCTGTTTGTCAAAAACGACCAGGCTTTGCGCACTCGATGTCATCGTCATACTCAGCTTACCTGGCCACTGTAATCTGACATTGAGACCATCATTAAAACCAAAGCAGTCATCCCACGGGCCTGATTGTGGCGGGATTTTATTACCTGTTGGTAACTCATTATTCCCGGCTTCTTCCTGCCAGTCGGCCTTAAAACATACCAGTAATTCATCTTCTTCATTCTGCTGGCCCAGTTGTTTTGCAAACCAAGGGTGCCATCCAGCAGATGCCGGAAAAGTTTCAGACATGGTGTGAATTTCAAGTCGCAGAATTAACGCATCGTCTTCAAGAGTCATCGTCTGCAGGACCTCTCCTTCCCAGGGCCAAGGAGCGCCCAGTGGCATGCGCAGTTTCAAGGTATCCGCTTTATGTTCGACAATTTCCCATGATGAATAACAGGCCATACCATGTAGAGCATGAGGCGGTTTGTTAGCAGGTAATACGTACTGTTTCTCCCCCACGGTCAATGTTGCATCGCCAAGGCGGCCTGCCCAAGGAACCATAGGAAAGCAGCCATACTGAAATGCTTTACGCTGTGGCTCCCATTGACGTAACACTTCAAAACCAAACGCCTGAAGCGAGGTGATTCTGGCACCATCGCGCGGAAAAATTTGCAGACGTAGATGTCCTTTTTCCAGAAAAATAGGTTGGCCGATCGGTCCCGGCCAGGCGGTATCAAAAGCACGTTGTAATGCTTGATAATGCTCAGTATTCAATTCATTGTTCATGTTATTGCTCTCTGATATTTCGGTAAGAAGTTAAATGTTATTAGCGTCATTTTTATTGTCTGAATGTGGCTCGATAAGCCAGACGCAACTGAATGAAAGTATTGAGATAACAAACAGAAACAGTGCTACATACCACGGTTTCCCGCCTCCCAGCGCCAACAAGCTGGAGGCAATGAGCGGGCTTAACCCACCCAGAATTGCTGAGAACTGATAGGCAAAGGAAAGACCCGTATAGCGCACTCGTGTTCCGAACATACGGGTAAATAAGGTGGGCTGTACTGCAAACATCATCGTTGGCCCCAGGTTATAGCCAAGGATCATGCAGCACCAGATGATAAGTGTGCTTTTCGTATCCAGCAGCAGGAAGAATGGGAATGCAAAAAGGATGCAAAAACCAGCGCCAAATAAATACATCTTCCGTTGCCCAACGCGGTCAGAGATCCAACCAATTAATGGACAACACACAATGCCAATTGCTGAGGCGATTAGCATGCCGTTGAGTGGAATATCCCTTGATAATGCCAACTGGCTGGAAATATAAACAATACCAAAGGCATTAATGATGTTCGACGAAACGCTCTCCGCCAGCCTGGCCCCTAGCGCTAACAGAATATTCCGTGGATGCTTACGGAAAAGTTCAATCAACGGTGGTGCTGATTGTTCCTGTGAGACAGCCGTTTTTTGTTTTTTAAAATCCAGTGTTTCTTCAGTATGTAACCGTATGAACATCCCAACAATTAACATGATGGCAGATAGCCAAAAAGGGATACGCCATCCCCAGGCCAGAAACTCTTCCTGAGTCAGGAAGTGATTGCATAATGCAAACACCCCTGTCGCCAGCATTATCCCAACTGAGGCTGCCGTTTGTGGGAGCGAACCTAAAAACCCGCGCTTCGCCTCAGGCGCAGATTCAATAGTCATCAATGCAGCCCCGCCATATTCCCCACCCAGACCGAACCCCTGAACCAGGCGCAGAACCATCAATATAATCGGGGCCCAGATACCAATATCCTGGTATGTTGGAATGAAACCGATTAAAAACGTTGAGGAACCAACTATCGCTAACGTCCAAATCAACGTTATTTTGCGACCGACTTTATCGCCAAAGTGGCCAAAAACAATGCCTCCAAGCGGACGTGACAGAAAACCCACACCAAAGGTGGCGAATGCGGCGATTAAACCAATAAAAGGATCGCTATCAGGGAAAAACAGGGGAGCAAAGACTAGCCCTGCCGCCGTTCCGAAAATAAAAAAATCGTACCATTCCATCAACGCGCCAGCGAAACTGCCCATGACAACGCGTCTCATGGCTTTGCCGGATAGCTCTTTCCCTGGTACATGTCCTATTTCAGCCATAATTTTCCTCTCCGGGTCGGCGAGAAATCTGCGCAATAAAATCACTAAAAAAGCGGCGGATTTATACGAAAAAGCGCGTCGACATGTTGCGACGCGCTTGCTTGTTATTTATCCAACTCAGCCAGTACCTCAGCGTCTTCAGCGTCAACGTTTGCACCAAGTGGTTCCCACTTAATCAACACGCATGTCAGGAAGCCGAGAAAAGGAACAATTGCCAGCCAATAGAACGCTTCTGTCTTTAATGCACCCCACAACATAGGCCAGAAAATAAGTCCGGCAATCGCCCCAGTACGCATAATTGCACGAGCAAATCCTACGCCTGTCGGGCGAATAGATGGCGGATAAGAAAGTGTGGCAATGGTCATTCCCAGGCCGCCCGGGCCCGCTGAATGGAAGAAAATGATTGCGCCCAACAAACCTAAAGAAAGCCATGGGTTGGTGGTTGCTAATGCACCTAAAGCCAGTAATGCAACCGTTACGACGGCGAAACCATACATCGACTGAAGGCGAGTTCCCAAACGCTGGAGGATAAGAGAACCAATCAATCCACCTGTAATGCCACACAGGGCATTCACTACCGCAGAACCGCTAAGAGCCCCGGTTAATCCACCGCTCAGTATTCCCGCCAAAGTCAGCGGTAAATAAACACCCACGGCGTTATATTGCCAGGCTTGCATCGTCGCCACAACGCAGCCGAGAATAGTGCGTTTGCGATAACGTGAGTTAAATAAAATCCCATAGCCGCCATGAAACTTACTTTCTGTTTTTTCAGCAGAAAAATCATCGTTTTTTGGTTTGGCAGCAACGCGAGCATGAACCCCATAGCGTTTAGCCAGAATATCGCAGGCTTTATCATAACGTCCGACTCGTGCGGCCCACATTGCAGACTCACCGATGAAGAAATAACGCAGAATCATGATAATGACGGCAAAAATAGCACCAATGAAAATACCATAGCGCCATAATTGCTCTTCCGCGATACCCGACAACAACAGTGGAAGCAGCACAAGATAGACGACCGTAGTTGATACATACCAGGCCATTTGCCAGAGATTAACTGACGAACCGGTTTTCTTAGATGTTGAGCCGCGTAGTTCTGCCACCGCATTTGTTGCCAGCGGGAAATCAATACCCAAGCCAAATCCCATGATTACGCGACACACCAGCACCCACCAGATGTTCGGGGCTATCGCGACAGCTGCGGCACCTATTGTGCACAGGCCCATTCCGATGATAAATGCACGCTTTTGACCAAAGCGGTTAATCACACGGTTCGCCAGTAATCCACCAATCAGGGCGGCGACTAAAACAGAGGCGTTAACCGTCGCCGCCAGCCCCGGTGAAATACCAAATTGCAATGCGATATATTTATTACCAAAACCCACCATCGCCGCCTGATAGGCATCAATTAGAATGCCACCAAGAGCGATAAAAATGACGCCGACACTGGTGTTTACTGCTGAATGTTTATTAACAATATCAATCACGTCCTGGGGACGACCGATCGAGTAAGGTGTAGGACTGGTGATGTGACTCATCGCAGCATCCTTTTTCATTGTTGTAGGATGGCGCTACCCTTAAGCAGCGCCAGACAGAGGGTTACAGCATCAAACCTCAGCAAATTGCAGCATGACTTTTATAGAGTCATTTTGCTGCGCACGTTCAAACGCCTTATCCGCATCTTCGACAGGGAAGAGATCGGTCACCAGTTCGCTGGTGTCAAACCGCCCATCCGCAAGCCATTCAATCACGGCATCGAAGTCTTCCGGGATGTACATGCCGGAATTCAACAAATCGCGTTCGAAGCGCTGCATCATCGGAAGAGGAATTTCACGTGGGCCACTCGGTACCCCCATGCACACTACCGTTCCGCCAGCATAAACATGGGTAAATGCATCATTCAGCGTGGCCTGGGCGGCAACAACATCAATTGCCCCCGTAAAACGGACCTGTGCATCCAATTCCCCCGGAGCCCAGACTTCCGTGGCACCTAGCTTTAACGACAACGCGCGCTTGGCGGCATCAGGCTCGATGACGGTGATCTTTCCCGCACCCATGATGCGCAATGCTTGAACGATGGATAAACCAATTGTCCCTGCACCAATCACTAATACACTTTCCAATGACGCTTTCGGCATACGGCTCACGCAATGACGCGCGCAGGCTGCGGGCTCAGCGAAAGCCAGTGCTTTTAGTGGTAACGAAGCAGGTGCAACATGGCAGTTTCGTGCAGGTACAATGTGCTGCGAGCGGGCAAAACCCGGCGCCCGGAAGCCAGCAACCTGTGGCGGCTCACACAGATTAAAGCGACCCGCTTTACAAGCACGACACTCCATGCAGGCCATAATTGGGTCGACTACGACATGATCGCCCGGCTTAACATTCGTTACTTCACTGCCCACTTCAGTTACGCGTGCCGCAATTTCATGTCCAGGCACAACCGGAGGTCTTGCAAATGGGTGTCCTCCTTTCAGTACATGCAGATCAGAGCCACATATTCCGTAAAACACCGGAGCAATGCGGACTTCTTGCGGTTTAAGTTCCTGGTGCGGCAGCTCAACATATTGGGTGGTCACCTTCCCAATATCAGAAAATAGAACTTGGGTAATCTTATCCATGGTTCTTCTCCAGATTCGTTAAAATGGGTGATTAACGCTGAGAAATCCCTTCATCGACGATTTCTGCCAGGCGTTGTAAGCGTGGAACCGACACATCACGCAACATTGTTTGCGGATCTTGAGCACCAACAACCGATGCCCAAACGGCACGCCCTGCCAGGAATCCGGAAGCTCCACCCTTCATGGCGATACGGACCGCGCGGCCAAAAATGTCCGCATCAACACCAGAAGAGAGAATGACCCACGGCATTTTCATTTGTTCATGCAACTTTTGACACGCAGCAAGTAGGGTCTGTTCATCACCTTTGCCGCCTAATGGCATTTCAGCTTTATAGAGGTCAGCATCGGTGCAGCCGAGTTCAGCCGCTGCGGCAACGATGGCGCTTTCCCGGTCAAATTCCCAGCCACGACGAGGAGGACGAACGACCGGCTCAATGATGCTGACCAGCCCTGCGCTACGACAGCGTTGAACAAACTCAGCCACCATAGCCAAACGTTCTTCTGCGGGTTCATCTTCACGCCACAGCACTAACAACTTCATGGCTTTCGCACCCATTTCGCGGGCTTTATGCGGATCAATTGCTCTGTCAATTTCGACACTATCAACCGGAATACCATTACCCGGAACAAAATGGTCAGCCGCCACAATCAGTCCACATGAATCAGCGACTGCACCTTGAGAGACAATCTGATCGAGACAAAATTGTTTATCTGCCAGAACCGCTGAAGCGTAGGGAGACAGAATTTGTGTTGCTGCAACTTTAAAATCAGTCAATACGCTGTCGGCAACAGGTTTAGGATGTCCAGACGCTGCAAACATCAGACGCATTGCTTCACGCTGATCAACGGCCAGCATGGCAAATCCACCGCCAGGGCGAGAAATATCTTTCAGCGTGTATGGGGTATTGTGGGAAGACATAATAACTCCTGTAACTGTTTAAAATTTAGAGTGAATCTGGTCGGCCAGCCTGCTGACGAACCTGAGATAACAGCGCACTCCAGTCCTGACGGCCTCGACCGTTCTCGCTGGCACGGGTGTAATAGGTTTCTGCTGCAATGCCCATATTGAGCGGCGCACCGGTCTGACTAGCGACATCGACGGCAATACGCAGGTCTTTCAACGCGAGGTCCACCATGAATGCCGGAGAAAGGTCTCCTTTAAGTACCTTGCCAGGCCAGGTTGTCGTAAAGTGCCCCTTGCCTGCGGCAGTACCGCTCATGACCTTAATGGCCACATCAAGGCTCAAACCCAATGATTCGCAAAGAACAGCGGCTTCCGCTGACAAGGCGTTCAGCGCAATACTCATATAGTTATTGATGAGCTTTACGCGGATCCCCATACCGGGACCGCCAGCTTCCACCAGCTCATTCCCCATACACATCAGCACAGGGCGAGCACGTTCAACCTGTTCAGGCGTTCCGCCAGCAAGAATCAGCAGCGTGCCGTCAATCGCGTTAACTGACGTCCTGCCCACAGGAGCATCCATCATGCTGATGCCTTTCTCTTTCATCTCATGAATCAACTCATCGGTCTGCAATGGATGAATCGTGGACATGTCAATAACCAATGCATTGGGGGACAGGCCTTCGCTGACGCCATCTTTACCCAGCAGAACTTGCCGAACGATGTCGCCATTTGGCAGCATAGTGATTATGAATTCGGCACCTTTAGCGGCTTCAGCAGGTGTTTGAGCAGCAGTCGCACCTTTTTGTACTAATTCGTTGACTACCTGTTGGTTTACGTCGAACACACGCAAAGCATGTCCCTTTTGCAACAGATTATTAGCCATTGGGCTGCCCATCTGGCCCAAGCCCAAAAATGCAACGGTTGTCATGAATGCTCTCCTGTCTCAGGTTGACAAAATAATTACAATTAAAAACTCGTTTTCGTCTGTTTTTGAGCATATTTGTAATTTATGACTAAAAACAAGACACGCGTCACTAATTTGATCATTTATGTCATTAAAATGAACAAAAGAAGACAAGATCACACAGGACTAACCAAATATGACCAGAATTGCATGTGTTGGAATCACCGTTCAGGACCGTATTTATTCTCTGAACAATCTGCCCGATGGCGGGGGAAAATATCAGTCAAATCAATATCTGGAGACAGGTGGCGGCCCGGCGGCAACAGCAGCTGTCGCCATTGCCCGGCTTGGTATTGACGTTGATTTTATAGGCCGTGTAGGCGATGACAGTTGTGGGAATACCTTGCTTAACGAGCTTCAGAGCTGGGGGGTCAATACGGCGTTCTGCCGGCAATACCCGAACTCCCGTTCATCCCAGTCCGCAATTTTGGTCGACCAGCATGGCGAACGCATTATCGTGAACTATCCAAGCCCGGATCTCGATACGGATGCAAGGTGGCTGGAGTCGATTGATTTTTCCCGTTATGACATCGTTCTGGCCGATGTACGTTGGCATGAAGGGACGTTGAAATCCTTCGAACTGGCACGTGCCGCCGGAGTTCCAACGCTGTTGGATGCCGATATGACACCACAAGATATAACCCCATTGGTGGCGCTTGCCGATCATGCCGTTTTTTCAACTCCAGGTCTGAAGAGAATGACCGGGCAAGATGATGCACAACAGGCACTTAAACTGGCCGCTGAGCAAACCAATGGTAAAGTGTACGTTACGCTTGGCGGCGAAGGGTCACTATGGATCGAAAATGGTCATATGTGTCAACAGACTGCATTTTCTGTCAATGTTGTGGATACAACCGGTGCAGGCGATGTTTTCCATGGTGCAATGGCAGCAGCTCTTGCAGAGCAAATGCCGACTGACCAGGCGATTCGCTTCGCAAGTGCGGTGGCGGCGATGAAATGCACTCAGGCGGGCGGACGAGCCGGAATTCCTAATCGTGCGCAAACCGAATCATTTTTGTCACTTTATGCGTAAAATAGCCAACAATTACGGGGAAGAAGTCCAGGAGTATTCATGAGCATCATTGAAGTCACCGGTAATCCGCGACACGATCAACTTGTTCATTACATTACAGAACGCGGCTATATGAATATCGAAGAGCTCGCACAATTGCTGGACGTGTCCACGCAAACCGTGCGCCGGGATATTCGTAAGTTAAGCGAACAGGGCTTGATCACCAGACATCATGGTGGAGCCGGACGTGTATCCAGCGTCATGAATACCGCCTTTGAACAGCGAGAGTTGTCCCTCACCCAGGAAAAAGAAGCGATAGCGGAAGCGGTTGCTGATTATCTTCCTGAACGCTGTACGGTATTTATTACCATTGGTACAACGGTGGAAGCCGTCGCACGAGCTTTGCTGAACCGTCGGGATCTTCGCATCATTACTAACAGTCTTCGTGTTGCGCAGATCTTATATAAGAATCAAGATCTTGAGGTTATGGTGCCCGGTGGAACGTTACGTGCTCATAATGGCGGTATTGTTGGCCCAGGAGCAGTGAACTTTATTGAAGGATTTAGAGCCGACTATTTGATTACCAGTATTGGTGCCATCGAGGAAGACGGCACACTATTGGAATTTGACGTTAACGAAGCGCTTGTCGCCAAAACGATGATTAAGCATGCACGTAATACGCTGTTAGTTGCTGATCATACTAAGTTTACCGCCTCAGCCGCTGTATCCATCGGTAATATGCGTAAAATTCGGGCATTTTTTACCGATTCCCAGCCACCAAATTCATTCAAGCAATTGCTTGATTTAGAAAATATTGAGCTAGTCATTGCAGAGCAGGAAACGACCTGATCTTTTAGATAAAAAAAGCCGCTGATAATCAGCGGCTTTTTTGTGCTTACCTGAAAAAGAGTGTTAATTACTCTTCTTTCGCGCCACGCATTGCACGGCGACGATCGTTTTCAGTCAGGTGACGCTTACGGATACGGATAGAGGTTGGTGTTACTTCTACCAGTTCGTCGTCATCGATGAATTCCAGAGCCTGCTCCAGAGTCATCTTAACCGGCGGAACCAGAACCGTTGCTTCGTCAGTACCAGACGCACGCATGTTGGTCAGTTTCTTACCGGTCAGGCAGTTTACAGTCAGGTCGTTAGAACGGCTGTGAATACCGATGATCTGGCCTTCGTAAACTTCAGCACCGTGACCCAGGAACAGCTTACCGCGGTCCTGCAGGCTGAACAGTGCGAACGCAACTGCTTTACCCTGGCCGTTGGAGATCAGTACGCCGTTCTGACGCTGACCCACATCACCCGCACGAACGTCGTCGTAGTGGCTGAAGGTGGAGTACAGCAGACCGGTACCGGAAGTCATGGTCATGAATTCTGAACGGAAGCCGATCAGACCACGGCTAGGGATCACGTAGTCAAGACGTACGCGGCCTTTGCCATCTGGATTCATGTTTTTCAGGTCGCCTTTACGCTCACCCAGAGCCTGCATCACAGAACCCTGGTGCTGCTCTTCAACGTCCAGCGTTACGTTTTCGAACGGCTCTTGTTTACGGCCATCGATTTCGCGGAAGATTACTTTCGGACGGGAAACCGCCATTTCGAAACCTTCACGACGCATGTTTTCGATCAGAACAGACAGGTGCAGCTCACCACGACCGGATACACGGAACGCATCCGCATCTTCGGTTTCTTCAACGCGCAGCGCAACGTTGTGCACCAGCTCTTTGTTCAGGCGGTCAAGGATCTGACGAGAGGTAACATATTTACCTTCTTTACCGCAGAACGGAGAGGTGTTTACGCAGAAGAACATGGTAACGGTCGGTTCATCAACGGACAGAGCTGGCAGCGCTTCAACATTCTGCGGGTCGCAGATGGTGTCGGAGATGTTCAGTTCGCCCAGACCGGTGATCGCGATGATATCGCCTGCTTCGGCAATATCACTCTCGATACGTTCCAGACCCAGATGGGTCAGAACTTTACCGACTTTACCGTTACGGGTTTTGCCTTCGCTATCAATGATAGTGATCTGCTGGTTCGGTTTAACTTTACCGCGTTTGATGCGGCCGATACCGATTACGCCAACGTAGTTGTTGTAGTCCAGCTGAGAGATTTGCATCTGCAGCGGGCCATCAAGATCTACGCTCGGAGCCGGTACACGATCAACGATAGTCTGATACAGCGGAGTCATGTCTTCAGCCATGTCTTCGTGATCCAGACCCGCGATACCGTTCAGCGCAGAAGCGTAAACGATCGGGAAGTCCAGCTGCTCGTCGGTAGCGTCGAGGTTAACGAACAGGTCAAATACCTGATCAACAACCCAGTCAGGACGCGCGCCAGGACGGTCAACTTTGTTGATAACAACAATTGGCTTCAGGCCATGGGCAAAGGCTTTTTTGGTCACGAAGCGCGTCTGCGGCATCGGACCGTCCATTGCATCCACCACCAGCAGCACAGAGTCGACCATGGACATTACACGTTCAACTTCACCACCGAAGTCGGCGTGCCCCGGGGTATCAACGATGTTAATACGGTAGTCATTCCATTTGATAGCGGTGTTTTTAGCGAGGATGGTAATCCCACGCTCTTTCTCCAAATCGTTGGAGTCCATCACGCGCTCTTGGGTTTCAGCACGTGCATCGAACGTACCGGATTGTTGGAGCAGCTTGTCTACCAGGGTCGTTTTACCATGGTCTACGTGCGCGATGATGGCGATGTTACGCAAATTTTCGATCACAACTTTGCCTCAGGCATTTTAGAAATAGCGCGTTATTGTACACGGATTAATCGCAGTACAAAACAGGATCACAAACATCCTCCGCAAACAAGTATTGCAGAGTTTCTTTGTGATCACATTCACGGAGCGTTAAAAGGGGTAATCTGACATGCTTTGCACCAATATGGTGCTTAATGTTCACATTAAAGCACTATAATGGTGCAATACAACCTTCATGGTGCAGCCCCTTTGCACGATGGTGCGCATGATAACGCCTTTTAGGGGCAATTTAAAAGTTGGCACAGATTTCGCTTTATATTTTTTATGGCGACACGGCCAATTTTTGCAGAATTGAAGACTTCGTTACCACGACGACAATGACCAATCCGGGAGAGTAAGTATGTCCGCTGAACACGTTTTGACGATGCTGAACGAACACGAAGTGAAGTTTGTTGATTTACGCTTCACTGATACCAAAGGTAAAGAACAGCACGTCACTATTCCTGCTCATCAGGTAAATGCCGAATTCTTTGAAGAAGGCAAAATGTTTGACGGCTCCTCAATCGGTGGCTGGAAAGGCATTAACGAATCAGACATGGTTCTGATGCCAGATGCGTCTACTGCTCTCATCGACCCGTTCTTTGAAGAGTCTACCCTGATCATCCGTTGCGATATCCTGGAACCAGGTACGCTGCAGGGCTACGACCGTGACCCGCGCTCCATTGCTAAACGTGCTGAAGAGTATCTGCGTTCTACCGGCATCGCAGACACCGTTCTGTTCGGACCAGAGCCAGAATTCTTCCTGTTTGACGACATCCGTTTCGGCGCAACTATTTCCGGTTCCCACGTGGCTATCGATGACATCGAAGGCGCATGGAACTCTTCCACCAAATACGAAGGTGGTAACAAAGGTCACCGTCCAGGCGTGAAAGGCGGTTACTTCCCGGTTCCTCCGGTAGATTCTTCTCAGGATATCCGTTCTACCATGTGTCTGATCATGGAAGAAATGGGCCTGGTTGTTGAAGCGCATCACCACGAAGTGGCGACTGCTGGTCAGAACGAAATCGCGACCCGCTTTAACACCATGACCAAAAAAGCGGACGAAATTCAGATCTACAAATATGTCGTTCACAACGTCGCTCACCGTTTCGGTAAAACCGCGACCTTTATGCCAAAACCAATGTTTGGCGATAACGGTTCCGGCATGCACTGCCACATGTCCCTGTCCAAGAACGGCGTAAACCTGTTCTCCGGTGACAAATATGCGGGTCTGTCTGAGCAGGCGCTGTACTACATCGGTGGCGTAATCAAGCACGCTAAAGCGATCAACGCCCTGGCTAACCCGACCACCAACTCCTACAAGCGTCTGGTCCCGGGTTACGAAGCACCGGTAATGCTGGCTTACTCTGCCCGTAACCGTTCTGCGTCTATCCGTATCCCGGTAGTTGCTTCTCCGAAAGCGCGTCGTATCGAAGTGCGTTTCCCGGACCCGGCTGCTAACCCATACCTGTGCTTCGCAGCGCTGCTGATGGCTGGTCTTGACGGTATTAAGAACAAGATCCACCCGGGCGAAGCAATGGACAAAAACCTGTACGACCTGCCGCCGGAAGAAGCGAAAGAGATCCCACAGGTTGCTGGTTCTCTGGAAGAAGCACTGAAAGAACTGGATCTGGACCGCGAGTTCCTGACCGCAGGCGGCGTGTTCACCAATGAAGCGATCGATGCGTACATTGCGCTGCGTCGCGAAGAAGATGACCGCGTGCGTATGACTCCGCACCCGGTAGAGTTTGAGCTGTACTACAGCGTTTAATCGTTTGAGTTGCCGTGGAACTTTTAGCGTGCTCAGGCAGGCTTGAGATCGATGGTGAATGATAGGACGCCTGATGGCGCAAACTTATCAGGCCTGGAGGGTAACATTACCTTGTAGGCCGGATAAGGCAAAGCCGTCATCCGGCATCTATGTTTGCCAGTCATCTGTAGCCCATCCCCGGATGGGCTTTTTTCTCCACTAACAACCTGCTTTTTCGCGCTTTTTTGATGTAAAAAGCTATAATGCACTAAATTGGTGCAACACTTTTCAGGAGACTGCTGAATGGCAACCGGCACGCTGCCCGATGCTGGGCAGATCCTAAATTCTTTAATCAACAGCATCTTACTCGTCGACGATGAGCTGGCTGTACATTACGCCAACCCGGCGGCACAGCAGTTGCTCGCCCAAAGCTCCCGCAAACTGTTTGGTACACCGCTTCCCGATCTGTTGAGTTATTTCTCCTTAAACATCGGACTGATGCGAGAGAGCCTGGAAGCAGGCCAGGGCTTTACGGATAACGAAGTGACGCTGGTGATAGACAGCCACTCACATATCCTCTCTGTGACCGCTCAGAGGCTGCCTGATGGCCTTATCTTGCTGGAGATGGCCCCTATGGATAACCAGCGCCGTCTGAGTCAGGAACAGCTCCAGCACGCCCAGCAGATTGCTGCCCGCGATCTGGTGCGTGGTCTGGCACATGAAATTAAAAACCCGCTGGGCGGATTACGCGGTGCGGCGCAACTTCTCAGTAAAGCGCTTCCGGACCCGGCGCTGACCGAATATACCAAAGTCATTATTGAACAGGCGGACCGCCTGCGTAATCTGGTCGACCGTCTGCTGGGGCCACAACAGCCCGGCATGCACATCACGGAAAGTATTCACAAAGTGGCGGAACGCGTGGTGGCGCTGGTCTCGATGGAGCTGCCGGAAAACGTCACGCTAATCCGGGATTACGACCCAAGTCTGCCCGAATTACTGCACGACCCGGACCAGATCGAGCAGGTTTTGCTGAACATCGTACGCAATGCTTTGCAGGCGCTGGGACCGGAAGGCGGCGAGATCATTCTGCGCACCCGCACCGCGTTTCAGCTCACGCTACACGGCATGCGTTACCGTCTGGCGGCACGAATTGATGTAGAGGATAACGGTCCAGGTATCCCCTCGCATTTGCAGGATACGCTGTTCTACCCAATGGTTAGCGGTCGCGAAGGCGGTACCGGCCTTGGATTATCTATCGCCCGTAATTTGATTGATCAACATTCCGGCAAAATTGAATTTACCAGTTGGCCGGGTCATACCGAGTTCTCGGTTTACCTGCCTATCAGGAAATAAGGTGACGTTTATGCAACGAGGAATAGTCTGGGTCGTTGATGACGATAGTTCCATCCGTTGGGTGCTTGAACGTGCGCTCGCAGGGGCAGGGCTAAGCTGTACCACATTTGAAAGTGGTAAAGAGGTACTGGACGCGCTGGCCAGCAAAACGCCGGACGTGCTGTTGTCGGATATCCGCATGCCGGGTATGGACGGCCTGACGCTGTTAAAACAGATTAAACAGCGGCATCCGATGCTTCCGGTCATCATAATGACCGCGCACTCCGATCTGGATGCCGCCGTCAGCGCCTATCAGCAAGGGGCGTTTGATTATCTGCCCAAACCTTTTGATATTGATGAAGCGGTGGCGCTGGTCGAGCGCGCCATCAGTCATTATCAGGAACAGCAGCAGCCGCGCAATGTTCAGATCAATGGCCCCACAACCGACATCATCGGCGAAGCGCCAGCAATGCAGGACGTCTTTCGCATTATTGGTCGCCTGTCCCGGTCTTCAATCAGCGTATTGATTAATGGGGAGTCAGGAACCGGTAAAGAGCTGGTTGCCCATGCGTTGCACCGTCATAGCCCGCGCGTCAAAGCGCCGTTTATCGCGCTGAACATGGCGGCAATCCCGAAAGATTTGATCGAATCTGAGCTGTTTGGCCACGAGAAAGGCGCGTTTACCGGGGCGAATACCATTCGTCAGGGGCGCTTTGAACAGGCAGACGGCGGTACGCTGTTCCTCGATGAAATTGGCGATATGCCGCTGGATGTGCAAACGCGTTTATTGCGCGTATTAGCCGACGGACAGTTTTACCGCGTTGGCGGTTACGCGCCCGTAAAGGTAGATGTACGCATTATCGCCGCCACGCACCAGAATCTTGAACTGCGCGTGCAGGAAGGCAAATTCCGTGAGGACTTATTCCATCGCCTGAACGTCATTCGGGTACATCTGCCGCCACTGCGCGAACGTCGGGAAGATATCCCCCGCCTGGCGCGTCATTTCCTGCAGGAGGCCGCCCGCGAACTGGGGGTGGAAGCCAAACAATTACACCCGGAAACCGAGGCTGCGCTCACCCGTCTGGCCTGGCCAGGTAACGTGCGTCAGCTTGAGAATACCTGCCGCTGGTTAACCGTCATGGCCGCCGGGCAGGAAGTCCTGATTCAGGACTTACCAACCGAGCTGTTTGAAACCTCTGTGCCAGAAGCACCGTCCCATATGCAGCCGGATAGTTGGGCAACGCTATTGGCACAGTGGGCGGATCGGGCATTACGCTCCGGTCATCAAAACTTGCTTTCTGAGGCCCAACCAGAGATGGAGCGTACGCTATTGACTACCGCGCTACGTCATACCCAGGGGCATAAACAGGAAGCGGCACGCTTGCTCGGTTGGGGTCGTAATACCTTGACGCGTAAGCTAAAAGAACTCGGAATGGAGTGACATATCGTCACTGTGTAAAGATTAATAATTGAGCGCAAATAGCTGCTATTTTGCGCTTTACTGTTCCGATGAGTTAAGTATGATCGTGCCCGACTAACGGGGGGAAGTCATCATGCTGGAATCAATCATTAATCTGCTGTCGAGCGGTGCAGTCGAAAGCCATACGCCACAAACTGCGGTCGCCGCAGTATTGTGCGCAGCGCTGGTTGGACTGTTCAGCTAGCGGGTTCGCCGGGTGGCGCTTCGCTTACCCGACCTACGTATTGAGATTTTCGTAGGCACGATAAGCGAAGCGCCACCCGGAAAAGCGTTAAATCACCCGCGAGAATTGCTGCATCCGTGCTTTCTGGCGCAGATACGCATCGAAGCACATGCAAATATTACGGATCAGCAGACGGCCCTTCGGCGTGACCTGAATCCCCTTCTCATCGACATCCACCAGCCCATCCTTCGCCAGCGGTGCCAGCAGTTTCAGGTCTTCGGCAAAATAGTCAGCGAAGTTCAGATCCCATTGCTGTTCCACAGTGGCATAGTCGAGGCGGAAGTTGCAGATCAGGAGCTTAATAACATCTCGACGAATGCAGTCGTCACGGGTCAGTGCAATTCCGCGCCACAGCGCGTCCCCCTGCTCGTCTACCTGCTGATAATAGCGCTTCAGCTCTTTCTGGTTCTGCGCGTAGTTGTCACCAATCATACTGATGGCTGACACGCCCATTCCCAGCAGATCGGTATCACCCTGGGTGGTATAACCCTGGAAATTACGATGCAGCACACCCTTGCGTTGAGCAATGGCCAGTTCGTCATCCGGACGGGCAAAGTGATCCATGCCAATGAACTGATAACCGGTTTCGGTCAGTGACGAGATGGTTTCCTGCAGGATATCCAGCTTCTGCTGCGCGCTGGGCAGGTCGGCATCTTTAATCTTACGCTGAGCGGCAAACAGCGTTGGCAGGTGCGCGTAGTTAAAGACGCTCAGTCGGTCTGGATTCAGCTCAGCAACGCGTTTCAGGGTGAAGGCGAAACTTTCCGGCGTCTGTTTTGGCAAACCATAAATCAGATCGATATTCGTCGAGGTAAAGCCAATCTCACGCGCATGATTCAGCAGTGCAAAGATGAATTCCTCATCCTGCTCACGGTTCACCAGGCGCTGAACTTCTTTATTGAAGTCCTGCACCCCCATGCTCAGGCGGTTAAAACCTTCAGCGCGTAAATGATCAAGCACATCCAGCTCAATTTCACGCGGATCCACTTCGATCGAAATTTCGGCGTCGTCGTTAAAGTTAAAGTTGCTACGCAGCAGCGACATCAAACGACTGATTTGCGCTTTATTCAGGTACGTAGGCGTGCCGCCGCCCCAGTGCAGCTGACTGACATGGCGTCCGGAGAACAGCGGTGCGCGATGAATAATTTCTTGTTCTAAGACATCGAGGTATTGATCGGCTTTGTGCTGCTGGCGAGTCACGACCTTGTTACAGCCGCAGAAGTAGCACAGCTTGTGGCAGAACGGGATGTGAACGTACAGCGAGAGAGGACGCTCAGGATAACGCGCCACGGCCTTTAGAAATGCCTCAGTGCCGTAGTCTTCAGAAAACTCCAGCGCGGTCGGGTACGAGGTATATCGTGGCCCGGAATAGTTATATTTCTGGATCAGGGCCAGGTCCCAGTCTATTAACTGCTCTGACATGCTCACTCCTTCCGATGGCGTCTCTGGCGGGTACGGCGTACCGACTTAACCCCAGTACGGGTGATAAGTCGGTTGCGCAGCCACTTCTGTCGCCGCGACAACCGCTGTAGTTTAACGAATAACCACACCAGATAACATATAACCGGAAGGGTTATAAGCAGGACGGGAAGACCCACGGTGTAAAACCGTTAGTTGCCGCCTTTCAGCAGGCGCATCATGTCTTCCTGCTTTTCTTCTTCTTCCTCTTCTTCCTCGTCATCGTAGGAAAGACCCAGCTTTTGCATCAGCTCATCGATGCGATCCAGCTTGGCATCAACCCAGGACTGATCTTCCGCGCTCAGGGTTTCTCCTGCTTCAAGACGCTCCAGCAGCGCATCCAGGCGCTCATCCGTTTCCAGTAAATCCAACTCAGCCTGTGGTGAAAGCATAGGTTTCTCACTCTTCGGTTTGTGCTGTTTGGTGACTTTTTCGGTCACGCCCAATGGAATGGGGGTTTTGCTGCCAATACGAGGATCTTTTTGCTTATTTTGGTTTCCGCCACCAGATGCGCCTTCACTACCGGACGCACGGCTACCTGCCGCATGACCACGGTGTTTTTTCTGGCGCTTACGGTCGCGAGCTTCCTGGTTAATTTCTTCGCGTGTTTTACGACGCGCTTTTGCAGGACCTTTACCGCGTGGTGTAGAAGTTGGTTTCATCATGATTCGTCTTTGGCTGTTTTTATTCAGTATATAATTGCGCCGGAATCTAGCAGAAATAAAGAAAAAAGGCGACAGAGTAATCTGTCGCCTTTTTTCCTGACTCTCAACCCTTACGGGCTCTACAATCCCTGTTGGCTATCAACACACCCTGTTTTTCCCTTAGCCTCTAACATTCCGTGTTGTTTCCATTTCCTTTTACTAACGTCTCCGGACGTTTGTCTTCCTGACAATCCTGTGTCTTCGCCTCCTGGCGCTCCTGACCCTCATCCTGAGTCGTCTATCCTGTCAGCTTCCTCGCTATGGACGCTACTTTACCGTTTTGGTTTAAACGTACAAGTAACCTGGGTAACAATTTCTGATTTTAAGAATAGCGCCCAAATGTAACCATATGATTTATTTTAGTTCTGTCATTTTTTACTCTGTCATCTCGTATAGAAACTGTCGGCAATGTCTCACAAAGCGCGAGGTTTTTACTTACACAGCCCACTCGTCGAAAAACCAGCCTTTTGCTGGGGTTCAGGTATAATCGCTGCAAAGCCCTGATTGATGGAGAGGACTGCTTTGACTAACTTGAATTATCAACAGACGCACTTTGTGATGAGTGCGCCTGATATTCGCCACTTACCTTCCGATACCGGTATCGAAGTGGCTTTTGCTGGCCGTTCCAACGCAGGCAAATCCAGTGCGCTAAATACCCTGACGAATCAAAAAGGTCTGGCGCGTACATCTAAAACGCCGGGTCGTACTCAGCTCATCAACCTGTTTGAAGTCGTTGACGGCAAACGCTTGGTCGATTTGCCAGGATACGGTTATGCCGAAGTTCCAGAAGAAATGAAGCGTAAATGGCAGCGCGCGCTGGCTGAATATCTGGAAAAGCGTCAGAGCCTGCAAGGTCTGGTGGTACTGATGGATATTCGTCACCCGTTAAAAGATCTCGATCAACAGATGATCCTGTGGGCAGTTGAGAGCAACGTTCAGGTTCTGGTACTGCTGACTAAAGCAGATAAGCTGGCCAGCGGTGCACGCAAAGCGCAGCTGAATATGGTACGTGAAGCCGTACTGGCATTTAACGGTGATGTGCAGGTAGAAGCATTTTCATCGCTGAAAAAACTGGGTGTGGACAAACTGCGGCAAAAACTGGATAGCTGGTTTAGTGAACTGGCACCGGTTGAAGAGGTGCAGGAAGGGGAATAACCCACCGATATGCCGGATGACGCCGCTGCGCGTCTTATCCGGCCTACAGCATGTGCAAAACTTTTCTTTCGCACAATAAAAAACGCCCCAGTCATTACTGACTGGGGCGGCTAAAATATTCAGCCAAATCCGATTACGTGAAGTAAAAGGTCTGAAAGATAGAACATCTTACCTCTGTACCCTACGAGAATAACTTTACTCTTTTTTGAGCAGCTCAGAAAGCACTTTTTGTAATTTTTTTTCATTCCTTACATAGGGAATTCTAATGGACATCACAAAAAGCTCTCTCTTATGTTGCTTAGTTACGAAAAAGGAGCGTTATTAAGTAAACCCTTAGTGCGCCTGATCCCAGTTTTCACCACTCCCGACTTCCACCAGCAACGGCACGTCAATCTGAGTCTCGTTTTCCATCAGTTGGTGGATCTTTTTGGAGACGCTTTCCAGATCATCTTTGTGCACTTCAAACACCAGTTCATCGTGTACCTGCATGATCATGCGCACGCGCGGTTGCTCGGTTTGCAGCCATCCATCCACGGCAATCATGGCTCGTTTGATAATGTCTGCAGCAGTTCCCTGCATCGGGGCGTTAATGGCCGCACGTTCAGCACCAGCGCGACGAGCACCATTACTGGATTTAATATCCGGTAAATAGAGACGGCGACCTTCCAGCGTTTCTACATAGCCTTGCTCTTTCGCCTGCGCGCGGGTGCGTTCCATGTATTCCAACACACCAGGGTAGCGTTCAAAGTAGAGATCCATGTACTTCTGTGCTTCTTTGCGCGGAATATTCAACTGGCGCGCCAAACCAAAGGCGCTCATCCCGTAGATCAAACCGAAGTTAATGGCTTTAGCGCTGCGGCGTTGCTCGCTGGTCACAGAATCAAGCGGTAAACCAAAGACTTCTGCCGCCGTTGCGCGGTGAATGTCTTTCCCTTCGGCAAACGCGGTAAGCAGACCTTTATCACGTGAAAGGTGCGCCATGATACGCAGTTCAATCTGTGAGTAGTCCGCAGAGACAATCACGTAGTCTTCTGGCGCAATGAACGCCTGACGAATACGACGACCTTCATCATTACGTACCGGGATGTTTTGCAGGTTTGGATCCGTTGAAGACAAGCGCCCGGTGGCAGTAACCGCCTGATGGTATGAGGTGTGCACGCGCCCGGTTTTCTTGTTAATCATCAACGGAAGCTTATCCGTATAGGTCGACTTCAGTTTTGCTAAACCACGATATTCCAGGATCACTTTCGGCAATGGGTAATCCAGCGCGAGCTCTTCCAGTACCTCTTCCGACGTTGATGGCGCGCCGCCAGGGGTTTTCTTCAACGGCTTAATACCCTGCTTTTCAAACAGGATAGTTTGCAGTTGCTTAGTGGAAGAGAGGTTAAACGCTTCTCCGGCGATCTCGTGCGCTTTTTGCTCCAGCTCATTCAAACGCAGCGTCAGCTCTTCTGAATGCTTGTGCAGAACAGCCGGATCGATTTTCACACCGTTGCGCTCAACGCGAGACAAAACCGGCACCAGCGGCATATCGATATTTTCAAAGACGTTCAACGGCCCTTTATGCTGCTGCAATTCTGGCCACATTTTCAGATGCAGCTGTAGCGTAACGTCGGCGTCTTCCGCAGCGTAACGGCCAGCCTCTTCCAGTGCTATCTGGTTAAAGGTCAGCTGGTTTTTGCCTTTTCCGGCGATCTCTTCAAAGGTGATGGTTTTATGTTTCAGCCAGCGGTCCGACAGGCTGTCCATATCGTGTCGTCCAGCGACGCTGTTAAGAATGTAGGATTCGAGCATGGTGTCAAAGGTGATGCCGCGCAGCTCGATGCCATAGTTCGCCAGGATGCCGCGATCGTACTTCAGGTTTTGCCCGACTTTGTGCGCGTTCTCATCTTCCAGCAGCGGCTTTAGCAGCTCCAGCGCACGGTCGCGCGCGATCTGGTCAGGGGCATCCAGGTAATCGTGGGCAACAGGAACATACGCCGCCACACCCGGTTCAATGGCAAAAGACAGGCCAACCAGATTCGCGGAAATGTTGTCCAGGCTGTCAGTTTCAGTATCGAAGGCAAAGACAGGTGCTTTTTTCAGCTTAGCGATCCACTCTTCCAGCGTCGCTTCGTCCAGAATCGTCACATAGTTTTCATACGAAAGAACCGTGGCCGGTTCCTCGGGCGTTTCATCGACGACAATAGTTTCTTGCAGTTTTGCCGCCGGCTTCGTCCCTTTCGCCTGTAGCCATTTACCCGCTTCAACGTCGGTAACCCAACGTTTAAATTCATACTGTTTAAACAGGCCAAGCAGTTCTTCTGCAGCGGGCTGACGCACTTCAAGCTGCTCACAGGTCAATTCCAGCTCAACATCGGTTTTGATGGTAGCCAATTGATAAGAGAGGTACGCCACCTCTTTGTTCTGCTCAAGTTTGCCTGCCATGGTTTTCGCACCACGGAAGGTCAGCCCCGCTATTTTGTCTGATTCGGCATAGAGGGTATCCAGCCCACCCAGCCCCTGCAGTAGTGCCTGAGCGGTTTTTTCGCCTACGCCTGGAACGCCAGGAATGTTATCTGAGGAGTCACCCATTAGCGCCAGGAAATCGATGATCAGTTCCGGCGGGACGCCGTACTTATTTACCACTTCATCCGGGCCGAGGATCGTATTGGTCATGGTGTTGATAAGGGTGATATTCGGCGTCACCAACTGAGCCATATCTTTATCACCGGTGCTAATTAGCACCGGGCGACCGATCTTCTCTGCTTCCCGCGCCAGCGTACCGATAACATCGTCCGCCTCCACGCCAGAAACAGCCAACAGTGGCAGCCCCATCGCCTTTACCATCGCATGCAGAGGTTCAATCTGCGCACGCAGATCGTCCGGCATCGGTGGGCGGTGAGACTTATAATGTTCGAATAATTCATCACGGAAGGTTTTACCCTTGGCGTCGAATACCACCGCTGCATGGGTTGGTTGATATTGCAGAATCAAGCTACGCAGCATGTTGAGGACACCGTACATCGCGCCCGTAGGTTCTCCTGCGCTGTTAGTCAGCGGTGGGAACGCGTGGTATGCGCGATACAGGTAAGATGAGCCATCTACAAGGATAAGTGGGTTTTCTGGGATCTGAACCATAATGTCCGTGCCTGTTTATCAGATTATGGGTAAAGGATGCCACAGACAGGATGAAAACATGAGTTTTTCGCCGCATTTGTCGAAAAACTTTTGCAGATCTTCTGCTTTGCTCGCAAAGACAGCTGTGGATAACTTTGTGAATAAATAATTTTCAGCTCTTTAAATATAGCAAGGCAATTAATACCCCATTGTATTTATACAATAATTTCAATTAGTTAAATAAACTCACGACATTTTATTCCATTTTTACAGCTTATATCCTGATGTGGATAGATATTCTCTTTTTTTCTATTCAGGGAAGATCCATCATTTGGTTCGTTTTCTGATAAAATCAGCCCCTTGCGCCTCTTTCGCGCACTGTCTATGGCTAACCTTTTGAATAATTTAATTATGACGAGAATACTCGCTGCGATAACGCTGTTGCTGAGTATCGTATTGACCATATTGGTCACGATTTTTTGTTCTGTGCCGATCATCCTTGCCGGGGTTGTGAAACTCCTTTTGCCCATTCCTGTCGTCTGGCGCAAGGTTTCTGTCTTCTGTAATTTCATGATGTACTGCTGGTGTGAAGGTCTGGCGCTACTGCTGCACCTTAATCCACGGCTGAAGTGGGATGTTGAAGGGCTGGAAGGTCTTAGCAAGAAAAACTGGTATCTGCTCATTTGTAATCATTACAGCTGGGCCGATATCGTTGTGCTTTGCGTTCTGTTCCGTAAGCACATCCCGATGAATAAATATTTCCTCAAGCAACAGCTGGCCTGGGTGCCCTTTATTGGCCTGGCTTGCTGGGCGCTGGATATGCCGTTTATGAAACGCTATTCACGTGGCTATCTGCTTCGCCATCCGGAACGCCGTGGTAAAGATGTCGAAACAACCCGTCGTTCCTGCGAGAAGTTTCGCGTACACCCGACAACCATTGTGAATTTTGTCGAAGGTTCGCGCTTTACCAAAGATAAACGTGAGCAAACCCGCTCACCCTATCAAAACCTGCTCCCACCCAAGGCGGCAGGTATTGCGATGGCATTAAACGTACTGGGGTCACAGTTCGATAAAATGTTGAACGTCACGTTATGCTATCCGGAAAACAGCAGTCGGCCTTTCTACGACATGCTGAGCGGTAAGCTAACGAGGATTGTCGTGCGGGTGAATCTGGAGCCAATCCATGAAGAGTTACACGGTGATTACGTGAACGATAAGGCATTCAAGCGCCGCTTTCAGCTGTGGTTGAATACGCTGTGGAGTGAGAAAGACGCGCAGCTCGACGCGATTAAAGCCGCAAATAAAAAAGCCGGTCAGTGACCGGCTTTTACTTTTACTTCTGACCGACCAGGTATTTCACGGTATCCGCATACTGTTGTACAAAGATATCCATGCTGCTGGTATCCATGCCCTGCGGGTTGACCTGATATTTGCCATTCACGAACATCGCCGGAACGCCCTGCAGCTGTAAATCAGCCGCTGCTTTTTCCTGCTGTGCCACGAGAGATTTCACTACGAAGCTGTTCCATGCCGCATCATAGTCTTCGCCTTTAATACCCGCATCGACAAACACTTTACGGATGTCAGCAACCGACTGAACGGTCTGCGTTTTCTGAACGCCTTCAAACAGCGGAACAGTAACCTGATCTTCAACACCCAGCGCCATAGCAACCGCCCATGCCTGCGTCAGATCTTTGCCCAACGGCCCGAGAAACTCGACGTGGTATTTGGTCATCTTGGTGCCTTCCGGCAGTTTTTTCTTCACGTTATCAGATACATGAAGCACTTCTTCAAACTGATAGCAGTGCGGGCAGTAGAAGGAGAAGAACTCCAACACTTGCGGTTCACCCGCAACAGGCTTCTCCAGGGTGATGTATTGTTTACCATCCTGGAACTGCGCTGCAGATGCGCTAAAAGCTAAGACCATACCAGCCAGCGCCAGCCATATTTTTTTCATGTTCAAGTTTCTCCGATTAATACATTGGCGTTAATTGTAAGGGGGGCTCTTGCAGAATTTTTGCCTGCTCAATAAAGGTCGCGGTCTGACGATGCCAGTAATCTTCCCCGGTTAACCACGGGAAGTTTTTTGGGAACGCAGGGTCAGCCCAACGTCGAATCAGCCAGGCAAGATAATAAACTAAACGCATAGCGCGTAAAGGTTCTATCAGTCCGATTTCAGAGATGTCGAACTCACTAAACTCTTCATAAGCCTCGATAATGGTTTCTAGCTGCATGCGTTGTTCAGCTTTATCACCATTGAGAAGCATCCATAAATCCTGAATAGCCGGACCATTGCGGGCATCATCTAAATCGACAAACATCGGGCCATCGCGCCACAGAATATTACCGGCATGACAATCACCGTGCAGGCGTAACGCAGTAAAACGCGTATGCCAGCGTTCAGTAACCACCGCGATAAGCGCATCCGTTGCCTTCAGGAAAGCCGCTTTTTGCCCTGATGGGATAAGCTGTGCGTGTTCAAAAACTTTACGCGGCTCAGTCAGGTATTCTTCAAGGCCAATCGTCGGTCGGAAGGTAAAAGTACGCTTGCATCCGGTCTGGTGCATACGCCCGAGATAGCGCCCCACCGCCTCCATCTGATCGATGTTGTCAGCTTCAAACTGTCGTCCACCGACGCTGGGGAAGATCGCATAATGGAAACCCTGATGGCTTAACAGCGTTTGGCCGTTCAGTACCAACGGTGCAGCTACCGGGACTTCATCGCTTACCAGTTCCAGAGCAAACTGGTGCTCTTCCTGGATCTGATCGACAGACCAGCGTTCAGGGCGATAAAACTTAACGACAAAGCGTCGACGGTCTTCGTCCTGGAATTGATAGACACGGTTTTCATAGCTGTTAAGCGGGGTAAGCCCGGAATCCACCCGGATCCCCTGCTCAAACAGTGCATCCATGATGGTATCCGGGTGTAGCGTCTGGAAATTAAAAGCGTTGTCGTTCATCCCATCATCCGGAAAATACTACGAATGATTCAGGATATCATTTCGCAGCGCTTTCGGTGGCGGCGATTACAAGCTTTTACTCTTTAATTACGCCACGAGCGCGGAGTAGTGCGGTTTTAAAATCTTCTTCATAATCTTTCTGAATACCAGGGATGACAGCATCCTTCGCTGAGTCTCGCATTTTCAGGTGATAGATCAGAATGTCATCAGTTAAATCCGCCAGTTCGCCGTCAAAACCTGACTCTTGCGCCAGTTTCTGCAAAAATTGCATCAGGTTAAGATCGGGTTCCTTCTGCCAGGCAGGCTGGAGGAGTTCAATAACTTCATTCAGACGTTTACATTTCATGGTTGTGCTCCTTAGGCTCAATACAGATACGTTAGCAGGGTCAATCCCACATTAAAAGAGGCGATATCAGTGATTCTGGATAGTGCAATAACAGGGGTTGTGCTGGCTGGCGGTAAGGCCAGACGGATGGGTGGGACCGATAAAGGTCTGCTTGAACTGGACGGTAAACCTCTTTGGCGGCATGTGGCCGACATTCTCGCTTTGCAGGTCGAAACCGTGGTGGTTAATGCCAATCGCCACCGGGATATATACCAGCAAAGCGGCCTGAAAGTTATTCCCGATTCCTTGGCCGATTTCCCTGGCCCACTGGCCGGGATGCTATCGGTATTCCTGCAGCAAACGGGGGAGTGGTTTCTGTTTTGCCCGTGCGATATGCCCTATATTCCTCACAATCTGGTCGCTCGTTTAAAAGAGCAGCGCAAAGCTGCTCCCGTTGTCTGGGTGCATGATGGGGAAAGAGATCACCCAACCATTGCGTTGATGCACCGCTCGATGCAGCCTTTGCTGCAGGATTATCTTCAGTCCGGTGAACGACGTGTCATGGTCTTTATGCGTCTGGCTGGCGGCCATGCTGTCGATTTCAGCGATCATAAAGATGCGTTCGTAAACGTGAACACCCCCGAAGAGCTCGCAAAATGGCAGGATAAATCATGATCCCATTTCTCGCCATTGCGGCATGGAGCGGCACGGGAAAAACCACGCTGCTCAAAAAGTTGATCCCGGAGCTACGTGCCAGAGGTATACGTCCCGGATTGATTAAACATACTCATCACAATATGGATGTCGACAAGCCCGGTAAAGATAGCTATGAACTGCGCAAAGCCGGTGCAGCACAAACGCTGGTCGCCAGCCAGCAACGTTGGGCATTAATGGTAGAAACACCGGAAGAGCCCGAACTGGATTTAGCGTATCTGGTAAGCCGGATGGATGCAGCAACGTTGGACCTGGTGCTGGTTGAAGGGTTTAAGCATGAACCTGTCGCTAAGATCGTGCTTTTTCGCGACGGTTGCGGGCATAGTCCTGAAGAATTGGCGATAGACGAATATGTTATCGCGGTTGCCAGTGATGTTCCGCTGGCGGTGGATGTTCCATTGTTAGATATTAACGACATACAGCAAATTGCTGATTTTGTTACGCAATGGATAAGATGGTAACCGTGGTGTTGTGATGTGCCTGATGCGCTGCGCTTATCAGGCCTACAAAATACGTTCAGCCCGGCCCCTGTAGGCCGGATAAGG
>NZ_JAOWHB010000006.1:0-903 GCF_030332845.1 Citrobacter sp. Cpo061
GGTTAACCGAATAGGGGAGCCGAAGGGAAACCGAGTCTTAACTGGGCGTTAAGTTGCAGGGTATAGACCCGAAACCCGGTGATCTAGCCATGGGCAGGTTGAAGGTTGGGTAACACTAACTGGAGGACCGAACCGACTAATGTTGAAAAATTAGCGGATGACTTGTGGCTGGGGGTGAAAGGCCAATCAAACCGGGAGATAGCTGGTTCTCCCCGAAAGCTATTTAGGTAGCGCCTCGTGAATTCATCTTCGGGGGTAGAGCACTGTTTCGGCTAGGGGGTCATCCCGACTTACCAACCCGATGCAAACTGCGAATACCGAAGAATGTTATCACGGGAGACACACGGCGGGTGCTAACGTCCGTCGTGAAGAGGGAAACAACCCAGACCGCCAGCTAAGGTCCCAAAGTCATGGTTAAGTGGGAAACGATGTGGGAAGGCACAGACAGCCAGGATGTTGGCTTAGAAGCAGCCATCATTTAAAGAAAGCGTAATAGCTCACTGGTCGAGTCGGCCTGCGCGGAAGATGTAACGGGGCTAAACCATGCACCGAAGCTGCGGCAGCGACACTATGTGTTGTTGGGTAGGGGAGCGTTCTGTAAGCCGTTGAAGGTGTGTCGTGAGGCATGCTGGAGGTATCAGAAGTGCGAATGCTGACATAAGTAACGATAATGCGGGTGAAAAACCCGCACGCCGGAAGACCAAGGGTTCCTGTCCAACGTTAATCGGGGCAGGGTGAGTCGACCCCTAAGGCGAGGCCGAAAGGCGTAGTCGATGGGAAACAGGTTAATATTCCTGTACTTGGTGTTACTGCGAAGGGGGGACGGAGAAGGCTATGTTAGCCGGGCGACGGTTGTCCCGGTTTAAGCATGTAGGCGGAGGTTCCAGGTAAATCCGGTACCTT